>NZ_VHLH01000003.1 GCF_006516965.1 Pararhizobium mangrovi | reverse complement strand
CGTACCACCAGTACGCTCGTCGCCATCCGTCTCGGTCCTGACGCAAACAGGGTCGGCAGAGCGTTTCCGTATAAACCTGAAAGGCTCTAGCGACCGGGCCCTCTTCGAATACGGATTACGGTCGCCGGGCGGCGATCAGTTGCCCTGCTTCTTGGCCTTTTCCTGCGCCTGCTCGAGCTGCTGGCGGGCAGTATCGGCCTTCTTCTGCATCTGCTGCTGAAGAAGCTTCTGGCGCTGCTGCAGCTCGGACTGTTTCATCGGCGCGCCCTCGAAGGCATCCGTGAAGCCCTTCAGGGAAACCTCGACCGGATTCGGCTGGCGGCGAAAATTGACCGACGTGAAGGTGACCTGACCGCCACGCTTGAACGCGTTGACGAGACCGTCGGAAAGCGGAACTTCCGCCACGCACTTGTCCGGCATGCACACGGCATAGCCGAGCTGCTGCTTCTTGTTGTCGTCGATCTGCATGGCGATCCCGGGCTGGATGAGGCGCGCGCTCGGCACGGAAACCTGCAGCAGCTTCTGGTTCGCCTTGCCCTTGACCGTGATGAGGCCGACCGCGGTGACGAGCTGGCCGTTCGAAGCGGCCTTGAGGTTCTGCGTGATGCAGACGTCGTTGTCGGCCTGCTTCGTGCACGCCTTGAACCAGCCCTTCGGCGGCTGTGCCTGGCTCGCGTCACCGGACGAGTCCTGAGCGAACGCGACGCCCGCCATGCCGGCGACGAAGAACGCGGACGCAATCACGCTTCGCGTGGCGGTGGAGAGTTTGCAAGTCATGGAAATGTCGGTCTCCTCAGTGCTGCTCCGGTAACGTGGGGATACGTGCCTTGCCCGAAAACGTCCGCCCCGATCGCTTATCGCTTGGGTGTTCCCGAAATAAGGCATTCGCAAGGCCTTCCGATTCGCCCCCTCCTACATGGCCTTAATCGGAAGTTCCAGCCGGTCGCACGGATTTGCGATGACGCGTCGCGTCCCGCCGCCTCGCCGCGGCGCTTTCATTCTGACATGCTTCGTCCTCTTGATTCGGTGAGATGAGCAGGCGACGGAGTCCCTCATGCGTTTGCCACGCGCGGTTCTGGCGGCAGTTCTCCTGGCGAGCCTTGCGGGCGTCGCCCGTGCGGACGAACCCGTCAACGCGATCGCCATGCACGGCAAGCCGGCGCTGCCGGCCGATTACCGGCATCTGCCCTATGCGAACCCCGACGCGCCCGAAGGCGGATCGATCACCTACGGCGTCGTCGGCAGCTTCGACAGCCTCAACCCGTTCATCCTGAAGAGCATGCGCACGACGGCCCGCGGGATATGGGATCCAGAGTTCGGCAACCTCGTCTACGAAAGCCTGATGCAACGCTCGATGGACGAGCCGTTTTCGCTGTACGGGCTGCTCGCCGAAACCGTCCAGATGGACGACGCACGGACCTATATCCGCTTCAATCTGAACCCGAAGGCCCATTGGTCCGACGGAAAGCCGGTGACGGCGGACGACGTCGTCTTCAGCTTCAGGCTCCTCGCGAAAAAGGGCCGCCCACCCTATTCCAACCGGCTGAACGACGTCGCGAAGATCACCAAGGTAGGCGCGCGCAGCGTGCGCTTCGATCTGAAGAAATCGGCCGGCCGGGAACTGCCGCTCATCCTGGCCATGTCGCCGATCCTGCCGAAGCACGCGATCGATCCTGGGACCTTCGGTCGCACGACACTCGAAAAGCCGGTTGGATCCGGACCCTATAAGGTCGGCGACGTCGAGCCTGGGCGCAGCATCGTCTACAAGCGCGATCCGAACTATTGGGGGAAGGATCTGCCGGTCAAACGCGGCTTCGACAATTTCGGCACCGTTACCGTCGACTATTTCCTTTCGCAGAACGCCTCGTTCGAAGCCTTCAAGAAGGGCATCTTCGACGTCTTTCCCGAAAGCGATCCGATCAGGTGGCGACGGTCGTTCAACTTTCCGGCCGTGCGCGACGGCCGGGTCGTCAAAGACGCGTTCCGTGCCGAAACGCCGTCCGGCATGTACGGCTTCGTGCTCAATACGCGCCGTCCGGTCTTCAAGGACCGTCGCGTGCGGCATGCGCTGGCGCTCGCACTCGATTTCCAGTGGATCAACCGCAACCTCTTCGGCGATGCGTACGCGCGCACGCAGGATTACTGGCAGGGCTCTTCGCTGTCGTGCTTCGGCGTGCCGGCCAGCGCATACGAGAAGAAGCTTCTGGCCCCGTTCCCGGATGCTGTGACGAAACCGGTCATGGAGGGCACCTACAAGCTGCCGGTCACCGACGGTTCGGGCCGCGACCGTACGGTTCTGCGCGAAGCCTACGATCTGCTGACGGCAGCCGGCTATCATATCGACGACGGCCGGATGGTCGATCGGAACGGGCGACCGCTCGCCTTCGAGGTGATGACGCAGAACGCGGGCCAGGAGAAGATCGCGCTTGCCTATCAGCGCACGCTCGCATCGCTTGGCATCGCCATGTCGGTGCGCACGGTGGACGACACCCAGTACCAGCAGCGCACCCTGACGTTCGATTACGACGTCATCGTCAAGAACTATCCCTCGTCGCTTTCGCCGGGATCGGAGCAGATCGGCCGGTGGGCCTCGTCCTCGGCCAACGTCGAAGGCAGCTTCAACTACGCGGGAACCAAGAGTCCCGCCATCGACGCGACGATCGAGGCGATGCTCGACGCACGCTCGCAGCACGATTTTCGCGACGCCGTGCGCGCCCTCGATCGGGTGCTGATATCGGGCTACTACGTCGTGCCGCTCTATCATGTCGATCAGCAATGGATCGCGCGATGGGGGCGTATCCGGCATCCCGACACGACGCCGCTGTACGGTTACCAGCTCGAAACCTGGTGGGATGCGCGCGCACGCAACTGAATTCGTGAAATATTCGGCACAAACAATAGAGGCAGCCCGCCGCGCAGGATGACGGCGGGCCGAGGAGCGATCAGCTTTCGCTCTGCTTCTTGGTCTCTTCCTTGGCGGTCTTCTCGGCCGTGCGGGCGACTTCGCTCACCTTTTCGGCGATCGTCTCGTCGCTGCCTTCCTTCGGCTTGAGACCCTTTTCCTCGGCCTTGTCGCTCGCCGCGGAATAGGTTTCCTCCGCAACGTTCTCGGCACGGTGCAGGGCATCCTCGCCGCGCGCATACGCCTCGTCTCGGAAGCGATCGCGCGTCTCGCCCATCCATTCGTCCTCACTGCGCGTCGGCGGCATCAGTGCACCGGCGGCAGCACCCACCGCAAGCGCGACCGCGCCGAAGACAAGCGGCTCGTCGTGGATCAGGTCGGCAAGGCCGCGGCCAGCCCGCGAACCGGCTCCGTAGACGCGACGCGAGCCGCGGCGGATCGATTCGCTCGCTCCGTGCATGCTTTCGTTCGCCCACTCGCTGGCGTCGTGCATGCCTCCGCTCACCCGTTCGCCGGCATCGTGGAGACCCCGGCTGGCACTGTCGCGAGCGGATTGGGCGCCGCCGGCAATCGATTCACCGGCACGCGAAGCACTTTGCGAAGCACCCGAAGCGGCGCGAGAACCGGCATCACGTGCGGAGCGGGCGGCGTCCGATACGCTGGATCCGCCGCCCGTCGAAGACGACGAGGACGATGGCGAATAGGTCGACGTACCGGTTGCGCCGCTCGTCGGCGTACCGGAGGCAAAGCGCGTGCCCTTCGCCGGGGCATCCTTACGCGAGGCCGGACCAGTCGGGATCGGCTGCGTGGATGCGCCAGCCCTGCCTGCGACCGGTGGCTCGGAGCGATGATCGTCGCGCCAGCGCTCGACGCGATGGGTCATCTCGTCTCCGGCGGCCCGGGCGGAATTGCCGAAGAACAGCCAGGCGATGCCGGCGCCGACGAGGCCGAGCGCCAGCGGATTGTCGCGGACCTGGCGGCCGAGATTGTTCATCGTCTCGGCGCCCTGCCCCTTCTTGAGGTAGCCCGAAAACTCGTCGACGATCTGACCGACCGAGAGACGTTCGCGGATCGCGTCGAAGGTCGAATCGAGATTGGAGCGGTGCGAGTCGGCTTCTTTTTCAAGTCGTTCGGTATCACTGCTCATCGCGTTTGCTCCTTGGCAAGAGTCGTATCTTTCTTGAACTGACGCGCCGTGCGGTTCGGTGCGAGGTTGCTCGGCTGGAGGTCCTTGCGAGCCTTCATGAGCAGTGCGACGCCGATCAGCGCGATGATCACTCCGACGATGAGTGCCGCCCAGCCGCCCCCGATATCCGGGGTGCCGATCTTCGAGATCGCCGAGACCAGTGCCGCAGTCAGCGTCAGCAATGCGACCAGCATGCAGATCGCGCCGGCGATCAGCGATCCGCCGCCCGTTTCCACCTGCGTGATCTTTTCGGAAAGCTCTGCCCTGATGAGGCGCGTCTCGGTCTGGACAAGTTCGCTCGTCTCGTGCAGCGCGTGGACGACGAGGTCGGGAAGCGACTTCGGTTCGCTCCGGCGCTCGTTGCGCTCGGTATCGTGTTCTCTATCGCTCATGGACGTTCCCCCGTATCGGGCGTTTTCGGCGTGGCAGGGTTTCCGGCGGTGGACGGAGACGAGGATGACGGCGACGTCGGCGACACTGGTGAAGTCGGCGACCCTGGTGAAGTCGGCGACCCTGGTGAAGTCGGCGACGATGTCGCTGTCGAGGGCGAAGGTGTCGGACGGTAGGGTTCGGCACGATCGATGCCTTCGGCCGGAGATCCGCCCATACCGCCGCCGGTCGGACTTCCCATCCCGCTGCGCGTCGTCGGCGACGGCGAACGCGACGCGGCGCCGCCGTAGTTCTCGCCTCCGACGTAATCGCCTTCGCTATGTTCCTCGGACGAGCGCGCGAAGCGGCCGAGCGCGAGGCCGGCAAGGGCGGCGCCGATCAGGAACGTCGCGGGACGTTCACGAGCGAAGCGGTTGACCGAACGCGTCAGTTCACCGACGTCGTTGCCGTGAATGGTCCGCGAGGCGTGCTCGAGGCCGCCGGCGACTTCGCGCACGACCTTCGAGGCCATGGACTGGTCGCGCGAACTGAGTTCGTCTGACGCCTTGCGTACGGCTGCGGCGAAGTCGTCGAGACCGCCTGCAACGCTCTCCTTGCCTCGCTCGCCTTCTTCATAGGCCCGATCCTTGGCCTTTTCGGAGAAGTCGGAAGCGGCCTGGCGTGCGGAATCGGCGGCCTTGCGGCCTTCCTCGCGTGCAGAATCCATTTCTTCGCGGGCGCGTTCCTTGGTGCGGTCGACATCGTCGCGCGCCTTTCCGCTCCCGGGTGTTTGCGGTGTATCGGACATGGGTGCTTTCCTCTTTAGTGGAGGCCGAGAAGGGAAAGGACGAATAGGACGATCACGATCAGTCCCACCAGATAGATTATACTGTTCATTAGGCGTCTTCTCCTTGGCGGCGCACTCCTTGACTTGCGTATGCGCCGGTGGTTTCCGCTAACTTCGACGCGAACGTCGCTGCATCGTTGCAAGGATCACGGCGGCGGGAACCGCGAAAGCGAGCTTGCCAAGCGAAACACGCCGACGCCGTTTTTGCTCCCGATCGTCGCGTCTTTCTTTTCTTTCGTCTTCGCGGCGCGTCGCATCCTTCGATCCGACGGCGACGTGGTCGGCCATCAGCGCGCCGCGTTCGCCCATCGGGCTGTCGGGCCCGACGGTCGTATCGACGCTCGTCTGATGCTCCATCTCCGAATTGAGTTCGCCGCCGATGATGAGGATGTTCGCCGTCAGCCAGATCCACGTCATGAAGCCGATCATCGCGCCGAGCGAGCCGTAGGTGGCGTTGTAGGATCCGAAATTGCTGACGTACCAGGAAAATAGGATCGATACGGCGATGGTCAGGATGACCGTCAGCACGACGCCGGGCGTGATCCAGCGCCATTGGGGCCGGCTGCGGCACGGCCCCCAGCGATAGAGCGCGGCGACACCGAACGAGACGATAAGCGCCAGCACCGCATAAGTGCCGATGCGAACCGTCCAGTCCGCGACCCTGCCGAGCCCGAGATGGCCGAGCACAATGGGCAGCACGATGATGATCGCGGCGAAGAGAATGGCGGCGACGATCGCACCAAGCGTGAAGGCGAAGCAGATGAGCGTAAGCCAGACGAAGCCACGCTCTTCGTGTTCGTCATATGCGACGTTCATGGATTCGAAGAGCGCCTTGACGCCCGAATTGGCGCTCCACAGCGCGAACGCCAACGATATGGCGAACGTCAGGCCGAGTGTCGCGGAGCCCTGCTGCGCGAGGCGCGACAGCTGCTCCTTGATGATGTCCATGCCACCGCCGGGAACGACCCCGGAGAGGACGCCCATGTGGCTCTGGATCGTGGCGGGGTCGGCAAAAAGGCCATAGACCGAAACGAGCGCCGAGAGCGCAGGGACCATGGCGAGCAGCAGGTAATAGGTAACCCCGGCCGCGACCAGCATGACGCGGTCGTCCGAGATTTCGGAATAGATTCGCCAGCTTATGTCCCGCCAGCCAGCTGCCGGCAATTCCATTGGCGTCGAGGCATCGCGCCCGCGTCCGTCCGCCGCCATCGTAGTACCTCCGACATAGCCTCCCTTGCCGGAAACAAACGATGCAGACACGAAAAGGTTACACCGTTTCCCGCGCTTCGACGTTTTTATTTGCGAGAAGACTGATCTTCCCGATCGATGAGCCGCTTACGCCGCTTCGGCGATCTCGGACAGCTTCGTCATGACGATGGCCGCACCCGAAAGCCGCTTCTCGGCGGTTGGAAGATCGCGGTCGAAGAAGATGCTTTGATCCTGCCGGATCTTCGCGCTGGCGCCCTGTCTTCCTAGATATTCGACGAGGCCGGCCGGGTTCGGGAATTCCTTTCCGCGGAACTGGACGACGACGCCCTTCGGCCCGGCATCGAGCTTCTCGACGTTCGCCGCACGGCAGAGCGACTTGACGTAGACGATCTTCAAAAGGTGCTCGACCTCGATCGGCAGCGGGCCGAAACGGTCGACCATCTCCGCGCCGAAGGAATCGATCTCGCTCGTCTCGGTAATTTCGCCAAGGCGCCGGTAGAGCCCCATGCGCAGATGCAGGTCCGGCACGTAGTCTTCCGGGATCATGACCGGCGTGCCGACGGTGATCTGTGGCGACCATCCGGAATCGGCGGCCGCATCGTCGCCCTTCAGTTCGCTGACCGCCTCTTCCAGCATCTGCTGGTAGAGCTCGAAGCCGACTTCCTTGATGTGGCCCGACTGCTCTTCGCCAAGCAGATTGCCCGCACCGCGAATGTCGAGGTCGTGGCTGGCGAGTTCGAAGCCGGCGCCGAGCGAATCGAGCGATTGCAGGACTTTCAGCCGCCGGTCGGCGGTCTTCGAAAGCATGCGGTTTGCGGGAAGCGTGAAAAGCGCATAGGCGCGCACCTTCGACCGGCCGACACGGCCGCGCAGCTGATAGAGCTGAGCGAGCCCGAACATGTCGGAACGGTGGACGACGAGCGTATTGGCACGCGGAACATCGAGACCGGAACCGACGATCGTGGTGGAAAGCAGAACGTCGTACTGGCCCTCGTAGAACGCGTTCATGATGTCGTCGAGCTGGCCCGCCGCCATCTGTCCGTGCGCGATCGCGAACTTCAGCTCCGGCACCTTCTCGCGCAGGAAGCTCGCGACCTCGTCGAGATCGGACACGCGCGGACAGACGTAGAAGCTCTGCCCGCCGCGATAGTGCTCGCGCAGCAGCGTCTCGCGGATGACGAGGCCGTCGAAGGGCGAAATGAAGGTGCGCACGGCCATGCGGTCGACCGGTGCCGTGGTGATGAGCGAGAGTTCGCGCACGCCCGTCATGGCAAGCTGCAGGGTGCGCGGGATCGGCGTCGCCGAAAGTGTCAGCACGTGAACGTCGCTCTTCAGTTCCTTGAGCCGTTCCTTGTGCTTGACGCCGAAATGTTGCTCCTCGTCGATGACGAGCAGGCCGAGATTGGCGAAGTCGACGCTTGCTCCAAGCAACGCATGCGTGCCGATGACGATGTCGACCTTGCCGTCGGAAAGCTCCTTCTTCGTTGCCGCAAGCTCCTTCGAACCGACGAGCCGCGATGCCTGGGCAATGCGGATCGGCAGACCGCGAAAGCGCTCGGTGAAGGTCTTGTAGTGCTGGCGCGCGAGAAGGGTCGTCGGTGCGACGATCGCGACCTGAGCGCCGTTCATCGCCGCGACGAAGGCCGCACGCAGGGCGACCTCGGTCTTGCCGAAGCCGACGTCGCCGCATATCAGCCGATCCATCGGTTTTCCGGCGGCGAGATCGTCCCGGACGGCTTCGATGGCGCCCATCTGGTCGTCGGTCTCGTCGTAGGGAAAGCGCGCGGCGAACTCGTCGTAGAGGCCTTCCTGGGTCGTGAGTTCGGGTGCGTGGCGCGTCGTGCGTTCGGCGGCGATGCGGATCAGTTCGCCCGCCATGTCGAGCAGGCGTTTCTTGAGCTTGGCCTTGCGTGCCTGCCAGGCGACGCCGCCGAGCTTGTCGAGCTGCGCCTCGGCGGATTCCGAGCCGTAGCGCGAGAGAAGCTCGATGTTTTCGACGGGCAGGAAGAGCTTCGCCCCGTCGGCGTACATCAGTTCGAGACAGGCATGCGGCGCGCCGGCGGCCTCCAGCGTCTGCAACCCGACGAAACGGCCGATGCCGTGCTCGGCGTGGACGACGATCGAGCCTTCCTCGAGGCCCGAGACCTCGGAGATGAAGTCGGCGCCGCGCTTTCGCCTGCGGCTTCGCCGCACCATGCGGTCGCCGAGGATGTCCTGCTCGCCGATGACGGCGAGGTTCGCCGTCTCGAAGCCGTTTTCGATCGAAAGGACGCCGGCACCGATCTCGCCGGGCTTCAGCGTTTCGAGCGCGTCCAGCCGGTCGACGATGCGCACGCGTTCCAAACCGTGTTCGCCAAGCACCTGCATCAGGCGGTCGAGGGCACCTTCCGACCAGGCGGCGAGCAGCACCTTGCCGGTCTCGTTTCGCCGCTCGGCGATGTGCGCGACGACCGAATCGAAGACGTTGATCCGCTCGACATGGCCTTCGTTGCCGATCTGCGTCTGCGACCAGCGCGGGCCGCTGTGCGCATCGAGCGTGAAGACCTTGGACGCTCCCGTCTCCATTTCCTCGAACGGGGAAAGCCTGAGCGCGTGGCGCTGGTCGATCGCTTCTACGAAGGCCTCGGCTTCGAGGTAGAGTTCGTCCGGCGCCACCGGCTTGTAGGGTGCACCCTGCCCCGTCGCGTTCTTCGCACTCTCGCGCGCCTCGAAATGGTCGCGCACCACTTTCATGCGTTCGCCGGCGGCCTCGCGTGCCAGATGGTCGACGACGAAGGAAAAGCCCTCGAGATAGTCGAAGGTCGTCTCCAGCTCTTCGTAGAAGAGCGGCAGCCAATGCTCCATGCCCGCATAGCGCCGGCCTTCGCTGACCGCCTGATAAAGCGCGTCGTCGCGTTGCGCCGCGCCGAAGTGGGCGAGGTAGTTCGTGCGGAAACGGCTGATCGTCTCCTTCGTCAGCGTCACCTCGCTCATCGGGTAGAGTTCGAGCCGATGCCCCTGGCTCGTCGTGCGCTGGGAGGCGGGATCGAAGGCGCGCACGCTTTCCAGCGTATCGCCGAAGAAATCGAGGCGCAGCGGCTCGCTGCTGCCCGGCACGAAGACGTCGAGGATGCCGCCACGCACGGCGAACGCGCCGACCTCGCGCACCGTCGGCACGCGCTCGAAGCCGTTGGCCGACAGGCGCTCGACGATCGCTTCCATGTCGATGCGATCCCCCGCACGGGCGGAAAAGCCCAACGCGCCGAGAATGCCACGCGGCGGCACGCGCTGGAGAAAGGCGTTGACGGAAACGAGGACGATCGCCGGATGGGGATTTTTGGCGTGCGCGATCAGCCCCGTCAGCGCCGAAAGCCGTCTCGCGGCAGCGTCGGGGCTCGGCGAGACGCGGTCATAGGGCAGGCAGTCCCAGGCCGGCAGCGTGAGCACCGGGATTTCCGGCGCGATGAAGGAGAGCATCTGCTCCAGATCGCCCATGCGCTGGCCGTCGGAAACGACGTAGGCGACGGGCTGGCCGGCGCGCGCCATATCGGCCAGCAGGAAAGGCTCGGCCCCCGGCGGCACGCTTGCGAGCGTCGCGGGGCCGGAAAGCCGCTTGAAAACGTCGGGAGCAAAACCTTCGATCATCGAAAGGACCAGTCAGGAACTACGGAGGGAGGCGAAGTCGGGTTTGTAGGAGGCGATCCGGCGGAAGAGCACGGTGTCGCGCTCGGCCGGCGTCGGTTCGCGGCGTGTGACCCAGGAAAGGAGATCGGCATCGACGACCTCGAGGAGCTCTTCGAACTCGCTAAGTTCCGCATCGTTCATCGCGGCGATCTCGGCGTCGGCGAAGGTGCCGAGCACGAGATCCATCTCGCGGATGCCACGATGCCATGCGCGAAAGAGAAGCCGCCGCCGCCGGACATCGAGGTCGGCGCTGGTGCGTTTCGTACCGGTCATGGAAACCTTCCTGTTGACGGGGTTCGTATAGCGAAGCGCCGCACGCTTGTCAGCCTTGCCATCGACGCCGTTCGCAACGCATTGTCCGCTCCATGCGGCCCACGGTTCTCGATCCCCTGTTCGCCGAGGTAACGGCACTTCCGGGCGTCGGCACGAAGGTCGCCACGCTCATCGCCCGCGTGGCGGGACGGCAGGATGCGGAGGCCACCCGGGTGATCGACGTCCTCTTCCTCTCGCCGCATTCGGTGATCGACCGGACCCGCCGGGCGGGCATCACGGTGGCCGCACCCGGCACAATCGCGACGCTTGCCGTGCGCGTCGACCGGCATCAGCCGCCTCCACCGGAACGCCGTTCCATGCCGTATCGCGTGTTCGTCCACGACGAGACGGGCGAAATGGCCCTGACCTTCTTCCGCGCCAAGCCCGGCTGGCTCGACAAGGTCCTGCCCGTCGGCGCCGAGATGCTCGTCAGTGGAAAGATCGAGTGGTTCAACGGACGCGCCCAGATGGTGCATCCGGACCATATGGTGCCGCTCGAAGCCGCCGACACCCTGCCCGTCATCGAGCCGGTCTATCCGTTGACGGCGGGCCTTTCCGGCAAGGTGCTCGAAAAGGCCGTGACGGCCGCGCTCGAGCGAACGCCCGACCTCGGCGAATGGCTCGACGGTCCCATGAAGCGGCGCGAGCGCTTCGCGAGCTTCCGCGACGCGCTCGAAGCACTGCACCGGCCGGAAGGCGCGGCGGACCTCGAAGCGACGACGCCGGCGCGCCGGCGGCTCGCCTATGACGAGCTTCTGGCCGGGCAGCTTTCGCTGGCTCTGGTACGCCGGCGAACCCGTCGCCTGCCGGGCGAACCGGTTCATCCGAGCGGCACGGCGCAGGCCGCCATCCGCAAGGCCCTGCCCTTCGCGTTGACCGCGGGCCAGGAAGAAGCGGTCGCGGCCGTGCTTGCCGACATGGGCAAGAGCCAGCGCATGTTGCGCCTGCTGCAGGGCGATGTCGGCTCGGGAAAGACGGTCGTTGCCGCCTTCGCCATGGCCGCCGTGGCGGAATCGCACGGCCAGTCGGTGCTCATGGCTCCGACGGAGCTTCTCGCACGCCAGCATCACGGCACGCTTTCGGCCATGCTGGCGCCGGCGGGGATCGAGGTCGCGCTTTTGACCGGCCGCATGAAGGCGCGCGAGCGCCAGACCGTGCTGGCGCGGATCGCCTCTGGCGACGCACAGGTGGTGATCGGCACCCACGCCGTGTTTCAGGACGACGTCGCCTATGCCAATCTCGTGCTCGCCGTCATCGACGAGCAGCACCGCTTCGGCGTCCACCAGCGCCTGCAGCTCACCGGCAAGGGAACGGCGCCGCACATGCTGGTCATGACGGCCACGCCCATTCCGCGCACGCTGGTACTCGCCGCCTTCGGCGACATGGACGTCTCGAAGTTGACGGAAAAGCCCGCGGGGCGAAAGCCGATCGCCACCGTGACCGTCGGCGCCGAGCGCTACGAAGAGATCGTCGAGCGCCTGCGCAACGCGCTCGCTGACGGCCGGAAGGCCTACTGGATCTGCCCGCTCGTCGAGGAAACCGACGCCTCCGACCTGATGTCCGCAGAGCAGCGCTTCGAAAGTCTCGATCCACTCTTCGGCGACCGGCTCGGGCTCGTCCACGGCCGCATGACGAGCGCGGAGAAGGACGAAGCGATGGCGTCCTTCAAGGCCGGCGATACGCGCCTCCTGATCGCCACGACCGTCATCGAGGTCGGCGTCGACGTGCCGGACGCGACGATCCTCGTCATCGAGCATGCCGAACGCTTCGGGCTCGCACAGTTGCACCAGCTTCGCGGTCGCGTCGGGCGGGGAAGCGAAGCATCCAGTTGCATCCTGCTTTACTCCGCCCCGCTCGGCGAGGTCGCGAAGGCTCGGCTTTCCATCATGCGCGAGAGCGAGGATGGCTTCCGCATTGCCGAGGAGGACCTACGCCTGCGTGGCGAAGGCGAGCTTCTCGGCACGCGCCAGTCCGGCATGGCGAACTTCCGGTTCGCAGCGCTCGAACACCACGGCGATCTTCTCGAAACGGCACGCAACGACGCGCGCTTCGTGCTCGAGAGCGATCCGGAACTGACCGGCGAACGCGGCGAGGCGCTGCGTACCCTTCTCTACCTCTTCCGCCGGGACGAGGCGATCCGCTACCTGCGCGCCGGGTAAGCCCGGGCCGAACTCAGGTACCGAACTGCGTGGGAAAGAGCTTGGTGACGTCGCTCTCGCTGCCGGGCTCGTCGCCATGCTCCGGATAGACGAGACTCGCGGAGATGATCATCTTGGCCGCATCCTCGACCGACATGTCGAGGATGGTGATCTCCTCGCTCGGGACGAAGAGCAGGTAGCCGGAGGTCGGGTTCGGCGTCGTCGGCAGGAAGACCGAAACGGGATCGCGACCCGAACGCGCGACGTGCTTGCCCACTTCGCCGTGCGTCTGCGTGGCGATGAAGACGAGCGACCATAGTCCTTTGCGCGGATATTCGATCAGGCCGACCTTTTGGAAAGAGCTTTCGCTCTCGGCCAGAATCGTCTGGAAGAGCTGTTTCAGCCCTTTGTAGATCACCCGGATGAAGGGCATTCGATCGAGGATCGACTCGCCGAACCCGACCACGGTGCGCCCGATGAGGTTTGCGGTCAGGAAGCCGATCAGCGTGATGACGATGAGCGCGATGAGCAGGCCGAAGCCCGGAACGGGATACGGCAGATAGTAGTCCGGCGTATAGGCCTTCGGCAGGTAGGGCTTCACCCAGCCATCGACCCACACGACGAACGACCACGTGAGGTAGAGCGTGATCACGAGCGGTGCGCAGATCACCAGACCGGTCAGGAAATAATTTCGCAGGCGCATCGTCGCCGACATGCGCTTGGGCTTTTCTTTCATGCACCCTGCCAGCCGTGGTCCGTCCCCATCGAAGCCGGGGATCCTCGTCGTTCATATAAGGGCACATGCCGCACTGCGACAAGGCACCGGCCCGGCTTCTCGCCTTTAGCCGATCCGCGCGAGGGCCGGAAACGCCTCCAGCAGCCCGTAGGCGATCGAGGCCATGCCGCCGGTGAGAAAGAGAACGCCGGTCAGCACGAGGAAACCGCCCATCACCTTTTCGACCATGCCGAGATGACGACGAAAGCCGGTGAGGAAACGCATGAACCGTTCGGAAAAGAGGGCTGCGATCCAGAATGGGAGCGCGAGGCCCAGCGAATAGGCCGCGAGCAGGAGCGCCCCCGCGCCGACCGTGCTGCGGCTTGCGGCCACGCCGAGGATCGCGCCGAGCACCGGCCCGATGCACGGCGTCCAGCCGAAGGCGAAGGCAAGGCCCATCACATAGGCGCCGGTCCACGTCGCCGGCTTGCCGCCGGACGAAAAGCGCGCCTCGCGCGAAAGCAGCGGAATGCGGAAGACGCCGAGGAAGTTGAGCCCCATGACGATGATGACGACACCGCCGATCTGACCGAGGACGTCGCTGTAGCGGCGCAGCAGCGAGCCGACCTGCGAAGCGCCGGCGCCGAGCGCCACGAAGACCGTGGCGAAGCCGAGCGTGAAGAAGAGCGCTGCAAGAAGCACGGCCTGACGCGTGCGCACCTCGCGCGGGCGTTCTGGCGAACCACGGAACTGGTCGACGCTGATGCCCGCCATATAGCACAGATAGGGCGGCACGAGCGGAAGCACGCAAGGAGAAAGGAACGACAGCGCGCCGGCGAGCACGGCCGTCAGGATGGATATGTCGGCGATCGACACGGGCGACGCCCTCCCCGATGCAACGGATGCGCACGGCCTTTCTAGTCCGTCGGGACCGCGGAAAACAATGGTTCTTACGCGCACGACGACCGTCCGTCGCCGCCGCGCCTGCAACCGGGGATTTTCCGGTTGACCGTCCCCCACCCCCTGCCTATGGTCCGCCGACTTCAGCGCGCCCGCCCGCGCAAGAGCCCGTAGCTCAGTTGGTAGAGCAACTGACTTTTAATCAGTAGGTCCAGGGTTCGAATCCCTGCGGGCTCACCATTCATCCGATCAGAACGATGGTCATCGACGGCTGTGCCGCGCCGGAGCTTCCTCCGCGTTGTCAGTGGTGATGGTGCATCGGGTTTCGTCTGGCGGTCCACCACCAGTAGATGCCGAGGGCGCCGAAGACGAGGTTGAGCCAGAAGGTGTAGTCGAAGGCGAAGGTGGTCAGTTGCTGGCGGATGTCGGTGTCGTGGCCGGGGACGATGCCGAGCGCTGCGAAGGCGAGTTCCATGATCAGACCGGCGATCACCATCGTGACGAAGAAGACGATGCCCATATAGGCGGCCATCTTCCAGCCGAGATAGCGTCGATACGCATCGAGAAGCGGCAGGACGATGAGGTCCGCGTAGAGGAAGGCGAGCACGCCGCCGAACGAGGCGCCGCCGGCGAAGAGCACGGCCGCCAGAGGCACGTTGCCGATCGAACAGACGAAGGTGAAGACGGCGACGACCGGGCCGATCACGGCGTTGGCCGGCGCCTGGAGCCAGGGCGAGGCGTCCGTAAGAAAGAGCGCCTGCCAGAAACGATCCGGCACGAACGCCGTCAGGATGCCGCCGACGACGAAGCCGATGGCGAGATCCTTCCACAGCATCGAGAACTCCATCGTGAAGTTCTGCGCGACGCGGATGCGCGCCTGCGGGTTCGTCAGGCGCCGCCACCACGTTTCACCCTCGACCAGCATCGCCGAATGCTCGTGGCCGCCGCCGGCCTCCTCGTGGTTGCGGGCGGCTTCGACCAGCTTATCGGACAGGGTGAACCGGACGATCATGGCCATGATGGCGATCAGGACAAGACCGCCGACCCATTCCCCGACCATGAACTGCCAGCCCATAAGGATGAGCAGGATGATGCCGAGCTCGATCACGAGGTTGGTCGAGGCGAACATGAAGGCGAGCGCGTTGACGAGCGCGGCGCCCTTCTTGAACAGCGTTCGCATGATGGCGGCCGAAGCGTAGGAACAGCTCGACGAGGCCGCCCCCATCGCCGTCGCGAGCGAGATCTGCCTGATGCCGCCGCGCCCGAGCGCATCTCGCATCGCCTCCGTCGAGACGACGGACTGGATGACGGAAGAGATGGTGAAGCCGAGGACCAGCGTCCACAGCGTTTTCCAGGCCATGCCGAGCGCGAAGACAGCGGCATGGAGAAGTGTCTGGAGGAAGTCCACGAATCGCCCCTCGTCGGTCCGGTTTGCGCGCGACGGCAATCTCTGCCGGCCGCTTCGTCCCGTGAAACCGCCTGAGCATTTGCCCCGTTCAAATCGGGGGTCCAACGCCTCAACCGGTCAAACGGTTTCCTTCGGCCGTTCCGGTCGTGCTCGGCGTCCCGCCGTCAGCCGGCGCCTTCGCGCTCGCGCAGCATGCGTCCGGCCTCGCGACCTGCTTCCACGAGGACGTCGTAGAACGCGACGAAGTCGATGATGCGCTCTCGGGCAAAACGCGCGTCGGCTCCCTCGCCGAAGGTATCGACCGAACGGCGCAGCATGTCGCGTGCCCTGACGGAACGCTCCAGCGAGTTCTCGACCATCCGCTGATAAGGCCGCGGTCCGAGGCGGAAATAGTCCTGGCGCTCGCCTGGAACGGTCGCGCGTTCGACGAGACCGAGATTGACGAGGAGCCGGGTGTTCGTGCTCACGCTGCCACGGCTGATCAAAAGGCCGTTCGTGAGATCGTCGAAGCTCTTCGGCTCACGCGAGACGATGAGGAAACCGAGAACCCGTCCGGCGATGCGCGGCAGGCCTTCGTTCTGGAAGATCAGGCCGAGGCTTTCCACGAAGTCGGTCGTATCGGGCTCGTTCATCGTTCGCATATCCGTCACGTTCGGATAGTTGTCAATATCGATTAAACCATTCAGTCATTATTGAACGGCTGACGGGAGGCGCCTATATTGCTCGACGTCCGATCAGTCGGCGGCCGGGCTTTCATGGATCTCCCGCCGTTTCCCGGACCATGCCTCGCGGCCTCGCTTCGCTTGCCGGCATGGCGTAATGTCGCCCCTGACGGAGTCCGGAAGGATATGTATCGCATGATCGTCCCGAGACGCCTTTGTACCGGCCTCTTCGCCGTCGTTCTGTTTGCGGCGCCGGCGATCGCCCAGTCCGGCGAAAGCGGCGACGCGACGTCCGACGTGCACGTGCCGACCGTGACGGTGACGAAGGCCGAACGCAGCGAAGTGGTGGCGCGCGTGCCGGTTTCCGGTTCGATGGTGCCGCGCAACACGGTCGTCATCAACCCGCGTATCAGCGGCTACGCCATCGAGGCACTGAAGGCGGATGTCGGCGACCATGTCGAGAAGGGGCAGGTTCTGGCCGTCCTCGACACGACGACGCTCGATGCGAACCTCACCCAGGCGAAGGCGGAAGTGGAGCGCGCGCAGGCCGCCGTACGGCAGGCGCAGAGCGAGATCGACTCGGCCAAGGCGAGCTACGATCAGGCCAGGCAAACTCTTCAACGCGCGCAGAAACTTCAGGCTTCCGGCACGACCAGCGAGGCGAACCTGACCCAGGCCCGTTCCGGCGCGGATACGGCGAAGGCGGCATACGCTTCGGCCCAGGACGGGCTGGCCGTCGCCAAGGCACAGCTCGACCAGGCGCAGTCGAAGCGCGACATGGCCGGGCAGGATCTCGATCGCGCCCAGATCCGCACGCCCGTCGCCGGCGTCGTCGCGACACGCAACGCCGAGCTCGGCGCCATCGCGAGCACCGCCGGCGAACCGATGTTCACCGTCTTCGAGAACGGCGAGATCGAGGCTTCCGTGCAGGTGATGGAAGGCGCGCTCGACCGCATCAAGGTGGGCGACGCCGTCGACCTGACGACGGCGAGCGGCAAAAGCGTGACGGGCACGGTGCGCCGGGTAGCGCCAACGGTCGACGCCGAGACGCGCCTTGCCGACGTCCGCGTGACGCTGAAGGGTAACGCGACCCCACCGGCCGGCACGTTCACGAGCGGATGGATCATCACCGACCGCCACATGGCGACGACCGTTCCGGCCGAAGCCGTGCTGACCCGTGAAGACGGCACGCAGGTGAAGGTCGTCGACGACGGCGTGGTCCACGATCGCCCGGTCGTCGCCGGCATCGTCTCGCCGGACGGCCGGCGCGAAATCGTCGAGGGGCTGCAGCCTGGCGAAACGGTGCTCGCGCGCGCCGGCGCATTCTTCAACGACGGCGATGCGGTAAAGGCGGTGCCCGCCGATGCGAAAGGCGGCGATAGCCAGGACAAGCAGACGGCCGAGCGATGAACCTTTCGACGTGGTCCATCCACCGCCCGGTTCCCACCATCGCGCTCTTCCTCGTGCTGTGCGTGCTCGGCGCGGTGAGCTTCATGCGCTTGCCGGTCACGCAGTTCCCGAACGTGGACCTGCCGATCGTTACCGTGACGGTGGCCGACCCCGGCGCCGCACCGCGCGAGATCACCGACCAGATCACCAAGCCGATCGAGGACGAGATCTCCAGTATCTCGGGGATCCGCCATATTACCTCGACCACGAGTGACGGCACGACGACGATCACCGTCGAGTTCGAGCTTTCCAAGGACAAGAACGACGCCCTGAACTCCGTCGAGGACTCGGTGGCGACGGTTCGCAGCACCCTGCCCGACTCGATCACGGAACCCGTCGTCAAGCGCATCGACGTCGCGGGCCGACCGATCGTCACCTACGCCGTCGCCGACCCGACGCGGACGATCGAGAACCTGTCCTACTTCGTCGACAACACCATCGCGCGGCGTCTGCAGGGCGTCGACGGGGTCGGCCAGGTGTCGCGGCTCGGCGGGGCGGACCGGGAGATCAACGTCGAACTCGATCCCGACCGCCTGCTCGCCCTCGGCATCACCGCGTCGCAGGTCAACGACCAGCTCCGCGCGACGAACATCGACGTCGGCAGCGGACGCGGCGACCTCGCCGGCCAGGAATTCTCCATCCGCACGCTCGGCAGCGTCGATACGGTGGCCAAACTCGCGGCAACGCCGCTTTCGCTCTCGAACGGGCGAACCGTGCGCCTCGACCAGCTCGGCACCGTGACGGACGGATCGGAGGAACCGCGCACCTTCGCCCTCTTCGACGGCGAGCCGGTGGTCGCCTTCGGCATCGTGCGCGAGACGGGCAAGAGCGATCTCGACACCGCCGAAGGCGTGAAGAAGGAGCTCGCGTCGATCCGCAAGGACTATCCGAACCTTCGCATCTCCGAGATCGACGACAGCACCGTTTCGACCCGCAACAGCTACGACAACGCGATGGAGACCCTCTACGAGGGGGCCGCACTCGCCGTCATCGTCGTCTTTCTCTTCCTGCGCGACTGGCGGGCGACGTTGCTCACCGCGCTTGCCCTGCCCCTTTCGGTCATTCCGACGTTCTTCGTCATGGAGCTGCTCGGCTTTTCGCTGAACACGCTGAGCCTGCTCGGCATCACGCTCGTCACCGGCATCCTCGTCGACGACGCCATCGTCGAGATCGAGAACATCGTGCGCCATATCCGCATGGGCCGACGCGCGTTCGAGGCCTCCGAGGAAGCGGCGAACGAGATCGGCCTCACGGTGATCGCGATCAGCTTCACGATCGTCGCCGTCTTCGCGCCGGTCGGCTTCATGGGCGGCATCGCCGGCGAATACTTCAAGCAGTTCGGGCTGACGGTCGCCGTAGCCGTGCTCTTCTCGCTGCTCGTCGCGCGGCTCGTCACGCCGATGGTGGCGGCCTACTTCATGCGCGACGCGGAAAAGCCGGAGAAGGAGCGCGACGGCGTCTTCATGCGGGGATACATGCACGTCCTGAACTGGACGCTGCGCCATCGCTTCGTGACGCTCCTGCTCGGCCTCGGCATCTTCGCCGGCTCGATCTATTCGGCGACCCTGCTGCCGACGGAATTCATGCCGCCGATCGATTCGGGTCGTTCGGCCGTCAGCGTCGAACTGCCGCCGGGATCGACGCTTGCCGACACGCGCCAGGCAACGCGCACGATCACGAAGCGCCTGATGACCATGCCGCAGGTGGAGCACGTCTTCGTCGACGGCGGCACGAACAGCATCGCGACGGCCAACCTGACGGTGGATTACGTCGACAGGGACAAGCGCGACCTTACCGCCAAGCAGCTCGAAGGCGTCATCGCCACCAAGCTCGCCAGCATTCCCGACGTGCGCATGCACGTTACCAACGCGGACGGCAATCGAGACGTGCAGGTCGTCGTTCTGGGCGATACGGTCGAGGCGGCCTCGAAGGCGGCGGAGAAGCTCGCCGAAGGGATGAAGACGCTCCCCGGCGTCGTCGATCCGTCGACCTCGGCCGCCCTCACCCGGCCGGAGATCCGCATCACGCCGAAGCCGGAGCTCGCCGCCAAGAACGGTGTGACGGCCAGTTCTCTCGCATCGACCATCCGCATCGCCACGATCGGCGATACGGAAGCCAACATGGCGAAGTTCAACACCGGCGACCGACGCATACCGATCCGCGTCAGCCTGAGCGACAAGGTGCGCGACGACCTCTTCCGCATGGCGAACCAGCGTGTGCCGACGACGACCGGCAAACCGCTGCCGCTCGGCGTCGTCGCCGATATCCACTTTTCCGACGGGCCGGCCACCATCGAACGCTACGACCGCCATTCG
Source organism: Pararhizobium mangrovi (assembly GCF_006516965.1). Lineage (GTDB taxonomy): Bacteria > Pseudomonadota > Alphaproteobacteria > Rhizobiales > Rhizobiaceae > Pararhizobium_B > Pararhizobium_B mangrovi. Next base: position 66,140 of record NZ_VHLH01000003.1, on the reverse strand, counting down.
CAGACGAAGGTTGAGGCGGATCTCGCACCCGGTACGCCGCTCGGCCCCGTGCTCGAGAAGATCCACAACCTGCCGGCGGCCAGGAACATGCCGAACGGCACGTCGATCAAGAACGCCGGCGACGCGGAAATCATGAACGAGGTCTTCTCCAGCTTCGCGCTCGCCATGGGGGCGGGCATCATGCTGGTCTATGTCGTGCTCGTGCTTCTCTTCGCGAGTTTCATCACCCCGATCACGATCCTCCTTTCGCTGCCGCTCGCCATCGGCGGCGCGATCCTGGCGCTTTATGTGACCGACCGGGCGATCAGCCTTTCGGTCATCATCGGTTTCCTGATGCTGATGGGGATCGTCACGAAGAACGCCATCATGCTGGTCGAGTTTTCCGTGCAGTCCATGCATCGCGGTTCCAGCCGGCTCGATGCCATGCTGGACGCCGGCCACAAGCGCGTGCGCCCGATCGTCATGACGACGATCGCTATGACGGCCGGCATGCTGCCGAGCGCCATCTCCACGGGCACAGGCAGCGAGTTCTCCGCACCGATGGCCATTGCCGTGATCGGCGGCCTGCTTGTCTCCACCCTGCTCTCGCTGCTTTTCGTGCCCTCGCTCTTCAGTGCGATCGATGCGTTCCGCGAGCGCGTGGGCCGGGGGTTCGCTCGGCTGTTCGCGAGACGTCCCGCCGAACAACCGGCGGAATGACAAAAAAAGCGCCCTGCGTCGCAGTTCGGCCAGTATAACGCCGGAAATCTGCCGTATTATTGGAACTTTCGCCGCTTTTCGCGGTTTGGAACCGTGTTCGAGAAGTTCAATTGAATACAATGTGAGGAATGATGACCAATCGCGTTACCGCAATGGCTACCGCTCTCCTTCTCGGTGTTGCAGTCGGTGCAACCCCTGCCCTCGCGCAGAACAGCGACGACGGCTCCGGACAGTTCCCCCAGGCCGGCAGCACGATGGACAACGGCTCGACGATGACGCAGGGCGCGCACGACGTCTTCATGGACGACAGCGATCAGTATCGTTCGTCGGAAGATTCGATGAAGATGTACAACGACGCTTCCTCGGAAGATCAGCAGTCGGTGCGCGACAGCTGCAGCGACTTCCAGCAGATGAAGGCGAGCTTCATGGATCACGTCTCCGATCTGTGCAACAGCGTGCAGGAGCAGTAGGCCACAAGGCCCTGTCTTCCCGCTACACGACGATATCGAAAAAGGCGCGTGGCTCATGCCGCGCGCCTTCTTCGTTTGCTTTCGTGCCATCCGCGACATCATGCGGATGCCGGGCGTTCACCCCGCCTCGCGTATCGCCGGGCGAAACCCGCGGAGGCGAAGGGCGTTCGCGAGCACGAAGACGCTGGAACAGGCCATCGCCCCGGCCGCCAGCATCGGCGACAGCGAAACGCCCCAGATCGGGTAAAGGGCACCGGCGGCAAGCGGAATCAGGACCACGTTGTAGGCGAAGGCCCAGAAGAGGTTTTCCTTGATGTTCGTGATCGTTGCGCGCGACAACGCGACCGCATTGACGGCGCCGACCGGATCCCCGGACATCAGCACGACTTCCGCACTCTCGATCGCCACGTCCGTGCCGGTGCCGATCGCGATGCCGACGTCCGCCTCCGCGAGCGCCGGCGCGTCGTTGATGCCGTCGCCGACGAAGGCGACCTTGCGCCCGTTCGTTCGCAGAGCCCGGATCGCCTCGACCTTGCCATCCGGCAGCACCTCCGCGGACACCTCGTCGATGCCGGCCTTTCCGGCGATCGCGTCGGCAGTGCGACGATCGTCGCCGGTCACCATCGCGACCGACAGACCGAGATCGTGGAGGGCCGCGACCGCGTCCGCCGCCGACGGCTTGAGGGTATCGGCAACGGCGACGAGCGCCGCCGGCCTGCCGTCGATCGCGGCATAGAGCGGGCTCTTGCCTTCGCCGGCCAGCCGCTCGGCTTCGCCGGCAAACCCCAAGATGTCGAAGCCGAGTTCGCCCATCAACCGTTGCGAGCCGACCGCGACCGTGCGGCCATCGACGACGGCACGCACGCCGTGCCCGGTCGTCGTCTCGAAATTTCGGGCTTCCGCCACCGTCAGGCCTTCCCGCTCGGCGGCCTCGACGATGGCGCGGCCGATCGGATGCTCCGAACGCATCTCGACGGCGGCAAGGCAAGCCAGCACCTCGGCGCGCTCGAAACCCTCGGCCACGACGAGGTCGGTCAGTTCCGGCTTGCCGTTGGTGAGCGTGCCGGTCTTGTCGAAGGCGACGACCTCCACCGAGCGCAGGGTCTGCAACGCCTCGCCCCGGTGGAACAGGACGCCGAGTTCGGCGCCCCGGCCGGTACCGACCATGATGGAGGTCGGCGTCGCGAGCCCCATCGCGCAGGGGCAGGCGACGATGAGTACGGCGACCGCATTGACCAGCGCGAACGCAAGGGCCGGCGCCGGAGCGAAGATCATCCAGGCCGCGAAGGTGACGAGCGCGACGGCGATGACGGCCGGCACGAACCAGCCGGTGACCCGATCGACCATCGACTGGATCGGCAGCTTCGCACCCTGGGCCTGCTCGACCATGCGAATGATCTGCGCAAGCATGGTGTCGCCACCGACGCGCGTCGCACGGAAGGTGAGCGCCCCGGACTGGTTGACCGTGCCGCCGACCACTTCGGCCTCGGCCTGCTTTTCGACCGGTATCGGCTCGCCGGTGACCATCGATTCGTCGACGAAGGAAGAGCCCTCGCTCACCGTGCCGTCGACCGGGATGCGCTCGCCGGGGCGTACGCGGACGAGATCGCCGGCCGCGACGGCGTCGAGATCGACTTCCTCTTCGGCGCCGTTTCGCACCACGCGAGCGGTCTTCGATCGGAGGCCCGCGAGCCGGCGGATCGCATCGCCCGTTCGCCCTTTCGCGCGCGCTTCCATGAAGCGGCCGGCAAGGATCAGGGTGACGATGACGGCCGCCGCCTCGTAGTAGACGTGCGCTGCACCCGCCGGCAGCAGCGACGGCGCGAAGGTCGCGACGAGCGAATAGGCCCAGGCCGCACTCGCGCCGAGCACGACGAGCGCGTTCATGTCCGGCGTACCGTGCAGGAGCGTCGGGATACCCTGGCGATAGAAGCGAAGGCCGGGCCCGAAGAGAACGAGCGTCGTCAGCACGAACTGGACGAGATAACTGGTGCTTTCGCCGAACGTCGAGGCGAACCAGGCATGAAAGCCCGGCACCATGTGATCGCCCATGGCGAGGAGAAAGACCGGGATCGCGAGCGCTGCGGAGACGATCAGGCTGCGGCGCAGCGTGCGGATCTCCGCCTCGCGTGTTTCGGCCTGCTTGTCGCGGACGTCTTCCTGCGCCCCGATGCGCTCGGCTTCGTAGCCTGCCCGCGCCACTGCGGATTCGAGGTCCGCGATCGCGACGGCGCCGGAAAGGTGGCGCACGGTCGCCTTCTCAGTTGCGAGATTGACCGAAGCTTCGAGTACGCCGGGGACCTTGGCGAGCGCCTTTTCCACGCGCTTGACGCAGGACGCGCAACTCATGCCTTCGACGTGCAGTTCGGCGGTGTCGGCGACCGGCTCGTAGCCGGCCTTCTCGATCGCCTGACTGACCCCAAAGAGATCGGGCGCCCGTTCGAACCGGACATCGGCGCGCTCGGTCGCGAGATTGACGCTTGCGGAGGCCACGCCCGGCGTGGCGGCGATCGCTTTTTCCACCCGCTTCACGCAAGAGGCGCAACTCATTCCGTCGACGCGGATGGCGTAAGGGGTGCCATCGGGTGTGTTCCGCCCGGATTCGCTCGCTTCGTCGCCGGCTGGTTCGAGAACCGCTTCATCGCTCATGATCGGTCTCCTTTCCTTCGCAGGAAGGTAGTCCTTCCAGCAACTGGAAGGTCAAGCCCGGCCTTCGCCGCGTTCCGTTCGACGCAGTTTTCTCACCATACCCCTTGAGCCTCCAGTGGCTGGAAGGCCCATCTGTATGGGCGAACGAAGAAATGGAGACCAGATATGCAGACCTATCGCGTTCCGGACATGTCGTGCGGCCATTGCGTCTCGGCGATCGAAAAGGCCGTGCACGAAGTCGACCCGGCGGCCAAGGTAACGGCCGATCTAAAAGCCGGCACCGTCGCCGTCGACAGCGAAGCAGACGATACCAGGCTGCGCGCTGCGATGAGCGAAGCCGGCTACGAAAGCGAACGGCTCGCCACGTAGGCGCGTTCTGCCGTTTCGCACTATCGGGACGGTAAACCGCCCTCGCCCGCTTCAGGCCGAGATCTCTTCCTGAAGCGCCGCCATCTGCTGTTCGGCAGCCGATGCGGCGGCGCGTTCGATCGCCCGGAAACGGGCGGTCACCGCGAGGCCGGCCGGCGTCAGCTCGGTTCCGCCTCCCTTGCGCCCGCCCGTTTGCGCTACGACGAGCGGCTTGCCGAAAATGCGGTTCATCTCCTCGATCAGATCCCACGCATGCTTGTAGGACATGCGCATCTCCCGCGCGGCCGCTGAGATGGAGCCGAAGGTGGCGACGTGCTCGAGGAGTGCGATCTTGCCCGGCCCGATACGGCCCTTCGGATCGAGATTGATGCGCAGGCTGAGCGAAGGCATGGGCGGCATTCTCCTCGTCGCCGGCGGCTTCCCGGTAGGTTCCAGACGGTCTACACGAGCACGCCGCCCGGGCAAAGCATCGGCGTTCAGGCCCGTGCGAGAGCGACGCTCTTGACCTGTGCGTGGACGGCCATGCCATCGGCCAGTGCCAGCCGCTCCCAGGAAAGGCGCGTGACGCGGGCAAGGATTCGCGCCCCCGTTCCCGCATGGCCGAGCGAAAGAACGGCAATGATCTCATGCGTCCCGGAGGCCGCGTGCGAAGCGATGCGTGCGGGAAGCACGTTGAGGATGGTCGTATCGGGCGACGGGCTCGTCGCCAGCGACACGTCGCCGGCGGCAAGGCGCATGCGGACCGGCTTTCCGAGTTCGCGCAAGCCTTCCGTCGGCACCCGAAAGCGCGCACCGCTCACGGCAAGCGTCGCCAGCCCGTAATCCGCATCGTAGTCTTCGACATGCGCCTCGAGGCTGACGGCGGCATCGCGCCGGCCGGCAAGCGGCAGTGCGGGATCGCTTTGTACGGCATGCAGCGCACCGGCGGCCTGTACCGTCCCCGCGTTCATCAGCACCACATGGTCGGCCAGCCGTTCGACGGTCGCCATGTCGTGCGAGACGAGAAGGATGGGCAGCGACAGCGTTTCGTGCAGGCGTTCGAGGAACGGCATGATCTCGTCGCGCGTCTCGGTATCGAGCGCCGACAGGGGCTCGTCCATGACGACGAGGCTCGGCCTGGACAACAGCGCCCGCCCGATCGCCACCCGCTGGCGTTCGCCGCCGGAAAGGCGCTGCGGAAGCCGAGCGAGAAGCCGGGAAAGCCCGAGCAGTTCCACGACCTCCGCGAAGTCGACGCTGCTTTCTCCCTCCCCGGCAGGCCGCCGCTGCCCCTTGCGAGAATAGAGAAGGTTGCGTTCGACGGTCAGGTGCGGGAAAAGGCTCGCCTCCTGAAAGACATAGCCGATCGCGCGTCGGTGGGCGGGCAGGAAACGTTCGCCGTCCTGCCAGATTTCGCCGGCCACGCGGCAGCGGCCCTGGAGCCGCTGCAGTCCGGCAATGGCGCGCAGCGTCGTCGTCTTGCCGCAACCCGAAGGGCCGAAGAGCGCGGTCACGCCCCTTCCGGGCACGCTGAAGGCGACATCCATCGCGAACGCACCGAGCCGGCCGCGAAAGGCGACGTCGATGCCTTCGGTCTCGGTCATGCGCCGGCGGGCCGCATGCGCTTTTCGGCGAGCATCATGGCGAAGACGGCAAGGAATCCGAAGACGACCATGCCGCCAGCGATGACGTTGGTTTCATGCCATTGCTGCGTTTCGACGAAATCGTAGATCGCGACGGAAAGCACCTTGGTCTCGCCGGGAATGTTGCCGCCGATCATCAGTACCACGCCGAACTCGCCGACGGTGTGCGCGAAGCCGAGAACCGCGCCGGTGAGCAGGCCCGGGCGCGCGAGCGGAAGTGCGACGGTCCAGAAGGCCCGCCACGGCGAAGCGCGAAGCGTCGCGGCCACTTCCATCGGCCGTTCGCCCATGGCCTCGAAGGCGTTGCGGATCGGTTGTACGACGAAGGGCATCGAATAGACGACGGAACCGGCGACCAAGCCTTCGAAGGTGAAGGCGAGCGTGCGCCCGCCCCACAGGCCGGCAAGCCAGCCACCCGGCCCGCCGGGGCCGAGCGCGACGAGAAAATAGAAGCCGAGCACGGTCGGCGGAAGGACGAGCGGCAGTGCGACCACCGCCGCGACGACCTCTTTCCACCAGGCGTCGGACCGTGCCAGCCACCAGGCGAGCGGCGTTGCGAGAACGAGGAGCAGGAGCGTCGTGATGGATGCGAGTTCGACCGTCAGGCGAACCGCAATCCAGACCTCGGGCGAAAGCCCTTCCATCGCACGCCCCTTCGTACGCCCTTGCCCATTCCGCGTCCGTCAGTTGCCCTTGGCGGTCGCGTAGCCGTACTTCTTGATGATCCTGGCCGCCTGCGGCCCCTTGAGGAAATCGACGAACGCCTTGGCGACGGCGTTGCCCTTCCCGTTCTTCAGGATGACCGCGTTCTGGCGGATCGGATCGTACGTATCCGAAGGAACGACCCAGCGCGAGCCCTTCTCGCTCTGCGCGACCTCCGAGAACGCAACGAATCCGAGCGCCGCATTGCCGCTTTCGACGAACTGGAACGTCTGGGCGATGTTGTTGCCCTGGACGACCTTCGGCTTCAACGAGGCGTAGACGCCCATTGCCTTCATCGCCTGGACAGCGGCGGTGCCGTAGGGCGCAGTCTTCGGGTTGGCGATGGCGATCTTGTCGAAGTCCGCCTTCGTCAGCGTCTGCTTGCCCTTCACGAGGTCGGCGTCCGTGCTGTAGAGCACGATCTGGCCGATCGCGTAGGTAAAGTCCGTTCCCTTTACCGCATACCCCTGGTCCAGCGCCATCTTCGGCCGTTTGGTATCGGCCGCGAGGAAGACGTCGAAGGGCGCTCCGTTGGAGATCTGGTTGTAGAGCTGCCCCGTCGAGCCGAAGCTGAAATCGATCGTGTCGCCCGACTGTTTCTGGAAAGCCGTACCGATTTCCTTGGCCGCCGCCGTGAAGTTGGCGGCGACCGCCACGCGTGCCGTCGCCGCCATGGCGGGTCCGGCGAGCGTGCCGAAGGCAAAGAGAGCGGCGGCGATCCCAACCCCGAACGATCTGCGATTCAGCATTTCTTCATGTCCCTTCCGTCCGTGCCGAGCGGCTCCCAGCGAGCCCTCGTTATATTCGATCATACATATAGCTATTCGGAAAGAAAGCACATGACCATGCTGGGACAAAGAAATGCATCGTCAAACGTCGCCTATGCGACACGCGAAATGCTCGCCCGGCTATAACGATTGCTCGGTCCAGTGAGCGGCATCATGTGCTCGTGCCTGGCGATCCAAGACAGATGGCGCCGACGACGCCGATGTTCCGTTTCGGCACTCTTTCCTTGCGCAACCGGCAGCTGCACATACGCTTTTTTAGGTGGATGGATGCTATGCGTGCCGGCGAACGGAGAGCCAGCCGATGAACCAGATGCCCGAACCATGCGGGTTCGATGCGAGCGAGCCGGTCGATTCCGGTCCCGGGAATACCGTCGACGACCGCGAAGCCGCGACGCAGAGCGAGGACCTGAACCCGCTTGCCTACCGCACCGCGGTGCAGTTGCGCGACGAGAGCCATTCGCCGAAGCTCGTCACCGGCATCGTACGCGTCATCGAATTCCTCGCTTTCGCCATCGCCGGCTCTGGCCTTCTTGCGCTGCTTCCGGTGACGCCGCTTCCGCGCGACCCGGCCGTCTTTGCCATCTTCGCTGGCGGCCTTCTCGCCGCATTGGCCCTTAATCTCGCCGACAGCTATCAGGTCAACGCCCTTCGCTCGCCCGGCGGTACGCTGCCGCGCGCGATCACGGCGTGGACCGTCGCGCTCGCGCTCGTCGGTACGCTTGCCTTCGTGCTCGGCTCGAGGGCCGGGCTATGGCCCTGGATTTCGAGCTGGTATGCGGCCGGCTGCGCGTTTCTGATGGTCGAGCGTTTCGTGCTCGCACGCATCATCCGGCGCTGGGCGCGCGACGGCCACATGGAACGGCGCGCCGTGCTCGTCGGTGGGGGCGAACGGGCCCGCGATCTCGTTCGCAGGCTGGAGAGCCAGCCCGACAACGACATCCGCATCTGCGGCATCTTCGACGAACGTTCGGATGCGCGCTCGCCGTCCCTCGTCGCCGGCTATCCGAAGCTCGGCAACATGCGCGACCTCCTGTCTTTCGCCCGTCTGGCGCGGATCGACATGCTGATCATCACCCTGCCGCTGACGGCCGAAGCGCGGGTGCTGCAACTCATGAAGACGCTCTGGGTGCTGCCGATGGATATCCGGCTGGCAGCCCATGCGAGCCAGCTTCGCTTCCGTTCGCGCTCGTATTCCTACGTCGGCCAGGTGCCGATGCTTGACCTCGCAGACCGGCCGATCGCCGATTGGGACCATGTCGCAAAGCGCAGCTTCGATATCGTTTTCTCCGTCCTGCTGCTCGCGCTCTTGTGGCCGGTCATGCTGGCGACGGCGATTGCCGTGAAGGCGACGTCGAGGGGTCCGGTCCTCTTTCGCCAGAAGCGCCACGGCTTCAACAACGAAGTCATCGAGGTCCTAAAGTTCCGCTCGATGTACACCGACCAGTGCGACCCGACGGCGAAGAACCTCGTCAAGCGCTTCGATACGCGCGTGACCCCGGTCGGACGGTTCATCCGCAAGACGACGCTCGATGAGCTGCCGCAGTTCATCAACGTGCTGCGCGGAGAGCTTTCGCTCGTCGGTCCGCGACCGCATGCGGTCGACGGCCAGACGGATTTCGGCCTTTATACGGAGGTCGTCGACGGCTACTTCGCGCGCCACCGCGTGAAGCCCGGCGTAACCGGCTGGGCGCAGATCAACGGCTGGCGCGGCCCGACCGATACCGACGAGAAGATCCGCCAGCGCACCGCCTTCGATCTCGACTACATCGAGAACTGGTCGCTCTTCTTCGACCTGAAGATCCTGCTGCTGACGCCGATCCGGCTTCTTAACCTGAACGAGGCGTATTGAACGACGCTGATGGAGCGAACGTGCAGCAGTTCGCTTCTCGCCTGACGGGCGGCCTTACGCGTCGTCGTCGACCGTTCCGTCCGGTCGCCATTCTTCGGGATGGATGCGCTTCTGCGTATCGTTATCCACGAAGGTCCACCAACCCTCGTCGGCAGCCGACCAGTCCCCGCCGGCCTTCTCGAGCCGATTGAGCGAGCGGTAATGCGCGAGCGATTCGTTGAGTGTCCCATTGTGATCGGTCCAGTAGACCGTGACCCGGGTTCCATCCGTGGGAGCCGTGGAAATGGGCTTTCTCGAAGTCATGACCTGTCCGTCCGGTCGCTTCGCGAGGCGATGATCGCGGGTTGCGGCTCGATGGTCGGAGCGGCGGGATTCGAACCCACGACCCCTTGACCCCCAGTCAAGTGCGCTACCGGGCTGCGCTACGCTCCGAACCGTCGAGACGACGCTTTTTCCTAGGGGTTTCGAAGCACCTTCGCAAGCCATGATCCGGCGCGTCGGCCCGGAAATTTTCGGCATGGACGATACCGGCATCGCGAATGCGACGGCCGCGCCGGCGATCGCCTTCGAAAAAAGATGGCGCACGAACGGAACCCCTCCTCCCACGCGGCCGTTGCCCGGACCGCGCCGGATGGCAGCATGTCATCCGTAAGCCGGTCGCGCAGCGTCGAGACGTTTCGTGTCCATCTACCGCGGGATGAAATCAGGAGTACGAAGGCCATGACGCAGGACACCTTTCGCGAACCGGTACACATTCTCGACAGCCTCAGCTTCAAGCGGGCGGTCGCAAGCGCGGGCGAAGCGCTCGCCTTTCTCGAAAACCGATCCGCCGCATGGTCGAAGCATCGCGGCGACGCGCTTCGCGATTGCCGTGCCGCGATCTGCGGCGACCTCGGTGCGGAAACCGCACGGGCGAGCTTCGCCAGCTACGCGGAAGCCGCCTGCATCTGTCTCGCCGAAGTGCCGCTCGCAGCCGGAGAAGCGATCGCGCGAAAGGCCGGATCCGGTTTCTGACCATCCTTGCCGACGCGAAAATCGAAAACGAGATCAACAGGGAAAAGGAACGACCATGTCTCGCGACACTCTTTACGTAACCCGTCATCAGGGCCAGTGGGAACTGCGCTCGGACAACGAGCAGGGCGATGGCGACATGCCGCGCTACGATTCCCGCGAAGACGCCATCGACGCGGCGATCCTCTCGGCACAGAACTCCAGCAAGCGCGGGCGCGAAGGCCGTGTCTACGTCCAGCCCGGCGAAGGCGAGGAGTACAAGCTCGAAAAGGTCATCGAGGCCGAGAGCTAGGTTCTCGACCACCAACCAGCCGGATTCCGCGTGTTTCACGATCGGAATCCGGTTGTGAGGAGATGTGACGGCGTACCCGCCAGCGTTCCGGAACCTTCGGTTGAGACGGTTGTTTTTGGGACATCGTGGTCGGATCGAATTCTTGTGAGCGAGGTAACCGCCAACGGCACCTTGCAGTCGACCGGCACGCATCGTTCGAGGAAAACGTCATGTTCAGCAAGCTGTCGTCGATCGCCGTCATCGTCGCGCTGAGCCTTGCCGGCTCGGTCGCCCCTTCGTTCGCCCAGAACCTCGGCATCGAGATTGGGCCAAACGGCGTGCGCACCTACGATCCGAACCCACCGCGCTATCGCCATCGCGAGTATCGCCGCTACGACCGCGGCAGGTGCTACGGCCGTCAGGCCGAAGACATCGCCGCGCGCTACGGCTTCTATCGCCCGCGCGTCGTCCATGTCGGACGTACGGTCGTCGTCGAGGGATATACGCGCAGAGGGATCGGCCGGATGCGTTTCGCCAACGAATACGGATGCCCCATCCTGCGATAGGTCTCAGGGGCCGCCGATCTAACCGAAGTGCAAAACAGGCACTGGTGACAGGTTAAACCCACCTACTCCAGACCGGATGGCATTGCAGCTTTAGAGCGTCTCCAAGCGAAACGGAGACGCTCTAACCGGTAATCGCACAGGATTGGCGAAGCAACGAGCGAGGGCTCAGGAACGCGCCTGGTCGAGAATGCGCTTGCATTCCAGCAGATCGTAGAGTGCTTCCTGAAGGAGCGCGCGATCGTCCTCGGCCATCTTGCCGCCGCCGGTCGCCGGAGGTTCGCTCGTCTGCCCGAAACCGAACAGGCGCCGGCTCGAAGGCGACTTCGCCTGGCCGACGAGTTGGTCGTCGCGATCGTCTTCGGGCTCGCGCGCCTTCGTCTTTTCTTCCGGAGATCTCCGCGCGGATTTGCGCGCCTTTTCCTCGGCCGCCTTCGCAGCGAGCGCCTCGACCGTCTCCACGTCGCCCGCGCCGATCGCGATCACGAATTTCGGACCATTCTGGCGCAGGAGCTTCTGCGCACCCTTGATGGTGTATCCCTGATCGTAGAGGAGGTGGCGAATGCCACGCAGCAACTCGACGTCGTCGGGCCTGTAATAGCGGCGGCCACCGCCGCGCTTCATCGGCTTGATCTGGTTGAAGCGCGTTTCCCAGAACCGCAGGACGTGTTGCGGGAGGTCGAGTTCGTCGGCGACCTCGCTGATCGTACGAAAGGCTTCGGGGCTCTTGTCCATAACTCCGGCTCCGGCAGGACGAATCGTGCTTTGCGCACCATATCGGCGCCTTGCGGGCCGGATTTCAAGTGAAGTCGGAAACTATGCCCCGCTTTCGCGCCAAGCGCCTATTCGGCCGCGCGGGTCTCGTCGAGCGGGCCGAGCCGGTCGCGATGGGCGTCGAGCACCTTCTGTTTGAGCACGTTGGAAGCCTTGAAGGTCATCACACGGCGCGGCGAGATCGGCACTTCCTCACCGGTCTTGGGATTGCGGCCGACGCGTTCGGTCTTGTCGCGGACCTGGAACGTGGCGAAGGAAGACAGTTTCACGCTTTCTCCGCGGACGATGGCGTTGCAGATTTCCTCGATCACCATCTCCACCAGCGATGCGGACTCGCTTCGCGAAAGCCCGACCTTGCGAAAGACCGCCTCGGCCAAATCCGCACGCGTCACCGTATTGCCGCTCATGGCACCCACCCGCTCGATCCTATAGGCCGGCATCCGCTACGCCGGATGCCTGATCAGATTAGGAGCCCCGGTGACGGCGGTCAAGCAAGCGGCGGAAATTGCGACGAAATTTGCTGCATACGCGACAGGTCGGCAGTCCCGGCGGGCTTTCGCCCTACCACCTGAGAAGCACCGAGCCCCAAGTGAAACCACCGCCCATGGCCTCGAGCAATACGAGGTCGCCGGAACGGATGCGCCCGTCGCCGGCCGCCGCGGCGAGCGCAAGCGGGATCGACGCCGCCGATGTGTTGCCGTGCCGATCGACGGTGATGACGACCTTTTCCGGGGCGATGCCGAGCTTCTTGGCCGAGGCGTCGATGATGCGCTTGTTGGCCTGGTGGGGCACGAACCAGTCGATGTCGTTCGAGCCGAGTCCCGTCGCCTCGTAGGCCTGTTCGATGACGTCGGTAATCATGCCGACGGCATGCTTGAAGACCTCGCGGCCCTCCATGCGCAGATGGCCGACCGTACCTGTCGTCGAAGGTCCGCCGTCGACGTAGAGCTTTTCGCGATGGGCACCGTCGGAACGCAGATGCGCCGTCAACACGCCCCGGTCGTCCGTGTGGCCACCGCCTTCCTGCGCTTCGAGCAGCAGGGCACCGGCACCGTCGCCGAAGAGGACGCAAGTCGTACGATCGTCCCAGTCCAGGAGCCGCGAGAAGGTCTCCGTACCGATGACGAGCGCGCGCTTTGCCATGCCGCCGCGAAGATAGAGATCGGCCGTCGTCAGCGCATAGACGAACCCGGTGCACACCGCCTGCAGATCGAAGGCCGCACCGTGATGGATGCCGAGACGCTGCTGGATGTTGACGGCGGTCGCGGGAAACGTGTTGTCCGGGGTCGACGTCGCGACGATGATCAGGTCGACGTCCTGGGCGGACCGCCCGGCGCGATCGAGCGCGGCGCGCGCGGCCGCCTCTCCGAGCGAGGCGGTGGTCTCGCCTTCGCTTGCGATATGGCGTTCTCGGATGCCGGTGCGTTGCTGGATCCAGGCGTCGGAAGTCTCGATCAGCCCCTCGAAATCGCGGTTGGTCATCACGCGTTTCGGCAAAGACGCTCCGAAACCGGCGACCACTGATCGAATCATACTCTACTTCCTAACCGGCAGTGCGCACTTCCTGCGCCACGGTCTCGGCCGGTCGGCGGGAGTGAAACTCGTTCAAATCGGTATCGATCTTGGCTCTGAGATCGTTGCGGGCCATGTCGTAGCCGACATCGACGGCGGCGGCAAACCCCTCGGCGTCGGTACCACCATGGCTCTTGATCACGACGCCATTGAGGCCGAGGAAAACGCCGCCATTGACCTTGCGCGGATCCATCTTCTCGCGCAGCCGATCGAAGGCGCTCTTCGCCAGGATATAGCCGGCCTGGGCGAGCCACGTGCGCGACATGGCCGAACGCAGGTATTCCGCGATCTGGCGCGCCGTGCCCTCCGCGGTCTTCAGCGCGATGTTGCCGGCGAACCCTTCTGTGACGACGACGTCCACCGTTCCCTTGCCGAGGTCGTCACCCTCCACGAAGCCGGTATATTCGAGCGACTTGAGGTCTGCCTCGCGAAGAAGCCGTCCCGCCTCGCGCACCTCTTCCTGGCCCTTGACCTCCTCGACGCCGACATTGAGCAGGCCGACAGTCGGCCGCTCGACCTCGAAGAGCGCCCGCGCCATCGCGGCACCCATGACGGAGAAATCCACGAGCTGGCGGGATTCCGCCCCGATCGTGGCGCCGACGTCGAGGACGATGCTCTCTCCGCGAAGCGTCGGCCAGATGGCGGCGATCGCCGGGCGCTCGATGTTCGTCATGGTGCGCAGGCAGAACTTCGCCATGGCCATGAGCGCGCCGGTATTGCCGGCAGAAACGCACACGTCCGCCTCGCCGTCCTTCACCGCCTGCAGCGCACGCCACATGGTGGAATGTCCGCGGCCATGGCGCAGCGCCTGGCTCGGTTTCTCGTCCATCTGCACGGCACGATCGCACGCATGGAAGCGGCTCTTCGCCTTGAGGGCCGGAAAGCGCTCGAGGATGGGCAGGCATTCCTGCTCGATGCCGAATAGGACGAAGTTCAGATCGGGATGACGCTCCAGCGATTTCGCGGCGCCGGCAAGCACGACCTCGGGGCCGTGGTCGCCGCCCATGGCATCGACAGAAACTGTGATCACACGATCCTCTTCGGCCCGACCGGGCCCCTCGTGAATGCGAAAGTGGCCCGAAAATAGTCGATTCACCTTCCGGCACAACCGATTAATTGTCACGGGGGCCGGGTCCTCGAAATCATTCTTCGCAATGCGGAGGAACGGCCGGCGTTTTCCGTCGTGCGGGAACGGGGTCCGCGTTCGTGCCGACGTCTCGGGCTTTCAGCCGTCGCCCTTGCGCAATTGCCGGAGGGCGGCGAAGGGAGATTCTTCCTCGCCCGCCTCGTCCTCGACATGGTCGGTGAAGGCGACGTCCTCGACATGGGGATAGGGATCGATGCCGAGCGCTGCGAACTCGCGGGCGACGTCTGCGAGATCGAGCGCGTCGCCCGAAAAGGTCTCCGGCGGATCGGGCGCCTCCGGATCCACGACGATCTCGCCTTCGCTTCCGGGCGCGTCGCCGGCGTTGCGCGAACCCTGCGGAACGAAAAGCGCTTCGATCGTCTCGTCCAGCCGGGTCTTCACCGGGTCCAGCGTGACGACGCATTCCTGCATGAGGTCGCCGGTGACCCGACCTTCGACACGGATGCCGTCGCGACGCCAGCGCCTGACCGTCAGTTCCGCGTCCAGCCGTTCGACGCCGAGCACGCCCCATTCGTCCGCGAGGCGCGCGCGATCGGCCTCGCTCGCCGAAAGCTGCACGGTCTGCGTGCCTTCGCCGAGATGCTCCGGGCGCACGCGGTGGGAAAAGGTTTCGTACCCGCCCGCTTCGCCTTTGCCGCCATAGCCGCCCATGTCTATTCCTCGTCGTCTTTCGGTCGCGGAACGGTGAGTTCGCCGGAAAGGATCGCCGCGTCGGGCGTCCCGGCAAGCGCGTCTTCCGTCGCCGTCATGTAGTGCGCCAACGCAAGCATATCCGGTGCGTTCTCGTTCTCGGGGTGTACGTTACGCTTCAGGGCGTCGGCCAGAGCCCACGTATCGCGCGCGTCGAGCGCCGCACTGTAGGCTTCGGCTCTCCCATAGAACATGCGGGCGAACTTCTTCATGCGTTTGGGAACACCGACATCGCCGATGCCGATCTCGCGGATGGAATGGTCGAGATCGAGGAAGAACTCGTCGACCACCTCCTGCGCGATCGCTTCGACTTCCACCGATCCGCCGCGCGTGCGACGCAGGAAGAGCACCATTTCGACGGCCAGCATCTCGAAGCGGCCCATCACCGAATCGGGCACGCTCATCGCGGTGTAGAAGGCCGGTGCACGGGCCGCGGCGGTCAGCGTCTCGTAGACGGTGGTGACGATACGCCGGTTCGCGTTGCGCCGCCTGCCCCCGAAAAGCCCGAAAATCATTGAAGACGCCTCGCAAACGCACCGGTTGCGGGACTTCGTCGCCCCTCCGCGTGTTGCATACCGGATGCGGCTGGTTTACCCAAGCGAGCGCGAAACGCAATGGCGCGATCCGCAGGGTTTTCCGAAGGAGATGTCGTTGAGCGGACGGGATTTCAAGACACGGGCGACGGCCGCGGCCGGCACGGTCCTGATGGCAACCGCGCTGGCGGCCGGTGTCGCCGGGTGCGCCTCGCGGACCTATACCAGCGGTTACGTCGTCGACCAGGACGCTCTGAAGCTCGTGCCCGTCGGGTCGAGCCGCGAGCAGGTGCTGCTGACCCTCGGCTCGCCCTCGACGAAGGCGACCTTCGGCAACGAGGTGTTCTACTACATCACGCAGAAGCGCAGCCAGCCGTTCGCCTTCATGAAGTCGCACGTCGTCAGCCAGAGCGTCCTCGCCGTCTATTTCGACAGCGACGGCACGGTGACGCGCATTGCCAACTATACGCTGAAGGACGGCCACGTCTTCGACATGATCTCGCGCACCAGCCCGACCGGCGGAAGCGAACAGACCTTCCTCGGCCAGCTCCTTTCCGGCGGTTCGACGAAGCCGACACTGCCGGGCGCGCAGCAACAGACGCCGGGCGCGATCTAAAGAATCTCGGAGCTGTACAATTTTAGCGCCCTCGGTTTGGGATGATCCCCGAACCGAGGGCCGTAGCGCGTCACTCCTGCGCTTCGATCTTCGCAATCAGGTCCGGATCGACCGGGATTCCCTCGGCTGCGAGACGGCGGCGAATCTCCTGCCGGCGGCGGCCGGGTACGCGCGTGCCGTCCATCGACTCGATCTCGCCGGCAAGGACGGCGAAGCGTTCGAGCGCGTTGTTCCCAAAAGCCGTCGGGTCGATGGCGATCAGAGTCTGGCCGACGCCGGGCGGATTGCCCGTCGCATCGAAGAAGGAACTTGCCTCGTAGCCGTAGTTCGCACCGGTCAGCCCGGCGCAAAGCAGTTCCACCATCAACGCCAACGCCGTGCCCTTTGCATCGCCGAGCGGCACCATGGTGCCGGCGAGCGCGGCATCGGCGTCCGTCGTGGGCCGGCCTTCGGCGTCGAGCGCCCAGCCTTCGGGAATTGGCTCGCTTTTCTGGGAAGCCGCCATGACCCTGCCGCGAGCCACCTTCGAAAGCGACACGTCGACGACCACCGGAGCGCCGCCTTCCAGCGGTGCTGCGAAAGCAATCGGATCGGTTCCGAAGAGCGCGCGTCGTCCGCCCCAGGGCGCCATCGCCGCGGGTGAATTCGCGACCAGCAGTGCGACGACGCCGGCTTCGGCCAGCCGTTCGACCGGAACTCCGGCCACCCCGCAATGGTGCGAACGGCGGATGCCTGCGATCGCGATACCCTGCGTGCGCGCGGCTTCCGGCAACCAGTCGATCGCGCGATCGAGTGCGGGATAAGCGAAACCGTTCGCCGCATCGACGGCGAGCGCGCCGGGACGCGTCTGCTCGGCCTTCGGTTCGGCAAAGCCGTCCACCTTGCCGGATCGGGCCTGAGCGCAATAGGCGAGAACGCGCCGCAGACCGTGGCCACCCTGCCCGGCCAGTTCCGCCGCGACGAGCGCCGAGGCGACCGAACGGGCGTTCGTCTCCCCGGTCCGCGAACGGCGGAGTGCCTGCGTGATCGATGCCTCGAGGGCATCCGCCTTCATCACCTGCATGTCACGCGTTCCCTTCGAGATGCGACAGGACCTTTTCGGCGATCATCCGGCTGACGCGAACGTTCGATTCCTCGGTCACGCCTGCGATGTGCGGCGTCAGCACCAGATTGGCGATGCCGGCGAACTTCTCACCCGCTTCGGCCGTCAGCGGCTCGGTCTCGAAGACGTCGAGCGCCGCACCCGCGAGCTTGCCCGCCTTCAGCGCTTCGGCAAGCGCCGTCTCGTCGACGATCCCCCCGCGCGCCGCGTTGATTAACGCGGCGGTCGGCTTCATTTTTGCCAGGTTCGCCGCATCGATGAGATGGCGCGTCTGATCCGTCAGCGGCGTATGGAGCGAAACGACGTCGGAAGATTCCAGAACGTTGTCGAGCGAAACGTTGTGGGCGAGACGCCAGGCTTCGTGATCGGGCGGGCAGAACGGATCGTAGGCGAGGATGGTCATGCCGAGCGCGTGCGCGCGCCACGCGATCTCGCGCGCGATCGAGCCGAAGCCGACAAGGCCAAGAGTGCGTCCGGCCAGTTCCCCGCCGGCAAGCGCCTGCCGGGGCCATTTGCCGTCGATCACGTCCTTCGTGGAAAGATAGGCGTGGCGCATTAGCATGGCGGCCGTCGTCATGACGTATTCGGCGACCGAGAGATCGTTCGCCCCCGTCGCAGGATAGACAGCCACACTCCGTGCACGGCAGGCCTCGACGTCGATGTTGTCGAGCCCGACGCCGAGCCGGCCGACACAGGCAAGCTTTTCGCCCGCCTCGAGGATCGGCGTGCCGACCTTCGTGCGGTTACGCACGATCAGCGCCCTGGCACCGGCGACCATTTCGGGAATGGCGTCCTGGCGGTCGGCGAGCGACGGGTCATAGAGCGTGTCGTGCCGCGCCGAAAGCAGCGCGACCGCCGCCTCGTCCATGAACTCGGTAATGATGATTTCGCTCACGATGTGCGTTCCTCTCAAAGACTCATGACGGGCAAGGGCACGCCGAGCACGGAGCGGAAGAGCCAGGTGAACCCGAAGACGATCACCAGCCCGGCGATGGCGTAGATGACGGCGGTGCGCACGGTCCAGCGCTCGTGCATACCGACGAGCGTCAGGATGACGAAGAGCGCGATCGAGCTGGCGACGAAGCCGAAGCTTTCCATGAGCAGCGCACATGCGAGCATCGTCAGGACGAGGATGGCGCGGCGGGGAAACGATCCGCCGTCCCCCTCGCTCGCCTCGCCGAGCCCCAGCAGAGAGCGGACGAGCACGATGCCGGCAAATACGATCAGGCCGATCGCGACGGTAACGGGAAAGACCAGCGAGTCGGAGTCCGTGTAGCCGCGTGCGTCGTTGAGCGCGAGCAGGCCGAAGATGATCAGGAGGACGGAGATGGCGGCACTGCCCCATTGCGGACCGCTGCGCTCGATGGCGGGCGCTTCGTCGCCTGCGGCCATCGCGACGCGGTTTCGCCGCGCACGGTAGACCGGCCACAGGAGCGTCAGCAGCGTGAAGGCGATTACTGCCAGCGACAGCGGACGCCCGAAGAACATCGCCGGCACGTTGCCGATGGCCGAGCCGATAGTCCATCCCTGCACGAAGCCCTGCTCGGCGATCGGACCGAGGATGAGCCCGAGCACGATCGGCGAGACGGAAAAGCGAAACCGCGACAGGACCCAGCCCGCCAGGCCGAGGATCACCATGATCGCCACGTCCGCAGAACTGTTGCGGATGGCGTAGGAACCGATGATCGTCATGAAGGCGACGCCGGCAACGAGAAGCGGCTTCGGAACGTTGAGGATCGACTTGTAGGCGTAGCGCCCGATCAGGAGGCCGACCGGCAGCATCAGCACCGTCGCCAGGAAGAGCCCCCAGACGAACGTATAGACGATGGCACCCTGGTTGGCGAAGAGCGTCGGGCCGATGTGCACGCCCTGGACGAGGAGCGCGCCGAGAATGATCGCGTCCGGCGGTGTACCGGGAATGCCGAGCACCAGCGTCGGGATGAGGCCGCCGCCGACGGTCGCGTTGTTGGCCGATTCCGACGCGATCACGCCCCCCGGCTCGCCGGACCCGTAGCGCTGGTCCGCGCGCGCGGTCCGTCGCGCTTCCGAATAGGATACGAGACCCGCGACCGAGCCACCGGCGCCCGGCAGGATGCCGACGATCGTGCCGATGATCGACGAGCGCGCGACGTTGAACTTGTTGGCGACCATGACGCGGACCGCTTCCGCGAGCCGGAAGCCACGCGGCGAATCCTCGAGATCGAGATGCCGTTCGGAATGGGCCGCGAGGTCGATCAGCACCGGAATGCAGTAGAGGCCGATCAGCGCGGCGACGACTTCGATACCGCCGAGCAGGATATGGATGCCGAAGGTCAACCGCACGTCGGCGGAAACTTCCGCGACGCCGATCGTCGAGAGAAGGAGGCCGAAGGCACCGCCCGCCAGCCCCTTGAAGACGTTGCCTTCCGAAAGGGCCGCGATCAGCGAGAGACCGAAGATCGCCAGCCAGAAATATTCGACCGGGCCGAAGGCGAGCGCCACGTTGGAAAGCGGCGGCGCGAGAAGGAGCAGCGCGGCCGCGCCCACGAGCCCGCCGACGACCGATGCGAGGCACGACAGCGTCACCGCCAGATCGCCATTGCCCTGCTTTGCCATCGGGTAGCCGTCGAACGTCGTCGGAATGGCCGACGGCGTACCGGGCGTATTGAGAAGGATGGCCGAATAGGCCCCGCCGTAGATCGCCCCGGTATAGATCGCGCCGAGGAGGATCAGTGCCGAGGCCGGATCGAGCGTGAAGGTCAGGGGAACGAGCACGGCCACCGCCATGGTCGCGGTCAGGCCGGGGATGGCCCCGATGATCGTTCCCGCGGCGACGCCGAACAGGGCGAAGGCAAGATTGATGGGCGTCAGCGCATCGACGAAATTGTCCAGGCCGTGCATGGGTTTTCCCTGGATTGATCGAAGAGAGCCGCCGGGCGATGGCCGCCCGGCGTATAGACCCGCTTGCGCACGCCTATTTCAGGATGCCTGCATCCTTGGCTGCAGAAAGATCCTGCTTCTTCTGCTTGTCCATGAAGGACTGCATGTCGCTGTAGGGCACGTCGATCAGCGCGAAGCCCGCATCCAGCATCTTCTTTCTGAAGTCCTTGTCGTGATTGATCTTCGCGAACATGTCGGAAAGCGTCTTGCGGCGCTCTTCCGACACCGACTTTGGCACGGCAATGCCGCGATAGGCGCCGCCGGTCATGTCGAAGCCCTTCTCCTTGAGGGTCGGGACATCGGGAAAGAGCGGATGACGTTCGTCCATGGCGACGGCGAGAAGCCGCACCTTGTCGCCCTGCGCCGCACCGACGGTGGTGTATCCCCACTCCGCCTGGACCTGGTTGCCGAGAACCGCCGTCATCGCCGCACCGGTGCCCTTGAACGGCACATAGGTGGTCTTGATGCCGGCAAGGTCGTCGAACTGGGTGGCGGCGAGCTGGTTGGCGGTGCCCTTGCCCGTGCCGGCCATGGTCACGCGACCGGGATTCTTCTTCGCGAAGTCGATGAGGTCCTGCAGCGTCTTGAACTTCGAATCCGCCGGCACGACGATCGCGTTCGGCGTGAACTGGAACCAGTAGATCGGTACGATATCGTCCGTCTTGTAGCCGACGTTCTTCTGTGCGGGCTGGATGATGATATGGGGCAGATTGACGCCCATCACCGTGTAGCCGTCGCCTTTCAGCCCGTTCAGCCTCGACCAGCCGACGGCGCCGCCGCCGCCTTCCTTGTAGGAAATGACGAGATCCTGGCCGAACTCCTTCTGGAAGAAGGGCTGCTGCATCCTGGCCGCGACATCGGACTCGCCGCCGGGTCCGAAGGGAATGACGTAGTCGACCGATTTCGTGGGAAAGTTATCGTCCTGAGCCAGCGCAGGGCTCGCCGCAAGCGCGGCCGCAGCGACCGCGCCAGCGACGAAAGAACGTCGTTTGAACATGAGATCCTCCAGTGGTTTTCCGAGCCGGACAAGACTGCACGTGGCTTCCTCCTTCCACACGCAATCCTGTTTCCTTTTATTTTACCGCTTTAGAAATTACGCGCTGCGGTAAAGCTTCGTCATGACGAACTCGCGATGGCCGAGCGCTTCGGCGGCGGTCAGCCGCCCGTTCGCCGTGCGACGGACATTCTCGATCAGCGCGTCGCCGGCCTCGTCCATCGTCATGTCGCGGCGCAGGATGCCGGTGACGTCGACGTCGATGTGCTCGCTCATCGTGCGCACCGTTCGCGGGTTGGCCGAGATCTTGACGACGGGCACGATCGGATTGCCGACGATGTTGCCCTGCCCCGTCGGGAAGGTATGGATGACGTATCCGCCGGCCGCCATCAGCGTCACGCATTCGGCCGCGGCCGACGACGTATCCATGTAGTAGAGGCCGTTGCCGCCCTTCGGCTGCTCCGCCGGATCGAGAATGTCGAGGAACTGGTTGTTGCCCATCTTCTCGAGGTTGCCGAGCGCCTTTTCCTCGATGGTCGTCAGCCCGCCTTCGATGTTGCCCTTGGTCGGCTGCGATTCGGAAAGATCGTTGACCTTGAATGGCTCGATCACGTCGTCCTGATAGGCCTTCCACATCTGGTACCAGCGCTCGCCGACTTCCGGATTGATGGCGCGCGCCTTGCAGATGTGTTCCGCGCCGGTGATCTCGGAGGTCTCGCCGAAGACGCCGTAGATGCCCTCCGGCAGGAGCTTGTCGTACATGTTGCCGACCGTCGGGCAGGAGCCGAGACCGGTGGTCGTGTCGCTCTCGCCGCACTTCGTCGAGATCCACAGATCGCCGATCGGGCACTCCTCGCGTCGAAGTTCGGTCGCCCACTGCACGAACTCCTTCGCCTTGCGCGAAGCGTCCATGATGGTCTTCAGGTCGCCGTTCTGCTCGATCGAGAAGCCTTCGACGGGCTTGCCGGTCTCGGCAATGCCGTCGACGATCCGCTTGGTCCAGCCAGGCTCGATGCCGATGACGATGACCGCGGCGACGTTCGGGTTGGCGCCGGTGCCGATCATGGTGCGGAAATGCAGGTCGAGATCCTCGCCGAACTGCAACCGGCCATAGGCGTGCGGCAGGGCGATGGTGCCCTTGATGTTGTTGGCCACGGCCTCGCAGGCCGCGTTGGAAATGTCGTCGACGGGCAGGATGACGACGTGGTTGCGCACGCCGACCCGGCCGTTTTCACGCCGGTAGCCGTCGAAGGTCAGATTTGAATAGGTGGATGCCATCGTCTTCGCCCCCTACCAGCGCTTGGTCTTGAGATTGTGGACGTGCACGTGTTCGCCCTTCTTCACGTCGGCGACGAACTTGCCGATGTCCTCGCCGTACTTGATGGCGGTATCGCCGTTGGAAACGTCGCCGAGCGCGATCTTGTGGCCGATCGGCACGTCGTTCTTGGACTGAAGCTCGAAACTGGAATTGTCGTGCGTGACCACGCACAGCATCGTCGTGCCGGCCGTCAGGCCTTCGACGACGACGACGCCGACGTTATCCTTGGGATCGTGGACAAGCAGGTGCGGAATGCTCAAGGCGATCTCCTCCCTCGTTGGTCGTTTTCGGGACAGGTCTTATATAAGACATAAGATACAATTTTCTGGCCGTGTCAACCGGAAACTGGTATCCTGCGCGGACCATCGGATGGCCGGGTGGATTCCGGCCGACGATCGTTCGCGATAGCGGCCGGCGGGAATCTTCGAACCGACGAAAGGACATGCCATGGCGCAGGAAATCGAACCGGCCGTCGGTTTCAAACCGCTCTACGCGCAGGTGAAGGATCGCCTGATCCGCCGGCTCGTGGACGGCACGTGGCCACCGGGAATGGCGTTGCCGAGCGAATTCGAGCTCGCGCAGGAGCTGAAGGTCAGCCAGGGCACGGTGCGCAAGGCGCTCGACGCGATGACGTCGGAAAACCTGCTCGTTCGCCGGCAGGGGCGCGGAACGTTCGTCACGGTGCCCGAGGAATCGCGCATCCTGTTCCAGTTCTTCCACCTGAAGCCCGACAGCGGCACGGTCACCTTTCCCCAGTCGACCGTTCTGAAGCTTTCGAAGACGACGCCCACGGCAGCCGAGGCGGAACCGCTCGCACTCTCCCGCCGTGCGAAGGTATGGCGCATCGAGCGCGTCCGCTCCTTCGCCGACGCGCCGATCATCGTCGAGACGATCACCCTTCCGGTAACCCGGTTCGAGGGCCTCGACACGCTCGAGACGATCCCGAACAACGTCTACGAACTCTATTCGAAACGCTGGGGCATCACGATCGCCCAGAGCGAGGAGCGCCTGAAGGCCATCTCCGCCTCCGCACGCGATGCTTCCCACCTCAAATGCCCGGAAGGCGAACCCCTCCTCCTCATCAGCCGCCTCGCCCGCGACCTCGAAGCCCAGCCGGTCGAACTGCGCTGGTCCCGCTGCCTGACCCGCACCGTCCATTACGGCGTCAAGCTGCGGTAGCGCACCGCGAAGCCGTCAGGCTGGAAGCAAAGGGACCGGAATCGACAGCGAAGGACTGCTGCGTCGTTCGCCCATGTTCGGATGGGCTGCCCGGGGAAGAACCGACTTCGTGCCGGGGTCTCGGGAAGACACTCGCCAAAAGGCGAAAGCCGGGCGCGATACGATCGGAACGAGTTCCGGTTTCGCTCTCACCCGGCCAGATAGCCGCCGTCGACGGCGAGCACCGTGCCGGTGACGTAGCCGGCTTCAGGCATGGTCAGGAACACGACCGCGCCGGCGACTTCGTCCGGCTGCCCCCAGCGCTTGAAGGCGGTACGTTCGGCGATCCTCTGGTAGTGTGCCGCTTCCTTGCGGCCTTCGGCGTTGAGCGCCGTTTCGATGAAGCCGGGTGCGACGGCGTTCACGCGGATCCCCTGCCCGGCCCAGGCATGGGCCAAGCTCTTCGTCAGCATGACGATGCCGGCCTTGCTCGCGCAGTAGGCGGGCAGCCGCGGCAGGGCCGTGTAGGCATTCATCGAGGCGATATTGACGATCGCGCCCTGACGCGTGGCAAGGGCGGGCCTCAGCGCCTCGCACATGCTGAACGTGCCGGTCAGGTTGATATCGAGCACGCGGCGGAAGACTTCGCGCCGGTACTCCTCGTCGCGGCGAAGGATCCCCGCGCAGTTGACGAGCGCATCGAGACCGTCGAAGCGCGCAGCGAAACCGTCGACCGCTTCGTCGTCCGTGATGTCGAGCGGCTCGACCTCGACGCCGGCGATCCGGTGCAGCTTCGACGCTGCCGCCTCGTCATCGCTGGCAGCCGTCGCGACGACCGAGGCACCGAGTTCTGCGAAAAGTTCGGCGATGGGCTGGCCGATGCCGCCCGCACCACCGACGACGACGGCACGAAACCCGTCATGCAGGCGAAACGCCGCTGACTGCGTCATGATCATTTACTCCGGAAGGCGGGCGGCCGGACCCGTTGGCCGGCCGCCCGGGAAGGCTCGCGCCTACTGCTGCTGGATCAGCTGATCGAGCTGCTGGTCGGCCTGCTTGCAGGCCTGATCGACGCTGGCGTCGCCGAGCAGGATGCTGTCGACGGCCTGGCCGATGTATTCGCGCGATTCCGGGTTCTGGACGATCGGATATCCGACCTCGGAGGTACCCTCGGCCGCGAGATGGTCGATCGCCTTCTGCCAGTCCTGACGGATCGGCTGCTGCTGGAGCCATTTCCTGTAGTCGGCATTCTGCGAGACCGACTTGCGCGGCGGCGCGATTCCGTCCACGGCGAGCTTCGCCTGCATCTGCGGGCTCGTCGCCCACTGGACGAAGTACCAGGCCGCGTCCGGGTCGTCGCTGAACTTCGAGATGGCGAGCGCCCAGCCGATCGAGGTCGGATGCGACCCGCCCGCACCCTTAGGAAGCGGCATGATTCCGGTATCCTTCAGACGCGCGCCGCCCTCCATGATCGAGGGAAATTCGTTCGACGATTCGAACGACATTGCCGAGCGGCCGGAACGATAGAGTGTGGTAAGCTGATAGAAGCTATAGTTGACGACACCGCGCGGCCCGTAGGTCTTCAACAGGTCGGCATAGGCCGAAAGCGCCTTCTTGCCCTCCGGCGAGCACAGGTTGGACTTGCCGTCCTTCATGTACGAACCGCCCATATTGTGCAGGAAAACGCTGAAGGTGTAGGGCAATGCCGGCTTCAGCCCGCGAGAGGCAAACGCCGTCATGTTCGACTTGCACGATTTGAGCTTCTTCGCCACGTCGCCAATCTGGTCGATGCTTTCGGGCGGAGAGACGCCGCAATCCTTGAAGACGTCGGTGCGATAGTAGAGCAACGGCCCTTCGATGTTCAGCGGAACGCCGGTGAAGACGCCGTCGAACGTCGCCGCCTTGACGAGCGCGGGGCTCAGGTCATTGAAATCGTAGTCCGACGTGACCTTCTGCTTCGTATAGGGCGTCAGGTCCTCGTACCAACCGGCGGCGGCGAACTGCTTGCCCTCGCGCGAAGGCAGCGTCATGAAGACGTCGACCTCGTCGCTGTGGGCGTTCATCACCGTCAGCAGGCGCTGGCGCATCTGCTGTTCCTGGTACTTGTCGACCTTCAGCGTGATGCCGGTAAGCTTCTCGAACTCGTCCTGGTGCTTGAGGATCGCCGTGGCGACGGGATTGTTGTTGGCAAGAAAGGAAACGGTATCGCCCTTGTGCGCCTTCCAGTCGAAACCCTGTTGCGCGCTGGCTGTGGCCACGAGGCTCGTGATGGCCAAAAGCGCGACGCCGGCGACACGCGCGCCAAGGCCGGCATGCCTGGAAATCTTCGTTGACATCATGCTCCTCCTCCCGAATGCGTTTGCGTGGCGACATAAAGAAGCAAACGCGCCACGCATCGGACGATCGGGATTGTAACCGATTACAAATTGACATCAAGGAGCATTCTCGCTCTACGAGCAGGAAATTTTGTGCCGGTTACGAAGACATGCGATTATGCTCTTTCGTCGCGGCTTCGGGCTGATAATCTTCGACACCTGACGAAACGTTTGGATGAAACCGGTTATTAAAAAGTCGAGAACACGCAATCGGGAGGGAGCAAGGGGCGTCGGTATCCGGGAAGTTGCGACCCGTGCCGGGGTCTCCACGGCCACGGTCTCCCGTTCGCTCAACAATCCCAATTCGGTCAGCGCCGAGCTGCGCGCCCGCATCGCCGCCACCATCGACGAGGTCGGCTACATTCCGGACGCTTCGGCGCGCGCGCTGACTGTACGCCGTACCCGCACGATCGGCGCGATCGTGCCGACCGTCGACAACGCGATGTTCGCACAGGGGCTACAGAGCCTGCAGCGCTACCTCGCCTCCCGGGACCATCTTCTGCTGCTCGCGACGAACGAGTACGACCTCGACGTCGAGCTGAAGCAGGCGCGCAACCTCGTCAGTCGCGGCATCGACGGGCTCATCCTGCGCGGCGACGAGCACCATGCGGAGCTGCGCAAGCTCCTGACCGACCAGTGCATCCCCTTCGTCAATGTCGGCGTCTACGAGCCGCACAAGCCCTATGCCAGCATCGGCACGGACAACGCAGCCGCCGGCCGGAGCGTCACGCGCCACCTCACCGGCCTCGGCCACCGGCGCATCGCCATGGTCGCCGCCATGCAGCGCAACAACGACCGCGCGCAGGCCCGCCTTCGCGGCGTAAAGGAAGCGCTCGAAGAGGCGGGGCTTTCGATGCGGCCCGACTGGACGCTTCAGGTGAACTATCGCCTGGACGAGGCGCGCGCGGCGGCCCGCGCCCTCTTCGGCCTGAAGGATAGGCCGACCGCCGTCGTATGCGGCAACGACGTCATCGCCTACGGCGTGCTTCTCGAAGCGGCGAAGCTTGGCCTTCCGGTTCCCGAATCCGTTTCCGTCGTCGGCTTCGACGACCTCGAATGGAGCCGACACCTTCACCCCGCCCTGACGACGATCCATATGCCGACGGACGAGATATGGCAGCGTGCCGGTGAGTATCTGGTCCACACGCTTTCCGGCATGCCGGCAATCCGCCACCACGAGCTGGACTTTTCGCTCGTCGTCCGCGAATCGACCGCACCGGCACCGGGCGACGGCGCGTGACCTGCGTGCCCGACGCGCACCGCACACGCGATAACGCGCCGCGCGTACGGGACGAAGTGACGCCATGCGCGCCAGCATGGAAACGCGCGAAAGGACCCGCTCGATGATCCGCATCGCCTGCATCGAACCGTACGTCTACCGTTTCCCCATCGAGACTCCGGTCGTCACATCGTTCGGCGTCATGCGCGATCGCCCGGCCCTCTTCGTTCGCGTCGTCGACGCGGACGGTGCCGAAGGTTGGGGCGAAAGCTGGTGCAACTTCCCGTCCGTCGGCGCCGAACATCGTGCCCGCCTCATCCGCGAAACGCTCGCTCCGCTTATCGTCGATCGTTCCTGGGAAGAGCCTGCCGACGTTTACGACATGCTGGTGAGAAGCACGGAGGTGCTCGCCATCCAGAGCGGCGAGGACGGCCCCATCGCCCAGGCGATCGCCGGCATCGATCTGGCGGTCTGGGACCTTTCCGCGAGGCGCGCCGGCGAACCGCTCTACCGTCACCTCGGCGCGGTGGGGGCCGCGGACGTTCCCCTTTACGCAAGCGGTCTGAACGCCGACGGCTGGGAAGACGTGGCGACCAAAAGGTACGCGGAGGGCTACCGGCGCTTCAAGCTGAAGGTCGGCTTCGGCCGCGAGAAGGATATCTCGAACCTCAGAACACTGCGCGCGACGTTCGGCGCCCAAACGCCCCTGATGATCGATGCCAACCAGGCCTGGGATCGAGAAACCGCGCTCGCGATGGCCGAAGCCTGCGCGGAGTTCGCGCCGGTCTGGCTCGAGGAGCCGATGCGCGCAGACGTTCCGGCGCCGGTCTGGACGGATCTTTCGCGGTGGTCCCCGGTTCCGCTCGCAGCCGGCGAGAACGTCCGCGGGAAACGCGATTTCGACGTCGCGATCCGCGCTATGGGCCTTGCCTATCTTCAGCCCGACATCGGCAAGTGGGGTGGCATCACCGCAAACCGCGAGATCTGCCGCGAGGCGGTTGAGGCCGGTCTTGTCTACTGCCCGCACTGGCTCGGCGGCGGCATCGGGCTTGCGGCCTCGTTTCATCTGCTGGCCGCCATCGGCGGCGGCGGCGCACTGGAGGTCGATGCCAACCCGAACCCGCTGCGCGAGGCGATCTTCTCGCAGCTCGGGCCAATCCGCGACGGCGCACTCTCTCCGGGGGATACGCCGGGCATCGGCGTTCGACCGCCCTTGCGCGACCTTGAACCCTATCGCATCGAACTGCCACCATGCTGACTGGCCAGGCAGCGCGAAGACACACACAGGAAGGAAACCGCACCATGACCGACTATCCATCCACGCAACTCTTCATCAACGGCGAATGGCGCGACGGGGTCGAGGGCAAGACGCTCGAGATCATCGATCCGGCGAGCGAAGAGGTCATCGGCACCGTCGCCCATGCGACGATCCCCGATCTCGACGCCGCACTCGAGGCAGCGGATGCCGGCTTCAGGACCTGGAGCGCGGTACCTGCCTTCGAGCGCTACAAGACGATGCGCAAGGCGGCCGAGCTGCTGCGCGAACGCGTCGACCGGATTGCCGCGATCATGACCCGCGAACAGGGCAAGCCGCTTGCCGAAGCACGCGGCGAAATCCTCGGCGCATCCGATACGATCGACTGGTTCGCCGAAGAGGCGCGGCGCACCTATGGCCGGATCGTGCCGGCGCGCGCCGACGGCGTCGTGAACATGGTGGTCAAGCAGCCCGTCGGTCCGGTCGCCGCCTTCACGCCGTGGAACTTCCCGATCAACCAGATCGTGCGCAAGCTTTCCGGCGCGCTCGCGGCCGGCTGTTCCATCATCGTCAAGGCGCCGGAGGAAACGCCGGGTTCGCCCGCCGAGCTGATCCGTGCCTTCGCCGACGCCGGGGTGGCGAAGGGCGCGGTCAATCTCGTCTACGGCGTGCCGGCGGAAATCTCCGAATACCTAATTCCGCATCCGGTGATCCGCAAGATCTCGTTCACCGGTTCGACGCCGGTCGGCAAGCATCTCGCAGCACTCGCCGGTGAGCACATGAAACTCTCGACGATGGAACTCGGCGGCCACGCGCCGGCGATCGTCTTCGACGATGCCGATCTCGACAAGGCCGTGAAGGTTCTCGCAGCGGCGAAGTTCCGCAATGCCGGTCAGGTCTGCGTCTCGCCGACGCGCTTCCTCGTCCAGAAGGGCGTCTACGACAAGGTGGTCGACGCCTTCACCGAGGCGAGCAAGGCGATCAAGGTCGGCAACGGCATGGAAGACGGAAGCCAGATGGGCCCGCTCGCCAACGACCGTCGTATCCCGGCCGTCGAGGAAATGATCCAGGATGCCGTCGACAACGGCGCGGAGCTCAAGACGGGCGGCCGGCGCGTTGGCAACAAGGGCTATTTCTTCGAGCCGACGGTGCTCGCCAACGTGCCGACGACCGCACGCATCATGAACGAGGAGCCGTTCGGCCCGGTCGCTTCCTTCATGCCGTTCTCCTCGCTCGACGAGGCGCTCGAGGAATCGAACCGCCTGCCCTACGGCCTCGCCTCCTACGCCTTCACGAGTTCTGGCGAGACCGCGCAGGCGCTCGGCATGGGCATCGAGGCGGGCATGACGACGATCAACCACAACGGCCTCGCCATTCCCGAAGTCCCCTTCGGCGGCGTCAAGGATTCCGGCCACGGCACCGAAGGCGGTGCCGACGCGATCGAGTCCTATCTCGTGTCGAAATACGTCTCGCACTTCACCGGATAGGCGACGAACAGGCCATCCTCCAACATCGAGACGGGTGCGGATCTTCCGTGCCCGTCTTTCTCGATCCAGCGCCGTTTGGTCGTTCGGCGACAGTCGAATGCTTCTGGAGAAAGTCCGTGCCGATTGCCGATGCCTGGCAAGCTTCAAGCGGCACCGTCATCATGCGTACAATACTGCGCGACGGAACTTAGTTCTCTGTCTTATATGGAGGAGACCGTTCTTGCTGGCGGAAGAGCATCCACGGCCGATCCGAGTACAGTGTAGATTCCGGTAGAACCGCAACTTCTCGGATCGGTCATACCCCCGGCGGGTCGCCGTACTGGAAGCCTGCGTACACCGCACTCAAGTCGGGCTCGACGGAATTACGGATATGGTTCTTCAGTTCGCCCTTCAATCTCATGACGGTGTCGGCGAACTCGGGAACCGAAGCGATATTCTCCGTTTCTTCGGGGTCGTTCTCGACGTCGGCCAGGAAGATGTCCTCGTACGCGGCGTCGGGAACATGCCCATCGATGCGAACATTCATGTCGAGACGAAAGCGCTTCGTTCGGATGCATGCACGTCGCGGCCAACCGTGCGTATCGTCGAACATCCCGGCACCATAGATCGGCTGCATGAAGCTGCCCTCGGCTCCGTAGCCGACGGTTCCGTAAACGTACTCGGGCTCAGGATCGGAAAACAGATCCCGTCCTCGATATTGCGGATCGGCATCGAGTCCGGCAAGCGCGCAGAGCGACGGCGCAAAGTCCACGCTTTCCGCAATGTCCGAACGACGATGGTCGCGAGGGACGCCGGGGCCGCTGACGATGAACGGAACCCTGTGAACCTGGGGGGCGAAGGTATGCTTCATGTCGAGCACGCCCTCCTCGCCCACATACGCGCCATGGTCGGAACCAAAGAGGACGATCGTGTCGTCGAGAAGTCCGTTTCTGCGCAGAGCCTGCATGATCCGTCCGACCTGGTCGTCTATCCACGAGACGAGATCGTAGTATAGCGCCTGGGCCAAACGGAAATCGTGCTCCGACAATCGGTCGTCCCGGACCGTTTCCGCGAACTTCGTTTCGAACCTGCTTAGGTTCGGATGCCGGACAATCTTCCCGGGAGACGCTTCGGCGTCGTATCGACCGGCATATTTCTCCGGCACGACGATCGGCGTATGGGGTTGCAGGATCGACGCACGAACGAAAAACGGACCTTCGGCTTCGTCCAGAAATTTCTCGACATTCTGCGCCACCCGCTCGGGCTCGAAGAATACGTCGTCCGCATGAATACCAGCGATGATGTGATCGTTCGCTGCTGATCGGATAATCGTCGCTCCGTCGACGGCGCCGCTGGCACGCGGGTCGCTCACGAGACCGCCGGCCGTGTCGTTCATCTGCCAGGGAGACAACGGTGCAGGTACGTGGGACTTGCCGAAATTGGCCGTCACATATCCCGCCGCAGCAAACGTCTCCGGGACCGTGACGGCCGATTCGGGGAACCGAAGCTCACGAGAAAACCCCTCATTGTGATAGACGCCCGACTGCTCGGGGTAGAGGCCGGTCAGAAAGCACGTCCTGGACGGCGTACAGATGGGCGAGTTGACGAAGAACTGCTCGAAGAGCGTTCCGCGTTCAGCGATGGCGTCGATGTTCGGTGTATGGATATCCTCGCATCGTTTGCGATAACAACTCAGCGCGTCCGTTCTCAGCTGATCGCAGAATATCCAGACGACGTTGGGTGCGGTCGTCCTCCTGATTTTCGACATTGGCTTACTCTCGATGACGGACCCGCTTTCGAAGGGCGACGGTCGTTCCGACGCGTGCCCGTTTCCTCAGTAGCCCTTCGCGAAATCCCCTTCCGCCTTCGCGGTATTCTTCTCGTAGTGCGGCGCCCATGGCTTTGCCAGCCGGGCGGTCAGGGCCGTGAGGTCGCGCAGGCGGCCATGGCCTTCCTTGCGAAGGGCGGCGCTGGTCCTCTCGACATCCGGGAAGTGGCTTTCGATCGCGTTCAGCCAGATGGTGCGTCCGGCCAGGAAGCCTTGGGCACCGGCGGCATACGCGTAAGTCAGGACGCGCTCGAACTGTTCGGGTGCGGCCCCGCCCGAAAGCATGACCCAGGGAATGCCGGCCTCGCGGCAAATGGATCCGACGGCCTCGAACTGGGCGGTCGCCTCGCTTGCCTCGGTACCGGCATCCGGATGCGGCAGCGAGGCGGCCGGTACGGGGGTTTCGAGCTTGTAGAGATCGACACCGTATTCCGGCTTGGCGAACTCGCGCACGCTTTCAACGACGAGTTCGGCGCGCTTGTCGGGCGATTCGACGTAGTCGCTGGTATGCCGGTCGCTGCCCATGAAGGGATAGACCAGCAGTTCCAGGACGTACGGAATGTCGTGGCGCCGGCATTCCTCGCCGACGGATCGCACGAATTCCTTCTGGTGCTCGATGATTTCCGGGCTCGCGTCCGGCCGATACCATGCGAGCACCTTGACGCCGTCGCCGCCGATCCGGCGGATCTTTTCGACGCTCCAGTTGTCGATCGCGCGCGACTTGCGCCCTTCCGCCGTCTCCTGCGTGCGGTGCTCTTCCAGCGTCACGATCAGGCCGGTCTTCTTCGGCAGGATATCGATTGCCGCCGGCATGGCGAAGTTCGGGTCGAAGAGCATCGAGCTCGCATCCTCGGCCAGCGTCTCGACGAGCAGCCGCTTGGCCTGAAGCATATCCTCGAAGGTCACCGCCTCGGGCTCGATGCCCCGGGCCTTGGCGATGGCGGCGATCAGCGGGGGGCGCTGGTCGAGCGCGACCATCGTGAAGTAGCCGTGATCGTCGGCGAGCCGCGCAAGGCCGCGATTCTTGCCAATAGTCGTCATGAATGTTTCCTCTGGAACTGGATGACTTCGTCGAAGGTGGGAATGGCGCTTCGCCCGTCGGGCCGGGTGCACTTCAAGGCGGCGGCGGCCGAGGCGAAGCGCATCGCTTCCGCGACCTGCATGCCGTTCGCGACGGCAAGCGCGTAAGCCCCGTGGAAGACGTCGCCGGCGCCGTTCGTGTCGACGACGGCCACTTCGTGGGCAGGCAGGCGCATCTCGGTGCCCTTGCAGCGCCACGCGACCCCTTCCCCGCCGAGCGTGACCGCGACGACGGTGCAGCCGAAGCGCGCCTCGATCGCTTCGAGGGCGTCACTCGTCCGGGAGCCCGCCAACGCGCGCAACGCCGGTTCGGAAAAGATCGCATGGTCGGTGAAGGGCAGGATGCGCTCGAACACCTGCGTGTCGGCGACGTCTCCGTCGAGCACCGTCGCGACGCCGGCTTTGCGCGCGGCATCGAACGCCGCGACGGCACCTTCCGGCCACCGTGGGTCGGCGAGCACGCAACCCGCCTCGCGGATGTCGGACAGCGGCAGCCAGCCCGCATCTTCCGGCATGTCGCCTCCACGGAAATTGACGATGTGACGTTCGCCTGCCCGATCGACGAAGACGCCGGAGACGGAGGACCGGGCTTGCTCGAAGAGGCGGAACCATCGGGTGTCCACACCTTCCCCGGCCATCTGATCCCGCATGACATGACCGGCCGGATCGTCGCCGGCACGTCCCCAGAACCGCGCGTCGCCTCCGAGCTTCGCGACCGTAACGGCGGCCGTCGCCGCCATGCCCCCGCCGCGCGTCGCGAAGCTTTCCGCTCGCGTCTTCGAAAGATCCGCACCCGGGAGCCGCTCCGCCTGCCATATGTGGTCGAGCGCCGACAGGCCGACGCAGATCACGCGAGTGGGCTTGGCGGATGCCGCGTTCACCGCCTGGATCCTTTCGACCGGCGCAGAGAGCCGTTCATTGGATGGCCTTCCCGCTTTCGGCATCGAAGAGGCGCGCCTTGCCCGGGGCGGGGACGAGCGAGACCCGGTCGCCGGGGGCAAGCCGCAGGTCCGGCGAAACCCGGGCGATCGCCGCGACGTCGCCGAGCGTGAAGTGGATCAGCGTATCCGAACCGAGCGGCTCGACGAGATCGACGGTGATCGGAACGCCCTCGCCCTTGCCTTCGCCGGCTCCGTCGAGATGTTCGGGCCGGATACCGAGAACGATCTGCCGGTCCTGCCCGGCCGAAAGCGTCGCGAAGCCCGGTACGGCATGGCCCGGAACCGTGTCGCCGGTCTGCAGGCGCAGGTCATCTCCCTCGACGGTGACGGGGAAGAAGTTCATGGCGGGCGAGCCGATGAAACCGGCGACGAACATGTTGACCGGCCGCTCGTAGATCTCTTCCGGCTTGCCGACCTGCTGGATGACGCCGGCCTTCATGACGACGATCCGGTCGGCCATCGTCATCGCCTCGATCTGATCGTGCGTCACGAAGACCATCGTCGTTCGGATCTTCTGGGCGAGCGCCTTGATCTCGGCGCGCACCGCCGCGCGCAGCTTGGCGTCGAGATTGGAAAGCGGCTCGTCGAAGAGGAACACCTTCGGGTCGCGCACGATCGCCCGGCCCATAGCGACGCGCTGGCGCTGGCCGCCCGAAAGCGCCTTCGGCCGACGATCGAGATAATCGCCAATATCGAGAAGGCGGCTCGCCTCGGTGATGCGCCGTTCGATTTCGGCCTTGTCCGCGCCCTTGTTTTCCAGCGCGAAGGCCATGTTCTGGCGAACGGTCATGTGCGGATAGAGCGCGTAGTCCTGGAAGACCATGGCGATGTCGCGCTTGGCGGCGGGAACGCCGTTCACGCGCTCTTCGCCGATCATCACCTCGCCGCCGTCGATCGTCTCGAGGCCGGCGAGGATGCGAAGCAATGTGGACTTGCCGCAGCCGGACGGTCCGACCAGCACGACGAACTCGCGATCGGGTATTTCGAGGTCGAGATCGGGAATGACCGTCAGTTCGCCGAACTTCTTCACGAGCTTGCGCAGGCTGATCGAAGCCATCAGCGCTCCTCCTCGAATGCGAGTACGGGTTTGATGAGCCGACCCTCCGCAAACCGCGAAAACCGCTCGGGAAGGAGATCCAGTGCGAAGGCGTCGTCGACGAGACGGCGATACCGGTCGCGATGGGCGCGCAACAGTTCCAGGTTCGGTTCGAAATCGTGCTTGGGGAAATAGAAGGTCCGCATCATGACGAAGTCCTTGCGACGGAACACCTTGTCTTCGGTAATGGTCCACGGCTCGGCGTTCTCGCCGACGAGCACGATCGCCCCCTTCGGCAACACGAGTTCAATCGCCAGGTTGCGCGCCGCGTGCGCGCCCGAGCATTCGACGATGAGCTTGAAACGCTTCTCGCGGCTGCCGGTCGGATGCGCCGTCGCGCCGAAATCGACGGCGATCGCCTCGCGCACGGGGTTCGGATCGGAAACGTGGATGCGCGCATGGCCGAGCGCCTTCAGCGCCAGAATGACACCGAGGCCGACCGGTCCGGCGCCGCAGACGAGCACGTCCGAACCCTGCGCCGCCGGCACGACCCGGCTCGCCTCGCGAACCGCATGCGCCGAGGTGCCGATGGTATCGAGCAGCAGCGGGGCGAGATCGTCGTCGATGTCGTCGGGCACCGGCAGAAGGCAGTTGTCGGGCACGGCGACGTATTCGCCGTACCCACCGCCCCGGTTCCAGCCGATGAGCGAGGAGATCTCGACGCACATCTGCGTATCGCCGGCCCGGCACGCTTCGCAGTGGCCGCAGTGCAGCGGAATGTAGACCGCGCACCTTTGCCCGTGCAGCGGGTGGCCCGGCTGGTCGACACGGCCGAAGATCTCGTGGCCCGCGGTATGTTCGGCACCCTTGTGCCAGAGCTTGAAGTCCGAACCGCAGAGCGCGGTTCGAAGGACGCGCACCAGCGCCTCGCCCGTGGCGGGCTGCGGCATCGGCACCGTCTCGACGGTGATGCGCTCGTCGCCGTGGAAGACGGCGGCACGCATGGTCGAATGGTTGTCGCTGTTCATGAGGGTCATCCCTTCACGGCGCCGAGCGTGAGGCCGGACACGAGCCAGCGCTGCACGACGACGGCGAGGATCAGTGGCGGCAGGGCGATGAGGGTGGCGGCAGCCATCAGTCCGCCCCAGTTGGTGGCGCCCTCGCCGATGAAGTTGAAGGATGCCGCGACCAGCGTCTTCGTCTGCGCGTTGGAAAGCACCAGCGCGAAGAGGAAGTAGTTCCACGAGAAAACGAAGGCGAGGATCGAGGCGACGGCGATACCGGTACTGACGAGCGGCACGGCGATGCGCCGGAAGATCTTGATCGGTCCGCAGCCGTCGATCTGCGCCGCCTCGATCACGCTGCGCGGGATGCCGTCGAAGAATGGAAGCATGACCCAAAGCACGATCGGAAGCGTGATGACGGCATGGGTGAGGATCAGCGACCAGTAGCTGCCGATCATGTCGAAGTGTCGGAACATGACGTACCAGGGAAGCAGGAACAGCGTGCCGGGCGCCATGCGCGCGACCAGGGAGACGATCGCCGGCCAAGTGATGCGCGTCCACGAAACGACGAAGGCCGCCGGCGCGCCGAGCAGAATGCCGATCAACGTCGAAGAGACCGTCACGAGCACGCTGTTGAAGGCGTAGTGCAGGAAAGGCGTCGTCTGCGAAAGCGAGGCGTAATTCTCGAGCGTCGGCGAGAAGATGAGCGTCGGCGGATAGGCCGTGACCTCGAAGGAGGGCTTGAAGGAGGAGAGAACCATCCACAACGTCGGCGTGATGACGACGATGCCCGCGATGGTGAGCTGGATCACGTTGAGAACGGTGAACCACGGAACGGAGAAACTACGAGCGCGCATCGTTTGCTCCTACCACGCGACTGCGTTGCGCAGCTGGTTCAGGATCAGGACGGCACCGAGCACAATCACGGAAAGCGTCACCATGAGCGCGCTCGCATAGCCGAACTGGAAGAACTCGAAGCCGACGCGAAAACCGTAGATGTTCAAGGTGTCGGACGCGTTTGCCGGCCCGCCCTGGGTGGTGATGTAGATAAGATCGAAAAAGCGCAGCAGATCCACGCTACGCAGGATCGTCGCCGTCATGATCGTCGGCAGAAGCAGCGGCAACGTGATGCGGAAAAGGACCTTGCGGCGCGATGCACCGTCGATCTCCGCCGCCTCGTAGACGCTTGGCGGAAGCGACTGCAGGCCGCCAAGCACGATCAGCGCGACATAAGGAGCCCATTGCCAGGTGTCGATGATGGCGATCGTCGGGACAACCCATGTCGGTGAGGCGAGCCAGTCCGACGCCGGCAGGCCCAGCGAGGTCAGCACATAGTTCGCCGCGCCGAGCGACGGATCGAGAATGACGAGCCACATCATACCGGTCACCACGCCCGGTATCAGGAACGGCGAGATGAAGAGCGACCGAACGATGCCAGGCAGTCGCTTGGAACGGAATAGCAGCAGCGCGAGATAGGTACCGAAGAACAGCTGGAGTGCCAGCGAAAGGAAATAGAGGTAGAAGGTTACGACCAGCCCGTGCCAGAACTCGCCGTCGGACACCAGATGCGAATAATTCCCAAGTCCGTTGAATACCAGTTGCTGGGCTGCCGTCGTCGCATGAAAACTCATCCAGATCGTATAGATAAACGGAAAGCCGATCATTGCGATGGTGTATATCATCGCCGGCAACGAGAGGCTTGCCAGCTCCAGGCGCGCTTCGTTCTTCTTTTCCATCGTTCAATCCAATCGGCCGCAGCGTTCCGTCATGAATAAGAATGCCGATCCGAATTCCAAATCCGTAGCCATGCGAACACTCGACATCATGTGCGCCATATCGACGAAAGATCCGAATATTTGTCGATCATCGGGCGGCTGTGCTGGAGGGTATTGTCCCAAGAGGCTTTTCGATTTCGCGACCGCCGCCGGGTCATTGCCGGTGATGGGTCGCGTTCACTGCTGCGCGATAAGCGCATCGGCCTTTTCGTCGGCCGTCTTGCAGGCTTCGTCGACCGATGCGGTGCCGAGTAGAATGCTATCGACGGCCTGGCCGATGATTTGTCTCGACACGGGATTCTGGGCGATCGGATAGGCGACGTCGGAATTGCCGTTGGCTGCCAGGAAATCGATCGCCTGCTGCCATTGCTTGCGTACCGGCTGCTTGTCGAGCCACGTCTTGTAAGCCTGATCGCTTGATGCGGACTTACGGGGCGGTGCGATTCCCGCCAGCGCCAGCTTCGCCTGCATCTTCGGGCTCGTCGCCCACTGGACGAAATACCAGGCGGCGTCGGGATTTGAACTGAACTTCGAGATCGCAAGCGACCACCCGATGGTGATGGGGTGCGATCCGCCCGGCCCTTTCGGCAAGGGCATGACGCCTGTGTCGCCCAAGCGCTGCTCGTTCTCCATGATGGACGAAAGCTCGTTGGACGACTCGAAGGACATGGCCGATCGTCCCGCCCGGTAAAGGCTCGTCAGCTGGTAGAAATTGTAGTTCACGACACCGGGAGGGCCATAGTCCTTCAGAAGGCCGGCATAGGTCCTGAGCGCCTTCTTGCCTTCCGGCGAGCACAGGTTGGACTTGCCGTCCTTCATGTACGACCCGCCCATATTGTGCAGCAAGACGCTGAACGTGTAGGGAAGCGCCGGCTTGAGACCACGTGAAGCGAACGCGGTGACCGAAGGGTCGCATTTCTTGATCTTCGCCGCGACCTTGGCGATGTCGTCGATCGTGCCCGGGGGCGAAACCTGGCACTTTTCGAAGATGTCCGTACGATAATAGATCACCGGACCCGCAATATTGAGCGGGATCCCGACGAGCGCGCCGTCGAATGTCGCGGCCTTTACCAGCGCAGGGCTGAGATCGTCGAGTTCATAGCCGGGCGCGGTTTCCTTCTTCGCCAGCGGCATCAAATCGCGATACCAGCCCGCTGCGGCGAACTGCATGCCCTCCCGGGAAACCTGCGTCATGAACAGGTCGACCTCGTTGCTGCGCGCGTTCATCACGGTCACGAGGCGCTGGCGCATCTGCTCTTCGGAGTACGTATCGACGCGTAACGTGATGCCGGTCAGCTTCTCGAAGTCGCCCTTGTACTTCATCACCGCCGATGTCCAAGGATTGGTACTCGCCAGAAACGAGACCGTCTCTCCGGAATGGGCCTTCCAGTTGAAATCGTCGGCCATGGACCGTTGGGCGGACAGACCGGTTGCAAGGATGCCGAAAGCACCGGCGAACACGGCCGTAACGAACTTCGAATTCCACTTATGATCCAGCATCGCCTTCTCCCAATCGACGCCAAGGAAATTCTTGTAACCGGTTACTTATTCCCGACGACTATTGTTGTCAACACGGATGGATGACGGTGCCGAGCTGAAATGATCGTTGGTCGAACTGGCAACGACGACGATCACGCATGCGGAAGCGTTAGGAGGAAAAACGTCGATCCGCCCCAAATCCAACGCTGAAGGTATCCAAGTATAGCAGGTCTAAAGCCATCGCGCCGGCACGATTCCCGCGATCAAATAGGCTGCCCAAATTGACGATAACTACGCCGCCTCATCGCAATGGGTAAGGCACAGACGGGCGTTTCGTGTACGCGACACGCCAGGTTACAGAAATCGGTTACATATCCGCCGGTGAATGCTTCCGGCGCGACGAGTTCAGACCTCGACGGGCTTCCGAATCGATTTCCGGTTCCTGAGTGCGCGACGGACCGTAGCGGCAAGGACCGCCAGCACGATGAGCGCCGAAGCGGCGAGGAACGCGGCGCTGATCGGACGCTCCACGAAGACCTCGAAGCTTCCCCGTGAAAGCAGCATGGCGCGCCTGAAGTTCTGCTCCAGCATGGGACTGAGGATGAAGCCCAGGATGAGCGGCGCCGGCGGCAGGTGCAGGAGCCGCATGCCGTAGCCCATCAGGCCGAACAGCAGGACCAGATAGATATCGAAGACCGAGCTGTTGATGCTGTAGACGCCGATGCAGATGAAGGCGAGGATGATCGGGTAGAGGATCGTATAGGGGATCTGGAGCAACCGGACCCATATGCCGATCATCGGGATGTTGAAGACGAGCAGGATCGCGTTGCCGAGCAGGAAGCTGACGACGAGCCCCCAGAAGAGCTCGGCATTGTCGGTGATGAGACGCGGCGTCGGGGTGATGCCGTGGATCATCAGGGCACCGAGCATCACCGCCATGACGGCACTTCCCGGAATGCCGAGCGTGAGCGTCGGAATGAAGGAGGATTGCGCGGCGGCATTGTCGGCCGCTTCGGGCGCGGTTACGCCCTCGATCATGCCGGTGCCGAACTTTTCCGGCGTCTTGGAGACCCATCGCTCAACGGCATAGGCGAGGAACGAGGCCATCGTCGCTCCCGCACCCGGCAGGATCCCGCAGATCGCCCCCATCCCCGCACCGCGAAGTGTCGGCTTCCACGTTCGCCGCATATCCTCCCGGCTCGGAAGCCTGACCTTGTAGCTGAAGCCTTCCGCCGCATGGACACGCGATTTGCGTGCCGTTGAGATGACTTCGGCCACACCGAACAGGCCCATCGCCACGGCCACCAGATCGAGGCGATCGGCGATCTGTGGAATTCCGAAGGTGAACCGTTCGCGTCCCGACGTGACATCCTCGCCGACGATGCCGAGCAGCAGCCCGAAGAAGACCATGGAGAGGGAACGGGCGAAGCTGCTGCCTCCCATTGCGGAAGCGCCGATCAAGGCGAGCACGACCAGGGAGAAGTATTCCGCCGCACCGAAGCTGAGAGCGAATTTCGCGAGCAGCGGCGCGAACCCGCCGACGAGTATGATGCCGAGCAGACTGCCCACGAACGACGAGATCGTCGTTACGAAGAGCGCGATGTCCGCCCGGCCCTGCTTGGCCATGGGATACCCGTCGAGGCAGGTCACGGCAGCAGGTGCCGTCCCCGGCAGATTGAGGAGGATGGATGCCGTCTTGCCGCCGTACTGGCCGCCGTAATAGACGCCGCTCAGCATGATCATCGCCTGGATCGGATCGAGGTAGAACGTCACGGGGAGAAGCATGGCGATCGCGGGAAGCGGCCCGACGCCGGGCAGCACGCCCACGAACATGCCGAGCGTCACGCCGATGAAGCAGTAGAACAGGCCGTTCCAGGTAAGTGCGACACTCGCGCCCACGGCGAGGTGGTTCAGGAGTTCCATTTCAGAACCATCCCTTGACGAGTTCGAAGGGCAGACCGAGCCCGACGACGAAAATGAGGTAGGCGATGATCGGGATCGCGACGATCAGCTCGACGAGCCTGACCCATGAGAAATGCGATGCGGCGAAAACGCTGACGACCGTCAGCCCGACGCATGCGGGGATGAGCCCGGCACGCTCGAGCAGGAAGCCGAACAGGGCGATGGCGCATGGAACGAGCACGATCGACGGCGCCGTATCGCGCAAGACGGACCGGATATCCTCTTCCTCGTCGTCTTCGCCAAGAGGCATTGCCTCCCGGTCGACCACCTCGCCCGTCGGTTGCTGGAATGCCCGTGCGAATGCGATGCAGAGACCGAGGACGATCAGGACGCCACCGATGAGCATCGGATAATAGCCAGGCCCCATGCGGCTCGCGCTGCCCAGCGGATATGAAGCGAGCGACCTGATCGCCGCGAACAGGCCGACGACCGTCACCAGGCCACCGGCAATCAGGTCGGTGATTTCGATCCGGCGGAAATTGACGAGTTTCATTGCCTTGTTCTCTTGGAATTCGCCCGTTCGATCGCCTACCAGGATCCGACCGCGATCGATGGATCCTCCGGCGGTATCGGCGGGTAGTGAAGCCCGCGCTGCCCCGAAAGCTGCCGGTTATCGGCGACCTTGTCTTCCGGTTCGTCGACGCCGACGAGTTCGCCGTCCTTCACCCACGCCTCGTCGCTTCCGTAGAGGCGATCAAGCAAGGCACGCTTGAGTGCGGCCAGTCTTTCGCTCGCTTCCGGCGATCCGGAAAGATTGATCTCTTCCCGCGGATCTTCCTGAAGATCGAAAAGTTGAAAGCGGTTTCCGGCCGGATACCAGATCAACTTGTAGCGGCCGTCGTGCACCATCCGGCTTGCCCGTTCGCTGGAAAGGCACTCGCCGTAGAAGATGTCGCGCTTCTCGGTGCCGATCGCACTCAGTCCATCGCAGGTTTCGGGAACAGGAAGACCGGCCAGATCGAGGAGCGTCGGCATAATGTCCTGCAGGCCGACGAGCCGGTCGTTTGCAGCACCGGCAGGCACGCGCCCGCCGTTCTTCCGGTCGACCAGGATGAAGGGCACGTTCGCCGAACCCTCGTACATCAGCCGCTTTGCGTAGAGGCCGTCGTCGCCGAGCATGTCACCGTGATCGCTGACGAAGCACAGGATCGTGTCGTTCAGCACCTTCTCCTCGCGCAGCGTGCCGATGAGGATGCGGATCTGGTGGTCGATATGCGTACACAGCGCATAGAAGGCCCGCCGCATATCGGCAAGCTGTTCGGGCGGCAAATGCGGCCAATAGCTCTGGACGGCGCGAAGCACGAAGGGCAGCGATGCAGGATCGCGCGCCCATTCGGCCATGATCGGATCGTCGATCGTCCGGTTGCGATAGCGTTCGATGTAGCTTGCAAGCGGAGCGAGCGGCGGATGCGGATGCGTATAGGAAACGTGCCAGAAGGCCGGCCGCGTCGGATCGCGGCGCTTGATCATGCGTGCGGCGGTGGTCGTCGTCCAGTTGGTAACGTGCGTGTCTTCCGGCAGGTGCCACGGTCGCCACGAATACTCGTTGTTGCTCATGCCGTGCAGGAACTGCTTTCCCGCACGACCGGCATCGGCGAGAAAAATCTCGTAGTCGTCCGGTCCGCCGAGCTGACCGCGCCCCTCCTCCGCCAGCATCACATCGTCGAACCCGATGCGATCACGCGGCGGATAGACATGGAGCTTGCCGGTGGCGAAGGCCTGATAGCCTCCGTCCCGAAAGCACTGCGCGAGGGTCGGCATATCCGGCATCGCAAGCGCCGGCTGGAAATCGCGATCGCCATGCACGCGCGCCGAACTGCCCGTCATCATGGAACGGCGGGCCGGAATGCAGATCGGAACTTCCGAATAGCAGCGCGTGTACCGGGTTCCGACTTCGGCCAGCCGATCGAGCGTCGGCGTTTCGATGACGGGATGGCCGGCGCAACCCATGAGGTATCCGGGCCATTGATCGACACTGATGAAGAGGACGTTCGGTGCGGGTGCAGACATGGAAATTCCGGCCTTGATGGGCGGTCATGCGAACGTTGAAACGGACGCATGACCGCGGCACATGAAATCGGTAAAGGCACGTTCACGCCGAGGTGCCCGGACGCGAGCGGTCGCGGCCGAGATATTCCAGTTCAGCGCTTCTTGATGCCCGCCTGCTTCACGAGCTTGCCGAGCTTGTCGGACTCCTGCGCGATGAACTGTGAGAAGTCTTCCGGCGAACCGCCGACCAGATTGATGTTGAGCTTCTGGAACTGCTTGACGAATTCCGGCTGGCCCAGAATGGCGTCGACGGCCTTGTTCAGCTTCTGAACGATCGCCTTGTCCGTTCCAGCCGGTGCGAAGAGACCATGCCAGGAGGTGAAGGTGTAGCCGTCGACGCCGGCTTCCTGCATCGTCGGCACATCCGGCAGCGCCGGGGTGCGCTTGTCGCCGGTCACGGCAAGGGCCTTGAGATCGCCCTCCTTCACGTTCGGCACGATCGTACCGTCGATGATGGCTCCGACTTCACCGGACATGATGGCCGTGCGCGCCGGCGTCGAACCGTTGAAGGGGATATGCACGGCGTCGATGCCAGCTTTCGCCTTGAAATACTCGAAGGCGAGCTGCTGGGCGGAGCCGATTCCGGCCGAAGCGTAGTCGAGCTGACCGGGATTGTCCTTCGCGTACTGGATCAACCCCTTGACCGTATCGACCTTTACCTTGGGACCCACGGCGAGCACCAGCGGGATCGACGTGATCTGTGCGATCGGCTGAAAGTCCTTCTGCGGATCGTATTTGAGATTGCCGTAGACGAACGGATCGACACCGTGCGTGGCAATGTCGCCAAGAAGCAGCGTGTAGCCGTCGGGATCTGCTTTAGCGACTTGGGACGCGGCGATCGTGCCGCCGGCACCCGGCTTGTTTTCGACGACGACCGGCTGGCCGAGCTTTTCGCTCAGCGGCTTGGCGAGGCTGCGAGCGATGAGATCGGTGTTTCCGCCAGGCGAATAGGGAACGATGATGTGAACCGGCTTGGTCGGCCAGTCGGCCGCATGGGCTGCACCCATCGAAAGGCTGCCGATCATCGCGGCGGCCATTGCAAGAAACTGGAAGCGGCGTCTCGTTAGCATCGTCTTTCCTCCCGTTCGAAATCGATCGCTATTTACCGACGACAATTTTTTCCTATACGACGTTATAGTCAAATAAGAACCCCTTATTGATAAGGATTGTGTGGTGGACCAGCGCCAGCTGAATTCGTTCGTCGTCCTTTCGGAGGAATTGCACTTCGTCCGAGCCGCGCATCGGCTCGGGATCAGCCAGCCGGCGCTCACGCAACAGATCCACAAGATGGAACGCGAGCTGGGCGTGACATTGTTCGCCCGTACCGGCCGGCGCGTAGGTTTGACGGATGCCGGGCGCATTTTCGCCGACGACGCGATTCAGCTCCTTCGCCAGCTTGAAAGCGCAGTTTCCTCGGCGAGGCAGGCTGCCGAAGGCCGCATCGGGCGTCTGAGGATCGGCTTCGTGGAAGCAGCCTCCTTCCATGCCCTGCCCCGCATCGTCTCGCGATTTCGGGGGCTTTATCCGGAGGTACAGCTCGAACTGGTCGAAATGATCACCATGGAGTTGAACGAGG
The DNA here is from genome assembly GCF_006516965.1 of Pararhizobium mangrovi. Taxonomy (GTDB): domain Bacteria; phylum Pseudomonadota; class Alphaproteobacteria; order Rhizobiales; family Rhizobiaceae; genus Pararhizobium_B; species Pararhizobium_B mangrovi. The sequence goes on along the minus strand of NZ_VHLH01000003.1, from coordinate 21,279 downwards.
CGCTGCTACGGGGCCGTCTCGATGCCGCACTCCTGCGCCCCATCAAGATAGAGGAGCCGCTTCAATACCGGATCATCCTGAAGGAACCATACGTGATCGCGCTTTCCGGCGATCATTCGCTCGCCGAAAAGGCGTCCCTGAGCCTTGCCGAAATCATCGACGAGGGGCTCGTGATCGCACCGGGACGGAAAGCCCATCACGTGCGCTCGGTCTTCCGGCCGTTGTTCGAACGCCTGCAGCGCGAGCCGTATATTGTCCAGGAGATCAACCAGTTGCACGGCATCATCGGGCTCGTCGGCGGCGGTGTCGGCTATACGCTGGTGCCGTCGTCCGCCGCCTCGCTGCAGATTGCTGGCGTGACCTACAAGCCGATTGCCGACCCCGACGCACCGCTGGCGGAACTTGCCGTGGCATGGATGCCCTCACGCGCCACGCCGTTGCTCGAAAACCTGCTTCAGGTGACGCGAGAAGTCAGGCGAGACATGACGAAACCGTCCGGCACGTAGCCGATTGAAAGCGCCCTGTCGGAACGGCCGCGAAATACGCCTCAAGCTTCCGAAGCGGCGGATCCGAGTCTGCGGAAGACCCGCTGTTTCAAGCTTTTCGGGATCAGCATCCACAACACGAGAAGAATATTGACGACGATGATCGTCGTCGCGATCGGGCGTGAGAAGAAGATATCGTAATGACCACCGGAGATGATCAGCGAACGCCGGAAATTGCCTTCGCAGACCGGGCCGAGCACGAGACCGATGACGAGAGGGGGCAATGGGTAATCGAAGCGCCTCAGCGCATACCCGACGAGACCGAAGACAAGCATCACCCAGAGATCGAACACCGATGATTCCAGCGAATAGACGCCCATGACGCATAGAACCATGATCAGGGGCAGCAGATACCGCTTCTGCAACTTGATGCAGGCCACGAACAGCGGCGTGAGCAGGATACCGACGAAGAACATCATCACATTGGCGGCCATATACGCCCAGAAGATGCCGCCGACGATATCCTGATGCTTTTCGAAAAGCCCCGGTCCCGGAAAGAATCCCAAGAGGATGAGCGCACCCATCAGCACGGCGCTCGAAGCGTCGCCCGGAATGCCGAGCGCCAGCGTCGGGATGAGTGTACCGCCGACCGTCGCGTTGTTGGCCGATTCGGTCGCGACGACACCGTCTGCGATGCCCGTGCCGAACTCTTCCGGTCGTTTGGAAGCCGACTTTGCGATGGCATAGGCGGAGAAGGCGGATATGCCGCCGCCGATACCGGGCAACGCGCCGAGTCCCGTGCCGATCACGCTCGACCGGACGAGATTACGCCAATGACGCATGGTCGATATCGCCGACGAAAACGAAGGTCGAACGACGCTTACATCCGGCTTCGCCGACAGATCGCCGTGGCGGATCTGGTCGATGATTTCGGAAATGGCGAATATTCCGACGACCATCGCGACCAGATTGATCCCGCCCAGCAGACCATCGATGCCGAAAGCGAAGCGGCTGACATTGGCGAACTCGTCGTAACCGATGGTCGAAAGAACGAGGCCGAGCGTTCCGGTCATGAGCCCCTTTACGGTCGCCTCACGCGAGACGACCGCGATGGTCAGCAGTCCGGTCAGCGTGAGGGCGAAATATTCCGGCGGCGCGAAATCGATCGCGATATCCGCGAGCAACGGCGCGAGGAAGATGAGGATCAGACCGCCGATGATGCCGCCAAGAGCCGAGGCGGCGACAGCGGTACCGATCGCCTCCTTCGCGAGCCCTCGCTTCATCATGGGGTAACCGTCGAGAAGCGTCGCAGCGGCAAGCGGCGTGCCCGGTATGCGTACCATGATGGCCGTTATCGCCCCGCCGCACGAGCCCGCGACGAAGATCGAGACCAGAAGCCCCATCCCCGCGACCGGCTCCATGTGATAGGCAAGCGGCAGAAGCAGGATGATGCCCATGAGCGGCCCGAGGCCCGGCAGAACCCCGATCAGCAACCCGACCAGCGTGCCGAATGCGATCGCGAGCAGCGTGCTGACGTCGAAAAACAGCCGAAAGCCGTCGATGAGTGGCTCAAGGGTCATCGTGTCGCTCCGGACGGACGATTATCGGAATGGGCATGGTTGCCCACCCCGCTTCCGCGGCGTCTACCATGGTTCGATTTCCAGAAAACCGGGAGGAAGCACGACGTTGAGCAATCCGCCGAAGACGTAGCCCACGATCAGCGTCAAACCGATCGCCAGCGCCACCACGGTAAGCGGATTGCGAGAGCCGAGCGTCACCAGAACGGCGATCAGAAGAAGCGGCATGGCGACGTAATAGCCAAGATACGGCAGGACGAGAATGAACACCGCGATCAGGCCCACGCACAGGATCGCCCGAAGCACGAGCCCGAAATTCTCGTCGTCCTCGTACGTTACGGCGTCTTCGACCGGTGCATCCGCATCGAGCTCGTCCGGCAGGGTATCCTCGCTCTCCCGGAAGCCGTTGCCGAACCACACGCGCACGAGCTGGAGCATGCAGAGGGCGATCAGGAAGCCCGACAGCAGCTCGGGCACGAAGGCGGCGTTGTATTGCGCCCCGCCGCTTGCCGCGTCCTGAGCCGCGAGGTCGGTGAAGCATTGCCAGTAGATAACGACGCAGATCAGCACAAACCCTGCAACGGCGGAAGAGTGTTGTAGGCGCGCCTTCAACTCCGATGACATCGAATTCCGTTCCCGAACCGATTGTGGCCGGGCGCGTCGTCCCGGCCGCCAAGGCTACGAACGCGTCCGCTCGCTACTGGCTGAGCGCCCTGACCTTTTTCTTTTCCCATTCGACGGCATCCTTTGCGGACTTCAACTCGTCGCTGACGGAGTTGCAGACCTTGGAATATTCGTCCGGGCTGTAGTTCGTGGGCACGAAGCCTGCCTTCGCGATACCGTCGCGCACGTCCTTGTCCTTGAGTGCGGCCTGCATGGCGCCACGCAGTTTGTCGAGCCGGTCCTCGGGCGTATCCTTGTGCACCAGCCACCAGTCCCAGCCGCTCGCCGTCAGACCGCTGATGCCGAGATCGACGCCTACGTCCTTGGGCGTCGGCGCACCGTCGTAGACCTCCTGGACGGCCTTCTGGTTGCTGAGCGTAGCCAGAATCTTCAAGTGATCCTTGTTGGCGCGGTACATGCCAGGATTCACGATAAGCCAGTCGAGCGTGCCGTTGCGTAGATCCTTCATCCCGAGCGCGAGATCGGGGTAAGGGACAGGACGCGAGACGATGTCGAGCTGCTTGAGGACTTTCGCCGCGACCATGTGCGGCAGTGTCAGCTCGTTGCCGTTGTAACGGGTCTCGCCGGGGTGATCCTTCAGATAGCCGATGAACGACTTGAAGTCGCTCCAGCGATCGTCGTTCGGACGCGTTGCGATGGCGAAGGAGTTCGACGTCGCCGAATACAAAGGAATAAAGTCGTCGCATCCCCAGTCGGCATTACCGAACATCGGGGCGAGCACCAGCGGGGCGACGTACCCATCGGCGATCGTGTACCCGTCCGCCGGACTGTTCAAAAACGCCTTGAACGCCTTCACCCCTCCCGATCCCGGCTTGGCCACAACCGGCACGGCTTGGCCGAGCTCCTTGGCCATGCCTTCCGCGATGAGCTGACTGACACCGTAGGTCGGCGTTCCGGGAGCCCATGGGTACATGACCTGCACCTTGCGTTCGGGAAACTGCGCGTAACCCTGAGACACGGCCAAGAGGCCGACGACGGCCGTCAGCCCGGCCGCCTTCAAACACGCGGTAATTTTCATTCTGTATTCCTCCCGTCGTTCCGATTGATTTCGTTGGTCCGAGGTATCTCCGAATGCCTCAGGCGGGGCACTCGAGCCCGTACCAGCCATAAGCCTCCCTGGGCGTATCGATATCGGCGAGTATGGCGTGCATCTGCGAATAGAGCCGCGCTTCCACCTCCGCATCCCTTATCGGACATTCCTGCCGTGGATCGCTTTCCAGGTCGTAGAGTGCGAACCATTGGTCCTGAAACGTCTGGTCGTCGTGTTGCGGAACGCGATTGGCGTCACTCAGCGCGTCGATCCTGAGCAGACGAATTCCTTTGGTGAAATCGAAGGACGGACCGAGCTCGGCGGTTTCGAGTTCCCTGAGCGCAAAAGCTTCCGACATGTGCTGGGGATTGAGCGTATATTCGTGCAACCCGCTCCCACGAACGTCCGGCGGGTAGTGGAACATCACGTGACGGCCGTCGGTAACGGCGATCGGCCCGCCGAATACGCCGAACGCCACGGCCCGCTTGCCCGGATCGGCTTCCTGCCCCGCCGTATCGCGCAGATGCGCCAACAGCGAGGACCCGCGAACTTCCTTCGGAATGGCGGCGCCGAACATGTCGAGGAATGTCGGCATGAGATCGGGGGTCTGCGTGACGGCGGAACACCGAGCGCCGCCATGTTCGGTGAAATCCGGGTGATAGACCATCAGAGGAACGTGCGAGACTTCCTCGTAATAGGGCATGCGCACCTTGCCCCACCATTCGTGCTCCGACAGGAGAAAGCCGTGATCCGTCGTCAGGACGAGCGCGGTATCCTTCCAAAGATCGTTGGCATCGAAGAAGTCGAGAAGGCGTCCGAAATATTCGTCGCACATGCGGACCAACGCCGCGTAGTTCGCCCGTATCTCACGGACTTCCTCCGGACTGTCCGTTACCCGCTTGTATTCCGGCCAGTCGAGTATGCCTCCGGAATAGGTGCTGTCGCCTTCCCGCCTGAACCGCTCCGGTGCGTGGAACGGTTCGTGCGGATCGAACACCTCGAGCTGCAGGAGCCAGTCGTCGGCATCCTTGTTCGTCTCCAGAAATTCGAACGCAGAGGCGAAGCATCCTGGTCCCGGCAGCTGCTCCTCCGCACCGGCCAGTTCGAGATTGACCATGTGCCGCATGCGACGGGGCGCGTGCTCCGGATCGTAATGCTTCCGGGAGAACTTGTTCCGAAACCGGTCGAGCGGCGGTTCGACCATCGCCTTCCAGGGATCGTACTCCTGTCCGCGAATGAAATCCCAGGAGTTGTACTTGGTGTGATACCCCGCACCGCCATCCTCGAAATAATGGAAATGGTCGGTGACCAAGTGCGTATAGACGCCTTGGTTCTTCAGAATCTCCGCGAAGGAATTGTCGAACGGTTCCAGCGGACCCCAACTGCGGTGCGTGAAGCTGAGCCGCCCCGTATGCATGTCGCGGCGTGCCGGCATGCAAGGAAGGCTGCCGACATAGTGCCGATCGAACGTTACGCCGCGCTCTGCCAAACGGTTGAAATTCGGCGTATCCACCATCGTCCCCCCATACGCCTCGAGCGCGAGACGGTTGAGGGAATCGAACAATACAAAGACAGCCTTCAAGGTCTTCCTCGCTCGCTCCCATGCGGACATGCCCGGCATCCATCCGCACCCCAGTTCCACCTCCGCCCTACCAGCACGAAGCCTTGTCTTTCCAATATCGAATTGTGCGCCTATGATGAAAATAAGTTATCGAGCCGACAGCCGTTTCCGAACCACCCATGCGCTATCTCTTCTCTCGCCAGTTCGATCACTTCCGAGCGGTCTGCGCCACCGGTAACCAGCGCCAGGCCGCGGCTCGGGCAGGAATCTCGCAGCCTGCCCTTTCCAAGAGTATCCATCTTCTGGAACAGAACTTCGGTACCGAACTCTTCGAGCGATCGCCCAAGGGCATGATCCCAACCAAGGCCGGACGGTTGCTCGCGGAACGCATGGCACGCATGGAGCGCGAAGCGCGCTACGCCGAACTCGAAGTCGGCGGTCTCGTCGAGGGGACCGGCGGTACCATCTACATCGGAACCGGGCTCGCCTGGAGCTGGAAGCACGTACCGGTCGTTCTAAGCAAGTTTCACGCGGAATTTCCCAACGTCATCATCGAGGCCGTCAACGGTATCACCGACGTTCTGCTGCCGAGGCTTCTCAACGGCGATCTCGATCTCATCATCAGCGACGTGCACGACATCGCTCTCCCGCCGGAATTCGTCGTGGAGAAGACATGGCATGTGCGCCGCCGTGCCTGGGTCCGCAGCGGCCATCCCCTGGCCGGCAGGAACGATGTCACCTGGGCCGACCTCGCCGAGTTCCAGTGGGCGGGTCATAATGCCGATGTCCGGTTGACCGGCCTCATCGCACGCCACTTCCAAAGTTTGGACCTGCCCCTGCCGACGATCATTCTCAGGGCTTCCTCGCTCATGACGATACTCGGCATGCTGGCAGGCTCCGACCTCGTTGGCATCCTGTCGGACAATCTCAGCGCCGAAGCCCACCAACGCGGGATCGTGCCCCTCGATATCGACACGAACGGATGGGATCTCGAAGCCGGTGTCGTCTACCGCCCGGAAGTGATGGACATTCGTCCGTTCAGACGCTTGCTGTCGATCACGAAGACCGAAACGAATGGTTTCGCCCCTGCATAATGCGGGCCCCGCTTACGAACGTTCCGCTTCGTTTCATGGACGGGCGCCGCGCGCCCTACCCGCCATGGGGCTTGGGAAATCGGCACGACTTCATCCCGTATGCGTCGATGCGAGTCCCGGCATCGACACGCGCTTATGGCGATGATCGGATCCGTCATCGCCACCGCGTGCACATCGCCGCGTCGCATGGATCGAACTTCAAACGCCGTGCCTGCGGTCTCAGGCCGCGGTGCGGCGGGCCGTAAAGGTGTCGAGGGCAAGCAGCGCGAGGCAGATCGCCGCCACCGGGATCGCGACGAGGTTGATGCCGTCCCAACCGAAGGCGTTCAGCACCTGGCCGGAAGCGAAGGAGCTGAGGGCCACGCAGGTGAACAGGATCACGTCGTGGACGCCCTGCACCGCGTTCTTCTCCGAGGGGCGGTAGCAGCTCGTCGCCATCGCGGTCGCGCCGATGAAGCCGAAGTTCCAGCCGAGCCCGAGCAGCGCGAGCGCGGCCCAGAAATGCCAGATCGACGTGCCGAGATGCGCGATGATCCCGCATGCGAGCATGACGACGAAGCCGAGAGCGACGATACGCTCGCGGCCGAAATTGGCGATCAGGCGGCCCGTGAAGAAGCTCGGCGCGTACATCGCGAGTACGTGCCACTGGATGCCGAGCGTCGCGAGGTCGGCCGAATGTCCGTCCGCAACGATGGCAAGCGGCGCCCCCGTCATCATGAAGCTCATGAAGCCGTAGGAACCGATCGCGCAGACGAGCGCCGTGACGAAGCGAAATTGCGTGAGGACGGCGCCGAGCGGACGTGCAGGTGCCTCGGGCTTGTCGTCGATAAGAGTCGCATGCTCGGGCACGTGCAGGAAGGACAGAAGCACCATGCCGAGAAGCGCCAACGGCACGAGCGCGACGAACGAGCCGGCGAACATGACCGGCGCGAAGAAAGCCTGCGTATGGATGACGGTCTGCGGCCCGATGATCGCGGCGAAGATACCGCCGACGAGCACGATCGAGATCGCCTGCGGCTTGAAGGCCGGCGGTGCCGCATCCGCCGCGGCAAAACGGTACTGCTGGACGAAGGAATTGCCGAAGCCGACGATCATGAGGCCGAGCGCGAGCAGCCAGAAGTTCCGGTCGTAGAGCGCCAGTGCGGCGACGATGCCGCCGACAGCCGGAAGCGAGGCCCCCGCCATGAAACCGTAACGCCTGCCGACGAGGCGGGTGAGCGCTGCCGCGAAGACGGCGCCGATCGCCACACCTGCGGTGAAGCCCGTGACGGGCAGCGTCGCCAGCGACTTGTCGTCGCCGAGCAGGCTGCTTCCCGCCAACGCACCGATCGAAACGCTGATCGGTGCGGCGGAACCGACGATCGCTTGGCTCGCCGCCAGGATCGCGGCGTTGCGTCGCGCGAGCGACCGGTCCTCGCTCGCAGTACCGGCGCGGTTCACGTCCCTGCCTTGTCGCTCGACTGCCTGCGTCTTGCGAGGCGATCGAGAACGGCGTTGACGAGCTTCGGCTCTTCGTCTTCGAAGAAGGCGTGCGCGACGTCGACATATTCGCTGACCACGACGACGGGCGGAACGTCGTCGCGATACGTGATCTCGAACGCACCTGCGCGCAGGATCGCGAGCAGCGTCGTATCGAGCCGCGAAAGCGCCCAGCCGGTCGTCAGCGCAGAGGCGATCTCCGGGTCGAGTTCGCGCTGGTGGCCGACGACGCCGGCGGTCACGGCCCGAAACCACGCGGCATCCGCCGGCCGGTACTCGTCGCCGTCTATGACGCCGCCGAGACGATGCGTCTCGTATTCCGCGACGATCTCGTTCAGGCCCGTGCCGGCGACATCCATCTGATAAAGGGCCTGCACCGCGGCCAGTCTCGCAGCGCCACGCTGGTTCGCGGCGCGCGGCGCCTTTGGGTCGCGATCGCTCACGCGCCGGCACCCAGCGTGTCGCGCACCGCGATCATTCGCAGCGCGGCGCGGGCGGCGTCCGCACCTTTGTTCTCGCGGTCGTCTCCGGCACGCGCGCGGGCTTGCGCTTCGTTTTCCACCGTCAGGATACCGTTGCCGAGCGCGATCGATTCGTTGACCGAAAGATCCATCAGCGCTCGGGCCGATTCGTTGGCGACGACATCGAAATGATACGTCTCGCCGCGGATGACCGTTCCGAGTGCGACGTATCCTTCGTACATCACTCCGTTCGCTTCCGCCGCGTCGAGCGCCATCGCGATCGTACCCGGGATCTCCAGCGCACCCGGCACCGAGATCACGTCGAAGGTCGCCTCCGCAGCGGCGAGCTCGCGCCTGGCGCCGTCGAGAAGCGCATCGGCGAGTTCGTCGTAGAAGCGCGCCTCCACGATGAGAAGATGCGGGCGCGTCGTGCGAGCCACGGTCACGGTCTATCCTCCGAAAGGGGGCGGAAACTTGCCGGCGGGACAAACCATGCCGGGACGGGATTGGCAAGCGGGAACTGCGTGCGTTTCGTACATCGCAGCCCCTCCGAACGGACAGGGCGACGGGCGTTCGCCGCTAACCCGACATTCCGGCAAGGCGCGCGGCGTAGCGGGCCATCTGGTCCACTTCGAGGTTGACCGCGTCGCCCTCATGGCGCTCGCCCCATGTCGTCACCGCCAGCGAATGGCGGATGAGCAGCACGTCGAACTCGTTGCCCTCGACCTGGTTGACGGTCAGAGACGTGCCGTCGAGTGCGACCGATCCCTTCGGCGCGATGAAGCGCGCGAGCGCATCGGGCGCCCGCAGGCGAAACCGGGTCGCCTCCCCCTCGGCTATGACGGCGACGATCGTGGCCGTACCGTCGATATGGCCGGAGACGAGATGACCGCCGAGTTCGTCGCCGATCTTCAGCGATCGTTCCAGATTGATGCGACGGCCTTCCTGCCAGTTCGCGATCGTCGTCAGTTCCAGTGCCTCCGCCCATGCCTCGACCTCGATCCAGCGCGCATTGTCGGTGGCGTCCGGCTTCGCGGTAACGGTCAGGCATGGCCCCGAACAGGCGATGGAGGCACCGATGTCGATCGTTGCGGGATCGTATTGCGTCTCGATGCGCAACCGAAGCCCGCCATCGATCGGCGTTGCCCGTTCCAGCCTGCCCACATCGGTGATAATACCCGTGAACATCAGCGTATCCGTTCGTATTCGCGGTATTCGTCGCCGCCGTAGCGCATGAAGCGCGTTTGCACAAAGCCTTCCGGAACGGCTTCCATCGTCACCGGAGAGGTGACCGTGTCACCGCCGATATTTTTCGCGCCGGTATAAAGCGCAATGCGGTCGACGAGGTCTTCCGCCAGGAACGAGCGCGCGGTCTCGGCGCCGCCTTCCACCATGACCGCTTGAATGCCGGCGGCCGCGAAATCCTCCAGGAGCTCCGGAAGGGCAATGGCGTCGTTCGAACCGACAACGGCGGGAAACCGCACGCCGGCCGCCGCGAGCACGCGGCGAGCCGGATCTTCGGCCGGGCGCGTGGAGGCCAGCCATAGCGGCACGCGGCCGGCATCGCGAACGAGCTTCGAAGACGGCGGCGTGCGCAATCGGCGATCCAGCACGACCCGGATCGGCGAACGGTCCTTGAGCCCTTCGATCCGGCAGGTAAGCTCGGGATCGTCCGCAAGCACGGTGCCGATGCCCACGAGGACGGCGTGCGAGCGGGCACGAAGCAGATGCACCTGGGCCCGAACGAGCGCACCGGTGACCGCGACCTGGCCACCCGTTCGCCGGCCGATTGCGCCATCTGCGGAAACGGCAAGCTTTAGAGTGACATGCGGACGATGATGAACGCGCTGCGTGAGGTAGTCGGCCATGGCGTGGGCCGCATCTTCGGCGAGCACGCCCGTCTCGACCGTTATGCCGGCCTCGCGAAGGATAGCATAGCCCCGGCCCGAAACGCGGGGATCGGGATCGGTGGCCGCGACGACGACCCGCGAAACACCGGCCTCGACCAGGGCGCGCGCGCAAGGCGGCGTCCGGCCATGATGGGCACACGGCTCGAGCGTCACGTAGGCGGTCGCACCGCGTGCGGCCTCACCCGCCTCGTCGAGCGCCACGGTTTCGGCATGCGGCCGGCCGCCGAGCGCCGTGACGCCGCGGCCGACGATCGCCGCCCCATTTCCCTCGTCGCGAACGATCAGGGTGGCGACGGACGGGTTCGAGGCGGTGCGCCCGGTATTGCGTTTCGAAAGACGAATGGCCGCCGCCATCATGCGTCGATCGAGCGTTGTGACGGATGTCCCGTCCGGCTCAGACCCCATCGTCGTGGCCGGCCGGATCGCGCGCGATCCGTGCGCTCAGTTCCGCGATGGTCTTCTCGAAGTCTTCAGGCCCGGTGAAATCGCGGTACACCGAAGCGTAGCGCACGAACGCCACGTCATCGAGCGCCTTCAGCGCCTCGATCACGAGAAGACCGATCTCGTCGCTCGGAATGTCCGTTTCGCCCGAACTTTCCAGCCTGCGAACGATGCCCGACGCCGCCCGCTCGATGCGCTCGCGCTCGATCGGGCGCTTGCGCAGCGCGATCTCGAAGGATCGCATGAGCTTGTCGCGATCGAAGGGCTGCTTGCGGCCGGTCTTCTTGACTACCGTCAGTTCGCGAAGCTGGATCCGCTCGAACGTCGTGAAGCGGCCCGCGCAATCGGGGCAGACGCGCCGGCGCCGGATGGCCGCGCCATCCTCGGCCGGTCGCGAATCCTTCACCTGGCTGTCCTCGCAGCCGCAATAGGGACACCGCATGGGCGGCCTAGACCGTATCGCGTGAACGCAGGGTCACGCGATACGCCCCGGGTTTCGGTATCCGGACGGTTCGGTTGCGACGACGGCTTCTCACCCTTCGGCTCTTCGATCAGCCGAGATGCGGATAGAGCGGGAAGCGGTCCGTCAGTTCGACGACCTTCTTCTTCACGCCTTCCTCGATCTCGGCGTTCGTCTCTTCCGATTCGGCATCCTTCAAACCGTCGAGCACTTCGAGGATGAGCGTGCCGACCTCGCGGAACTCCGCCTCGCCGAAGCCGCGGGTGGTGCCGGCCGGCGTGCCGAGACGGATGCCGGAGGTGACCATTGGCTTTTGCGGATCGTTGGGAACGCCGTTCTTGTTGCAGGTGATGTAGGCGCGACCGAGGGCGGCTTCGGACGCCTTGCCGGTCAGGTCTTTCGGCCGCAGGTCGACGAGCGCGAGATGGGTGTCCGTACCGCCCGAGACGATTTCCAGGCCGCCTTCGATCAGCGTTTCCGAAAGCGCCTTGGCGTTGGCGACGACCTGGGCGGCGTAGTTCCTGAATTCCGGCGTCAGTGCCTCGCCGAAGGCCACTGCCTTGCCGGCGATCGCGTGCATCAGCGGGCCGCCCTGGAGGCCCGGGAAGACCGCGGAGTTGATCTTCTTGGCGATGTCGGCGTCGTCCGTCAGCACGAGGCCGCCGCGCGGGCCGCGCAGTGTCTTGTGGGTCGTGGAGGTCGCGACATGGGCGTGCGGGAACGGGCTCGGATGCTGGCCGCCGGCGACGAGGCCGGCGAAATGCGCCATGTCGACCCACAGATAGGCGTCCACCTTGTCGGCGATCTCGCGGAAACGAGCGAAATCGATCTGCCGCGAATAGGCCGAGCCGCCGGCGACGATGATCTTCGGCCGGTTGTGAAGTGCGAGTTCCTCGACCTGTTCGTAGTCGATGAGGCCGGTCTGCGGCACGACGCCGTACTGCACGGCATGGAACCACTTGCCCGAAAGGTTCGGACGCGCGCCATGGGTCAAATGGCCGCCGGCATCGAGACTCATGCCGAGGATCGTGTCGCCGGGTGTCGCGAGCGCCAGCAGCACCGCCTGATTCGCCTGCGAGCCGGAGTTCGGCTGGACGTTGGCGAAGCCGCACTCGAAGAGCTTCGTCACCCGGTCGATGGCGAGCTGTTCGGCGACGTCGACGAACTGGCAGCCGCCGTAGTAGCGCCGTCCGGGATAGCCCTCGGCGTACTTGTTGGTCATCACCGAGCCCTGCGCCTCGAGAACGGCGCGCGAGACGATGTTTTCGGAGGCGATCAGCTCGATCTCGTGGCGCTGGCGACCGAGTTCCTTGTCGATCGAACCGAAGACTTCGGGATCGCTTTCGGCGAGCGAGCGGTTGAAGAACGCGTCGGCGAAGCGCGCCGCGGAGGCCGAGGAAGTGTTGGACATCTCGTTCAAATCCTTGAAGGTTGAAGAGTGGACGAACCGGACGCTGCAGCGACGAACGCGCGGCGTCGGCGTGCCCACAGCACGTACCACACCTCGCCCATCTTCGCCAATCCGCTCCGTCCGGGCATCCGATCGGCGCGGCATGCCGACCCGGGCGGGCCGATGGCGCGTTGAACCCGCAGTGAAATGCCTTAGCTTGGCATCGCGCATGCCGCGACTCGCGATCGGCAGCGATGCCGGAACGGTCCTCGAAAGGGCGATATGACTGCAGCCGAGGGCGCACCGCCCGTGACACCGCCCATCGCCCCGAGACGGCGCGTCCTCGCGCGGCTGCGCGACCGCATCGTCGCATCCGATCCCGCCTTCTCGCGTCTGCGGCTCGCCTCGCGCGCGGTGCTTTCGATGACGCTGATCGGCCTGTTGCTCACGGCGATCACCTTCGTCCATCCCCTGCCGATCGCCGCCTACGGCATCGCCACCATCATCGGCTTCCTCGGTTCGCTCGCAATCCGCGACGTCACGGTGCGCGACCAGATCGTCAGCCGGGCGCTTGCCGGGCTCGCCGGCTGCGCGAGCATCTTCGTCGCCGGGCTTCTCGCGGCGTATCCCTTCACGGCGGATATCGTCTTCCTCGTAGTGATCTTCGCCGCCGTCGCGATCCGGCGTTTCGGCCCGCGCGGCTTCGCGGCCGGCATGATCGCCTTCATCGCCTTCTTCATGGGGGACTATCTGCACCCGGCCGCAAACCAGATCGGCTGGATCGCGCTCGCGGCCTTTCTCGGCCTCGCGATCACCCAGATCGTCAGCTCCGTCATTCTGGTCGACGATCCCGAGCGCGACTTCCGCCGTGCGACGACGACCATCGACCGGCGGATCAACCTCGTGCTGCGTGAACTGAGACGCGCAAGCCGCGCCGGCACGGTGGACCGGACCAACCGAAGATACCTCCAGGGCCATCTTGCCCGCCTGCATGCCATCATGCTGATGGCGGAAGGTTTCATCCCGCAGGAAGACGGCGGCGCGCTCGCCGGTCACGGACCCGCATCCGAACTCGCCGTGGCGCTGTTCGACCTTCAACTGAGCGTCGAGCGGCTGGTCGCCGCCAGCATGCGTGCCTTGCCGCCCGAAGACCTGCTCGTCGCGGCACTCTACCGCGACAGCCCGGGACTGGCGAAGACCGCCGAAGGGCTGCGCGGGGCGCCGGAAGGCAACCGGGTCGCCACGTGCCAGGTGCTGCTTCGCACCGCGCACGCCCGCGACCATCTGGCGGCAAAGCTTGCCGAAGACCCCCTGCCCGCCTTCGCCAAACGAACCGATCGACCCGGTACGACGAGCGCCGGCGGCAACGGAACGCCCGCTGGCGGTTCGGGCGAAAACGGCAAGACGCCGTGGATTCCGGAGCGTTGGCACCTTCCGATCCAGGTGACGCTCGCATCCGCGCTCGCCATGGCTGGCGGAGTCCTCATCTCCTCGACGCGGTGGTACTGGGCGGTCATCGCAGCCTTCATCGTCTTCAACAACACCCGTTCACGCGCCGATACGGCCGTTCGCGCGCTCGAACGCTCGGCAGGCACGCTCGCAGGCGTCATCGCCGGAACGATCATCGCCACGCTCCTCCACGGCTCCATCGCCGTATCGATCGGCGGCATCATGGCGTGCTTCTTCTTCGGCTTCTATTTCCTGCAGACCTCCTACGGCGTGATGATCTTCTTTATCACCATCGCGCTGGCGCTTCTCTACGGGCTGATGGGTCTGTTCACACCCGAACTCCTCGTGCTGCGGCTCGAGGAGACGGTTCTCGGCGCCCTTTCGGGTGTCTTCTGCGCGTTCCTCGTCTTTCCCAAACGGGCGACGGCGGGCGTCACGGTCGCGCTCGAAGGCTATCTGACAACGCTCGGCGAGGCGCTCGACGCCATCCATGCCCGGGCCCATGGCAAAGATGCCGGTGCCGACATTCTCGCACCCTCGCGCACGCTCGACCGAAAACTTGCCGATCTCGCGACCGCGGCACGACCGCTCGGCGGTCCGTGGAACGTCGTCACCCGATACGGACAGGTGCGCGAGAAGCTGCTCGTGCTGACCGGCTGCACGCACTGGGTGCGTGCGCTCGCCCGCGGGATCTCGCACGGGCGCACGCTTTCGGCGGACGAGTTGGCGGAGTTCGATCGGCTGGTCGTGGACGTCCGCGAGCGCATATCGGCCGCGCGCGAACGCAAGGACCGCTTCTTCCTGAAGCCGCCGCGCTCGAAGCCGGCCGTGCCAGCGCGCACGCCGCGGCGGGAATTGGCGATCAACGAGGACGAAAGCCCGATCCAGGCACTGGAAATCATTGCCGCCCTGCTCGAACGGGCGATGTCGGGGCCGAAGCGCGCGAACTTCCCGACGGAAGAGCCTGCGCCGCATTCATCGCTCGCACGCCCTGCCGAAGGCTCATGAGAAACCCGGCCCTTTCGGGGCCGGGTCGAATTCAGGGCAACTTCAGACGGAGCTTCTAGCGAAGCGCCAACTCGTCCACACCGTCGTGATGGTAGATGTCGTCGCGGAACTGGACGACGCCGTCCGAGGTCGACCAGGCGGTGATGTAGACGAAATGCACCGGAACGCGCTGTTCGAGCGGGATCTCGGTGTTCTTGCGCGTCGAGATGACCTGCTCGATGTGGCTTCGCGACCAGCCCTGATTGTCCCGGAGCAGCCATACGACGAGGTCGCGCACGTTCTGGACGCGCACGCAGCCCGACGAATCGAAGCGCATGATCTGCCCGAACAGGCTCTGCTCGGGCGTGTCGTGCATATAGACCGAATACTTGTTCGGGAAGTTGATCTTGACCGACGCCATGGCGTTGATCTTGCCGGGATCCTGACGGAAGGTGAGGTTCGGAGCCTTGTCCGCGCTCCAGTCCACCGTGCTGGGGTCCACCTCGTTGCCCTGTGCGTCGAAGAGGCGAATGTGGTTGCGCGTCAGATACTGCGGATCCTTGCGCATCACCGGCATGATGTCCTTGCGGATGATCGAGCGCGGCGCCGTCCAGTACGGGTTGAGGATGACCTGGTTGATCGCCGAATCGAGCGTCGGGGTCTCGCGTGAGGTCTGGCCGACGATCGCCGTGTGCCGCTGGACGACCTGGCCGTTCTCGACGGCCTCGATCGACGCGGCGGGAATGTTGACGACGACGTAGCGCGGGCCGAGATCGCCGCTGCGCGCGTTGAGGCGAACCAGGTTGGTCTGGAGCTGGCCGAGACGGACATCGGCCGAAACGTTCATGGCCTTGTAGCTGTATTCGCCGAGGACGCCGTCGACCGGCAGGCCGTGACGCGCCTGGAAGCGGCGTACGGCCGCATCGACGTAGGAATCGAAGGCTCGCGACATGCCTGCCGACTGCGAAAGATCGCCGGAGATCATCAGCCGCTTGCGCAGCGTCAGGACGGCGTCGTCGACGCTACCGAGACTGAGCTTGCCGTGCTCGGGCACCATCGGCCAGCCGCCATTGGCGACGAGCTGCTGGTAGCGGTTGATGGCGAGCTGGACGTAGGAGAGCGTCCGCGGATTGAGAATCGGCGTCAGGCTGTTGACGTCGCCACCATGGCCCGGTGATGAATCGAAGCTGTCGTTCCACCCGCGCTGAGAGCCGCGGATGACGCTGTCGACGATCGACTGTGCGCTGGCCCCGCCGGCTGCCGTCAAGGCGCCTGCGGCAGTGACCGCGCGCAGGAAGCCGCGCCGCGAGAAGGATTCGCTACCGAATTTTCTGGACATCAAGACACCGTGTTCCAAGATCGCGATGACAAAGCATCACGATACCACCATCAAGGTTAACAAGACGATACCTGCCGGTGACGGACATCGACGTTCGTTCGCGAACGTTCCGATGTCACCCACGCGACGCGCCGCCACATGACGATACGCAGATGGTTCCCCGCCGACAGAACTCGTGTTGGACTTGCCACGACTTTGTGTCGACTTCGTGGAGCACGGCGCACGCATTCGTGAACGCGCGCCCGGAATGAAGGCCGGTGTGGTTTGTATGCCTCGTTCAGAGGCGATACTGGATCTGGTCGTTCCAGAAGCGGTCGAGCCGCGTGAGAAGACGGTTCATTTCCTTGAAGTCGCCTTCGCCGATGCCGCCGACCTTCTCGATCGAACCGGTGTGACGCTCGTAGAGTTCGGACACGACGGAAGCGACCTCGGTGCCCTTGTCCGTCAGGCTGACACGCACCGCACGGCGGTCGACGCGCGAACGCTGGTGGTTGATGTAGCCGAGATCGACGAGCTTCTTCAGGTTGTAGGAAACGTTCGAGCCCAGATAGTAACCGCGCGAGCGCAGTTCGCCGGCGGTCAGTTCCGAATTGCCGATGTTGAAGAGCAGCAGCGCCTGCGTGGCGTTGATGTCCGAGCGGCCCTTGCGGTCGAACTCGTCCTTGACGACGTCGAGCAGACGGCGGTGGAGCCGCTCGACGAGCTGAAGGGACTCCATGTAGAGCGTGTGGAGCGACTGGTCGTTGATGTCGCTGGTGCCGTCGTTCTCGACGATCCGGGTAGCTTGAACGTTCATCGGTCTGCCTCGCTGTTGACGCGTGGCGGCTTTCTTGTCCGCCGCCTTGAGACAGAACCTATCGAATGCCCCTAAAATTCGACTTAAAATCCAGGCTTAACAGCTGCTTACCGGAAGCCAAGAGTGTATCACGGTAAATCGGGCCTTACCGTCTCCACCCGGCGACGCCGTTCGAACACGAGCGCAAGCCGGAAGCCGACATAGCAAAGGGCGATGACGGCGTGGGCGGCGAGAATGATCGGCTGATGCCCGAAGCGCAGCGTGTAGCCGGTATACATGACGACTTCGCCGGCCGCCGCCACGGCCCATAGTACGGGGCCCCATGAGGTCGTCAGCCAGAGGCCCGTCGCGGCGGAGGGAAAGAGGACGGCAAGGCTCGTCGCCGCGATCTGCCAGTGGACCGGCATGAGATCGAACCGCCAGGGCGCATGACCGACGATGCCGATGAGCGCCACCCAGTATTTCAGGCCCTCGAGCAGCGCGAGGAGCGCGACGAAACGCAGGAAGACGACGAACGCCTCCTCCGTGAACGTCCTTGTCGTTTGGTCAACGGCCGGAACCCGGCTCATCCGCCCCGTCCTCTCCTTCCTTCGCCCGCCGCCGCCGAATCATCGGCAGGGGTCTCCTTCGCATGCGCTTAGAACCTTTCCGGGGCATACGGAAGCGCGCCGGTATGGCCCGCCTTGACCCGTTCTTCGCAAGGGCGTTCAAGGGAAACGGACAATGCGGGAGCCGAACGACCATGGACAAGCAAGCACAGGACGCCTTCGATCGGGCGAATGTCGACCGGATCACCGGCCACCGCCGCATGCGCCGCCACCGCAAGGCGGACTGGTCGCGCCGGCTGGTGCGCGAGAACCGGCTGACGGTCGACGACCTCATCTGGCCGATCTTCCTCGTCGACGGTACCGATACGAGCGAGCCCGTCGACGCCATGCCGGGCGTCTTCCGGCTGACGGTCGACCGGGCGGCGGAGGAGGCACGGCGCGCGGCCAACCTCGGCATTCCGCTGATCGCGACCTTTCCCAACATCGCCATGGAGCGCCGCGACGAGACGGGCTCGCACATCCTCGACCCCGACAATCTCGTCAACCGCGCGACGCGGGCGATCAAGGAGGCGGTTCCGGAAATCGGCGTGATGACGGACGTCGCGCTCGACCCGTTCACGACGCACGGGCACGACGGCATCCTGCGCGACGGGATCATCGTCAACGACGAGACCGTGGCGCAAGCCGCCGAGGCGGCTGTGAACCAGGCCGACGCTGGTGCCGACATCATCGCTCCCTCCGAGATGATGGATGGACGCGTCGGCGCGATCCGCGAGGCGCTCGATGCCGCCGGCCATCAGGACGTGGCGATCATGGCATACACGACGAAGTTCGCGTCGGCCTATTATGGGCCCTATCGCGAGGCGATCGGCACCGGAGGCCTGCTGAAGGGCGACAAGAAGAGCTATTACGTCGATCCCGCCAATGGCGAGGAATGCCTGCGCGAGGCCGAACTCGACGTACAGGAAGGTGCCGATTCGCTGATGGTGAAGCCCGGTCTTCCCTATCTCGACATCTGCTGGCGGCTGAAGCAGGAGTTCGGACTGCCCGTCTTCGCCTATCAGGTGTCCGGCGAATACGCGATGATGAAGGCTGCGGGCGCAAACGGCTGGATCGACGAGGAAAAGGTGATGCTCGAAAGCCTGCTCTCCTTCAAGCGCGCGGGTTGCGACGGCATCCTGACCTATTTCGCGCCGCGCGTCGCGGAACTGCTGGCGAAGGGGGTTTGAACCCGCGCCATTCTTGCATCCGCCGCGTTCGTCCCCACATTCGTGGCGATCGAAACGCGCCAACGGAGCACGACGATGGCCATCGCCGCCGAAATGCCGGGAACGAACCTCGACGCGCCGCGCCGCTACCGCAGCGTGCGCACCCGGCGGATACTCGCCTTCTGCATCGACTACACGCTGGTGCTGCTTCTGTGCATCCCGGTGTCGATCGTCGTCTTCTTCCTCGGCATCGTCACGCTTGGTCTCGGCTTCATGCTCTATTCGGTGCTCTTCGCACTGGTCGCCCTGCCCTACGTAATGCTGACGATGGGCGGAAGCGCGCAGGCGACGCCAGGCATGAAGGCGATGGACTTACGGCTTGCCCGTCTCGACGGCGGCCCGGTGGACGGCATGCTGGCGCTGATCCATACCGTGCTCTTCTGGGCCGGAAACGTCATCCTTTCGCCGATCGTGCTTCTCGTCAGCCTGTTCTCGCCGCGCAAGCGCCTTCTGCAGGATTTCCTGCTCGGCACGGTGGTGGTTCGCCGCGAGGACTAGGTCGGCGTACGAACGGCCCCGGCACCGATCGAAGGCCGTCGGCACGCCGCCTCACGGCGTCGCAGTGGGCGGGAACCTCGGCATCTTCGGTTGACCTTTCGCGGCATTGGGCCATCCTGTGCGAAACCGTGATTTGAACCGCGCCGCGATCCGGAAATGACGAGCCATTCCAGCCATTCGCCCCAGTTCTTCCTGACCGCGCCATCGGCGTGCCCCTATCTCGAGGGTCAATGGGAGCGGAAGGTCTTCACCCATCTCGTCGGCGACAAGGCGGACGAACTGAACGACCTTCTGACGCAGGGCGGTTTCCGCCGCTCGCAGAACATCGCCTACCGGCCGGCCTGCGAGACGTGTCGCGCCTGCGTGTCGGTGCGCATCCTCGCCGGCGAGTTCGAGCCGACGAAGTCGATGAAGCGCGTCGTCAAGCGCAACGCCGATCTCGTCGCCCGCGAGCATGCCGCCGAACCGTCAAGCGAGCAGTATTCCCTCTTCCGCGCCTATCTCGACGCGCGCCACCGCACCGGCGGCATGTCGGACATGAGCGTGCTCGACTACGCCATGATGGTGGAGGATACGCATGTCGACACGCGCATCGTCGAATACCGCGTAAAGACGCCGGACTCGATTGCGACCGGACGCAACGACGGACCGCTCGTCGCCGTCGCGCTGTCCGACGTGATGGGCGACGGCATGTCTATGGTCTATTCGTTCTTCGACCCGGACATCGCCGACCGCTCGCTCGGCACCTACATGATCCTCGACCATATCCAGCGCACGCGCCAGCGCGGGCTCGCCCACGTCTATCTCGGCTACTGGGTCAAGGGATCGCCGAAGATGGACTACAAGACCCGCTTCCAGCCGCAGGAACACCTGATGGCCGACGGCTGGCGACGGCCCGCTTGAAGGGGCCGGCGAACACCGAGCCATCCAGCGACACGGGAAAAGGGTTGGGGCTCGCCGCACTCGGCGGCCTGTCGCTCACCATGGACGTGCCGCTCGTGCGGCTTGCCGATGGCGGTGTGTGGTCCATCCTTGCCGCGCGCAGCGGCGCCACCTTCGTCGTGGCGATCGCCATCTGGCTCGCCTATCGCACCCTCGCCGGCCGCTCCATCCGGCTCGTGCCCGGGCTCGGCGGATCGATGGTCGTCGCGGTCTACGCCGTCGGCGCGGTGACCTTCGTGCTCGCCGTTTTCAACACCTCGACGGCGAACCTCGTCTTCATCCTTTCCTTCAACACGGTCTTTTCCGCGCTGTTATCGTGGATCTTCCTGAAGGAACGGCCTCGGCGCGCGACGTTTCTCGCGATGGGCGCCATGATCGTCGGCGTCGCGATCATCGTGCGCGAGGGGGTCTCGCTCGGTCACGGCTTCGGCGATGCGATGGCGCTCGCGACGGCCTTCCTGACGGCCGCAGCGCTGACCGCGGCGAGGGCGACCGGCCGCGACATGGGCTTCACGCCGCTGGTCGCGAACCTCTTTCCAGCACTCGTCGCACTGTTCCTGCTGCCGACCGGCGGGCCGGTCATCCGCGATCCCGTGTGGATCGCGCTGAACGGCTTCGTGGTGATCCCGCTCGCCTTCTGGTGCCTTGCCTCGGCACCGCGCTACATCCCCTCGCCCGAGGTCGCGATGTTCTACCTTCTCGAGACGATCCTCGCGCCGGTATGGGTTTGGCTGATCTTCGGCGAAGTGCCGACGACGGCGACGCTCTCCGGCGGCGCGATCATGATCGCCGCACTCGCCGCGCATTCCGTGTGGCAGGTGCGCCGCTCGCGCCGCTCCACCTTCTCGCGCGGCGTGCAGAGGGCCGTTTAGAGCCTTTC
>NZ_VHLH01000002.1 GCF_006516965.1 Pararhizobium mangrovi | reverse complement strand
GACCCTGTTTGCGTCAGGACCGAGACGGATGGCGACGAGCGTACTGGTGGTACGGTCGAGCCATCCGTCGAAGCGTCATGGCGCAAACAGGATCGGCCCGAAGGGTTCGACCGTGCCGCTCTCCCGTTCGGCGGGCAAACGAGTCACTGGCTCGTTTGCTTCTCCACCTTACTGTCGGCGATCTTGCCCGATGAACCACATCGCGCTGCGATCGCCTTCGCGTGGGAAACCGGCACGATCGAACAGAGCGCTTCCGTATAAACTTGAAAGGCTCTAAGGCGAACCGGAGCGCTTTGTCTTCCGCGTCGTTCGCAATGCCGGACCGGATCCGTAAAGCTGGAGAATGCCCTACCCGACGAATCGGCCCGAGCGCGGGAAGCCACGCGGCGCCATGCGGCCGGCCTGCGCACGGTCGCCGAGCCAGTCCGTCAGTTCCTCGCGAGTGCGCGTATGGCTGCGGCCCGCACTGTCGGTCCAGCCGAGACCTTCCTCCATCGCGAAGCACTTCAGGTCGGCGATACCGCCGTCCTTGTAGCGCTGGAGGCGCACGCCCTTGCCACGCGTCATCTCCGGCACCTGGACGAGCGGGAAGACGAGAAGCTTGCGGTTTTCGCCGACGACAGCGATCGTGTCGCCCGCGACCGTGACGACGAGCTTCGCCTGGTCCGGGGCCTTCACGTTCATCACCTGCTTGCCCTTGCGGGTGTTGGCGACGATCTCCCTTTCCTCGACCACGAAGCCGTTGCCGGCGGTGGAAGCAAAGAGTAGCCGGCGTTCGGGATCGTGGACGAAGGCGGTCAGCACGTCCTGATCGTTGTCCATGTCGACCATGAGGCGCAGCGGCTCGCCATGGCCGCGCCCGCCGGGCAGCCGGTCGGCGGCGAGCGTATAGACGCGGCCCGCCGTGCCGACGACGATCAGCTTGTCGGTCGTATGGGCAGGGAACGCCACCTTCAGCGCGTCGCCCTCCTTGAAGGTCAGCGTCGCGAAGTCGGCGATATGGCCCTTCAGTGCGCGGATCCAGCCCTTCTCCGACACGACGACGGTGACGGGCTCCTTCTCGATCATCGCGTTCTGGATCGTCTCCAGATCGATCTCGGCCGCCTCGGCGAAATCCGAGCGGCGGCGGCCGAGTTCGGTGTTCTTGCCGAAGGTCTTCTTCACCTCGCCGATTTCCCAGGCGATCGTCTTCCACTGCTGGTCGTCGGAGGCGAGCAGCGCCTCGATGTCCGCCTTTTCCTGCGTGAGGTTGTCGAACTCCTTGCGGATCTCGAACTCCTCGAGCTTGCGCAGCGAGCGCAGCCGCATGTTGAGGATCGATTCCGCCTGCAGGTCCGTCAGTTCGAAGCGCGCCATCATGACGGGCTTCGGCTCGTCCTCCTCGCGGATGATCGCGATCACCTCGTCGATGTTAAGATAGGCGACGAGGTAGCCGCCGAGGATTTCCAGCCGCCGCTCGATCTGCGCCAGCCGGTGACGGGAGCGGCGTTGAAGCACGTCCTTGCGATGGTCCAACCACTCGCGCAGCACTTCCGGCAGCGCCATGACCCTCGGCACCCGACCCATGCTCAACACGTTCATGTTGAGCTGCAGGCGCGTCTCGAAGTCGGTGAGCTTGAAGAGTTGCTCCATGAGAAGGGCCGGATCGACCGAACGGCTCTTCGGCACGAGCACGACGCGCACGTCTTCGGCCGACTCGTCGCGGATGTCGTCGAGCAGCGGCAACCGGCGCGCGATCAAAAGCTCGGCGACCTTCTCGATCAGCCGTGCCTTTTGCACCTGATAGGGAATTTCGGTGACGACGATCTGGTAGCCGCCGCGCCCGAGATCCTCCTTCTCCCAGCGCGCGCGGACGCGGAAACCGCCGCGCCCCGTGCGATACGCCTCGGTGATCGTCGCCCGGTCGTCAACGAGGATGCCGCCCGTCGGCAGGTCCGGGCCAGGCACGAGGTCGACCAACTTGTCGAGCGAGGCGTTCGGATGCTTGATCAGGTGAAGGGCCGCCTCGCACAGTTCGGCGGCGTTGTGCGGCGGGATCGAGGTCGCCATGCCGACGGCGATGCCCGACGAGCCGTTGGCGAGCAGGTTCGGAAAGGCGCCCGGCAGCACGGACGGCTCGCTGCCCTCCTCGTCATAGGTGGAGCGGAAATCGACGGCATCCTCGTTGATGCCTTCGAGCAGAAGCTCGGCGACCGCCGTCATCTTCGATTCGGTGTAGCGCATCGCCGCGGCATTATCGCCGTCGATATTGCCGAAGTTCCCCTGCCCGTTGACGAGCGGGTAACGCACGGCGAAATCCTGCGCCAGCCGCACCAGCGCATCGTAGATCGCCTGGTCGCCATGGGGATGGTAGTTACCCATCACCTCGCCGACGATCTTGGCGCATTTGCGGAACGACCCGTTGGAGCGAAGCCCCATCTCGCGCATCGCATAGACGATCCGCCGATGCACCGGCTTCATGCCGTCGCGCACATCCGGCAACGCGCGCTGCGTGATCGTCGACAGCGCATAGGCCAGATACCGCTCCTCGAGCGCCGTCTTCAGATCGATCGGTTCGTACGGATTCCTACCGGATTCCGGCGTGTCTACGGACTTTCCCATGGGTTACGGGGTAGCGTGAGGGGTGCGGGTTGGCAAGGATTTGGGAACACGGCATGAGAAAGATAAGCGACTACGTCGTCTATGCGACCCATTAGAGACGTCCAACATCGGTTCGGACGCTCTGGAGAGCGGACATCCCCGCTACTTCCGTCGTCTCCGGAATGGAAATCTCCATGCCGTCGAAGGCAGGAGCGACCTGACCATATCCCCGATCCTCGAACCACGATTGCAGCGTGGCGTAGTCCATCTTCTCGTCCATATGCGTAAGGAAGACCCTCTTTGGCGCGAACCGATCGACCAGTTCGACGACGGTTCGCGGATCGCCATGCGATGAGGATGGTTCCCAATAGTCGCAGTCGAGCATCCAGGTTTCGATGTTCGAGAGAAGAGGAAGGCTCTCCGTCGGAAAAGACTTCACGTCCGGGCTGTAGACGAAATTCCGGATACGCAGACCGAGACTGTCCGAACCGCCATGGTGCTGGGAGAACGGTAGAACATGGAAGCCATTCGCCTCGAAGGCTTCGCCAGCCCGAATGCGATGCCAAATGATCCGATACTCGTCATCGTCGCCGAACGAGATCGTGCGAGTGTCCGTGGCCACGACCTCGTGCGCGAAGAGATAGGGAAACATGCCGACGACGCACTTCATCGTCGCGTCGTCGGCATAGATATCTAGATTGCGCCGTAGCGCCATTTCCATGTAGTAGGGAAGTTCGCCAATGCCTGCGATGTGATCCCAATGTCCATGGGTAATCACGATCGCATCCGGGACGATCTTCGCTTTCGTGGTCTGTCGGCGGAAGTCTGGACCGATGTCGATCATCAGGGATCGCTGGTCCTCGAAAACTAGGACCGATGGCCGCATTCGTTCGTTCTTTGGGTTCGACGGGTCACACCGCCCCCACACACCGCCAGCAATTGGGACGCCGTAGGTAGCGCCGCAGCCCAAGACCGTAATCCGCACGACCAATCTTCCATTCTACCGCGATCGAAGCCGCTTCTTATAGTTCAGCCGGCATCACTATAGGCGGGTAATCGAACGGCAACTGTCGCAACGAACTACGTCCAAACTTGCCGGTCCGCTCTCCACCCCAAAGCTCACATTTCATCCCAGTACCACCACGCCGTTCCGAAGGAATGCCAGCAAGCTGGTAACGGAAAGGTTGTCGACCCTATAGCTCATCGCAAGGATCTGCGGACATCGCTATTTGCATAGGATACGGAATTCCCGTACAAATGGTTGACGATAAAAGATAGGTTCGATCCAAAGAAGGATGTGGTCAACCGCGAGAAGCACAGGCTGCCGCTGGCTTTCGGCGATCGAATTTTGAAGGACGCCAGTTATTTGATCTTGCCCTTGACACGAGAGTTCGACGGAGAACAGCGGTTCAAGGTGATCGGTGTGGTCGAGCAGAAGATGTTTACCGCCGTTTTCGTTTGGCGGGACGACCTGCCACGTTTCATATCGGTAAGAAGGGGCAATAAGGGTGAAGAACGCGCCTATCGCACTGCCGACTGATCAAGCCGATGCCGAGGATTTCGACGTGACGGTCGAAGCGCTCGACCGTGGTCAGCGTGCGCGTCTGATCCGCACGACACGAACCAAGCTCGGCCTCTCGCAGTCGGAGTTCGCCAGTCGCTTCCGCGTTCCGGTCGGTACGTTGCGCGACTGGGAGCAGGCGCGCGCTACACCGCCGGATTTCGCCGTTGCCTATGTGAAGGTTATCGGTCGGTATCCGGACATCGTAGCCAGCGCTGTCGCCTAGCCACCTGACGAACTCCCCGCCGACTGAACTCATACCAGCACGCCACCGCGTTACCGCTCAACCTGTTCGAGCGTTGCCGTTCTGCGATCCCGCGCTGCCGTTCCGCCTTCCATGCCGGACTGCCGGAACCGCTCGCCGAGATGGTCGGCCAAGCGGATGGCGAGGGCGACGATCGTCAGGGTCGGGTTGGCGTAGCCCGATGTCGGGAAGACGGAACCGCCGCAGGCGTAGAGGCCGTCGACGTCGAAGACCGCGCAATCGGCATCGACGACGCCTTCTTCCGGCGAGCGCGCCATGCGTGTCGTTCCAGCGTGGTGATAGCCGTCACGAAGGTGGCTCGCGTAGCCTTCGCGCGGTCCTTCGAGCCACGGCAACGGTTTCAGGCGACCGAGACGCAGGCGTTCGAACTCGCCGCAGATGGCTTCCGTGACGGTCTTCAGCGTTCGCTGTTCCAGTTCGCCGAACGTCCAGTTGATGTCGAGCATGGGGCTACCGTGCGCATCGCTGCGCTGCGTGCTCAGCGTTACCCGGCTTTCGGGGTCGGGCTCCTGCTCCAGATAGCACTGCAGGTGCACCGAGGTCGGCTCGGCGATCGGCGAGCGTCCGCGCCGGTGCTGGATGGCGGCACCGACGATCTCGCCGGCGTGGCGCGGCAGGCGCAGGACCTGACGGCGAGTTTCCGCGCCGAGATCGCGCCGGCGCAGCGCATGGACGACGGTGCGCAGCGTATCGAGCCCGCCACCCGGCGGATAGTCGAAGACGAGGTGCGCGTTCGCGTTCAGCACGCGGGCTTCGCGCTGAAGGGCCTCCGACAGCTTGAGCTTGGGGAAGTAACGGCGCGAGCGGGCATAGAGCAGCCGGAACCGCTCCTGAAGATCGGCACCGTCGCCTTCGAGCACCGCCGTCAGGCCGTTCGGATGATCCTGAAAGAACCGGCCGACGAGATCGTGCGTGTTGCCGAGGCCCTTCGGGTTCGCGCTGCGCGAGAGAAGCAGAAGCCGGGCATTTTCGAGCGCGCCGCCGCACAGGACCACGCGCCGCGCGAGGATCGTCCGTTCGGCGCCCGAAGCGTTGCTTACCGTGACGCCTTCCACCTTGCGGCCCGTCGCGTCCGTCCGGATCTCGCTCACCGTCGCGTTGACGAGGACGCGCAGGTTCGTCGCGTTGCGGAACGCGCGGATATGCGCCCTGCCCGTGTCGACGCTCGGCGTGTAGACGGTGAACATCGCCTCGACCACGCGCGGGTCCCATGCCGGCGCGGCGAGCCCGAAGGGACGGTAGGTCCTGGCCCCGTAACTCTCGCCTTCCACGCCAAAGAAGCGCTCGGCGCGGCGCCAGTAGGGTTCGAGTTCGCCATAGGCGATCGGCCAGCCGCTGTGCCGGACCCAGGGTCGTTCTTCCAGATCGATCGGATCGAGCGGAAGGCACTGGCCGGCCCATAGCCGTGCGCTGCCGCCGAAGGCACGACCCCTTCCCTCCGCGTGCCCGGTGAAGGGCAGGCCCGAGACGACCGCCTCGTTCAATTTCTGGGACAAAGGCTCGATTTCGAGATTGCCGCTTTCGACGAGAACGACCTTCATGCGCGAGCCGACGAGTTCACGTGCGAGCGCGATGCCGGCCGGGCCCGCACCGACGATGCACAGATCCGCCGCGACGCTTTCGTCTCCGGCAATCGCGTCGTTGTTCTCGATCATGGCCCGCGCCACTCCGCGATCAGCCCTTCGAGCACCTGCGCCTGTTCGGCCGTAACGAGGTCTTCGGCAAGCAGGCGAGTGCTGCGCTGGATGGTTTCGATGTTCGTGGACGAGAAGAGCACCGTACCGTTCGGGTTCGCATCGAGGGCATGGCGCAACAGGACCAGGCCGAGCGCACGTGAATCGTCCACATCGATGCCGAGCGTCCGGCTCCAGCGCCGGCGCTCGGCCTCGTCGCGATCGAGCTTCTCCAGGATGCCGGGGAGAATGCCGGTGATGGCCGAATGGGTGATGGTATGCGTGTTCGCGGGGCGTTCGACCTTCGCAGAAGCGCGGCTCGCCGCATCCGAGCCGAACTGGACCACGTCGAAGGTGTCGGGCCACACGGTGAGGCAGTTCCGGGTCTGCTCGACACCCGTCGCCGTGCCAATCATGCCGGTGCGGCCCTTCGCTTTCTGCTCCTCCAGAAACGCGCGAACCTCGCCGTCGGCGAGATCGGCAGCGTCGCAATCGTGCGCGAGCAGGCAGTCCACGGCATCGATCGAAAGCTCGCCGAGGCTCGTCTCGAAGCTCGCACGCAGCGAATCGATGCCGAACGCGCCATGGCGCACGGTCGCCGCCGCGCCGCGGCGCAGGAGCGCCCTCGACCCCGGAACCATGCCGACGGTGAAACGCGCAGCTCCGCGCGCTGCGGAGATGAGCGGCGAGCGCCGCGGCGGCAGGATGCCGACCTTCGTCGTGACGGTGATAGCGGCGCGGTTACGGGAGAGAAGACCGGCGAGCGCGCGTTCGGCCTCACCGTAGCCGTACGCGCGCGCCGTATCGAAATGGGTGATGCCGGCGTCGAAGGCAGCATCGACGATACGCTGCGAAGCGGCAAGACCAAGCCGTCCCATCAAGGCAGAACAGCCGAATCCCAAACGCGGAAATACCGCACCATCTGTACGCATGCCGACCGCACGATCCGCCGACCGGGGCGGAGATTCCATTCTTTCACAAACCGACATGCTGGATATAAAACCGACAATTCAGCGCGGTTAAACCGTCGCTCACGCGCAATTATTGCTATTTTTTGAGTAAGATACCATAATTTAGTAATAGTCAATTGAATTGTTGGTCGAGGTGCGGATGCGCCTGAGAAGGTCGATCGCTTCCGTTCGATCTCGCTACGGATGCCGGGGAAAAGGCACCTGCCCGCGTCATCGCGAGCCAGGCAAAACCAATCGCATTCGATCTTCCGCGCAGCGAATCGATGCCTCGCGACGGAGCACGACTGACATGCGCGGCACGACCGAAGCGCCGCCGATGCCTACCGCCCGATCGTGCGCTTCAGGAACTGCGCGACGACGCCGGACGCGCGATCTCCGAGCCGGCCCAGATAGCGTGCGATGGTGCCGTGCGTGTAGTCCGAGCCGTCGAAGACGTAGACATAGGTACCGCGCGAGGAAAGCACGCGGGCGTACTCGGTCGTCAGCGCCTGCCGGCGTTCGCCGTTCGAGCCGGAATACATCATCAGGTGCGGCGGCACGTTGCGCGCGGTCCGCGCATAGGTGATCGGAGACCATTTGCGCCAATCCGCCGGATCCTCGCCGAAGGCCTGCTTGTAGGGATAGCCGAGCGAGCCGCGCATGGCGTCGTAGGCGACCATGTCGTAAGCCTGCACGTCGTCGGCGATGACGGCACGCACGTTCACGAGGTGGCGTGCGGCGACCATCGTCACGAGGTGCGAGCCCGCGGAATGGCCCATGATGGCGATGCGGTTCGGGTCTCCGCCATAATCGGCGATGTTGCGCGAAACCCAGTTGATCGCCCTGGCGACGTCCTGCGTCTGGCCTTCGATGTCGGTTTCCGGCACCAGCCGATAGTCCATCGCTACGAAGACGTAGCCGAGCGAGGTGATGAACTCGGGAATCTTGTAGACGTGCTTTCGATCGCCCTTCAGCCATCCGCCGCCATGGACATAGACCACGACGCCTCGCTTTCGCTGCGGCAAGGGCTCAAGCGGCCCGGCCGGCACGTAGATGTCGAGCGCGAGCGGGCCGGCATAGGGGACGCCGTCGTAGCGGCGCTCCTGCGCATGGGCCGCTGCGGCGACGAAGAGCAGGCAGAGTGCGAGCACGAGGCAAAACGGACGACGCTGCACGAGCGGGCCTTTCGTCGAGGGGTAAAACAGCGGCACGGCGCCGCGCGGGACCATAGACGCTCGCGCGCTGGGCGCAAAGGTGCCATCACGACCGCGTGCCCTTCTTCATGCAATCTGGACGCGTCCCCCCACCTGCGGTAGGTCTTTCGTCCCGATGGGGCTTGAGGCCGCCACAAAGAGGTGGCACGGACCCTTCCCGATCCGACCAGAAGCGAGGTTTCGCCATGCACGCCAAGCCATATGTCCGCGCCGCGCTCGCCGGCACGTTTCTCCTCGGCTTCGCGAGCAGCGCGCTCGCGCTCGACGGCAAGGACTTCGTCACCACGCTGAACGCGGCCTATGGGCGGTCGGGCGGCACGCTCGACTATTCAAGGCTCGATACGAACGGCGATACGGTCATCCTGCACGATACGGCGCTGAAACTGCCGTCCGGGCCGGTTCCCCTCGGCGAGGTCACGTTCTCCGGCGTCGAGGAAACGGACGGCGGTGGCTACACCGTCGATACGACGCGCATTCCGAAGATCGACCGGCCGGTCGGCGCGAAGGGCGCAGTCTCGGTCGAGGACATCCAGCTCGACGGCCTCGTCGTTCCGCCGCAGGGCAAGGGCGACGACAAGAACGACGACAAGGGCAAGAACGAAGGATCGGGCCTCTTCCCCTCGTTCACGTCGTCGAGCACCGGCGACGTTCGCATAACGCGGGACGGCAAGCCGCTGGTGACGAGTTCCGGCGTGAAGTCGACCATCGAGCAGGCCGGCAAGGGCTACGAAAGCAGCACGGATGTCGAAGACCTGACGATCTATCTCGATAACGCCGGGGATTCGAAGCTGCGCCGGGCCGCCAAGGCGATGGGCTACGACAGCGTGAACGGCGAAATGACGATGAAGGGTTCGTGGTCTCCCGACGGCGGCAAGGCGGACCTGAGCAAACTGGCGCTGACGCTGAAGAACGTCGGCACGCTCGACCTGTCGCTCGGGTTTTCGGGCTACACGCGCGACTTCATCGAACAGACGCGCGACTTGCAAGCGAAGGCGGCGGCAAACCCCGACGACAAGGAAGCGCAGAAGGCGCTCGGCATCGGCATGCTCGGCCTGATGCAGCAGTTGAGCTTCACCGGCGCCAAGATCCGTTTCGACGACGATTCCCTGACGAACAAGGTGCTTTCCTACATCGGCAAACAGCAGGGCGTTTCCGGCGACCAGATCGCGCAGGCGGCCAAGGCCATGCTGCCGCTGGCGCTCGGCAAGCTGAAGAACCCCGGTTTCGAGAAGAAGGTCGAGAAGGCCGTCTCCACCTTCCTCGACGACCCGAAGAGCCTGACGATCGAGGCCGATCCGGAAAAGCCCGTTTCCGCTCCGCTCATCGTCGGTGCCGCCATGGCCTCGCCGCAGAGCCTGCCGGACGTGCTCGACGTCGATGTGAGCGCGAACGACAAGGACTAGAGACTTTCAGCCCTCGCGTGCCTCTCGGTCCATGAGGGGCACGCCCTGCGTCACGCGTTCGGGAAGCGCCTGGAGGAAACGCGTGATGCGGCGCCGTCCGCGAAGTCGCGTGACGGGAACGTCCGGCGACGTGCGCAGCCGTTCGGCCTCGATGCGCGGGCGGGCCGTGCGGTCGAAACCGAAGACGTAGCGAAGGAAGACCACGAAATCCGCGTCGAGACGTTCCCGGCAGCCGTCGGCCATGTCCGGCCGAGGCCGGTCGAGGAAGCTGCGGACGAGCACGCGCTTCATGCAGACGCCGCGCGGCGTATCCAGCCAGACGACGAGATCGGCGCGCGCGAGGCGGATGGCGAAGCTTTGCCGGTGATAGTTGCCTTCGCTGACCCATCGCTCCCCGGCATGCGCGCGGACGAGGTCGGCGTGGAACTCCGCCGGCGTCGCCTTGCCCCAGCCCGGCCGCCAGAAGAGCCGGTCGAGGTGGACCACCGGCAGGCCCGCGCGGGCGCCGACCTCGCGTGCAAGCGTCGACTTGCCGCTTCCTGCATTGCCGAGGATCACGATACGCTGCATCGCCGAACCCTTTCGCCAACCGCTGGTATAGCGAAACTTCGGCCGGCGGCGAAGCGGGATCGTTCGCCCGCTCAGTCCTCGCGTTTGGCCTTCGGAATGACGCGCAGGCCGAGTTCGGCGAGCTGCGCGACGGAGGCCTCGTTCGGACCGCCCATCAGCAGGTCCTGCGCCTGCTGGTTCATCGGGAACATGGTGATCTCGCGCAGGTTCCGCGCGCCGACGAGCAGCATGACGATGCGGTCGATCCCCGCCGCCATGCCGCCATGCGGCGGCGCACCATACTGGAAGGCGCGGTAGAGACCGCCGAAACGCTCCTCGACCACGGTCTCGTCGAGACCAACGGTGCCGAAGGCCTTCACCATCAGCTCCGGTATATGGTTGCGGATGCCGCCCGAAGCGATCTCGTAGCCGTTGCAGACCATGTCGTACTGGAACGCCTTGATGCCGAGCGGCTCTTCGCCCTCGAGCGCTTCAATGCCACCTTGCGGCATGGAGAACGGGTTGTGCGCGAAATCGACCTTCTTCTCGTCGTCGTTCCACTCGAAGAACGGAAAGTCGACGATCCAGGCAAGTGCGAAGCGCTCGTGGTCCGTCAGTTCGAGTTCGCTGCCCACGCGGTCCCGCGCGTCGCCGGCGAACTCGTGGAACTTCGCCGGCAGGCCAGCCACGAAGAAGCAGGCGTCGCCCGCCTCGAGGTCCATCTGCGTGCGGATCGTCTCGGTGCGCTCCGGCCCGATGTTCTTGGCTAGCGGACCGGCACCGGTGACCGCGCCGTCCTCCTCGCGCCAGAAGATGTAGCCGAGCCCCGGCTGACCCTCGCCTTGCGCCCAGGAATTCATGCGGTCGCAGAAAGCGCGGCTGCCGCCGGTCTTGGCCGGGATCGCCCAGACCTCCACCTTCGGGTCCCGCTCGATCATGCCTGCGAAGACCTTGAAGCCGGAACCGGCGAAATGCTCGGTGACGGCCTGCATCTCGATCGGGTTCCGAAGGTCCGGCTTGTCCGTGCCGTATTTACGGATCGCTTCGGCGTAGGGAATGCGCGGCAGCGTCTCGGTGACCGGCCGGCCCTCGGCGAACTCGGTGAAGAGGTCGCGGACGACCGGTTCCATCGTCGCAAGCACGTCTTCCTGCTCGACGAAGCTCATCTCCAGATCGAGCTGGTAGAACTCGCCGGGCAGCCGGTCGGCGCGCGGGTCCTCGTCGCGGAAGCACGGCGCGATCTGGAAGTAGCGATCGAAGCCCGACGCCATGATGAGCTGCTTGTACTGCTGGGGCGCCTGCGGCAGGGCGTAGAACTTGCCCTGGTGGATGCGGCTCGGCACGAGGAAGTCGCGCGCACCTTCCGGCGAGGACGTCGTCAGGATCGGCGTCGAGAACTCCGTGAAGCCGATCTCGCCCATCCTGCGGCGGATGGCGGCGATGACCTGCGTGCGCCGGACGATGTTGGCGTGCAGCGTTTCGCGCCTGAGGTCCAGGAAGCGGTATCGAAGGCGCAGATCCTCCGGATAGTCCGGCTCGCCGAAGACGGGCAGCGGCAGTTCCTTCGCTGCCGAAAGGGTCTCGATCTCCTCGGCGTAGACCTCGATGTCGCCCGTTTCCATGTTCGGGTTCACCGTTTCGGACGTGCGCACCTTGACGCGGCCGTCGATGCGCACGACCCATTCGCCGCGCACCTTTTCGGCCGCCGGAAAGGCTGGCGAATCGGGATCGGCGACGACCTGGGTGATGCCGTAATGGTCGCGCAGGTCGATGAAGAGCAAGCCTCCATGGTCGCGCACGCGATGGACCCAGCCAGAAAGCCGGACCGTCTCGTTCTCGTCGGCCTTGCGGAGGGCGGCGCAGGTGTGGCTGCGGTAGCGGTGCATGGGGCAATTCCCGAAACTTGGTGCGAAGGCGGGCGAACGGGTGGCGGCACGATGCCGGAACCGGCCCGAAAATCGCGCGGAAAAGCGCATGGCGACCGCGATTTGTCAAGGCGAGCAGTGCCGGTGCATGCGGGCGGAACGTCTTCGACCGCATGATCGGCATCGCCGCCCACGCCCGTGCGAGACAAGCGTGTCCATATGCGTTATGAGCGCCACATGGACATGATAACGACCACCGAGGCGCTCGCTTCCGCGTGCCGGGACCTCGCCCGATCCGACTTCGTCACCGTCGATACCGAATTCATCCGCGAGACGACCTACTGGCCGGAGCTCTGCCTCATTCAGATGGCGGCACCGGACATGGCGGTCCTCGTCGATCCGCTCGCCCCCGACATCGATCTCGCGCCGTTCTTCGCGCTGATGGGCGACGAGACGACCGTCAAGGTCTTTCACGCCGCGCGGCAGGACGTCGAGATCATCTTCCACCGCGCCGACATGATCCCGCACCCGACCTTCGACACGCAGGTGGCGGCGATGGTGTGCGGCTTCGGCGATTCGATCTCGTACGATCAGCTGGTCAAACGCACGGTCGGCGAGCAGCTCGACAAGACCTCGCGCTTCACCGACTGGCGCCGGCGACCCCTTTCGGACATGCAGCTCGAATACGCGCTCGCCGACGTGACGCATCTTCGCGACGTCTACCTTCACCTGAGCGCCGAGCTGGAGCGCGAGGGCCGCGCTCACTGGCTGAACGAGGAGATGGCGATCCTCGAATCACGCGAGACCTACTATACGCGTCCGGAAGACGCCTGGAAGCGGCTGAAGATGCGCGTGCGCAAGCCGATCGAGCTCGCCATCATGCAGGCGCTCGCCGACTGGCGCGAGCGCGAGGCACGCGAACGCAACGTGCCGCGCGGTCGGGTGATCAAGGACGACGGCATCTACGAGATCGCCCAGCAGAAGCCGGCAAGTGCCGAGGCGATGACGCGCCTGCGCAGCGTTTCGCGTGGCTTCGAGCGTTCGCAGCAGGGCCAGGCGATCGTCGCGCTGGTGCAGGACGCGCTGGATAAGCCGAAGGAGGATCTGCCGAAGCTTCCGCGCCAGCGCTCGGCACCCGAGGGCAGTGCCGCGGCGATCGACCTTCTCAAGGTGCTTCTCAAGCTCGTAGCCGAGAAGCACGCCGTCGCCACCAAGATCGTCGCCAGCGGCGACGACCTGGAGCAGATCGCCGTTTCCGGCGAGGATGCGGACGTGCCGGCGCTCAAGGGCTGGCGGCGCGAACTCTTCGGCGAGCCGGCGCTCGACCTCATCGCCGGACGCACGGCACTGCGCTTCGTCGATCGCCGGATCGAGGCAGTCGCACTTTAGAGCGGCGTCGCTCAGAGGCCGGAAAAGAGGATCGCTTCTTCCATCGCCCGTTCCCGCGGATCGGCGGAAAAGACGCTTCTGCCGGTCGCCGGGTCGAGCCGCACCGATCCGTTCGCAACGGCATGCAACGCGGCCGGATAGAGGCGATGTTCGGCGGCCAGCACGCGTTCGGAAAGGGTCTGAGCAGTGTCGTGGCATTCCACGGGCACGGCCGCCTGCGCGACGATCGGCCCCTCGTCCATGCCTTCGGTCACGAAATGCACGCTGCACCCGTGCAGCCGGACGCCTGCCGCAAGGGCACGCGCGTGGGTATCGAGACCCGGAAAGAGCGGCAGCAGCGAGGGATGGATGTTGAGGATGCGCCCCTGCCAGCGCGCGACGAACGCGCCGGAAAGCAATCGCATGAAGCCTGCGAGGCACACGAGATCGATATCGTGGCGATGGAGCTGCGCCTCGATCGCCGCTTCGTGGGCCGCCTTGTCCGAATAATCGCGCCGCGGCACGGCCATAGCGGGAATGCCCGCCGCGTCGGCGGTGGCGAGACCAGCGGCGTCCGCCCGGTCGGCGATCACCACGGCGATGTGGGCAGGAAATTCCTCGTTCCCGGCGGCCGCGAGAAGGGCCGCCATGTTGCTTCCCCGGCCTGAAATCAGGACCGCGACGCGCACGCGCTTCGCCGTCATAGTGCGAGCTTGCCCCGATAGCGCAGCCGCGGCTCGTCCTCCTCGCGCCCGACGAGCCGGCCGAGCGTGCAGACCGTTTCGCCCTCCGCTTCCAGCATCGCCTTGACGTCGTCCGCGCCTTCCGGCGCGACGATCGCGACCATGCCGATGCCGCAATTGAAGGTGCGCAGCATTTCCGTCGACGCGATCTTGCCGGCCTTCGAGAGCCAGCCGAAGACCGGGGGAACGCGAATGGCCGAAAGGTCGATTTCGGCGGCGATGCCCGCCGGCAGCACCCGCGGCACGTTCTCCGTGAAGCCGCCCCCGGTGATGTGCGCGAAACCGCGGATGGCGTCGGTCTTCGCAAGCGCGCGAAGAAGCGGCCGGACATAGATGCGCGTCGGCTCGAGAAGCGCACCGCCGAGGCTGCCGCCACCTCCGAACGGCGCCCGCGAACGCCAGTCGAGACCCGCCTTCTCGACGATGCGGCGCACGAGCGAATAGCCGTTGGAGTGGACGCCCGACGAAGCGAGGCCCAGAAGGACGTCGCCGGCATGCATGTCGATCTTCGGCAGCAGGCGACCGCGCTCGGCCGCGCCGACGGCGAAGCCGGCAAGGTCGTAGTCGCCATCGGCGTACATGCCCGGCATTTCCGCCGTTTCACCGCCGATCAGCGCGCAACCGGCCTGCCGGCAGCCTTCCGCGATACCGCCGACGATCGTCGCACCGGTGGCGGTATCGAGTTTGCCGGTGGCGTAGTAGTCGAGGAAGAACAGCGGTTCGGCGCCCTGCACCACGAGGTCGTTGACGCACATGGCGACGAGATCGACGCCGATCGTCTCGTGCCTGCCGCTCTCGATCGCGATCTTGAGCTTCGTCCCGACGCCGTCGTTCGCCGCCACGAGGATCGGATCGGAAAAGCCCGTCGCCTTCAGGTCGAAGACGCCGCCGAAACCGCCGAGCCGCCCGTCCGCACCCGGCCGGCGCGTTGCGCGCGCCAGCGGCTTGATCGCATTCACGAGCGCATTGCCCGCGTCGATGTCGACGCCGGCATCGCTGTAGGTCATGCCCTTTCGGCTCTCGCTCATCGTCCGTCTCCCGGTGAGCACCGCACTCGGCGCGCGGGCGCAATTGACATGGCCTTCGTCCCGCACGCAAGCCCTATCGGCCGGGACTTCAGAACCAGTGGCGCCGCCAGAAGATCCAAAGCTCGACGATCGCGAGCACGACGATGATGGCGCATACCGCGACGAAGCCGAGCGAGGACTGCGTTCCGGGAATGCCGCCGACATTGATGCCGAGGAGACCGGTGACGAAGCTCAGCGGCAGAAAGACCGTCGCGACGATGGAAAGCGTGTACATCGTCCGGTTCATGCGCTCGGCCGAGCGACCGGCAACACCTTCCTGAAGGATCGCCGCACGCTCCCGTATGGCGTCGAGACCCTCGATCACCCGCGAAAGCGTCTCCTGCGTCTCGCTCAGCTGCTCGCGCGAATCCTCGTCGAGCCAGGGCCGACGCAGGTTGAGAATGCGCATCAGCGCCTCACGCTGCGGAGCGAGGAAACGGCGATACGCGACGATCTCGCGGCGCACGTCGACGAGCTCGTCGGCGAGCGATCGATCGTCCTGCGCGGCGAGGCTCTGGTCCTCCAGATGGTCGACGCGATCCTCCAACTGGTCGATCGTGCCGGCGAGCCGGTCCGTCAGCCCTTCGGCGAGTTCGGCGACGAAGGCCCCCGGCCCCTTCGGTCCGCGTCCGGCCAGCGCGTCGTCGCGGATCGACTGGACGGCGAAGACGCGACTGCGCCTCAGCGTGACGACGGATCTGCCGCTGACGAGCATGCGCAGCGCGACCATGTCCTCGGGCTCGGCGCCGGGATTGAGATTGACGCCGCGCAGGATGATCACGACGTTGTCGTCGATGACGTTGGCGCGCGGCCGGGTCTCCTCGTCGAAGAGCGCCTCGCTCGCCGCTTCCGAAAGGTCGCCGATCTCTTCGAGCCAGGCCTTCGAGGTCGGCCCCGTACGGTCGAGATGGATCCAGCGCCAGGCCGACGGGCCCTCCAGGTCGTCGAGCGCGTCCGCCTCGATCGAAACCGCCGATCCGTCGGTATTGACGTCGAGAGCGAAAACAAGTGATTCGGCGTCGAGTTTCATGCATTCTCCCTACCAGACGTTGCCCGCTTGACCGCGCGCGCCGGCACGGCCTATCCCGTCCTATGTATGGCAAAGCGCCGGCAAGGTCGAAGCGGCGCCGGATCGCAGCGGCAAGCGCGGCAACGTAGGCAAGGCTCGGGAACGACGCATGAACGCTACATCGCTGCGCCGTCAGGCCATCTTCTGGGTTTGCGTCCTCGTCTTCCTCGTCGTCTTCCTGATCCTCTTTCACTCCATCCTCCTGCCCTTCGTCGCAGGCATGGCGCTCGCCTACTTCCTCGATCCCGTCGCCGACCGGCTCCAACGCCTGGGACTCAGCCGGCTGATGGCGACGATCGTCATCCTCGTCATGTTCCTCGTCGTCTTCGCGCTGGCGCTCGTCATCATCGTTCCGCTTCTCGTCAACCAGACCTCCGACTTCATCCAGCGCCTGCCCGGCTACGTGACCGAGCTGCAGCAGCTCGTCACCTCGCCGAAGCTCGACTTCCTGCCGAACTGGCTGACCGACCAGGTCGGCAACATCCGCAACTCCTTCGCCGACGCCATCAGCCAGGGCGCCGGCTTCCTGGCGACGCTGCTGAAGAAACTGTGGAATTCGGGCAAGGCGCTGCTCGACATCATCGCCCTCTTCGTCGTGACGCCGGTCGTCGCCTTCTACATGCTGCTCGACTGGGACCGCATGGTCACGCGTGTCGACGCCTGGATCCCGCGCCAGCACCTGACGGACGTGCGCACGATCGCCCGCGACATCGACCATGCCATCGCCGGCTTCGTGCGCGGACAGGGAAGCCTCTGCCTCATCCTCGGCTGTTACTACGCCCTCGGGCTGACGGTCGTCGGCCTCAATTTCGGCCTCCTGATCGGCTTCTTCGCGGGGCTGATCAGTTTCATTCCCTATATCGGTTCGTTCATCGGGCTGGTTCTGGCGATCGGGGTCGCGCTCGTGCAATACTGGCCGGACTACACGATGATCGCGCTCGTGGCGGCGGTCTTCTTCACCGGGCAATTCATCGAGGGCAACATCCTCCAGCCGAAGCTCGTCGGACACAGCGTCGGGCTTCATCCGGTCTGGCTGATGTTCGCGCTCTTCGCCTTCGGCTCGATCTTCGGCTTCGTAGGGACGTTGATCGCCGTCCCGGCATCCGCCGCGATCGCCGTGCTCGTGCGCTTCGCCCTCGCCCGCTATCTCGAAAGCGCGCTTTATGTCGGCGCGCCCGACGACGGTCTGCATCCGGGCGTACCCGAACCCGGCCGCCGTCCGGGAGGCAAGATTGAGGCCGCGCGATACGACGAGCGAAACGGAGGCAGGCGATGAACGGGCAGGCACACCAGATCCCCCTTTCGTTCACGCACGACGCGGCGCGCACGCGCGACGATCTCGCCGTGTGCGAGCCGGTGCGCGCGGCCGTCGGCATCGTCGATCGCTGGCCCGACTGGGGCTCGCCGGTCGTCGTGCTCGCCGGTCCGCCCGGATGCGGCAAGTCCCATCTCGCCAATATCTGGCGCGAACGCTCCGGCGCGACGACCGTTCTGCCGGGCGAGAGCGCCGCGCGCACCGGCGCCGAGGCCGCTTCCGAAGGGCCGGTACTGATCGAGGACGCCGACCGTGCGGGTTTTGCGAACACGGCCCTCTTCCACATCATCAACGCGGTTCGCCAGGCAGGCACGAGCGTGTTGATGACGGCACGCGCGCGACCCGCCGCCTGGGCCGTCACCCTGCCCGACCTCGCTTCGCGCCTTGCCGCGGCGACGGTCGTCGAGATCGGCGAACCGGACGAGCCACTGCTCGCGCAGGTGATCTTCAAGCTTTTCGCCGACCGGCAGATCGAAATCGACGACAAGGTGGTGCACTATCTCGTCATGCGCATGGAACGCTCGCTCTTCGCCGCCCAGGATCTCGTCGCGCGCATGGACGAGATCGCCCTTTCGCGCAGCGTGCGCATTACCCGGGCGGTGGCCGCCGAAGCGCTGGCGCAGGCTGAGCATGCTGGCTAGCACACGTCATCGCGATGTCGCGGAATACGCTTAGCCACGCCCGAAGTTGAGACAATCGAACGGAAAGCCGATGGATCAGAGCACTGCCGCCGAACAGGTCGAAGACACGACGGTATCCGTCGAGACAGACCCGACGAACCATCCCGACCGGTTCATCAACCGCGAATTCTCGTGGCTCCAGTTCAATCGGCGCGTGCTCGACGAGACCCACAACGCCGCCCATCCGCTTCTCGAACGCGTGCGCTTCCTGTCGATCTCGGCGACCAATCTGGACGAGTTCTTCATGGTGCGCGTCGCCGGCCTCGAGGGCCAGGTGCGAGAGGGCATCACCGCGCGCAGCGCCGATGGGCGCACGCCGGCCGAACAGCTCCGCAAGATCCTGAAGGAGGTGGACAAGCTGCAGTTCGAGCAGCACGCTTCCCTGAACGTCCTGCAGGAAGGGCTTGCCCGCGAGGGCATCCATTTCGTCCGGCCTTCACGGCTTTCCGGCGACGACCGGGCCTGGCTCGAAAAGACGTTCTTCGCGTCGATCTTCCCCGTACTCACGCCACTTTCGATCGACCCGGCCCACCCCTTCCCGTTCATTCCCAATCTCGGCTTCTCGATCGGCCTGCAACTCTTCAGCAAGGAGGGCCGCGAGCCGATGACGGGGCTCCTGCGCCTGCCCGTCGCGCTCGACCGTTTCGTTCGCCTGCCGAACGGGGGCGCGGACGATTGCGACATCCGCTACATCGCGCTCGAGGACGTGGTCGGCCTGTTCATCGAGGAGCTCTTTCCCGGCTACGAGGTACGCGGGTCCGGCACCTTCCGCGTCATCCGCGACAGCGACATCGAAGTCGAGGAGGAGGCGGAAGATCTCGTTCTCCTCTTCGAAAGTGCGCTGAAGCGGCGGCGCCGCGGCTCGGTCATCCGCATCGAGTTCGATTCCGAACTGCCGGTCTCGCTGCGCGAGTTCATCATCGAGGAGGTGAACGTCGCGCGCGACCGGGTCTCGGTGCTGCCGGGCCTTCTCGCGCTCGACACGCTCACCGAGATCGTCAAGGCGCCGCGAGACGATTTGCGCTTCCAGCCCTACAACGCGCGCTTTCCCGAGCGCGTGCGCGACCATGCGGGCGACTGCTTCGCGGCGATCAAGGAAAAGGACATCGTCATCCACCACCCCTACGAGTCCTTCGACGTGGTGGTGCAGTTCCTCTACCAGGCCGCGCGCGATCCGGACGTGCTCGCCATCAAGCAGACGCTCTACCGCACCTCCAACGACAGCCCCATCGTACGCGCGCTCATCGAGGCGGCGGAGTCCGGCAAGTCCGTGACGGCGGTCGTCGAACTGAAGGCGCGCTTCGACGAGGAAGCGAACATCCGCTGGGCGCGCGATCTGGAGCGGGCCGGCGTGCAGGTGGTCTTCGGCTTCATCGAGTTGAAGACGCACGCCAAGATCTCACTCATCGTGCGGCGCGAGGAAGGCTCGCTGCGCTCCTACTGCCATCTCGGTACCGGCAACTACCATCCGGTCACGGCGAAGATCTACACGGACCTTTCCTTCTTCACCTGTACGCCGGAGGTCGCCGGCGACGTGCAGCAGGTGTTCAACTTCATCACCGGCTACGGCACGCCGGTCGAACTCGACACGCTCATCGTCTCCCCGCTCAACATGCGCCGGCGCATCATCGAGCATATCGATGCGGAGATCGCCCATGTCGAGGCAGGCCGGCCCGGATCGATCTGGATGAAGATGAATGCGCTCGTCGATCCGGAGATCATCGACGCGCTCTATCGCGCCGGTCGGGCGGATGTGGACATCGAGCTCGTCGTGCGCGGCATCTGCTGCCTGCGTCCGCAGGTCGAGGGGCTTTCCGAGCGTATTCGCGTGAAGTCGATCGTCGGGCGCTTTCTGGAGCACAGCCGCATCTACTGCTTCGGCAACGGCCGCGGCCTGCCCTCGCCCGACGCCCTCGTCTATATCGGCTCGGCCGACCTGATGCCGCGCAACCTGAACCGCCGCGTCGAGACGCTGGTGCCGGTGAAGAACCCGACCGTCCACGAGCAGGTCCTGTCGCAGATCATGCTCGGGAACCTGATAGACAACCAGCAGAGTTACGAGATATTGCCGGACGGCACGTCGCGCCGGATGATGCCGCGCCAGGGAGAGGAACCATTCAACGCCCAGGTCTACTACATGACGAACCCCAGCCTTTCGGGCCGGGGCGAGGCGCTGAAGGAGAGCGCGCCGAAGCTGATCGCCGGCTGGACCGCGCCGGAACGCTGACCGGCACGCGGACGACGGGAGCGTTTTCGTGATCGAGTCGGAAGCGCTCGGCCGGATTTCGGGATTCCGGCCCGTTTCCGTCATCGACATCGGCTCCAACTCCGTGCGCCTCGTCATCTACGAGCGCCTGAGCCGTTCGCCCTCCATCCTCTTCAACGAAAAGGTGCTTTGCGGTCTCGGACGCGGCCTCGTCGCGACGAACCGCATGGACGATGCCGGCGTCGAGCGCGCACTTTCCGCGCTTAAGCGTTTCCGCGCTCTGAGCCGCCAGGCGCAGGCGATCGAGATGCACGTCATCGCGACGGCCGCAGCCCGCGAGGCGGAGAACGGGTCCGAGTTCATCCGCCGGGCCGAAGCCATCCTCGAAGCGCCGATCCGCGTTCTTTCCGGCAAGGAAGAGGCGACCTACTCGGCCTACGGCGTCATTTCAGGCTTTGCCGCGCCGGACGGCATTGCCGGCGACCTCGGCGGCGGTTCGCTGGAACTCGTCGACATACGCGGCAGCAGGATCGGCGACGGCGTGACCCTGCCGCTCGGCGGCTTGCGCCTCGCCGACCTCGCCGGCGGTTCCGTTTCCAAGGCGCGCGCCTTCGCACGCAGGCAGATCAAGGGCGCGAAGTTTCTCGCCAAGGGCAAGAACCGCCTCTTCTACGCCGTCGGCGGCACATGGCGGAACATCGCTCGCCTGCACATGGAACAGACCGGCTATCCGCTGCACATGATGCACGCCTACGAGATCGAATTCGAGCCGATGATGGACTTTCTGTCCCGTGTCGCGCGGCTTCGCGATACCGGCTCGTGCGAACTCAAGCCGGTTTCCAAGAACCGCCGTGCGCTGCTGCCCTTCGGCGCGGTGGCCCTGCAGGAGACGATCGCCGCCATCCGGCCACGGGCCGTCTCGATCTCCGCCCTCGGCGTACGCGAGGGCTACCTGTTCTCGCTTCTCGACGCTGAGGAACGCGCGCGCGACCCGCTGCTCGCCACGGCCGAAGAACTGGCGCTCCTGCGCGCCCGCTCGCCGGAACATGCCTACGAGATCGCCGAATGGACCGAACGTGTCATGCCGGTCTTCGGCGTCGACGAGAGTACCGACGAAGCGCGCTATCGCCGCGCCGCCTGCCTGCTCGCCGATATTTCCTGGCGCGCGCATCCGGACTATCGTGGGCTCCAGGCCGTCAACATCATCGCGCACAATTCGTTTTCCGGCATAAGCCATGCCGGCCGGGCCTATCTGGCGCTCGTGAACTACTATCGCTTCGAGGGGTTGGGCGACGATTCGGCGACCGAGCCGCTCGCCAAGGTCGCCGGCGAACGCTTCGTCCAGCTTGCCAAGCTCGTCGGCGGCATCCTGCGGGTCGGCTACCTTTTCTCCGCCTCGATGGCGGGTGCGGTGCCGCTGCTGCGCTTCGAAGCGGTCCACGACGAGAACGACGAGGCGGACGTCGTGCTGATCGTGCCCGAACGGCTTGCCGATCTCGCCGGCGAGCGCGTCAACGGACGGCTTCAGCAGCTCGGCAAGCTGACCGGCAGGCGCATCGGCGTACGCATCGAGCACGACTGAACGCCCTTCACCGCGATGGTGCGTTTCGGCCATCGATGGGCGTTCCGATACGATCGCGTACCACGCGGCAAGGTTCGCGCGCTCCGCCGGTACCGACGTGTCCAGATATTCGCAGATGACGGCGGATTCGCAGATCGCCTCGCCCGTTTCGGTCACGAGCGTCGGCACCTTCGCGAGCGGGTTCAGGGCGCGAAGGGCGATGTCGACGCGAACCGGAGTTGCATCAGGCCTTCCGGTCTGCACGCACCCAGATGCGGTTGTCGTGAAACGCAGCTCCGCCGAAGGGAGCGCAAGGGTCCGCGCCGGTCAGAACATTGATCCCTTCGCCATCGAGGTGGTCGCGGTTCGGCCACAGCCCCTCACAGACCACCACGCCGCGCCGCAGGCCGGAAAAGAGCCGCGCATGGATGCGCACCGCGCCGCGCGGATTGCCGAGCACGACGACATCGCCATCCGCGACGCCGATCTCACGCGCGTCGTCGGGATGGAGCATGGCCTCGGGGCGCCCCTCGCGCGTGCGCGATCCGTCCGTTTCGGAAAAGGTCGAGTTCAGGAAGTTGCGCGCCGGCGAGGTCGCCAGCCGAAAGGGGTGGGCTTCGTCCGCGGTCTCGATGACGTCGACGTGGTCGGGAAAGCGCGGAAGGCGCTCGTGCGGGCCCTGCACGCCCATCGTTTCCGGCGGACGGTTCGGCGCGCGCTGCCCGGTCCAGTCCGGCGCGAAGCGGAACTTGCGGTCCGGCCAAACGAAACCGTCGAGGTAGTGCGCTTCCCCGAAGCGAGGCTGGCAGTCGATCCAGCGTTCGCGAAGGAGCTTCTCGAAGCCGGGATAGCCGCTCGCCGCCATCATCCCGTCGATCAGCTGGCGTTCGGTCATGCCGAAGCCCGGACGATCGGAAACACCGAGCCGCTTTGCCAGCTCCTCGATCACGAAGTGGTTCGTGCGCACCGTTTCCGGCGGTTCGACGAGCTTCGGTCCGAGCGTGATGTGTTGCTGCCCGCCACCCTTGTAGATGTCGTCGTGCTCCACGAACATCGTCGCCGGCAGCACGATGTCGGCAAGGTCTGCCGTTTCCGTCAGGAACTGCTCGTGGACGGCGACGAAGAGATCCTCGCGCAGGAGCCCGCGCCGCACCTTGCGCTGCTCCGGCGCGACGTTCGCCGGATTCGTGTTCTGCACGAGCATGGCCGTCACCGGCGGCCCGCCGTAGAGCGCGTCGGGCTCACCGGTCAGCACCGCGCCGATGCGGCTCTGGTCGAGCGAGCGCACGCCGGCGTCGCGCTCGCCGAGACCCATGATCTCGGCCTGATTGAGCCCGAAGGTGCCGCTGTTCGAGTGGAAGGCACCGCCGCCCTCGAACTGCCAGCTACCGGTAACCGAAGCGATGCAGCTTGCAGCGTGCATGTTGACGGCGCCGTTACGGCTGCGGGTAAAGCCGTAGCCGAGGCGCAGATAGCTGCGTTTCGTGC
Source organism: Pararhizobium mangrovi (assembly GCF_006516965.1). Classification (GTDB taxonomy): domain Bacteria; phylum Pseudomonadota; class Alphaproteobacteria; order Rhizobiales; family Rhizobiaceae; genus Pararhizobium_B; species Pararhizobium_B mangrovi. Next base: position 167,627 of record NZ_VHLH01000002.1, on the reverse strand, counting down.
GGCCGAGCAACCGCGCGAACGCCTCGATCTCTTCCACGCAAAGGCCGGTGATCGCCGCCGCCCATTCCGGCGTGCGCGTTGCCAGATGCGCTTCGAGGCCCGCCGCGTCGTCCGTATGCGCGGCGAGGAACGCGCGATCGGCCAAGCCTTCGCGAAAGAGCACGTGCATGACGGCGCAGGCCAGCGCGCCGTCGGTGCCGGGCTTCAACATCAGCGCCGTGTCCGCCTGCTTCATCGTCGCCGTCTCGTAGACGTCGATCACGACGATCTTCGCGCCGCGTTCCTTTCGCGCGCGCATCGCATGGGTCATGACGTTGACCTGCGTGGCGACGGCGTTCGTGCCCCAGATGACGACGCAATCGGATTTCGCCATCTCGCGCGGATCCGGGCCCATCAGCTTGCCCGTGCCGGCGAAAAAGCCCGTCCAGGCGAGATTGGTGCAGATGGAATCGAACTGGCCGGAATAGCGCTTGGCATGCCGCAGACGATGGATCGAATCGCGCTGGACGAGACCCATCGTTCCGGCGAACAGGTAGGGCCATATCGCTTCGCTGCCATGGCGCTGCTCGGCCTGACAGAACCGCTCGGCGATCGTGTCGAGCGCGTCGTCCCATGAGATGCGCTGCCAGTGCCCCTCGCCCTTCGCTCCCGAACGGCGCAGCGGGTGCAGCAGGCGATCGGGATGGTAGAGCCGTTCGGCGTAGCGCGCGACCTTGGCGCAGATCACGCCCGCCGTATACGTGTTTTCCCGCGCGCCGCGCATGCGGCCGACCCGGCCGTCCGCGCCGATCTCGACGTCGAGCGCGCAGGTCGAAGGGCAATCGTGGGGACAGGCCGAAAAGCCGGTCCGTTGGTTCGTCGGGATCGGGCTCGCATCGTTCATGCGCCTCGTATATGGCACGACTGCCGCCGCGACCACCCGTTTCAGAACCGAAGCCACCCATCGACCATGAACTATCGACACGTCTACCATGCAGGCAATTTCGCCGATGTGCTCAAGCACCTCGTGCTCGCGCGTGTCGTCCGCTACCTTCAGCGCAAGGAAAAGCCGTTCCGCATCCTTGATACGCATGCCGGTTGCGGCCGGTACGATCTGACCGGAGAAAAGGCGCAGCGGACCGGCGAATGGCGCGAGGGCATCGGCCGGTTGATGACGGCCGACCTGCCGGCAAAGCCCGCCGAACTGGCCGCACCCTATCTCGACGTCGTTCGGGGGATGAACCCCACGGGTGCGATCGAGGCCTATCCGGGCTCCCCCTTGCTAGCGCGGCGGCTGATGCGCACGCAGGACCGCCTCTCCGCGATCGAACTGCATCCGGAAGATTTCGCCGAGCTCCAGACGCTCTTCGACGGCGACCACCACGTACGCACGACGAAGCTCGATGGCTTTCTCGCGCTCGGCGGGCACGTGCCCTTCAAGGAACGCCGCGGCCTGGTGCTGATCGATCCGCCCTTCGAAGATACCGGCGAGGTGACGCGCATGCTGGACGGGGTCGCCCGTGCCCTTCGCCGTTTTCCCGGCGGCACGTATTGCCTGTGGTATCCGCTGAAGACCGGCGAACCGGCGCGCGGGCTCGTCGAAGGCGTCCGCCGGCTCGCGCCGAAGGAGGCGCTGCGTTGCGAACTGAGCGTGCGAACGCGGGCGAAGGGGCTGGACGGCAGCGGCCTCCTCGTCGTCAACCCGCCCTTCGTGCTCGCCGAAGAGCTCGGCGTTCTCCTGCCGGCGATCGTGCCCCTGCTGGCGCAGGACGAAACCGCTGGCTGGCGCGTCGAAGAGTTGGTAACGTCACGCTAAGACGCGGCGCATATCCTTCTTGACACGCGATCGGTCCCGTCCATCTTCCGATGGGGCCGAAGGCACGCCTCCGCTTGGTAAGGAAAGACGATGTTTGGCAAAATGCTGTCCATGGTGGCGATCGGTGCCGCCCTTTTCTGCGCACCGGCGAATGCCGCGGACTACGTCCAGCCCGGCCCGCGTGGCGCGATGGCGGTCGGCTCGTCCGTCTGCGCGCAGCACGGCACGCTGGCGACGATCGACAGCGAGTTCGACTACCGCGCGCGCAACTACCTTCACGCGCCGCTTGCCATCACCGATTTCCGTGACGCGCGGCTGATCGCCTACCACCCCTACGACCCGACGCACCTCGTCCGGCGCATCTACTGCGAGGCGACCGTCGTCATGCAGGGAAGCCCTCCGCGGCCCATCTATTACCTGATCGAATCGACGATGGGATTCGCCGGCATCGGCGATCGCGTGGAATACTGCATCGCCGGCCTCGATCCATGGCACGTCTACGGTTCGCACTGCTCCACCGTTCGCTACGAAAATCCTTATTGACGCGGTCGCATCGCCCTTTCCGCCGTCGCATTGCGCTGGCGGTCACGGCATGGATCGGCGCGTGCGCGACGTCCGGTCCGGCACTCGCCGACGGTGAAGCGCCCGGAACGTTCGCCTTTTACGTTCTCGCGCTCTCATGGGCGCCGAGCTATTGCCGGGACGCCGGCCGGGACGCGAGCCCGCGTGAATGTGGTCCGCATACGGGGTACGGCTTCGTCGTTCACGGCCTCTGGCCGCAGAACGAGCACGGTTATCCCGCCTTCTGCCCGACGACCCTGCCCGACCATGTGCCGAAGACGCTTGCCGAGCGCATGACGGACCTGACGCCGGACGTCGCCCTCATCGAGCACGAATGGCGCAAGCACGGCACCTGCACCGGGCTCGATCAGCAGGCCTACTTCGCGCTCGTCCGAAAGGCTCGTGCAAACGTCGCGATCCCCCGTGCCTTCGCTTCGCCTGCGCCAGCTCGGTCGGCGGACCCCGCAAACGTCGAAGCAGCGTTTCGCATGGCCAATCCGGGACTTCCTTCCACCGGCATCGCGGTCACCTGCCGCAACGCTCGCCTCAGCGAAGTGCGCATCTGCCTCACATGGTCGCTCGCTTTCCGGGCATGCCCGGAGGTGGATGCCAATGGCTGCAACACCTCCAGATTGCGCTTGCCGGCGGCCGATTGAACCGCTACCGCGGTCTTCCTTCCGACATTCGTGCCTACCGGAGCTTTCATGAAAATCCTGACTTCTTCCGCTTCGCCCTATTCCGCCAAGGTGCGCATGGCCGCGCGCTATGCCGGCCTTCCCTTCGAGGAAGTGGCGACCGATACCGCTTCCGAGGGCAGCGATCTGGTCGATCGCAACCCGCTCGGCAAGATCCCGACGGTGCAGGCCGAAGACGGAACGGTCGTCTTCGACAGTCGTGCGATCATGCAGTATCTCGATCGGGAAAGCGGGCGGAAGCTCTATCCGCGCAACACCGCCAAGCGCACGCAGGCGGAGGTGCTCGAAGCATTGTGCGACGGGATCATGGACGCGCTGATCCTCGTCGTCTACGAGCGCCGCTTCCGGCCGGAGGAAAAGGTGCACCAAGAGTGGATCGACAAGCAGTGGCGCCGTGTGGAGCGCGGGCTCGATCACCTGGAAGCCAACCTGCCGCGCACGGCGAAGAACCTCACCGGTGCGCATTTCGCGATCGCTGGCCTGCTCGGCTATCTGGCGCTGCGCTTCGAAGGAAAGTGGGAACGGGGCCGGCCGAAGCTCAAGAACTGGACGACGAAGTTCGAGAAGATCTTCCCGGACTATGCGGAGTTGAAGCCGCACGTCGCCGAGAGTTGATAGCAGACCAGCTTTATCGGAAAAACGGCACCGGCGTCAGAACTTGATGCCGATGCCGGCGCGCACGCTCTGCTCGTCGAAGCCGGAAGAGACCGGGCCGCTGTCGGGCAGGTCGTAGTTCTTCGAACCGTAGTCGGAATAGCGATATTCGACGCGCGCCGTCACGTTGTCGGTGATCGAGGCTTCCGCGCCCGCACCCGCCGTCCACCCGACATGGGTCTTCGTGTCCGAGCTGTCGCCGTCGTCGAGCTTGAGGTTCGAACCGGCGATGCCGCCCGTCGCATAGACCATGAAGGGATTGTCGAACGCATAGCCCATCCGCCCGCGAACGGAACCGAAGAGCTCCTGGTCCGCCTTGAGGCCGGCCACCTCGGCATCTGCGCCGGAATAGCCGAGATCGGCCTCGACGCCGAAGACGTAGTTCTCGTGCTGCCAGTTATAGCCCGCGAAACCGCCGCCCATGGCCCCGTCGCCGGTATCGTCCGGATTGTCGAAATCATCGGAATTGTACCCTGCGAACGCGCCGGCATAGGGCCCGCTCCAGACGTAGAGGGGCTTGCCGTCCGAGGGCTCGGGTGCGACGGGCGCTGCCTGAAGGTCCGCGGCATGTGCCTGTCCGAACCCTGCAAGCGCGATCGCAATGCCCGCAACGAGGATGCCGCTTCTACGCATGAAAACTCCTGTCGGCCTGCGTCGTACCGTACGCAGCCGCCGTACCAACGCGCCGTGGAAGCCGTCGTTCCACCGGCACGCAAACCATATGGCCATCGATCGGGACATTTTGCAGCCGAAGCAAGGGCCGTGGTGCCGCATTCGTCCACAGCCGTTACGGGCCAAGGGAGATTAGCCTTACCCAAGATGTATAAAGACGGTTCTAGGTATCTGATTTTGATGAATTTTTTTGATTCTCCCATCGGAGTCTCGCACGTGCGGGAGAAATGCAACACCGCACGAAAAAGCAGGACGGTATCGGTCCACGGGCAAAGTCTTCCGTGCATCACGGGCTCGCGCGTTGTTTTCGCCGCGATCCGGCGCCTATATCGGGTCGTGTGTGATGAAGACGGGAGCGGACCGCGGAATGGGTGAATACCGGACGGCATTGGTGACGGGCGGCGCGAAACGCATCGGCCGGGCGATCGTCGAGGATCTGGCGCGAAACGGCTTTGCGGTCGCCGTCCACGCCAACCGCTCGACCGACGAGGCAGAAGCGCTCGTCGGAAGCATTCGTTCGGATGGCGGTCGAGCCGCGTTCGTGCGTGCCGATCTCACCGATGTCGAACAGGCGGAGAACCTGATCGCACGCGCTAGCGAAGCACTCGGCCCGGTCGATCTGCTCGTCAACAGCGCCTCGCTCTTCAAGGAAGATACCGCCGAACGCTTCGACGCCGGCACATGGGACGCGCATTTCGCGATCCATGCGCGGGCGCCCGTGCTGCTCGCCCAGCGCTTCGCGGCGCAGGCGGATCTCGGCGACAACCCGCTCGTCGTCAACATCGTCGATCAGCGTGTCTGGCGCCTGACGCCGGAGTTCTTCTCCTACACCCTGTCGAAATCGACGCTCTGGACCGCGACACAGACGATGGCGCAGGGATTGGCGCCGCGCATCCGCGTCAACGCGATCGGTCCGGGGCCGGCGATGGCGAGCGAGCACCAGTCGGCGGAAGACTTCGAAGCGCAGACCGCACGGGTTCCGCTCGAACGCGGCCCGCAGGCTGACGAATTCGGTCGAACCATACGCTATCTCTATGATTGCCGGTCGATCACCGGCCAGATGATCGCCCTCGACGGCGGCCAGCACCTCGCCTGGCGCACGCCGGACACAGTGGACGTCGCGGGATGAGCGAAGACACCGAGAACCTCGACCCCGAAGAACGTGCGGATCGCAAGCGTGCCGAACGCGCCGCCGACGATGTCGCCGGCGTCGTCTACGACGAACGCGACGAAGGCGGTGGCAGCGACGACGAAGCGCCGGAAGACGCCTCCGACCGTGTACGCACGCTTACCGGTGCGATCGAATGGGAGGATACTGCCGACGTCGCCAAGGGCCTGAAGGGTGCAGAGGCGATCCGCGCCTTCCTGCCGCGCCTGCCGAACAGCCCCGGCGTCTATCGCATGTTCGACGAGGCCGGCGACGTTCTCTACGTCGGCAAGGCGCGCAGCCTGAAGAAGCGCGTCTCGAACTACGCGCAGGGGCGCGGCCATTCCAACCGCATCGAGCGCATGATCACCCGCACGGTGACGATGGAGTTCGTGACGACGCGCACGGAAACGGAAGCGCTTCTTCTCGAAGCCAATCTTATCAAGCGCCTGCGCCCGCGCTTCAATGTTCTACTTCGGGACGACAAGTCCTTTCCGTATATCCTGATCACCGGCGACCATCAGGCGCCGGCGATCTTCAAGCATCGCGGCGCCCATTCGAGGAAGGGCGACTATTTCGGTCCGTTCGCGTCCGCCGGCGCCGTCGGACGGACGATCAATTCGCTGCAGCGCGCTTTCCTGATCCGCACTTGTTCCGACAGCGTCTTCGATGCGCGGACGCGACCCTGCCTGCTCTACCAGATCAAGCGGTGCTCTGGCCCGTGCACCGGCGAGATCGACGAGGCCGGCTACCGCGAGCTCGTGGGCGAGGCGAAGGATTTCCTTTCCGGCAAGAGCCAGAAGGTAAAGGCGACGATCTCGCGGCAGATGCAGGAAGCATCGGAAAACCTCGATTTCGAAAGCGCCGCGCTCTTTCGCGATCGCCTCTCCGCCCTTTCCCACGTGCAGAGCCATCAGGGCATCAATCCGCGCAGCGTCGAGGAGGCGGACGTCTTCGCGATCTACAACGAGGGCGGCGTAGCCTGCATTCAGGTGTTCTTCTTCCGCACAGGCCAGAATTGGGGCAATCGCGCCTATTTCCCGAAGGCCGATCCATCGCTTACGGCGGCGGAAATCCTCGGCGCGTTCCTTTCCCAGTTCTACGACGACAAGCCCTGCCCCAAGCAGGTGATGATCTCCGAACCGATCGAGGAGCAGGCGCTGCTTGCCGAAGCGCTCGGCATCAAGGCCCATCGCAAGGTCACGGTTTCCGTCCCCCAGCGCGGCGAGAAGAAGGATCTTCTCGACCACGTGCTTTCGAACGCGAAGGAAGCGCACGGCCGGCGCATCGCCGAAACGGCATCGCAGACGCGCCTGCTCAAGGGTCTTGCTGAAACCTTCTCCCTGCCCCGTACCCCGCGTCGCATCGAGGTTTACGACAATTCCCACATCATGGGCACGAACGCCGTCGGCGGCATGATCGTCGCCGGCGCGGACGGCTTCGTGAAGAACCAGTACCGCAAGTTCAACATCCGTTCGGAGGACCTGACCCCGGGCGACGATTTCGGGATGATGCGCGAGGTCATGCAGCGCCGCTTCTCCCGGCTCCTCAAGGAGCACGGCAAGCCCGAGCTAGAGGATGCGGCGAACCGCCCGGCCGATGACGACGAAACGGAAAACCCGCAGGATGCCGCGATGCCGGCGTGGCCGGACGTCATCTTCATCGATGGTGGCCAGGGCCAGATGTCGGCGGTGCGCGGCATTCTCGACGAACTCGGCGTGTCCGACAGCGTGACGGCGATCGGCGTCGCCAAGGGAGCCGACCGCGAGGCCGGTCGCGAGCGCTTCTTCGCCAGGGGCAAGACGGATTTCTCCCTGCCGCCACGCGATCCCGTGCTCTATTTCGTCCAGCGCATGCGCGACGAGGCGCACCGTTTCGCCATCGGCTCGCACCGTGCGCGGCGCAAGAAGGAAATGGTCAAGAACCCGCTCGACGAGATCGCCGGCATCGGGCCGACCCGCAAGCGCGCGCTGCTCCACCACTTCGGCACGGCGAAGGCCGTCTCGCGCGCCGCCTTCGACGATCTTTTGTCGGTCGAAGGCATTTCGCGCTCGACGGCGCAACTTATTTATGACCATTTTCACGACGAGCGTGGGGCGTGACCTCGAGAAGGGACGGGTCGCTCCGAATGAGATTCGCATACGGCCGAGAGGAACAGCGTGGCTGAGCAGAACACGGCAGGTCGCATCAACGCCCATGCCTTCAGCATTCCGAACATCCTGACCTATGCGCGTATCCTGGCCGTTCCGCTGATCGTCGGATGCTTCTTCGTCGAGGGCCGTCTCCACGGCTCCAACGTGGCGCGCTGGTGGGCGCTCGGCTTCTTCATCTTCGCCTCCATCAGCGATTTCTTCGACGGCTACCTGGCGCGCATCTGGCAGCAGACCTCGACGATCGGGCGTATGCTCGATCCGATCGCGGACAAGCTGCTCGTCGCCTCGGTGCTGCTGCTTCTGGCCGCCGACCGGACGATCGCCGGATGGACGATCTGGGCGGCGATCATCATCCTTTGCCGCGAGATCCTCGTCTCGGGACTGCGCGAATACCTCGCCGCACTGAAGGTCAGCGTGCCGGTCACGCGCATCGCCAAGTGGAAGACGACGATCCAGATGATCTCGATCGCCTTCCTTCTCGCGGGGCCCGCGGGCGACGCGGTGATGGCGCACACGACCCAGATCGGCCTGACTCTCTTGTGGATTGCGGCGCTGATCACGATGTACACGGGATACGACTATTTCCGCGCCGGCATGAAACACGTGGTGGAGTGATGCCCGTCAAGCTCGTCTATTTCGCATGGGTGCGCGAACGCATCGGCAGCGCCGAGGAAACGATCGAACTGCCGGAATCGGTGTCGACCGTCGCCGACCTGCTCGACCATCTGGAAGGTCGTGGCGAAGGCTATGCGGCCGCGCTCGAAAACCCGCAGGTCATCCGCGTCGCCCTCGATCACGAACATACGCCGCACGACCGGCCGATCGGCCGGGACGTCCGCGAGATCGCCCTCTTCCCGCCGATGACCGGCGGCTGACGGTCGTGGCCGGTGCCATCACGCCCGTCGTGCGCGTGCAGCGCGCGGATTTCGACATGGACACGGAGTGCGCGGCACTGGCACCGGGCGGCGATACCGGCGCCCTCGTCACCTTCACGGGCCTGTGCCGCGACGAGGACGGAACGCTGGGCGCACTCGAGCTCGAGCACTATCCCGGAATGGCGGAAGCAGAGATGACGCGCATCGCCAACGAGGCGATCGAACGCTGGCCACTGACCGCACTTGCCGCGATCCATCGCACCGGACGGATCCTGCCCGGCGAGAACATCGTCCTCGTGATCGCCGGTTCCGCGCATCGCGGCGCCGCCTTCGAGGCGGCAAGTTTCGTGATGGATTTCCTGAAGAGCCGCGCGCCCTTCTGGAAGAAGGAACACCGCACCGACGGCAGCGAGGGCGACTGGGTCGAGGCGAAGGACGGCGATACGGCAGCCATGCGTCGCTGGTAGGTCCCTCGCGCAAGCCGGCAGCGAACGGAACGAATACCTCGCAATTCGCGCCAGATCGTTTATGTCTCGGGCGAAGCACCTCCAAGCCACCGTTACCGGTGCGCGCAAGCCCACCAACGCGAACCCTTTGTGCGCCGGCCATCCGCTTCGGCCGTCGATGCGTCGGGACGCGGGAGCGAAGACCAGGACACGCCGCGTGAGCGAGACTTCCAAGAACCAGCCGGCCGGCTTCCTGTCGCGCCGGTCGAAGCGCACGCAATGGGCAGCACTCGTCATCCTCTCGGCGGTGCTCGCCGCACTCCTCGAATGGGCGGCGATCCCGGCCGGCTTCCTCCTCGGCCCGATGGCCGTCGCCATCACCGCCGGCACCAACGGCGCGACAATCGGCGTCAAGCGACCGGTCTACAACGTCGCCCAAGCGGTCGTCGGCTGTCTGATCGCGCGTTCCGTGACGCCGACGATCCTCGCCACGTTCGCCAGCGAATGGCCGATCTTCCTGGGCGTCGTCGTCGCCGTCATCACCGCGTCCAGCCTGCTCGGCTGGCTGATGAGCCGCTGGAACGTGCTGCCGGGTTCGACGGCGGTCTGGGGGTCGTCGCCGGGCGGTGCCACGGCGATGATGCTGATGGCCGAAGCGTTCGGCGCCGACGCGCGGCTCGTCGCCTTCATGCAGTATCTGCGCGTCGTCATGGTGGCGCTCGCCGCATCGCTGATCTCGCGCATCTGGATCGACGCTTCGGCCGGAGGCGGCGCCGGCGCGCCATGGCTGGAAGCCGTCGCGCCCGGTGCGCTGGCGCAGACGATCGCGCTTGCCGCCTTCGGCTCGTGGCTCGGTCACCTCTCGCGCATCCCGGCCGGCCCGCTCATCCTGCCGCTGATCGTCGGCGCCGTTCTTCACGTGAGCGGGATCGCGACCTTCGCGCTGCCGCTCTGGCTGCTCGCGCCGTGCTACGCGGTGCTCGGCTGGCGCATCGGCCTCAGTTTCGACCGGGCCATCCTGCACCATGCCCGCCATGCCTTTCCACGCATCCTCGCATCGATCCTCGTTCTGCTCGTCTTTTGCGGCGGGCTCGCCGTATTGCTCAACCGCGCGCTCGGCATCGACCCGCTGACCGCTTATCTGGCGACCAGCCCCGGCGGCATGGATTCGGTCGCCATCATCGCCGCGTCGAGTAACGTCGACCTGCCCTTCGTCATGACGCTGCAGGCGGTACGCTTCTTCATGGTGCTGATCTGCGGACCGACCATCGCGCGCTACGCGGCCCGGCGCGCGATGGCGAACGAGGCGTCATGATAGCGCCGAAACGAAAGAAGCCGGCACGAAGGCCGGCTTCTTCGAAAGATCTCTCGGGAATGGATCAGCCGACGATGTCGGTGCCGGCGAACCAGTAGGCAATCTCCTCGGCCGCCGTTTCCGGCGCGTCGGAACCATGGACGGAGTTCTCGCCGATCGACTCGGCATAGAGCTTGCGGATCGTGCCGTCCTCAGCTTCCGACGGGTTCGTCGCGCCCATGATCTCGCGGTTCCTGGCGATGGCGTTCTCGCCTTCGAGCACCTGCACGACCGTCGGGCCCGACGACATGAACTCGGTCAGTTCGCCGAAGAAGGGACGATCCTTGTGCACCGCGTAGAAGCCTTCCGCCTCGCGCAGGCTCATGTGGACACGCCGGGAGGCGACGACCTTCAAGCCGGCATCCTCGAACATCTTGATGATCGCGCCGGTGAGGTTTCGGCGCGTCGCGTCGGGCTTGATCATGGAAAAGGTGCGTTCGATCGCCATGGGGCTTCTTTCCTTGCTTCGTTGTGACGGCCGCTTCCGGCGGCTTCGACTGGATGGGCGGGAAGTGCGCGCTCCTTAACGGCTGAAGGGGCGGCGAACAAGGCCACCGTCACGCCGCGACCGCGTTTCACGCTCGTATCGTACGATCGACAGTGCTTGTGGCGCCATCGCGCGCCGCATGGTAGGTCCCGGCAGGGCAATCCTGGGACAGGGCGATGAAAGACCATTTCCGCATGATGGCGGCCTATAACGAATGGGCCAATCGGCGTGTCTACGATGCGGCGGCCGCCCTTCCCGACGAGGCCTACCGGCGCGACGTCGGCGCGTTCTTCGGTTCGCTCAACGGTACGCTGAACCACATCCTGGTCGCCGATCGGATCTGGATGCATCGCTTCACCGGCGGCGGCGAGAACCCGTCGCGCCTCGATGCCATCGTCGCGGATCGTCTCGCCGAACTGCGCGCTGCCCGCGAAAGCGAGGACGCGCGCATCGTCGCCTTCGTCGAAGGCATGGAGCCGGAAGAATTCGCCGGCCGCTTCACCTATATCACGGTGACCGATACGCGCCGCATCAGCCAGCGTCTGGCGCCGGCCCTCACCCACTTCTTCAACCACCAGACCCATCATCGCGGCCAGACGCATTGTATCCTGTCCATGCTCGAAAGCGAGCCGCCTTCGCTCGATCTCAGTGCCTTTCATCGCCAGCCGGCAGGTCGTGCCTTCGCCTGAAGGGCCGCGCCTGCGATCTCCGCCCTTGCCTCCGGCACCCGCGTGATTCAAGAACACCGCCATGCTTGCAATTTCCAACCTTTCGGCCCGCATCGCCGGTCGCCTCCTGATCGAAAACGCTTCCGTCACGCTGCCGGCCGGCACGAAGGCCGGGCTCGTGGGGCGAAACGGCGCCGGCAAGTCGACGCTCTTTCGCCTCGTCACCGGCGAGATGGCGAGCGAGACGGGTTCGGTCTCGATCCCCAAGGGTACGCGCATCGGTCAAGTCGCGCAGGAAGCGCCGGGCACCGAAGATCCGCTGATCGACATCGTCCTTGCCGCCGATCGCGAACGGACCGCCCTGATGGCGGAGGCCGAAACGGCCGAGGATCCGCACCGCATCGCCGAGATCCAGACCCGGCTCGTCGACATCGACGCCCATTCGGCCGAAGCGCGCGCGGCGGCCATCCTCGCCGGTCTCGGCTTCGACCAGGCCGCGCAGCAGCGACCCGCCTCCAGCTTTTCGGGTGGATGGCGCATGCGCGTCGCGCTCGCGGCCGTCCTATTTTCCGAACCGGACCTTCTGCTTCTCGACGAGCCGACGAACTATCTCGACCTCGAGGGCACGCTCTGGCTGGAGGAGTACATCCGGCGCTACCGCCATACGGTCGTCGTCATCAGTCACGACCGCGACCTCCTGAACAACGCGACGAACGCGATCGTTCATCTGGAATCGCGCAAGCTCACCTTCTACCGCGGCTCGTTCGACCAGTTCGAGCGGCAGAAGGCGGAAGCGGACGAGCTGCAGATGAAGAGCCGCGCCAAGGTCGAGGCGAAGCGCAAGCACATGCAGGCCTTCGTCGACCGTTTCCGTGCGCAGGCGACCAAGGCCCGCCAGGCACAGTCGCGCCTGAAGGCGCTGGAGCGCATGGGAACGATCGACGCGGTGATCGAGGACCACGTCCACGAGTTCTCCTTCCCCGAGCCCGAGAAGCAGATCGCCTCGCCGATCGTCGCCCTCGAAGGCGCCTCGGTCGGCTACGAGCCCGGATCGCCGATCCTGAAGGGGCTCGATCTGAGGCTCGACCATGACGACCGGATCGCGCTGCTCGGCTCGAACGGCAACGGCAAGTCGACCTTCGCCAAGCTGGTCGCCGGGCGACTGTCGACGGAAACCGGACGCATGCAACTCGCCCCGAACCTCAAGGTCGGCTACTTCGCGCAGCACCAGATCGACGATCTGAGGCCGGCCGAAAGCGCGGTGGCGCACGTGCGCGAACGAATGCAGGGCGCCGGCGATGCCAAGGTGCGCGCCCGCGTGGCGCAGATGGGCCTTTCGACGGAGAAGATGGACACGCCGGCGGGCGACCTTTCCGGTGGCGAGAAGGCGCGGCTCCTGATGGGGCTCGCCACCTTCGACAATCCGAACCTTCTTATCCTCGACGAACCGACCAACCACCTCGACATCGACAGCCGTGCGGCGCTGGTGCGCGCGCTCAACGCATTCGCGGGCGCCGTCATCCTGATCTCGCACGATCGCCATCTGCTGTCTGCGACGGTCGATCGACTGTGGCTCGTTCGCGAGGGCACGGTCACGAGCTACGACGGCGATCTTTCGGACTATCGCAGCCTCATCCTTTCTTCCGGAAAGGGCGAGGAAAAGCCGGCTACCGCGGGCACGGCGCCGAAATCGCGCGCGGACCAGCGAAAGGCCGCGGCCGATCGCCGGAAGGCGGCCGCTCCGGTGAAGAAGAAGATCGACGCGATCGAGGCGCTGACGGGCAAGCTCGAACGCACGATCCGCACGCTCGACGTCGAACTCGCCGACCCCGCGCTCTACGAGCGCTCGCCCGAAAGCGCGGCGGAAAAGGCCAAGCAACGCTTCGACGCCGAAGCGCGCCTTGCCGAAGCGGAGGACGAATGGCTGCGCCTTTCCAGCGAATACGAGGACGCCATCGCCGAATAAGGCCGCCTCGCCTTGCGCAGGTTCATGCGCCTCAGGCCTTGCGTTCCCAGCGGCGCTCGGGCGTCTGCTGCCAGTAGGTGAGCTGCATGCCGGCATCCTTGAGCGAACGCCAGTGCGCACGCGCCGCTTCGAGCTGGTCCTGGTCGTGGCCGTCGAACATGAAGACGACGCGCTCGTAGCTCGCCACCTCGCCCGGTTGTGCGGCATCGACCAGAAAGCGGACGGTGGCGCCATTTCCCGTGTCCTCGCCGCTCGTCAGCAGAATGGGCTGCAGATCGGCATAGTCGGCGCGATCGGTGCCGTGAGCGAGGAAGCTTGCTTCGCGATAGGTCCACAAATGCGCGTCCAGCGCATCGCGCCGTTCGTCGCTACCAGTCTGGACGACGACGCGCCAGCCGCGCTCGACGCTCTTTTCGAGCAGCGGCGGGAGCGCGTCCTCCAGACGCGATTCAGTCAGGTGATAGAAGAGGACCTCCGTCACAAAACGGCCTTCCGGTCAGCTTTCCCGGTCAGTTCTCGTAGTCCGCCCGGACGAGTTCATCGAGCAGGCGGACGCCGAAGCCCGATCCCCAGGAACGGTTGATCTCGCTCGACGGCGAGCCGAAGCCGGTTCCCGCGATATCGAGATGCGCCCACGGCGTCTCGTTGACGAAGCGCTGCAGGAACTGGGCCGCCGTGATCGAACCGCCGGCGCGCCCGCCGGTATGCTTCATGTCGGCGAACTTCGATTCGATCTGCTTGTCGTATTCCGGCCCGAGCGGCAGCCGCCAGAGCTTTTCGTGCGTCGCGAGACCCGCCTTCGTCAGCCGGTCGGCAAGGGTGTCGTCGTTGGAAAAGAGGCCGGCATGGTGGTGGCCGAGCGCGACGATGATCGCGCCGGTCAGCGTCGCGAGGTTGACCATGAACTGCGGCTTGAAGCGGTCCTGGCAGTACCAGAGCGCATCGCAGAGCACGAGGCGGCCTTCCGCATCGGTGTTGATGATCTCGATTGTCTGCCCAGACATCGACGTGACGATGTCGCCGGGACGCTGCGCATGGCCGTCGGGCATGTTCTCAACGAGGCCGATGATGCCGACGGCATTCACCTTCGCCTTGCGGGCGGCGAGCGTATGCATGAGGCCGGTGACGGCGGCCGCACCGCCCATGTCGCCCTTCATGTCCTCCATGCTGGCGCCGGGCTTGATGGAGATGCCGCCGGAATCGAAGACCACACCCTTGCCGATGAAGGCGACCGGCTGCGTTTGCGTACCCTTCCACTGCATGATCGCGAGCCGCGGCGGGCGCGAGGACCCTTGCGCGACGCCGAGCAGGGCCTGCATGCCGAGCTCGCGCATTTCGGCCTCGCCCAGAACCTCGACCTCGACGCCGAGCTTTTCGAGCGCCTTCGCACGTTCGGCGAACTCCTCGGTGCCGAGGATGTTGGCCGGTTCGTTGACGAGATCGCGGGCAAGCGTGACGCCCTCGCCGACGCTGCGCTCCGCTTCGAAGGCGGTACGGGCCGCTTCGGCGTCCGTGAAGACGATCGTCACGTCGACCGCCGCGTCCGATGCCCCGTCGTCGGCGTCTTCGTCCCTGGACGTGGTCTTGTAGGTGTCGAAGCTGTAGGCGCGCATCAGCATGCCGAGCGCGAAGTCGGCCGCGTTGCGGGCATCGGGTGAAAAGCCGGGCGCGGAGAGGAATACGGTCACCGCCTCCGCACGGCCGAGCGCGCCGGCGACGGTGCCGCCGAGGCGCAACCAGTCATGCGCGGCGAAGCCGGCCGCATCGCCCGTTCCGACGAGGAGCACGCGATCGACATTCGCCCCCTCGGGCGCGATGAGATCGAGGGTCTTCATCGAAGCGCCCTTGAAGCCGGCGATCGCGCCAGCGCGCATGAAGCCGTCGCGCGAACCGAGGCCTTCGGCCGGCCCGGCAAGCCCGCCCTCGCCCGCCTGCAGCAGAACGGCGAGCCCTTCGGCAGCCTCGCCCTTTTCGGTAAAGGTAAAGTCGATCGCTCTCGTCATCGTCACTCTCGGCAATGCTCGTTTGATGATTTCACGCGATCATGCCGCTTTCGCACCGCTTGGCAAGGGTGCGCCCCATTGCCGGCATGCGGCCCGCCATGGCGAATTGCCGCGCCGTGCCACCGCGGAAACGACACACGAAAGGTTTTCTTAACCACGTTCGTTTGCGGACTTTTATCCAATTTGATGCTTGATCGGGAACCGTGAATGACCGAAGACGCCGCCAATGCCGCTAGGATCGGCGACCTTGGATACGAGGTCGCATGGTCTGCCGGTGTGCTCGGGCGAAAGGGCCCGGCATCACGCTCGTACCGCGCCTCGATCACGCCGCCGCAGAAAGATCGTCACGCTGCATGAACCAGATCCAACGGTACATCTTCCGGCGTATCTTCCTGCTTTCGATCGGCACGCTCATCGTCACGGGCGTCCTGGCAATGACGACGCAGATCCTGCTCTACGTCAACGTGATGACGTCGACGAGCCAGTCGCTGATGACCTATGGCGAGTTGGCGCTGATGCTCATGCCGAAGGTGCTCATCATCGTGATGCCGTTCGCCCTGCTCATCGGCGCGGGCCAGACGCTCGGACGGATGAACGAGGACTCCGAGCTCGTTGTTGCCGAAGCCGCCGGCGCCCCGCCGCGAACGGTCGGCAAGCCGCTGCTCCTCATCGCCGTCGGCATGGCGTTCGTCACGCTCCTTTCCAACAACTTCGTCGAACCGTATTCGAACCATCGCCTGCGCGACATCGTCACCGAAGCGCGCGGCGACCTGCTTTCGAGCGCCATCCAGACGGGCACCTTCACCAAGCTCGACGACAACGTCTATTTCAACGTGCAGAACGTCGCGAGCGGGGGTGAGCTTCGCGGCATCTTCATTTCCGACGAACGGGACCCGGCCTCCAACCTCACCTATTTCGCAAAGAGCGGCCGGCTCGTGCGCACGGATGAAACGCAGCTTCTCGTTCTGTCGGACGGCCAGTTCCAGACACAGAACACCAAGACCGGCGAGGTATCGATCGTCCGCTTCCAGTCCTACGCGCTCGATCTCGCGCTCTTCCCCGGCGGAGGCGAAGGCACCCTTTATTATCCGAAGGAACGCCCGACCACCTACCTCTTCAGTCCCGACCCGAACGACAAGGCCTATCGGGACCGGCCCGACCTCTTCACCAAAGAGATCAACCGGCGTTTCAGCGAATGGATGTATCCGCTGCTCGTCGGGCTGGTCGCTCTCAGCTTCATGGGCCGGGCGAAATCCAACCGCGCTGCGCGCATCCAGCAAAGCATCCTCGCCTTCCTGATCGTGCTTTTCTATCGCGCGCTCGGCTTCTACATCGAACCCGATGCCGGGCGAAGCCTGCTCTTCGGCTACCTGATCTACGGGGTCCCGCTCTTCGGTATCGCCTCCTATGCGTTCCTCGTCCTGACCGGCAAGGAGATCTGGCTGCCGCAGAGCTGGGTGAACGTCATCGCACGGATCTGGTTGCGCACGCGGCGGGCGATCGGCGGGCTCTTCATCCCCGGACGAAGGCGCTCCGCATGACGCTTGGAACGTTGTGGCGATACTTCTTCCGGCGCCAGCTCGGAACGATCGCGCTCTTCACGGCGGGCATTTTCGTGCTCGTGGTGCTCATCGACTTCACAGAGGTGTCCGGCCGGATACCGGACGATTCGACCTTCACCGTGCTTGATACGCTCTCGATCTCTCTGCTTCGTGCGCCGAGCATCATCGAGACCACCTACCCGTTCATTATCCTCTTCGCCTCGATCGCGACGCTCGTCGGGCTGAACCGCAAATACGAGCTCGTCGTGGCGCGTGCCTCGGGCGTTTCGGCGTGGCAGTTCCTCGCGCCGCTTGCCATCGCGAGCCTCCTGGTGGGCGGTTTGGTCGTCACCGTCCTCAACCCGATCGCCGCGCGCACCATGCAGCTCTCGCAGCTTCAGGAGGTGAAGGCCGGTCTGAAGAACAGCGGCGACATCGGCAACACCCGACCGCCCTGGATCCGCCAGGAAACGAAGGAAGGCACGACGATCATCGGCGCACGGACGATCGCCGACAACGGCCTCCTCCTCGCGAACGCCACCTTCCTGCGCATCGGCAACGACGGCAACGTCGAAGACCGGCTCGACGCCGAGCGCGCGCGACTGCAGCACGATGAGTGGGTTCTGACCAAGGTCAGGCGGTTTCGCGCCGGCGAACCGGAGGAAGATCACGCCGAAATGACGGTCGCCACCAATCTGGAGCCGGAATTCGTCCAGGAATCGCTCTCCGACCCCAAGACGATTCCCTTCTTCAAGCTGCCGCAGAAGATCGCCGCGGCGCGTTCTTTCGGCATCAATGCCAATGTTTTTGCGGTCCAGTTCCACTCGCTGGTTGCGTTGCCTTTCCTGATGGTATCCATGACCCTGATCGCCGCTGTGGTCTCGCTGAGGTTCGCGCGGTTCGGCCAGTCGGTTTCCGTCGTGGTGGGTGGAATCCTCGCCGGCTTCGTGCTTTACGTGGTCTCGGTGGTCATCAAGTCATTCGGCGGTGCGGGGACCATTCCGCCGATCGCTGCGGCCTGGATTCCGGTCGTGGTCGCGCTTGCATTGGGGATTACGATTCTGCTGCACAAGGAGGACGGCTAGTTGAAGCGCCGCCGCCAGGGTACATACGCGACGCGCGTCAGGCTGCTTCGAGCGGGCGCTGCGCTGGCAACGGCCATGGTCTGCGGTCTTGCAGGCAGCGTCGCTACCAACGCGCAGCAGCTGCCGAGCACGACGTCGGTGCCGCCCGGAACGCAGCTCCTGCTCTCCTCGAAGAAGCTGAGCTACAACGAAAACACCCACACGGTGGTTGCTTCCGGCCAGGTGCAGATCGCCTATGACGGCTATCGCCTCGTCGCCAACCGCGTCGAATACAATCAGGATACCGGCCGGGTGCGCGCCGCCGGCGAAGTCGCGCTCGTCAATCCCGACGGGACAAAGCTCTACGCCGACAATCTCGACGTCACGGACAATTTCGCCGACGGTTTCGTCAACGGGCTGCGCATCGACACGCCGCAGAAAACCCATATCGTGGCGACGAGCGCCGAACGGCGCGGCGGCGTGCAGACGCAGTTCAACAACGGCGTCTACACCGCCTGCAAGCCGTGCGAGGAGAACCCGGATCGCGCGCCGTTCTGGCAGATCAGGGCGCGCAAGATCGTTCAGGACTCCGAGGCGCAGACCGTGCGCCTGCGCAACGCGACCTTCGACCTCTTCGGCCTGCCGGTCGGCTACTTTCCTTACCTCTCGGTCACAACGGCCAAGCGGAAATCCGGCATCCTGAGGCCGAGCCTCGGCTATGACGACGCGCTCGGCTTCAGCGTCTCGGTTCCCTATTTCCAGGTGCTTTCGCCCTATTCCGACGCGACCCTCACGGTCACGGGCTATACCAAGCAGGGCTTCCTGGCCGACACCGAATATCGTCGCCGCTTTCGCAACGGCTCGCTCGGCTTTCGCGCCGCGGGCATCGGCCAGTTCTCGCCGAAGGAATTCGAGACGGGATCGGCGGATTACGGCAAGACCGGCCGCTTCCTTTTCGCGACGCAGGGCTCGTTCGACATCAATCCGCGCTGGAAGACGGGCTGGAACGTCTTCTACGAGACCGACGAGAACTTCGGCCGGACCTACGCCATCCCCGGCTACAACAGCTCGACGGTCACCTCGCAGGCCTATCTGACGGGTATCGACGGCAAGAACTATTTCGACCTGCACGCCTATCGCTTCGACGAGCAGGGATCCGAAAAGAGTTCGGAAATCGGCGTCAAGAATCTCGAGAAGTCGCAGCCCTTCGTGCTGCCGGTGATCGACTATTCGCGCGTTTCCGACGAGCCCGTCTTCGGCGGCCAACTGAGCTTCAACGCCAACGAGACGAGCATCTATCGCTCGCAGGCTGCGCGGACCAACACGAACGATGATGGTTTCAGCCGATATCGTGGTCTCGAAGGGAACACGCATCGCCTTTCCGGCGAACTCGAATGGAAGCGCACGCAGACCTTCGACAACGGACTGCTTCTCACGCCGATCCTCGCCGCCCGCGGCGATGCCTTCGACATCAACATGGACGACCCGACCCCGTCCACATCGGGCGTGAACCCGGCCATCGACGAGTTCGAAGACGGTACGCGCTTCCGCACGATGGTCACCGCCGGGCTGGAGGCGAGCTATCCGTTCGTCGCCACCGCAGCGCACAGCTCGCACGTCATCGAGCCGATCGCCCAGCTTTTCGTGCGTCCGAACGAGGACGACCCCGGCTCCTTCCCCAACGAGGACGCGCAGAGCTTCGTCTTCGACACGACGAACCTCTTCGACCGCGACAAGTTCTCCGGCTACGACCGCGTCGAGGGCGGCACGCGGGCGAATGTCGGCGTGCGTTACACCGGTTCCTTCGACAACGGCGTGACGCTCGACGGGGTCTTCGGTCAGTCCTACCAGATCGCCGGACAGAACTCCTTCGATTCGCCCGATCTCGTCTATGCCGGTCATGATTCCGGGCTGGACCACACGGTTTCGGACTATGTCGGCTCGCTCGGCGTCTCGCTGCCCGTCGGCATCGACCTCAGCAGCCAGGCCCGGTTCGACAACTCGTCCTTCGCCCTTCAGCGTACGGACGTGAACGCGACCTATGCCAACCGGATCCTCAGCACCGGAATCACCTATGCGCAGCTCGCCCCGCAGCCCGAATACGGCAGCACGAATACTGCGCAGGAGGTTTCGGCCAATGCCCGGTTGAAATTCGCGCAGAACTGGAGCGTCTACGGCAAGGCGACCTACGATATCGAGCGCAAGGGCGTCTCCAACGACCTTGCCGGCCTCATTTTCAACAATGAGTGCTTTACCTTCAATATCTTCTACAAGGAAACGCGCGATCTGGGTCAGCCGGGCAATCTGCTCGACGACGGCGAGACGGACTGGTCGGTCGGCGCGACTTTGAGCTTCCGCACGCTCGGCGACATCAAGCTCGGCTCGGAAGACCTGACGACGAACTGAACCGGCGTCCGGCCGGCCCTTGCGCTTTGCCAAAAGCGCACGAAATGCGCATAATGGCGGGTGCGGGACGCCGCGTCCGATAGGCAATCGGTTCGCGCACGCGCGCGTCGTGGCAAGAGGAAAGGCAATCCCATGTCGTTCGGTATCCGCCGGTTCCCCATCCTCGCAGTATGGGCGGCACTCGCATTCTGCCCGTTGCTGATGGGCGGAACCGGTCCGGCACACGCTGCCAATTCGATCAAGATCGTCGTCAACGGGGATCCGATCACGAGCTACGACATCTCGAGCCGCATGCAGTTCCTCCGCCTGCGGCACGAAAAGGGCGACCTGCGCAAGAAGGCGCGCGAGGAACTCATCGACGAGACCTTGAAGACTCAGGCGATCTCACGCGCCGGCGCCTCCGTCTCCACCGCGCAGGTCGACGACGCGTTCGCGCGTTTCTCGCAGAACAACAAGCTTTCGCCCGCCAAGATGAAGACGATCCTCGAGCGGGCCGGCGTCGGCATCACGCACTTCAAGCATTACATCGCCGTCCAGATGAGCTGGCCGCGCGTTGTCGCCGGACAGGAGCGTGCCGATAACGCCGGCGATTCCATGCTCTCCAAGATGCTGGAGAACGGCAAGAACAAGCCTTCGACGACGGAGTACGTCCTTCAGCAGGTCATCTTCGTCGTGCCCAACGACAAGCGCAGCGCCATTCTCGGCCAGCGCAAGAACGAAGCGAGCGCCATGCGCGCGCGGTTCAACGGCTGCGACAACACCCGCAACGTCGCCGCGAGGCTGACGGACGTCGCGGTCCGCGATCTCGGCCGCGTCATGCAGCCCAAGCTGCCACCGATGTGGAAGGACGCCATCGAGAACACCAAGCCCGGCTCGGCCACACAGCCCAAGGTGACCGATCGCGGCGTCGAATTCATCGGCGTTTGCTCGGCACACACCGTATCGGACGATCTTGCCGCCGAGACGGTGTTCCAGTCCGAGGAGAGCAGCCAGGAAAACACCGATGCCAGCAAGGACATGCTGAAGAAGCTGCGCGAGAACGCCAGCATCGTCTACAAATAGGCGTGGTGGCGCATTGCTCGCCTGGAGCATTTCCGGTGAAGTCTGGTTCACCGGAAATGCTCCAGCTCTGTGTTTTGTCGCATTATCCGACGCCAAAGCGATCCCGCTTTGGCTGGAAATGCTCTAGCGGGCCCTATAGCGCCTCGGAAGCAGCCCGTCGGCGCTCCACCGGATACATCGAATGACGGTTCTCGCACTGACCATGGGCGATCCGGCCGGGATCGGGCCGGACATCACGCTTGCCGCATGGACCGCCCGGCACGAGCGCTGCGTACCGCCGTTCCTGCTGATCGGCGATCCCGCGGTGCTTCAAAAACGCGCCGAACGGCTCGGGCTTTTCGCGCCGGTCGCCGAGGCCACGCCCGACACGGCCGAGGCGACGTTCGAAACCGCCCTTCCCGTGCTTCCGCTCGCTGCCGGAACCGATGTCGTCCCGGGCCACGGCGACGTTGCCTATGCCGGCGCCGTCGTCGGCTCGATCGAGAGCGCGGTGTCGCTCGCCACGTCCGGCGCATGTTCGGGGGTCGTCACCAATCCCATCGCCAAGGCGATCCTCTACGAAGCCGGGTTCGGCTTTCCCGGCCACACCGAGTTCCTCGCCGATCTCGCTGCCTCATCTCTCGGACGGCCCGTTCGTCCGGTGATGATGCTTTCCGGCCCGAAGCTTCGCGCCGTGCCGGTAACGATCCATCTCCCCTTGCGCGCCGTCTTCGAAGCGCTGACATCGGATCTGATCGTCGAGACCGGGCGTATCGTCGACCGGGACCTCGCTACACGTTTCGGCGTGACGGCGCCGAGGATCGCGCTTTCCGGGCTGAACCCGCATGCCGGCGAAGGTGGCACGCTCGGCCACGAGGAAGAGGCGATCATCGCCCCGGCGATCGAGACGCTGCGGGCCGAAGGCATAGACGTGCGCGGCCCGATGCCGGCGGACACCATGTTTCACGATCGCGCGCGCGCCGAATACGACGTCGCGATGTGCATGTACCACGACCAGGCGCTGATTCCGGCCAAGGCACTCAGTTTCGACGACAGCGTCAACGTCACGCTCGGCCTGCCCTTCGTGCGGACCTCGCCCGATCACGGCACGGCCTTCTCGCTCGCCGGCAGCGGCCGGGCCGATCCTTCGAGCCTCGTCGCCGCGTTGCGCATGGCGAGCGATCTCGCAGCCGGTGCCTCGGGTGCCGAGACCGGCACGGCGCCGTGAGCCAACCGGCCGACGGCCTGCCGCCGCTGCGTGACGTCATCGAGCGGCACGGCATCGACGCGCGCCGTACCCTCGGCCAGAACTTTCTGCTCGACTTCAACCTCATCGAGAAGGTGGCGCGCAGCGCCGGTTCGCTCGACGGGCTGACCGTGCTGGAAATCGGCCCCGGCCCGGGCGGGCTGACGCGCGCCCTGCTCTCGCTCGGTGCGGATCGGGTCGTCGCCGTCGAGCGCGACCGCCGGTGCCTGCCGGCACTGGCGGAGATCGGCGAGGTGCATCCGGGCCGCCTCGATATCATCGAGGGCGATGCGCTGACGATGCATCCCGGCGAGATCGCGAAAGGCGGCCGGCTCGCGATCGTCGCCAATCTGCCATACAACATCGGCACGCAGCTTCTCGTGCAGTGGCTTTCGGGAGAAGAATGGCCGCCCGCCTACGAGTCGCTGACCCTCATGTTCCAGCGCGAAGTGGCCGAGCGCATCGTCGCCGAACCGGGCTCGCGTGCCTACGGCCGGCTGGGCGTTCTCGTCGGCTGGCGCATGCATGCGGAGATCTGTTTCGACCTGCCGCCGCAGGCCTTTTCACCGCCGCCGAAGGTCACCTCGTCCGTCGTTCATCTCGTTCCGCGCGAACGGCCCGACCCATGTCGCTTTGCCGATCTGGAACGCGTCACCCAGGCGGCGTTCGGCCAGCGGCGCAAGATGCTGCGGCAGAGCCTGAAGCCGCTCGGCGGCCAAGCCTACCTCGAAGCGGCCGGAATCGATCCGACCCGGCGCGCAGAAACCCTGTCGATCGCAGAGTTCTGCACGCTCGCGCGCACGCTCGAAAGCCGGACGACGCGAAGCTGAGATCCGCTGCCGGAACGCGTCTACCTGTCTGCCTTCGACGGCTTTTCGAGCAGCGCGCTGACGAAGTCGTAGAGACCCGGCAGCCGATCCCGGCGCAGCCTTTCCGCCTCGATGATCGAGCGCACGGAACGGAAGGCGCGGGACAGGTCGTCGTTGATCACGACGTAATCGTAGTCCGGCCAGCGCTCGATTTCCGAACGCGCATTGGCAAGGCGCGTCTCGATCACCTCCTCGCTGTCCTCGGCGCGGCGGTGCAGGCGCGCGCGCAGTTCCTCGACCGCCGGCGGCAGGACGAAGATGGACACGACGTCGGCCGGCATCTTTTCCTGCAACTGCCGTGCGCCCTGCCAGTCGATGTCGAAGAGCATGTCGCGGCCCTCCGCCATCGCGTCCTCGGCGGCCTGGCGCGGCGTGCCGTAGAAATTGCCGTGCACCTCGGCCCATTCCACCAGCGCATCGGAATCGCGCATGCGCTCGAACTCGCGCATGGACAGGAAATGGTAGTGCACGCCCTCGATCTCGCTCGGCCGGCGCGCACGTGTCGTGACGCTGACGGAAAGGTTCAGGCCCTGCTCGTTTTCGAGCAGCGTGCGTGCGATCGTCGATTTTCCGGCCCCCGACGGCGAGGAAAGCACGACCATGAGGCCGCGGCGCTTCACCTGCAGCGGGAGAGGTTCGGACGACATACGGCTACTCCAGGTTTTGGATCTGTTCGCGGAACTGGTCGATGACGACCTTCATTTCCAGGCCGGCGGCCGTCACGGCCGAGGCGTTCGACTTGGAGCAGATGGTGTTGGCCTCGCGATTGAACTCCTGCGCGAGGAAGTTCAGCCGGCGCCCGACGGCGTCCTCGTTGGCCAGCAGCGTGCGTGCCGAAGCGATATGGCCTTCGAGACGGTCGATCTCTTCGCGCAGATCGGCCTTGGTGGCAAGCAGCGCCGCCTCGGCATAAAGCCGTTCCCCGTCCAGACCGTCGGCATTTTCCATGAGGATGGTCACTTCGCGCGACAGGCGAGCGCGGATGGAACCGCTGCTTCGCGAGGGGTCCGTCTCGACGCGGGCGAGCTCCGCCTCGATAGCGTCGAGCTGACGGGATAGCACACCGACCAACGCTGCGCCTTCGGCCTCGCGCGCGGTCTCGAGTGCGGCGACGGCACGCTCGAGACCGGCGAGACTCTGTCGGTCCTGCTCGGCCAGCGCCTCCGCCTCCGGCTCGCGTTCACGCAGTTCGAGGACGCCGCGAACGGCGAGGATCGCATCGACGCTCGGACGCGAACCGCCAAGGCGCGCGCCGATGCGCTCGGCAGCCGCGAGGGCTGCTTCGAAGGCAGCTTCGTTGAGGGTCGGCACCGCTTCGGCGTCGAGCCGGTCGAGCGAGAGCGAAACCTGGATGTTGCCGCGCTGGAACGCTTCCTGGCACAGCCGACGAACCTCCGGTTCGTAGCGTTCCGTTCCCTGCGGCAGGCGGGTACGGATATCGAGCCCCTTGCCGTTGACCGAGCGCAGTTCCCAGGCCCAACGCGTACCGTCGGCCTGGCCTTCCGTGCGCGAAAAGCCGGTCATGGATTGCACGGCCATGGACCGATCCCTCTTTCACTTCAGGCCGGCCGACGCGAAATCGTCCGCCACCCTTGAACCATCACGAGCGAGCGCCCCGATTGCCGAATGCGCTCGTCATCCCCTCGGCTTCCGCCCGAACGCCGTCCGGGCCACATATCGGAGAAGCCTAGTTCTTCTTGCCGCCGGCGGTATCCGGATCCACGACGGCATTCGCGTCCGTGTCCGTGTCCGTGTCCGTGTCCGCGGCATCCTTGCGCGAGGCCTGGATCGCACGCCAGCGCCGCACATTGGCATTATGCTCCTTGAGCGATTCGGAAAAGACGTGCCCGCCCGTTCCGTCGGCGACGAAGTAGAGCGCATCCGTATCGGCCGGGTGCGCGACCGCTTCCAGCGACTTGCGGCCCGGATTGGCGATCGGCGTCGGCGGCAGACCGTCGATCCGGTAGGTATTGTAGCGCGTCGTCTTCTTCAGGTCCGATTCGTAGAGCGGGCGGCCGGACGGCTTTCCGTCGCCACCGAAGATGCCGTAGATCACCGTCGGATCGGACTGCAGGCGCATGCCCTTCTTCAGGCGGTTCATGAAAACGGCAGCGACCTTCGGGCGCTCGCCGGGCTGGCCGGTTTCCTTCTCGACGATCGAGGCGAGGGTCACGAGTTCGGCCTTGCTGTCGAGGGGCAGGTTCGGATCGCGGTTTGCCCAGATGCGATCGACCACGCGATCGTCGATCTTGTGCATCTTCTCGACGATCTCCTTGCGCGGCGTTCCCCGCGTGAACTTGTAGGTGTCGGGCATCAGCGAGCCCTCCTCCGGCCGATCGTCGGGAAGGTCGCCGGACAGGTACTGATCGGCCTCGAGCTTCTCGAACATGGCCTTGACGGTCAGGCCTTCGGGAAAGGTGATCGAATGGAGGATCGAGCGACCGGAGCGCAGGATATCGAGCACCGTCTCCATGGAGACGTGCGGCGCGAAGGCGTATTCGCCGGCCTTGAGCGTATCGCCCTTGAGATAGATACGGCTTGCGAGCTGGAAGAACCGGGCGTTCGAAACGATGCCTTCGTTTTCCAGCCCCTGCGCGATCTGGGCGACACCCGCGCCCTTTTCCACCATGTAGGTCGCGCGCTTCTGGAGCGGACCGGGGGCGGCGTAGAGCGTCGTCCCGAAATAATAGGCGGCACCCGCGCCGAGCGCGGCGAGCACCATCAGCGTCATCAGGAAGTTGCCGGCAATGACGAACTGGCTGCGTGCGCGGCGCGAACGGCGACGCTTGCGGCCGGATCCGTCAGGCGACGCGTCCTCGCCATTCCCGAAGCCGTCTTCCGGCTCGTTGCTGCGCTTGCCCTCGCTCACAGCGGTTCCCTCTTCGACGCCGGTTCGTCCGGCATCGTTATGGTTCGCATTGTGGCGAAAGCGCGATGTCCGGGTGTCGCACCGTCACGCGTCGTAGCGGCTGAGCACCAGCGAGGCGTTGGTGCCGCCGAAACCGAACGAGTTCGACAGGGCGACGTTGATCTCGCGCTTGCGGGCCGAGAGCGGCACGAGGTCGATCGCCGTTTCGCGCTCGGGATTCTCCAGGTTCAGCGTCGGCGGCGCGACGTTGTCCCTGATCGCCAGCACGGAGAAGATCGCCTCGACCGCACCGGCCGCACCGAGCAGATGACCGATCGCCGATTTCGTCGACGACATCGAGACGGTGTCCGCGGCATCGCCGACGAGCCGTTCGACGGCAGCCAGTTCGATGGTGTCGGCCATCGTCGAGGTGCCGTGCGCATTGATGTAGTCGACGTCGCTTGCGTCCAGACCGGCTCGTTTGAGAGCGGACTGCATGCACCGGTAGGCGCCGTTGCCGTCCTCGGCGGGCGCAGTGATGTGGAAGGCATCGCCGGAAAGACCGTAACCGACGACTTCCGCGTAGATCCGTGCGCCGCGCGCCTTCGCGTGCTCGAGTTCTTCGAGAACGACGATGCCCGCCCCCTCGCCCATGACGAAACCGTCACGCTCGCGATCGTAGGGCCGCGAGGCGGCCTGCGGATCGTCGTTGCGGCTGATGGAGAGCGCCTTGCAGGCGGCGAAGCCTGCCAGCGCGATCCGGCAGATCGGCGATTCGGTACCGCCGGCCACCATCACGTCGGCATCGCCGAGCCCGATCAGCCGGCTGGCATCGCCGATGGCGTGCGCGCCGGTGGAACAGGCGGTGACGACGGAATGGTTCGGCCCGCGCAAACCGTGGCGGATCGAAACCTGTCCGGAAGCGAGATTGATGAGGCGGCCGGGGATGAAGAAGGGCGAAATCCGCCGCGGCCCGCGATCGCGCAACGTATGTCCCGCGTCGACGATGCCTTCGAGCCCGCCGATACCGGAACCGATGAGGACACCGGTCGCGGTCTGATCCGCCTCGGATTTCGGCTTCCAGCCGGCATCGATCAGCGCCTGGTCGGCGGCCGCCATCGCATAGACGATGAACGGGTCGACCTTGCGCTGTTCCTTGGGCTCCATCCAGGCGTCGGGGTTGTAGGTACCGCCCGACCCGTCGCCTACCGGAATCCGGCAGGCGATCTTGGCAGGCAGATCCTCGACCTCGAACTCGTCGACCTTTCTGGCCGCGTTACGCCCTTCGATCAGCCGTGACCAGGTCGTTTCCACATCGCTTGCCAGCGGCGTGACCGCGCCCAGGCCCGTGATGACCACACGCCTCATCGACATATCCCGAACCTTGACCGAAACCGTCTGCGAGCGGCTTGCGCCCGTCCCCTGGCAGCAAGCCGCCCCCTAGCGGGTCGCTGGCTCAGGCCTGCTGCTTCTCGATGTACTTGATGGCGTCGCCAACCGTCAGGATGGTGTCGGCCGCGTCGTCGGGAATTTCGACGCCGAACTCTTCCTCGAATGCCATGACGAGTTCGACGGTATCGAGCGAATCGGCGCCGAGATCGTCGATGAAGCTGGCGCTTTCGACAACCTTGTCGGCATCGACGCCCAAATGTTCGACGACAATCTTCTTAACGCGGTCTGCGATGCTCTCGCTCATGTCGGGTTCCTCGACCTCTTGAATTTGACTCGTGCCTCGTTAGCGGCATCGTACCCCCTAATCAAGCTTCGCGCCGTATTTTTCAACGGTTGCGGGCTGCTTGCCCGCCTGCTGTGCGCGAATTGCACGGCTCCATGAAGAACCGCGCGGCAAGGTACGAGCGCCATTGCTGTTTTCATGTTCGCGTGCGCTCAGATCATTGCCATACCGCCGTTCACGTGGATGGTCTGGCCCGTCACGTAGCCTGCCTCGCGCGAAGCGAGATAGGCAACGGCGGAAGCGACCTCGTCGCCCGTGCCCATGCGGCCCATGGGGATCGCGCCCATGATCCGGCCGCGCTGCTTTTCGTTCAGCTTGTCCGTCATCGCCGATTCGATGAAGCCGGGTGCCACGCAGTTGACCGTCACGTTGCGCGTGGCGATCTCCTGGGCGAGCGACTTGGAAAAGCCGATGAGGCCCGCCTTCGCCGCGCAATAGTTCGCCTGGCCGGGATTGCCCGTCACCCCGACGATGGAACTGATGTTGACGATGCGCCCGAAGCGCCGGCGCATCATCGGATGCGCAAGCGCCCGGGTCAGCCGGAAGACCGACGTCAGATCGACCTCGAGCACGGCATCCCAGGCGGCGTCCTCCATGCGCACGAAGAGGCCGTCGCGCGTCACGCCGGCATTGTTGACCAAGAGGTCGACGCCGCCGAGTTCGCTCTCGGCGGTTTCGGCGAGGCGGTCCACCGCCGGCCGCTCGGAAAGGTCCGCCGGCAGCACCAGTGTCCGCTCGCCGAGATCCTCGGCGAGCGCATCGAGCTTCTCGCGACGCGTACCGTGCAGGCCGACCGTCGCGCCGCCCTTGTGAAGCATGCGGGCGATCGCCTCGCCGATACCACCGCTCGCACCCGTTACGAGGGCCTTGCGCCCTTCAAGATCAAACATCGGCGCTCCTTGTCATCCCGATCATCCAGTATGTTTCACGCTCTCGACGTTTGCGCGCCGGATCGTCTCGGTTCACCGCTTCGATGCGATGTCCGAAAGGCACCTCCGGCGATCGCCCCTGCCTTCAGAGACCGAGCGCTTCGAGCGTCTTTTCAAGATCGGCGGGCGTGTTCAGCGCCATGCCCGCGAGCGAGCGGTCGATCCGCCGGACGAGCCCGGTCAGCACCTTGCCGGTGCCGATCTCGTGCACCGTGTCGACGCCGTTCGCCGCCATCCATTCGATCGTTTCGCGCCAGCGCACGCGACCGGTCACCTGTTCGACCAGGCGGTTGCTCTCTTCCACCGACTGGTCGACCGGCTCGGCCGTGACGTTCGCGACGACCGGCACGCTCAAGGGGCCGATCTCGACCTCGGCGATCGCCGTTCGCATGATGGTCGCCGCCGGTTCCATCAGCGTGGAGTGGAACGGCGCGGAGACCGGCAGCTTGATCGCGCGCCGCGCGCCCTTGCCTTCGGCGACCGCCGTCGCACGATCGATCGCCCCGGCATGGCCGGAAACCACGAACTGCCCACCGCCATTGTCGTTGGCGATTTCGCAGACGCCGTTCTCGCCCGCTTCGCGGCACACGTCCTCGACCACGTCGACGGTCAGCCCGATGATCGCGGCCATCGCGCCCTCGCCGACCGGCACCGCATCCTGCATGGCGTTGCCACGGATGCGAAGGAGACGTGCCGTATCGGCGAGCGTCAGCATGCCGGCCGCGCAGAGTGCGGAATATTCGCCGAGCGAATGGCCGGCGACGCAGGCGACGTGTTCCTTGAGGTCGAGACCGCGGCTTTCGAGCACCCGCATCGCGGCCATCGAGACGCTCATCAGTGCCGGCTGGGCGTTCGCCGTCAGCGTCAGCTCTTCCTCCGGTCCCTCCCACATGATCGCTGAGAGTTTCTGGCCGAGCGCGGAATCGACCTCGTCGAAGACGGCACGCGCTTCCGGAAAGGCTTCCGCGAGATCGCGGCCCATGCCGACGGCCTGGCTGCCCTGCCCGGGAAAGGTGAAAGCATGTGTCATCCGTGTCGTCCCGCGTCCTGCGCCATCGGTATCGTTGAGCGCTCGTGTGTTCACGCTCGCCGTAACGGAGTCAAGTAGGCGCCGGACCGGAGATTGCATCTTGAAGATGCTGCGGCACCCCCCAAATGCGCCGGGTGCGACCGGCGCCCCGCGGAGGGACGTGCGACCGGCATCTCGAGCGAGAAGAAAGGCAATCTTGACGAGCGACCTCCTCCTGCTCGCCGCCGGGCTCGTGCTGCTGTTCGCCGGAGGCGAAGGGCTGGTGCGTGGCGCGGTTTCGTTCGCAAACCGCCTCGGCATGCCGCCCCTCCTCGTCGGAATGACCGTCATCGGCTTCGGCACGTCGCTGCCCGAATTCCTGGTCTGCCTGCAGGCGGCGTTGCGCGGCTCGCCGGATATCGCCGTCGGCAACATCGTCGGCTCCAACATCGCCAACATTCTGCTCGTCGTCGGCGTCGCGGCCGTGCTCTCGCCGATCGTCGCCCGGGGCACGAGCCTTCTGCGCGATACCGGCGTCATGGTCGCGGCCTGCGTCGCGCTCCTGCTGCTCGGCTGGAGCGGAGGGATCGGCCGGGTGGCCGGTCTCGTCCTCTTCGTCTCGCTCGTCGTCTACCTCGCCGCCGCGATGCTGATCGACCGGGCGAAGGAGGTCGAACCGGACGAGGAAGCGGCGACCCGACTGTCGGGATGGGTCGAGGGGCTTCTGCTCCTCGGCGGGTTCGCCGCGCTTTTCGTCGGCGCGGAACTTCTCGTCGGTTCCGCCGTCCGGCTCGCCCGCGACGCCGGGCTTTCGGAGGCGACCATCGGCCTGACGGTCGTCGCCGTCGGCACCAGCCTGCCGGAGATCGCCGCGGCGATCTCGGCTGCAATGCGCCGCCAGGGCGCAGTCGTCCTCGGCAACGTGATCGGCTCGAACCTCTTCAATATTCTCGCCACGCTCGGCCTGACCGCGGCGATCCACCCCGTCGACGTTTCCGCCGACATCGCCCGGTTCGACGTGCCGGTCATGACCGGGCTCGCGGTTCTCCTCGGGCTGGCGCTCGCACTCGGCGGGCGATTCGGTCGCGTCCTCGGCCTCGTCATGCTTGCCGGTTATGCAGCCTACGTCGCGATGCTGCTTTGAATCGGGGCGCGCGCCGGCGTCCTGCCCTTGCGCTTCGTTCCAAAAGCCCGTACATGGCGCCTGTTCGAACGCCCGGTCATCTGGCTGGGGGCTGAACGGAGGGCCGGCGGCCGCTTTGGCGGTGCCGTCTCGGGCGACGAGCGCCCTAGCCTCCCGTGTCTCCGCTCTCGACCGTCTCGATCCAACGTCTTTCTTGCGCGGGCCATGCCGGCCCTCCTTGAGAAGTCGTTGAGGCTTAGCCGCCGATCGCCGGGCATGAAGAGAAGCAAGAAAGGTAACGAGCCACATGGCTTTATACGAACACGTATTCCTTGCCCGTCAGGACGTTTCCGGCCAGCAGGCCGAAGCGCTCGTCGAGCAGTTCCGCGGCGTGATCGAAAGCGGCGGCGGTTCCGTCGGTCGCGTCGAGAACTGGGGCCTGAAGTCCCTCGCCTACCGCATCAAGAAGAACCGCAAGGCCTATTACGTCCTCATGGACCTCGACGCGCCGGCACCGGCCGTCAAGGAGATGGAGCGCCAGATGCGGTACAACGAGGACATCCTGCGCTTCATGACGATCCGCGTCGACGAGCACGAGGAAGGCCCTTCCGCGATGATGCAGAAGCGCGATCGTGACGATCGCCGCGGCGACCGCGGACGCGGTGGTGCCGGCGGCCCCCGGCGCTAAGGCAAGAAGATCAGGAGCAACCGATAATGGTCGACATCAACCAGATCCCCACGCGCCGCCCGTTCCATCGCCGGCGCAAGACCTGCCCCTTCTCCGGTGCCAACGCGCCGCGGATCGACTACAAGGACGTGCGCCTTCTTCAGCGCTACGTTTCCGAGCGCGGCAAGATCGTGCCGTCGCGCATCACCGCCGTCAGCCAGAAGAAGCAGCGTGAACTCGCCCGCGCCATCAAGCGCGCCCGTGAGCTCGGCCTTCTTCCCTACGCGGTGAAGTAAGAAACGACGACGCGGACGGCGAAGAGCCGTCCGCACCATTCAGGCCGACCGCGACGGGCGCGGACAGGCCCTTTCGAAAACCCGAGTTGGGACCGTGGATCCTCTCAGGATCCATCGCGCCCCTAACTGCTTAAACGGCAGGACAGCGCTTTGACCAAGATCGACCGGCAATCCTTGCTGATCGGCCTTCTGGCCGGCATCGCGACGGCGCTTCTGTCGCTGAGCGCCGGCACGCCCTCCTCCGCCTCGTTCTTTCTCACCGCCAGCATGACGCTGCCGCTGCTGATCGCCTCGCTCGGCTGGGGCAACGCGGCCGCGCTCGTCGCCGTCGTCGTCGCCGGCCTGTCGATCGCGGTCCTGTTGCAGCCGCTGGCCGCACTCAGCATCCTGGTGACGAGCCTGCTGCCGGCAGCCTGGATCGGCTACCTCGCCAACCTCGCGCGACCGGCCGAAGAGGTCGGCGGCACGAGCGGCGAGCTCGCGTGGTATCCGCTTTCGCGGATCCTGTTGCACCTTTGCGGCCTCGTCACGCTCGGGCTGGTCGTTCTCGGCTTCGTCGTCGGCTACGGCAAGGACGTCATCGGACCGGTCGTCGATGCCTTCGTCCGCGTCATGCAGCAGCAGGACCCGACCTACCATCCGGACGCCGCGACGACGGCGCAGATGAAGGACCTGCTCGCCAAGCTGCTGCCCGCCGTGCAGGGCGGCGCCTGGGTCCTGATCCTGTTCTTTTCGCTCTACGTGGCGGCGGCGGTCGTTCGTGCTTCCGGCCGGGCGAAGCGGCCGCGCGACGACGTTCCGCGTGCCCTGCGCATGCCGCGCGCGGGTCTCGGCGCGATGCTTCTCGGTCTCGTCCTGCTCTTCGTCGGCGGCATTCCGGAACTGATCGGCTCGGCGATCTGCGGCGCTTTCGGCACGGGCTTCGTGCTCTCGGGCTTCGCCGTCATGCACGATCGCACGCGCGGCAAGCCATGGCGCATGGCCGTCCTGTGCTTCGCCTATGTCGCGGTGATCCTCTTCACCGTGCCGATCATCTTCTTTCTCGTTGCGGGCCTTGCCGAATCGGCGGGCGCCATTCCGGGCCGGCAGCGGGATCGCACCTGAAACGAACCGAAACCAAACGCACTACCTCCAAGGAAAGGAAAAAGACGATGGACGTCATTCTTCTCGAACGCATTCCCAAGCTCGGCCAGATGGGCCAGACCGTCAGCGTGCGCAACGGCTACGCGCGCAACTTCCTGCTCCCGCAGGGCAAGGCCCTTCGTGCGAACGAGGCCAACAAGACACGCTTCGAATCCGAGCGCGCGACCCTCGAGGCACGCAATCTCGAACGCCGCACGGAAGCCGAGGCCGTCGCCGAAAAGCTGAACGGCAAGTCCTTCGTCGTCGTTCGCGCAGCCGGCGAGACCGGCCAGCTCTACGGCTCGGTCGCCAATCGCGACGTCGTGGCGGTCCTGGCCGAAGAAGGCTTCACGGTCGGCCGCAATCAGGTCGAACTCAACAATCCGATCAAGGAAATCGGCCTGCACTCGATTCCGCTTCTTCTCCACCCCGAGGTCGAGGTTTCCGTCGAGTTCAACGTCGCCCGTTCGGCCGACGAAGCCGAGCGCCAGGCTCGCGGCGAGGATCTCTCCTCCGCCGATGCGATCTACGGAAGCGACGAGGAAGAGGAAGAAGAAGAGCTTGACGCCGATGAACTCTTCGACGATGGCGTTTCTCCAGACACCCTGTCCGAAGAGGAAACGGCCGAAGGGGAAGACGATACGCAGACGACGTCTTCCGACGTCTGACGCGTTGGCTCAACCGACATACGGCGTTGCATAAAAACGCCCTTCGAGTGCCCGTTTTCGACGGGCGCTCACTTTTTCGCCACGAAGGACTTCCGTTGACGGGACGACGGTAGTATCCCGGCTCACGACCTGACCGACGGGTTCAGGCGCCCCCCGCGCGCGCCTCTTGCGGTGCCGCGCCTCGAGCGCAATGATTGCCGCCGATCGCCCATTGTCGTGAGTTCGAGTAGACGTCATGCATCCCATATTCCGAAAATTCATCGCCGATACTGTGAAATCAGGCGACCTGACCATTACTTCCTGGAACGGCGAGGTGAGCCACTTCGGTGACGGCACCGGTACGCCGGTCCATATCCGCTTCACCTCCCGCGCGGCCGAACGGTCCGCCTTCCTCGATCCGACGCTGAAGATCGGCGAGTGCTACATGGACGGGGAACTCGTCCTGGAAAACGGCACCATCTACGATTTCCTGCATACGGTCTTTTCCAATTCGGGCGGCGGCGTCGGCCGCTCCAGAATGTGGCTCAAGGTCATCGACCAGGCGCGGCGCGGCATGGCACTTGCCGCCAAGGGCAACGACCTGTTGCGCTCGCGCGCCAACGTCGAGGCGCATTACGACCTGTCCGGCGAGATGTACGATCTCTTTCTCGACCGGGACAAGCAGTATTCCTGCGCCTACTTTCCGACACCGGAAACCGATCTCGAAGAGGCACAGCTCGCCAAGAAGCGGCATATCGCGGCCAAGATGCGGATGGATCGCGAAGAGCTGACGACGCTCGACATCGGCTGCGGCTGGGGCGGCATGGGGCTCTACCTCGCCCGCCACTGCCGCGCGGACGTGACGGGTGTCACGCTTTCCACCGAGCAGCACGGCATCGCCAACCGGCGCGCCAGGGAAGAAGGCATCGCCGATCACGCGGACTTCCTTCTCAAGGACTACCGCGCGCTCGAGCGGACCTTCGACCGGATCGTCTCCGTCGGCATGTTCGAGCATGTCGGGCGCAAGAACTACGCCGAGTTCTTCGACAAGTCCGCCAAGCTTCTTGACGAGAACGGCGTGATGCTCCTGCACACGATCGGCCAGGCCGACGGCCCCTCGCCGACCAACGCCTTCATCGAGAAGCACATCTTCCCGGGCGGCTACATTCCCTCGCTCTCCGAGATCATGCCGCATATCGAGCGGGCGGGCCTCGTCGTCACCGATATCGAGATGCTTCGCCTGCACTACGCCGAAACGCTGAAGGCATGGCGCGCGCGGTTCGTCGAGCATTGGGACGAGGCGAAGGCGCTCTACGACGAGCGGTTCTGCCGGATGTGGGAATTCTACCTCGCCGCATCGGAAAGCGCCTTCCGCTGGCAGGGGCTCGTCGTCTTCCAGATCCAGCTCGGCCACCGCGTCGATTCGGTGCCGGTCACGCGCGATTACATCTACGAGGAAGAGGCGCGCCTGAAGACGCTCGACTCGCGGAACGAAAGTGCGAGCGCCAGGGTGGAAACGGAACAGAAGCAGGACAACAAGCAGCCGACGGAGCCGATGCGCGCCACCGGCTCCTGAGTCGCAAGCGGTAAAACCGGCCTCCGGTCAAGGCTTGTCACACCCCTCGCCGTCTTTCGGCGAAGGGTGTGACCTTCGCGGCTGTGGAGTGCGTGGACAACGCGGATGACGGGCGTGTTCGAGGAAAACGTGCTATGCTTCGCCCTACCGGCGGCGTAGCACGGAACCGGCCGTATCCGCTCCGGCATCCACGCGAAGGGATCGCTCGCCCGCCATGAACGAAGCCGCACAGAAGCTCACGCTCGCCAGCGACAATACGGGTGCCAGCTATCGCGAGGCACCGAGCAACATCGAGGCCGAACAGGCCCTGCTCGGCGCGATGCTCGTCAACAACGAGGCGTTCTACCGCGTCTCGGACTTCCTGAAGCCCACCCATTTCTACGAGCCCCTGCACCGGAAGATCTTCGAGGTCGCCGGCGACATCATCCGCATGGGCAAGACGGCCAATCCCGTTACGATCAAGACTTTCCTGCCGGTCGAAGAGAAGGTCGGCGAGATGACGATGGCGCAGTACCTCGCGCGGCTCGCGAGCGAGGCGGTCACCATCATCAACGCGGAGGATTACGGTCGCGCGATCTACGACCTCGCGCTTCGCCGTTCGCTGATCACCATCGGCGAGGACATGGTCAACGTCGCCTACGATTCACCGCTCGACGCGCCCCCGCAGGCGCAGATCGAGGATGCCGAGCGCAGCCTCTTCGAGCTTGCCGAAACCGGCCGCTACGATGGTGGCTTCCAGTCCTTCACCGACGCCGTGGCGCTGGCGATCGACATGGCGGGTGCTGCCTATCAGCGCGATGGACACCTTTCCGGCATCTCGACCGGCATCCATTCGCTCGATGCGCGCATGGGCGGGTTGCAGTCCTCCGACCTCATCATCCTCGCCGGCCGTCCCGGCATGGGCAAGACGTCGCTCGCCACCAACATCGCCTTCAACATCGCCGCCGCCTTCGAGCCCGAAACGCAGGCGGATGGATCGACGAAGGCGAAAAACGGCGGCGTGGTCGGCTTCTATTCGCTGGAAATGTCGTCGGAACAGCTCGCGACGCGCATCATTTCCGAACAGACAGAGATTTCGTCCTCGAAGATCCGGCGCGGCGAAATCACCGAGCCGGACTTCGAGAAGCTGGTCGGCTGCTCGCAGATGATGCAGAAAATCCCGCTATACATCGACCAGACGGGCGGCATCTCGATCGCCCAGCTTTCCGCCCGCGCGCGCCGGCTGAAGCGCCAGCGCGGCCTCGACGTGATCGTCGTCGACTACGTACAGCTGATGACCGGTTCGAAGAAATCCGGCGAGAACCGCGTGCAGGAAGTGACCGAGATCACCACCGGCCTCAAGGCACTCGGCAAGGAACTGAACGTGCCGATCATCGCGCTGTCCCAGCTTTCCCGTCAGGTCGAGAGCCGCGAGGACAAGCGTCCGCAGCTTTCCGACCTTCGCGAATCGGGTTCGATCGAGCAGGACGCCGACGTCGTGATGTTCGTGTTCCGCGAGGAATACTACGTCAAGAACGAGGAACCGCGCGACGAGTTCGACCCGAAATACGAGGAGTGGAAGCTGAGGATGGAAAAGGTGCGCGGCGCGGCCGACGTCATCATCGCCAAGCAGCGCCATGGCCCGACGGGCACCGTGCGGCTCGGCTTCCAGGCTGACTTCACGCGCTTCTCCGACCTCGCCGATCCGTCCTACGGCCAATATGGCCATGACTGAACGCTGGAGACCATCCGGGCGGTTCGCATGAGGGCATCCGGCTTCCCCGATCTGCCGCGCGAAGCATTCGAGGCGGCCGCCGGCGCTCGCCTGACGGTCGATCTTTCGGCACTACGCGCGAATTGGCGCATGCTCGCCGACCGTGCTCCCGGCGCCGAGACGGCGGCCGTCGTCAAGGCCGACGCCTACGGGATCGGCATCGCCAACGCCGTTCCGGCTCTCGTCGCGGAAGGATGTCGCACCTTCTTCGTGGCGATGGCGGACGAAGGCTTGCGGGTGCGCGCCGCCGCCCCCGACGCACGCATCTTCGTGCTCAACGGCTTCTTCGCAGGCAGTGCCGCGCTTTATCGCGCCGGCGATCTCATTCCCGTTGCCGGCTGCCGTGCGGATATCGAAGCATGGTGCGCGGAAACCGATCGCACGAACCCGCCTGCCTTCGCGATCCAGGTCGATACCGGCATGAACCGTGCCGGGCTTTCGCCGGCCGAGGCGCTTGCCTATGCCGACGCCATGCGCGCCGGCGAGGCGCCGAAGCCGACGATGGTCATGACCCATCTCGCCTGCGCGGACGATCCAGACAACCCGAAGAACGCCGAGCAGCTCGCAGCCTTCCGCACGGTCCGCGAAGCCTTCGCCGGCATCGAAGCGAGCATGGCGAACTCGGGCGGTGTGCTGAACGGCCCAGCCTACCACTTCGACCTGACGCGGCCCGGCATCGCGCTCTATGGCGGCGAAGCCGTCGAGACCATCGCCAATCCGATGCGGCCCGTCGTGACGCTCGAAGGCCGCATCACCTCGCTGCGCCATGCGAAAGCGGGCGAGACGGTGAGTTACGGCGCGACGTGGACGCTCGAACGCGACAGCCTGCTCGCGACGTGCTCGCTCGGCTATGCCGACGGCTTTGTGCGTGCGGCCTCCGGTTCGGGCGTGCCGCTGCGCGAGGCAGTTCCGCAGGGCACCCGCGGCTTCGTGAACGACACGCATGTGCCGCTCGTCGGGCGGGTGACCATGGATCTCACGATCTTCGACGTGACCGATTGCGTGACGCCGCCGCGGGCGGGAGAACACATCGAATTCTTCGGCGCGCACGTCGCGCTCGACGACGTCGCCCGCGCGGCCGGCACGATCGGCTACGAGCTTCTGACCGGCCTGTCGCAGCGCTACCATCGACGCGTCATGACGGGACGTCCTCCCGAACCGACCGGATAATCACGAGGCGACAATGGACGAGAACGAACTGGAAACCGAACGCTTCGGATGCGAAGCGGGTCTGCGGATCGTCGTTCAGGTGCCCGAAGCGCATGAACGCGACATTCGCGACGCGGTCGTCGCCGAGGCGGCGCTTTCGTGGGGCGATTACGACCGCGTGAGCTTCACGACGCGTTCCGGCACGCAGCGTTTCCGCTCGCTCGGGACCGGTCACAACGCCGCGACGCCCGATACGGTCGAGGTCGAATGCGTCGAGCTATCGTTCTTCCTCGCAAGCGACGCCCCATTGGCGAAGGGCGTGCTGCATGCGATCTACGCCGCCCACCCTTACGAAGAACCGGTCGTCTTCGTCACGCCGTGCCTCCGCACGCGCCACGTCCGCGGAACGGACGAGGATAATCCGAACCGGTTCTGGAACCGCAGCGACGTCGACTGGGCGCCTTGATCGCCTGGCTTCACTTCTTTGACGTCACCGGATATCGACCGCGAAGATCGGCAAGGGCCGAGGTGAAGAGCGCGATGTCGGCGCCGACGGCGACGAAGGTCGCTCCAAGCTCGAGATAGCGGTGGTTCAGCGCCTCGTTGAAGGTCAGGATGCCGGCCGGCTTTCCCGAAGCCTGGATCGTCTCGATCCCGCGTTCGATGAGCCGCTGGAACTGCGTGTCGGCGATACCGTCCGTCACACCCATGTCGGCGCCGAGATCGGAGGGACCGATGAAGACGCCATCCACCCCTTCGGTCGAGGCAATCGCACTGAGATTGTCCATCGCTTTCCGACTTTCGGCCTGGACCAGCAGACAGACATTCTCGTTGGCCTGCTGCACATAATTCCTGACGGTGGAAAAGCGCGAGGCACGGGCGATCCCCGCCCCCACGCCGCGCTTGCCGACGGGCGGATATCGGACGGCACGTACCAGTTCGGCGGCCTGTTCGGCGGTTTCGACCATCGGCACAAGAAGCGTTTCAGCGCCGATGTCGAGCAACTGCTTGATCATCCACGCCTCGCCCATGGGCGGGCGGACGACGACCGCCGACGGGGAGGATTCGAGCGCCTGGAGCTGCGCGAGGATGCTGCGCAAATCGTTCGGCCCATGCTCCCCGTCGATCACCAGCCAGTCGAAACCGGCATGGCCGATCAGCGACGCCACATAGGGGTCGCCGGCCGCGACCCAAAGGCCGATCTGCCGATCGCCCGCTGCAAGCGCCGTCTTGAACCGGTTTTCGATCACGTATCGAACTCCCTTTGGCGTCTGGTGGAGCGAAGTTCGCCTGCCCTTCCGGCCCGCGTTTTACGGACGGGCCGGAAGCATCGTCCGGCTATTTGGCCGCCAGACGGCGCGCCTCTTCTTCGTTCGCGACCGTCGGCGACGAGCCTTTCAGCGATTTGCCGGCGGGCTCGCGCATGAAATAGATCGACACGACACCGACGACGCCGGCGAAGACGAGGATGTAGGCCGGCATCATGAGATTGCCCGTCCACTTCACGAGTGCCGCGGCGATCAACGGCGTCGTGCCGCCGAAGAGCGAGACCGACAGGTTGTAGCCGACCGAGGTCGCGCCGTAGCGCATGCTGGTCGGAAAGAGCGTCGGCAGCGATGACGGCTCGGTGCTCATGAAGCATACGAGCATCAGCCCGATCGGCAGCGTGCCGAGGAAGACCGACGTGTAGTCGCCGCCACGGATCAGGTAGAACAGCGGCACGGAGGCGACGACCAGCAGGATCGATCCCGTCATCATGATCGGCTTGCGGCCGATCTTGTCGCTGAGGAGCCCGAGGAAGGTGACGATGACGAGGATGATCGCCATCACGATCACGATGATGATGAGGGCCGGGTTCGACGCGATGTCCAGCTGTTCCGACATGTAGGTCGGCAGGTAGCCCGTCAGCATGTAGTTCGTGACGTTGAAGCTGAGGACGAGGCCGATGCACACGAGGATCGGCTTCCACTGGCTGGCGATCGTCTCCTTGACCTGCTGGACCGAACTGCGTTCGTCCATCTTTTCGTCGTCGTCCTGCTTCTCGTAGGCGGGCGATTCCTCGAGCTTCATACGCAGGTAGAGGCCGACGATGCCGAGCGGCAGGGCGAGGAAGAACGGCAGCCGCCAGCCCCAGGAGATCATCTGCTCGTGGGAAAGCGTTTCCT
Organism: Pararhizobium mangrovi; assembly: GCF_006516965.1. GTDB lineage: Bacteria > Pseudomonadota > Alphaproteobacteria > Rhizobiales > Rhizobiaceae > Pararhizobium_B > Pararhizobium_B mangrovi. The sequence continues at coordinate 126,965 of NZ_VHLH01000002.1, read as the reverse complement.
GAAGGACGATGACGAAGACCGCGCCGCAGATGTAGCCGGCGAGCGTGCCCACCGGCAGGAACGAGCACAGGTGCCCGCGCTGGCGGTCCGGCGCGTGTTCGGTGAGGAAGGTCATCGCGCCGACATATTCGCCGCCGGTCGAAAAGCCCTGGACGGCGCGCAGCACGAAGAGAAGGATCGGCGCCGCAATACCGATCGCCGCATAGCCCGGCAGCACGCCGAGGCCGAACGTGCCGCCTGCCATCATCAGCACGGTGATGGCGAGCACGCCTTGCCGGCCTATGCGGTCACCGAGGAACCCCCAGAAGATGCCACCGATCGGACGCACGAGGAACGAGACGGCAAGACCTGCGAAGGAGGCAAGCCCGGCGAGCGACGAATCGGAGAAGAAGACCGCGCTGATGATCGGAATGATGTAGCTGTAGACGCCGAAATCGTACCATTCGGTGAAGTTGCCGATCGCCGTGCCGGCGACGGTCTTCTTCAGCCTGCTCGGATCGGAAATCGTGACGTCGTCTACCGACTCCACGTTCGAACGGTTTTTCGCCTTGTCGTCCGACATGTACTGCCCCTCTCGTTTTATCGTTGTTTGCAAGCCGTTGGGACACACGCGTCGGCGTCCGGATTGCGGAAGGTTTCGTTAAAAACAGCAAAAAGGTGGCAAGGGTTCCCCCCTGAGTTCACATTGTACAAATCGAACCCGTTCCGCCGTCCTCGTCGTCGGCGACCTTTCGGCAAAGCCGCGCGCATCGCGGTGGCGAATCGGATAGGCAGGATGGATGGTCAAGTCGCGCACCCGTTTCGTCTGCCAGAACTGCGGCGCCGTCTATACGCGCTGGGCGGGCAAGTGCGATGCCTGCGGCGCATGGAACACGATCGTCGAGGACGATCCGACGTCCGGCATCGGCGGCGGGCCGGGCAAGACGCCGAAGAAGGGCCGCGCCGTCGCCCTCACCTCGCTGTCCGGCGAAATCGAGGATGCACCGCGCATCGGCACAGGCATCGGCGAACTGGACCGCGTCACGGGCGGCGGCTTCGTGCGCGGTTCGGCGATCCTCGTCGGCGGCGATCCGGGCATCGGCAAGTCGACGGTTCTCATGCAGGCGGCCGCAGCGCTTGCGCGTGGTGGATGCCGGGTGATCTACGTCTCCGGCGAGGAGGCGGTCGCGCAGGTGCGTTTGCGCGCGCAACGCCTGAACGCGGCCGATACGGACGTCATGCTCGCCGCCGAGACGAACGTCGAGGACATTCTCGCGACGCTTGCCGAAGGCCCTCGCCCGGATCTCGTTATCGTCGATTCGGTGCAGACGCTGTGGAGCGACCTCGCCGAATCGGCGCCCGGCACCGTTACGCAAGTGCGCATGGGCGCCCAGGCCATGATCCGCTTCGCCAAGCAGACCGGCGCGACGGTCGTGCTCGTCGGCCACGTGACCAAGGAAGGTCAGATCGCCGGTCCGCGCGTTGTGGAACACATGGTCGACGCGGTCCTTTATTTCGAAGGCGACCGTGGCCATCACTACCGTATTCTGCGCACCGTCAAGAACCGCTTCGGCCCGACCGACGAGATCGGCGTCTTCGAGATGTCGGATCTCGGCCTGCGGGAGGTCGCAAACCCTTCCGAACTCTTTCTCGGCGAGCGCAACGAAAAGTCGCCCGGCGCCGCGGTCTTCGCGGGCATGGAGGGAACGCGCCCGGTTCTCGTCGAGGTGCAGGCGCTTGTCGCACCCTCGACGCTCGGCACGCCGCGCCGCGCCGTCGTCGGCTGGGATTCGGCCCGCCTTTCGATGATCCTCGCCGTGCTCGAGGCGCATTGCGGCGTACGGCTCGCCCAGCACGACGTCTATCTCAACATCGCCGGCGGCTATCGCATTACCGAACCGGCCGCCGACCTCGCGATTGCGGCCGCGCTCGTTTCGTCGCTGGCCGGCCTTGCCCTGCCTGCGGAATGCGTTTATTTCGGCGAAGTCAGCCTGTCGGGGGCCGTGCGGCCGGTCGCGCACACGGCGCAAAGGTTGAAAGAGGCGGAAAAACTGGGGTTTCAGCAAGCCGTCCTGCCTTCGCGCACGGCCGATCTTCCGGGCGAGCGCGCCGGTTCATGGACGGAAATCGAAACCCTGCCCGACCTCGTCGCGCGGATCGCCGGTTCCGCGGGCCTTGCCTCCGGCGAAGACGAGTGAGAAGGACGCTGATTGCCGGCGCGTTGCGATCGGACCGACCATCGGAGACGAAATAGCCACAATGCCCATCACGATCCTCGATGGAATCGTCATCGCCGTCATGCTGTTCTCGGCGGTCCTCGCCATGGTTCGCGGCTTCTCCCGCGAGGTGCTCTCGGTCGTCTCCTGGGTGCTCGCGGCCGCTGCGGCGTATTTCTTCTATCCCGACCTCACCCCGCTCGCGAGCCGCTACACGCAGAGCCCGCCGATCGCGATGATCGGGTCCGCCGCGATCATCTTCATCGTCGTGCTCGTCGTCGTCTCGCTGATCACCATGAAGATCGCCGATTTCGTCATCGACAGCCGGATCGGCCCGCTCGACCGTGTGCTCGGCTTCGTCTTCGGCGCCCTGCGCGGCCTGCTCCTCATCGTCGTGGCGATGATGTTCTTCAACTGGCTCGTTCCGAAGCAGCAGCCGGACTGGGTCGCGGAAGCGAAGACGAAGCCGATGATCGATTCGCTCGGGCAACGGCTCGAAAACGCGCTGCCGAGGCATGCGGACACCAAGCTGATGGACACGCTGCGCGGCAAGGACGACGACAGCCCGGACACGCCGGACGACAATACCGACGCGCAGTAACACCGGTGCATACGGCCGAAAGCCGGGCGCAGTACCGTTTAAAACGTGCGCTTCCGGTGTTACATAGCGGGCAGGCAACCGCGCGACCCGTCGTACCCTGCGACGTCCGGCCCGCGCGTTCGCGCCGCCGTGACGGCAGCGCTTTCCCGCAGGCATCCTCAAGAGGTCCCCGAATGGCCGAGATCGACGACATTCGCGACGAAGGCGACGCATTTCACGACGAATGCGGCGTTTTCGGCATCTTCGGCAAGCCGGACGCCGCCGCTGTCGTCGCCCTCGGCCTGCACGCGCTTCAGCACCGCGGACAGGAAGCGGCCGGCATCGTTTCCTATGACGGCCACCAGTTCTTCACCGAGCGGCACGTCGGCCTGATCGGCGACACCTTCACCAAATCCTCTGTCATGGAACGGCTGCGGGGCGATCGCGCGATCGGCCATACGCGCTATTCGACGACCGGCGACGACGGCATCCGCAACGTCCAGCCGCTCTTCGCCGAGCTTGCCGGAGGCGGCTTCGCCATCGCCCACAACGGCAACATCACCAACGCGCTCACGCTTCAGCGCACACTGCAGAAGCGCGGCGCGATCTTCTCGTCGACCTCCGACACCGAGACGATCCTCCATCTGGTCGCGACCAGCGAGAAGCAGCGTCTCGCCGACAAGTTCATCGACGGGCTGAAGCAGCTCGAGGGCGCCTATTCCTTCGTCGGCCTCTCGCAGAAGAAGATGATCGGTGCGCGCGATCCCCTGGGCATCCGCCCGCTCGTCCTCGGCGATCTCGACGGCGCGTTCATCCTTGCTTCCGAGACCTGCGCGCTCGACATCATCGGTGCGCGCTTCGTGCGCGATATCCGCCCCGGCGAGGTGGTCGTCATCACCGCAAAGGGCGTCGAAAGCCACTTTCCGTTCGAATGCCCCTCGCCGCGTTTCTGCATCTTCGAATACGTCTATTTCGCGCGTCCGGACTCCGTGCTCGAAGGGCGTAACGTCTATGCCGCCCGCAAGAGGATCGGCGAGGAACTGGCGCTCGAAGCTCCGGTGGAGGCCGATCTCGTCATTCCCGTGCCCGATTCCGGCGTGCCGGCGGCCATCGGCTTTTCGCAAGGGGCGAAGCTGCCCTTCGAACTCGGCATCATCCGCAACCACTATGTCGGGCGCACCTTCATCCAGCCGACGGATTCCATCCGCCACATGGGCGTCAAGCTCAAGCACAACGCCAACAAGGCGCTGATCGAGGGCAAGCGCATCGTTCTCGTCGACGATTCGATCGTGCGCGGCACGACCTCGCAGAAGATCGTGCAGATGATGCGGGAAGCGGGCGCGGCCGAGGTGCACATGCGCATCGCATCGCCGCCGACGATCTCCTCGTGCTTCTACGGCGTCGATACGCCGGAGACGTCGAAGCTGCTCGCCCATCGCATGTCGGTCGCCGAGATGGCGGATTATATACGCGTCGATTCGCTGGCCTTCCTTTCTATGGACGGGCTCTATCGCGCCGTCGGCGAGAGTGCGCGCGACGACGCTCGCCCCCAGTTCTGCGACGCCTGCTTTACCGGCGACTATCCGACCGAACTCACCGATCTCGACGCGACGGACAACGTTCGCACGCTGTCGCTTCTCGCCAACAACGGTTGAGCCGTCCCATGCCCGATCTGAACGGCCGCATCGCCGTCGTCACTGGCGCCTCGCGCGGCATCGGCTATCACACCGCGCTCGAACTCGCGAAGGCGGGTGCGCATGTCGTCGCCGTCGCGCGTACGACAGGCGGGCTGGAAGAGCTGGACGACGAAATCCAGGCGGCCGGCGGTGCGGCGACGCTTGTGCCGATGGATCTGACCGCCATGGACGCGATCGACCGGCTGGGTGCGGCCATCTTCGAGCGATGGGGCACGCTCGACATCTTCGTGGCGAACGCCGGCATTCTCGGCGTCATTTCGCCGGTCGGCCATATCGAGGCGAAGGTGTTCGAGCAGGTGATGAACGTCAACGTCACGGCGACATGGCGGATGATCCGCACGCTCGAACCGCTGCTTGCCAAGTCCGATCAGGGACGCGCGCTGCTCTTGTCGTCAGGTGTGGCCAATTCGTGCAAGCCGTTCTGGAGCGCGTATGCCGCCTCGAAGGCTGCGGTTGAATGCATCGGCCGCGTGTGGGCGGCGGAAACCCAGCGCCTGCCGCTCAGGGTCGTCAACGTGAACCCCGGCGCGACGCGCACCCGCATGCGCGCCCAGGCGATGCCGGGCGAGGATCCGGAGACGCTGCCGCATCCGAGCGACGTCGCACGGAAGCTCGTCACGCTATGCGGCCCGGAACTGACGACGACCGGCCTGCTCTACGACTTCCGGCAGGATCGCATGCTTTCCTACCACGCGCCGGATTGAACCGGCGCCGCACCTATTCCGCCGTCGTCTCCGTCAGGCTGTTCGGGTCGATCTCCACGCTCGCCTCCGCTCCGTAGCGGCGCCCCCATGCGCGCGCGCTGAAGGGCAGCGAGCCGAGATAGGCGAGCGCCGTCAGTGTCATCGTCTCCCAGGTAAAGCTCATCAGGAAGGCGACGTAGAGGACGAGGAGAAGCAGAACGGGCAGGACGAGGTCGCGCCGGATGCGCCCACCGAGCGACTTGCCCGACCATACGGGCAGCCGGCTGATGAGGCAGAAGCCGACGAGCACCGTATAGAGCGAGGCGAGATAGGCGAAGACCGGCCCCTGCGGAATGCCGAGGAAGCCGAGATAGACCGGAAGCAGCACGAGCATCGCGCCGGCCGGCGCCGGCACGCCGAGGAAATAATCCGCCTGCCAGACGGCCTTGATCTCGCGTTCCGCCATGACGTTGAAGCGCGCCAGCCGAAGGCCCGCCGCGACGGCGTACATCATCGCCGCGATCCAGCCGAGCGAACGCGCCTGATCGAGCAGGAACGAATAGAGCACGAGCGACGGCGCAATCCCAAAATTGACGATATCGGCAAGCGAATCCATCTGCGTGCCGAACTTCGACGTCGCCTTGAGAAGCCGCGCCACGCGCCCGTCGATGCCATCGAGGAACGCCGCGAGCAGCACCAGCGCCACGGCGAGCTCGAAACGCTGCTCGAAAGCCATGCGCACGCCGGTCAGTCCGGAACAGATCGCGAGCACGGTGATGAGGTTCGGGATCATCAGCCGCGGAGAGATCTCGCGAAGGCGCGGGCCGCGGCCGCCGGTGTTGTCTGGCCCGTTCGGCTCGAACGGCGGAAATGGCGTTTCCAAAAGCCGGCTTCCTTTTGCTTTCCGGTTGCGAGGAGCCATCGTCTAATCGGTCCGCCCGACGACAGCGTCCTTCGCGGCCGAGAATTCGGCAAGCACGGTTTCTCCCGCCACGGCGCGCTGGCCGATGGCCACACGTGGCGTGGCGCCGGCCGGAAGGTAGACGTCGAGGCGCGAGCCGAAGCGGATGAGACCGAAGCGCTCGCCCGCTTCGAGTGTGTCGTCCGGCTTGCCCCAGCACACGATCCGTCGCGCCACGAGGCCGGCGATCTGCACGCAGCCGATCGGTCCGTGCGCGCTTTCGATGACGAGGGCGTTGCGCTCGTTGTCCTCGCTCGCCTTGTCGAGTTCTGCGTTGACGAACTTGCCCTTGCGATAGGTCGCAGAAGCGATGCGCCCGCGCATCGGCATGCGGTTCACGTGGCAATCGAAGACGTTCATGAACACCGAAACGCGCATCATTGGCGCGTCGTCGAGGCCGAGCCCGGCGGGCGGGCGACCGTGCACGATCGCCGAAACGCGCCCATCGGCGGGGCTCACGACGAAGTCCCGGTCGACCGGCGTGACCCGTGGCGGATCGCGGAAGAAGAAGGTGCACCAGCCGGTGGCGATCAGGCCGATCCAGAAAAGCGGCTGCCACAGCAGGCCGAGGAGCACCGCGACGACGAAGAAGGCGGCGATGAAGGGCCATCCCTCGCGCCGGATCGGCACCAGGCTGTTGCGAATGCTTCGTGTGATGCTCATGCCGCAGGGTTCCGTTGGTCGGTTGGGGGTGTGCCTAACGTGAAAAGCAAGGGGCGGCAACGGCGCGCTGGCCGACCGCCAGCGCGGAAGCGATGTTCCAAGCGGACCGAGCGAACGCGATCCTTCAGACTTACGATGAAACCTTCGTCATCCGCTCGTCGGTCGCGTCCTCAAGACCATCCGCCTCCCGCGCCTTCCTCAGTTGCGACTCCGCCTTGTTCGCCTCGAGCTGGCGGCGCCACATCCCGGCGTAGAGGCCGTCGGATTGCATGAGTTCGCCATGGGTGCCGCGTTCGGCGATCGACCCTTCCTTGAGCACGATGATCTCGTCGGCGTTGATGACGGTCGACAACCGATGCGCGATGACGAGCGTCGTGCGCCCCTTCGAGACGTAATCGAGCGAGGCCTGGATCTCCTGCTCGGTTGCCGTGTCGAGCGCGGAAGTCGCCTCGTCCAGGATCAGGATCGGCGGCGCCTTCAGGATAGTGCGGGCGATGGCGACCCGCTGCTTCTCGCCGCCCGAAAGCTTCAGCCCGCGCTCGCCGACCATCGTGTCGAACCCGTCCGGCAGCATGCGGATGAAATCGGCCACCTGCGCCAGCTCCGCCGCCTGCTCGACCTCCGCGCGACTTGCCGAAGGGCGGCCATAGGCGATGTTGTAGCCGACCGTGTCGTTGAAGAGCACCGTATCCTGCGGAACCATGCCGACGACCTGGCGCAGGCTTTCCTGCGTGATGTCGCGCACGTCCTGCCCGTCGATCGTAACCCGGCCGCTGCCGACGTCGTAGAAGCGGAAGATCAGGCGCGAGATCGTCGACTTGCCGGCGCCCGACGGCCCGACGATGGCCACCGTTCCGCCCGGCGGGACCTCGAAACTGATGCCCTTCAGGATGCCGCGGGTCGGGTCGTAGTTGAAGTGGACGTCCTCGAAGCGGATGCGCCCTTCGGTGACATCGAGCGGTCGGGCGTCGGCGCGGTCGCTCACTTCCGGTTCGACCTCGAGGAGATCGAACATCTGTTCGATGTCGGTGAGCCCCTGGCGGATCTCGCGATAGACCGAGCCGATGAAGTTGAGCGGCACGGCAAGCTGCATCAGAAGCGCGTTAATGAACACGAAGTCGCCGATCGACTGCTGCCCGGATTGCACGGCCGAGGCGGAAAGCACCATCATCGCCGCCATGCCGATGCCGAAGATCGCCGTCTGGCCCATGTTGAGCCAGCCGAGCGAGGTCGCGACGCGCGTCGCGGCACTTTCGTAGCCTGCCATCGAGGAATCGAAACGGGTCGCCTCCATCTCCTCGTTGTTGAAATACTTCACCGTCTCGAAATTGAGCAGCGAATCGACCGTCTTCGTGCTGGCGTCGTTGTCCGAGGTGTTCATGGCCCGGCGAATGGCAATGCGCCAGTTGCTCGCCTGCACCGTGAAGACGATATAGATCACGACGGTCGCAACCATGATCGCCAGATACTTCGCACCGTAGCTGAACGCGAAGACCCCTGCTGTCAGCGCGAACTCGATCAGCGTCGGCAGCGTCGAAAGGATCGTGAAACGCACGATCGTCTCGATGCCCTTCACGCCGCGGTCGATCACGCGGGAAAGGCCGCCCGTCCGCCGTTCCAGATGGAAGCGCAGCGAAAGGCGATGGATGTGGACGAATGTCTTGTAGGCGAGTTCGCGCACCGCATGCTGGCCGACGCGCGCGAAGAGCGCGTCACGCAGCTGGTTGAAGGCGCCCTGCACAATCCGGATCGCGTTATAGGCAACGACGAGCATGATCGGCGCGACCAGAACGGCTGGAATCGCATCCGGCAGGCCGGACTCGCCGTTCAGCGCGTTCGTCGCCCATTTGAAGAAATAGGGAACGAGCAGCAGCACGCCCTTCGACAGGAGGAGGAAGGCGAAGGCAAATGCCACGCGCCTCTTCAGGTCGGGCCGGTCGGACGGCCACATATAGGGCCACAGATTGACGAGTGTCCTGAGCGGGTTGCCGGAATCGGCGGAGACGGTCCTCGATGGTGCCATTACCGATCGCACCGTTCGCAGCCCGTGCCGCAGCACGTTTCGAAAAGGGCGTCGATCTCGCCGGAAAGCGCGTGCAGCGCCGCGCGGTCGAGCGCATAGGCCGAAGCCTGGCGGTTGGCGCGATAGGTGACGAGGCCGGCATCGACGAGGATGCGAATATGCTGGGAGACGGTCGATTGCGCGAGCCCGACACGACCGACGACGTCCTTGACGCAACACGCATCGGCCGCGGCGAGCTGGTTAAGGATGGAAAGGCGCGCGGGATGGGCGAGCGCGGCAAGCTGCCGGCTGGTCGCCTCCATCCGGCACCATTCGTGCGCGTTCCGTTCGAGATTTTGGGTGTTCATCGTAAATCGTCGATATACGATGAAAGTCGCACCGTCAAACGCTCTGCTTGGGGGATCCAGAGTTTCATACTGGAAATCGAAGCGTGGTGACGCCCTACCCCTGGCCGTCGTGCTGCAATGCGCGATGGAGCTTTTCCACCTTGCCGATGGGCGCGTCCGACTTTTTCGGAACGTCGAAGACCTGGCCCGGCAGGATGTAGTTCGGGTCGCGTATCTGCTGGCTGTTGGCAAGATAGATCGTCGTATAGCGCACGCCGCGGCCATAGGTGCGCCGGGAGATCTGCCAGAGCGTGTCGCCCTTGCGGATGATGACGTAGTCGTCCGTCGGTTCGAGCGCCGGTTGCACGGAGGTTGCGGGTTCCGCTTCGTTGCCGGTGGCGGACGTCTTCGCACGGACGGCAGGCACGCCGGCGACCGGCGGTAGCGCGTTGGCGATGTCTGCGACCTTCGCACGCATGGTCTTGAGTTCGGGTGCGGCGATGTCGGGAGCGCCCTTCAGGTCCGGCAGCGAACGCAGGCTGAGCAGGGCCTGCCGCGCGGCATCGCGCACGCTCGCCGTTTCCCTGTTCGCCGTGTTGTCGTCCGATGCGTCCGCGTCAGCAGAACTGCCGAATGCAGATTTCGCCGGTGTCGCACGCGATGCCTGCGTGCCGGATTGGTCTCTGCCGGAGGCGTCCTGCCGATCCTCGTTGGCCCCGGCACCGTCTCCGGCGTTTCGAGCGAGTGCCTGCAGGCGATCCTCGGCGTGCGCGCGCGCCGCTTCGATCGCGTTGCCGTCCGGTACATCGGCCTTGAGCGTATCCCAGAGCTTCGAAACGGCGCGGTTTGCCTCTTCGCGTCGGCGTGCCGTCGCCGTTTGCCCATCGTCGGCACCCTCCGTCGAACGGGCGACGGCGGTGTAGCGATCGCCTTCGGGGCGCGTGAACGGCACAGCCGCACGCGCGAGGACATCACCGCTTTCCGGATCAACGAGGTCGGCGCGCACGCTGTGCTTGCCCGTTTTCAGATCGGCAGACCCGTTGACGACGAAGCGCCCTTCGCCCGTCGCGCGCGACTGGCCGACAAAGGCGTCGTCCACATAGATGCGCACCGTATCGCCGGCCGTCGCCGCACCCGCCACGTAGACGTCGCCTCCGTCGATCTCGACGGCGTCGACATGGATATGCGGTTCCGACGATCCTTGCCCGGAGGGCGCGATGGCGGCGCTGGACGCGCCCTCGCCCTTCTGGCTTCCGGCATCGACACTTGCAATTTCAGTCGGACCGTTTTTGCCCGAAGCGTTCGAGGATGCGCTTTCGGAAGACTTTGCCGATGCGACGCTCTTGCCCGACGACGGCGCCGATCGACTGTTCGCCGCGCTCGCGGCGGTTTCCCTTGCCGCTTCGTCCGACGCGTTCCGCTCGCCTGCTTGCTTTGCCGTTCCGTCGAGGGAACGAGCCAGGGTCTTGCCGGTCGGCACGGAGAGCAGATCGGACGCGGCACCGGGCCGGTTCACCATCGCGAGCACGTCGCCGTTCTTGTCCTTCGGCACGCTGATCGTCGCCGATTCCCGCGATGTCGCGCTGTCGCCGGAATCATCGCTGTCGCGCAGCCGCAGCTCGTAATTGCCGGGCTTGAGCGGCTGATCGGGCATGGCGACGAAATCGCCACCCGCATCGGCGGTGGTGCTGGAAACGGTGTCGTCGCCGTTCATCACCATGACTTTCGCGTTCGGACGGGCATGCCCGGCAATCAACGTCGACCCGTCGGGCTCGACACGCACGATGTCGAAGGACGGCCCGGGTGGCCGGACGGACGGGGACGCCGCCTTGCCGCCCGTCCGATCGTCGCCCTCGTCGACAGAGGCGATCTCGGCACCCGTCGAGGCCCGTTCGCTTCGCCTAGACGATGCCTTTGCCGACTGTCCGGCTTCGCGAGCGGCCGTTTGCGCAGCCAATGCCGCACGGGTGCTGCCGTCGGCACCGTTTTCCTGCGAACGCTCCGCGCTCTTCTCGGCTTCCTGTGCCGTGGAAGTTTCTACGGGCGTCGTCTGCCGCTTCGCATCGCCTTCATTTTCGGCGTCGACCACGGCATCCCTGTTCTGCGTACCGTCGTCATCGTTCGACGTCGAATTGGCGGAGCCGGTACGCGACGCCACCGAAGCGTTCGCCCCGCCATCACCCTTGTCGGAGGGGCCGGCCTCGGCCGCGATCGCCGTTTGATCGCTCGCACCGTTCGCGGTATCCGCAGCCTTCGCGGCGCGTTCGCCGGAATTCCGCTGGTCACCGGACGGAGCGACCTGCCCGCCGGACGCCCCGTCCGACGCCTTCGAAGCCTGGTGAGGCGCAGTTTCGGTCGCTTCCCGCGATCCGTCGGCCGTCTGACTGGTATCGCCGGCATCCGAGGCAGCCTTCGCGGACGCCGTCGTCTCGGCCTGCGATTGGCCGGCAGCGGACTGCGACGCCACGCCCTTCGCAGCGTCCGCTGGCGCCTGCCGCTCGTTCGACGGCCTCGCCGAAGCCGATTTGTCGTGCGCGGCGCTCTTGCCGGTATCGTCCTTCGAAGACGCTTCGTTCGCGTCGTCCGGGGCCGGCTTCGCGCCAGCTTCCGTGTCCCTTTCGGAAGCTGCCTTCCTTTCGCCGTTCGTGCCCTTCGAACCGCTCGTCGAGGCGGTTCGCGAAGGATCGCGGCCGTTCAGGCCGAACGGCGAATCGGAACCGTTGACGTAGCTGCCGATGATGACGATGAGGATCGCGACGACCAGGATGCCGACGGCGGAATATCCGGCTTGCTTTCCGGTCATGACGGCTCCAAGAGGACAATCCCGAATTAGCGGGATTTAACACATGCTTAGACCTTTTGCCGGCGGCATTCAAGGAGAGCCCGGGCGCACCAAATGCGCCTTGACGAATGCCCCGCGGCAAGGCTTCCTCGCAAGCATGACCGAATCTTCTTTACGCTCGGTATGCGTTTATTGCGGCTCGCAGGCCGGCACGGATGCAGCCTACATCGCCGCCGGCCGCGTGCTCGGCAACGCGATCGCCATGGCCGGCCTGCGCCTCGTCTACGGCGGCGGCACACGCGGCGTAATGGGCGCGCTCGCCGAAAGCGTGGTCGCCGGCGGCGGCAAGGTCACCGGCATCATACCGGAATTTCTCATCGACCGCGAAGCCACACGGAACGAACTCGGCCATCTCGACGAACTCGTCGTCACCGACGACATGCATGCGCGCAAGCACGCCATGTTCGAGCGCTCGGACGCGTTCGTCAGCCTGCCGGGCGGCATAGGCACGCTGGAAGAGATCGTCGAGATCATGACCTGGGCGCAGCTCGGCCGCCATACCAAGCCGATGCTCTTTGCCAACGTCAACGGTTTCTGGAACCCCATGCTGACGCTGCTGGAGCACATGGCCGAGGCGGGCTTCATCCATACCGCCCACCTCGTCAAGCCGATCGTCGTCGACGAGGCGGAAGCGATCGTGCCTGCGCTCTTCGCGGCGCCGCATTCGGCGGACGACGAAGGATCGGACGCCACCATCCGGCGTCTGTAGGACGCTTCGGATCCCGGGCAAAACCGGTACCGTTTCGATCGTTACCGATGGCGACGGCGGACGAGCGTCGACGAATAGATCGCGAGCGCGATCCAGATAAGCACGAACGCGGCAAGCTGGATCCGGTCGAACGGTTCGCGAAAGACGAAAATGGCGATCAGGAAGATCATCGTCGGCGTGAGATATTGCATCAGCCCGATCGTCGCGTAGCGCAGCCGCTTGGCTCCCGAAGCGAAGAGCACGAGCGGAGCCGCCGTCAGCGGGCCGGCAAGCAGCATGAGCGCCGTCTCGCCATCGAAATCTCCCGTCGCGAAGCCGAAGTGATCCTCGCCGCGCGCGACGTACCAGGCGACGAGCGCGATCGCGAGCGGCGTCATCAGGATCACCTCGAGCGTGAACCCCTGCGCCGGTCCGATCGGCAGCGTCTTGCGCAGGATGCCGTAGCATCCGAACGACAGCGGCAGCACCAGCGAGATCCACGGCAGCCCGCCGAGCCGATAGGCAAGCAGCGCCACGCCGGCGGCGGCTAGCGTGACGGCGAGCGCCTGGCGCCGCGTAAGCCGCTCGCCGAGGAAGACGAGACCGAGCACCACGTTGAAGAGCGGGTTGATATAGTAACCGAGTGCGGCCTGGACCGCGTGACCGGCGACGATCGCATAGATATAGACGGACCAGTTGGTGGCGATCAGCGCGGCGGTGAGCGCCCCCAGGCCGATACTTCGCGGACTGCGCAGCGCCGCGCGAAGATCGGCGGTGCGTCCCAGAACCACGAGGATGGCAAGCCCGATCGGTACCGACCAGATCACCCGATGCGCGACGATCTCGATCGGCGAGATGTCGTCGAGCGCTTTCATGTAGAAGGGCATGAGGCCCCAGATGAAGTAGGCGCCGAACGCCATCGCGAACCCGCCAAGGCTTTCGCCGGCAGGCTGCATCGGCGCGGCGGCACCCTGCCCCGTCGCTTCACCCTCGATGTGTCGTGCCATTGAAACGCCTATTGCGCGGCGGCAAGTGATCCGGCCTGCTCGCGGTTCTTCATCAGCTTGAAGACGATCGAATCCATCAGCGCCGAGAACGATGCGTCGATGATGTTGTCGGAGACGCCGACCGTCCACCAGCGATTGCCTTCGCCGTCCATCGATTCGATGAGCACGCGCGTCACGGCCTCGGTGCCGCCGTTGAGGATACGCACCTTGTATTCGACGAGTTCGAGGTCGTCGATCTCGTGCTGGTACTTGCCCAGATCCTTGCGCAGCGCCCGGTCGAGGGCGTTGACGGGACCCTGGCCTTCCGCCACCGACATGATGCGCCGGCCGTCGAGCGTCAGCTTGACGACCGCCTCGGAGATGCTCTTGAGGTCGCCATTGGCGTCGTGGCGCCGTTCGACCATGACGCGGAAGGCGTCGACCTCGAAGAATTCGGGTACGGCACCGAGCATGCGACGGGCGAGAAGCTCGAAGCTCGCATCGGCCCCTTCATAGGCGTATCCCGTCGCCTCGCGTTCCTTGACGCGGGCGATCAGCCGGTCGAGGCGCGGATCGTCCTTGCCGACCGTGATGCCGCGCCGCCGCAAGGCATCCACGAAGTTCGACTTACCGCCCTGATCGGAAACCATCACCCGGCGGAAATTACCGACGGTTTCCGGATCGACGTGCTCGTAGGTCTTCGGGTCCTTGAGGAGCGCGGAAGCGTGGATGCCGGCCTTGGTCGCGAAGGCCGAAGCGCCGACATATGGCGCCTGCGTCGAAGGCGAACGGTTCAGGATCTCGTCGAAGGCGTGGGAAAGCTGCGTCAGGCCTTCGAGCGACGCTGCGTCGATCCCGGTCTCGAAACGCGTGGCATAGGCCGGTTTCAGCATGAGCGTCGGGATCAGCGTCACCAGATCGGCATTGCCGCAGCGCTCGCCGATGCCGTTCAGCGTTCCCTGGATCTGGCGCGCACCGGCATCGACGGCCGCGAGCGTGTTGGCGACCGCCTGTCCGGTATCGTTATGGGCATGCATGCCGATGGCGTCGCCCGGAACGCCGGCATCGATGACGGACGTGAGGATCGACCGGATCTCGTCGGGCTGCGTGCCGCCGTTCGTATCGCAAAGGACGACCCAGCGCGCACCGGCCTCGTACGCTGCCTTCGCACAGGCGATCGCGTATTGCGGGTTGGCCTTGTAGCCGTCGAAGAAATGCTCGCAATCGACCATCGCCTCCTTGCCGGCTGCGACGGTCGCCGCGACGGAAGCGCGGATCGCTTCCAGATTCTCCTCGTTCGTGCAGTTGAGCGCGACCGCGACGTGGTAGTCCCAGCTCTTGGCGACGAAGCACACCGCATCGCCGCTCGCCTGGAGAAGGCCGGCAAGGCCCGGATCGTTGGAGACGGAAACGCCGACGCGCTTCGTCATGCCGAACGCTGTAAAGCAGGCGCGCCTCGTGCGCGGCTCGGCGAAGAAGGCCGTGTCGGTGGGATTGGCGCCGGGATAGCCGCCCTCGACGTAATCGATGCCGAAATCGTCGAGCATGCGGGCGACGGTGATCTTGTCCTCGAGCGAAAAGTCGATGCCCGGCGTCTGGTTGCCGTCGCGCAGCGTCGTGTCGAAGAGATAGAGGCGTTCCCTGCCCATGATTTTCACGTCCTCCCGGTCGCGGCTGCCCTCAGGCCGGCCGGCTATCGGCAAATTGGTCGGTGGCCCGGATCAGCCGATCGAGGATGCCAGGCTCGGAAACCGCGTGGCCGGCGGCCTCGATGACGTGCAGTTCCGCGCGCGGCCAGCCCTCGTGCAGCGCGAAGGCCGTGGAAAGCGGGCATGGCATGTCGTAGCGCCCGTGTACGATGACGCCGGGAATAGCGGCGAGCTTGTGCGCATCGTCGAGGAGCTGGCGCTCGCGCAGCCAGCCGCCATGCACGAAATAATGGTTCTCGATGCGCGCGAAGGCGAGCGCGAACGTGTCTTCCGCGAACCCTTCGATGAGCGAGGGATCGGAGCGAAGGGTGATCGTCGAGGCTTCCCACGTGCTCCAGGCACGGGCGGCAGCGATGCGTTCGGCCGCGTCGTCGCCGATCAGCCGGCGGCGATAGGCGGCGATCATATCGTCGCGTTCGCTTTCCGGGATGGGCGCGACGAACGCCTTCCACCGATCGGGAAACATGAGCGAGACGCCGTACTGATAGTACCAGTCGAGTTCCGCCTTCGTCAGCGTATAGACCCCGCGCACGATCAGTTCGCTGACGCGCTCCGGGTGCGTTTGCGCGTAGGCGAGCGCGAGCGTCGATCCCCACGAGCCGCCGAAGACCTGCCAGCGCTCGACACCGATCATCTCGCGAAGGCGCTCGATATCGGCGACAAGGTGCCATGTCGTGTTCGCTTCGAGCTCGGCATGCGGCGTCGAGCGGCCGCAGCCGCGCTGATCGAAGAGGAGCACGTCGTATCGCTCGGGATCGAAGAGCTGCCGGTGGCTCGCACCGCATCCCCCGCCCGGCCCGCCATGGAGGAAGACCGCAGGCTTCGCGCCCGGCGTGCCGCTGCGCTCCCAGTAGATCGAGTGGCCGTCGCCGACATCGAGATGACCGTGCGCATAAGGGCTGATCGGCGGATAGTAGCCGCGCAGGCCACCCGCCGCGTTTGCGTCGTCCGCCGTCATCGCTCTACCTCCCATGTGGTCGTTCGCTCGCCGGTCGACGGGTCCTTGGCGTCCTTCAGCCGGATACCCCTTCCGGCGAGTTCGTCGCGGATGCGGTCGGCTTCCACGAAATTCTTCTCGCGGATGTGATGGAGCCTGAGCCCGATCATTCCCTCGACGGCCGTGTCGAGCTCCACATCGCGGCGCGGATCGAGCCCAAGCAGCGAAAGGCAGGCAAGCGCCTGCGAAACGTCGCGCTCGCTGCCGATGATCAGCGAATGCACCAGCGACAGCGCTTCCGGCACGTTGAGGTCGTCGGCGATCAGCGCCATGAACTCGGGGTGCGGATCGGCTTCCTGAAGCCGCGTCGCGGAAATGATACGCTCCCAGCGATCGAGCACGTTGGTCGCCTCGCGCAGCCGTCCCGCGGTGAAGTCCATCGGCTCGCGGTAATGCGTCATCATGATCGCGAGCCGCAGCACCTCGCCCGGCCATGCGCGCCCGCCGAAGGTATCGGTCGAAAGGAGGTCGCGAATGGTGACGAAGTTGCCTTCCGACTTCGACATCTTGCGGCCGTCGACCTGCACGAAGCCGTTGTGCAGCCAGAGATTGGCCATCCGCTCCGTGCCGTGCGCGCAGCACGACTGGGCGATCTCGTTCTCGTGGTGGGGGAAGATGAGGTCGAGCCCGCCGCCGTGGATGTCGAAGACCTCGCCGAGATAGGCCGCGCTCATGGCAGAGCACTCGATGTGCCAGCCGGGCCGGCCGCGGATCGTCCGTTCTCCGTCGGCAAGGCGGAACGTCGCCTCCCAACCCGGCTCGTCCTCGGCGGATTGCTTCCACAGCACGAAATCGTTCGGGTTCTTCTTGTGCGCCTCGACGGCGACGCGCGCACCCGCCTGCTGCTCGTCGAGCTTGCGGCGCGAAAGCTGCCCATATGCCGGCATCGAAGCGACGTCGAAAAGCATTTCGCCCGCGCTTTCGTAGGCATGGCCGCGATCGACGAGTTTCTGGATCAGCCCGACCATGTCGGACCGGCCGTCCTGACGGGCGAGCACGAACTCGGTCGCCCGCGGCTCGACGCTCGGCGTGAGGCAACGCAGCGCCTCGACATCGGCCCTGAACTGCGCCGCGGTCGTCTCCGTGACCTTACGGATCGCGGCGTTCAGCGGCTCGTCGGGAAAGTCGCGCAGCGCACGCGCGTTGATCTTGTCGTCGACGTCGGTGATGTTGCGCACATAGGTGACGTGGTCCGCGCCGTAGACGTGACGCAGCAGCCGGAAGACGACGTCGAAGACGACGACGGGCCTTGCATTACCGATATGCGCGAAATCGTAGACCGTCGGACCGCACACATAGAGGCGCACGTTCAACGGATCGATCGGCGAAAGCGCCGTCTTCTCGCGCGTCAGCGTATCGGTGAACTTCAGCGTGAACTCGCCGCCACCCTTCATGTCGTTCGTCTCCCGTGCCGACGTCTCCGGCTGGCCGGATCGCTTGTCTGTTGAGGAAGAACGAAAGACGAAAAGCGGCCCTGCCAGCGAGGATGCTAGCGAATAATGATCCGGCAAATGCAGGCGGCCCGGCCGCAGATCCGCGTCTTCATGCCGGTCTTATGGCGTTTTGCCGCCGATGGGTCAAGCCGCGGCAATCCGCCCCGGCCGGTCCGTCGCCCCACACATCGTGCGCGCGCGGAAACCAGTACCAGCAACTGCGTGACATCGTCGCATTTTCAGCTAAAATCAGACTCATTGTCACGACAGACAAGATCCGCCTTCGCACGACGCGTGATGGTGCGGCGGCGATCATCGACACGACGCACATGACCGTGCCTGCCGAACGTGGCATGGCCGGGAGATCTGAACCATGACGGACGACACGAAGACGGCACGCAAGCGCGAGCTCGAACTGGAAAAGAACTACGGCAAGGTCGCATGCAAGGGCGTTCTGGGTGCCGCGCAGATGTCGCGGCAACTCAAGGAAAAGCACGCCAGCAAGGGCTTTGCCTCCCATACGCCTTCGTCCTCGCGCGAGGGCCGGGCGAGCCTTTCCAAGCAGAAGCAGAAGTGAGCGCCGCCGGCCATCCGGCCGGGCGGTAATCAGCCTTCGTCGAACAGCGGCAACTGATGGCCCGTATGGGCGCTTGCGCGATCCTGTGGCGTCTCTTCCCGCGCGGCATTCGGGTCGGTCTCGTGGCCGGACGGTTCCGTAACGTCGACCGGCTTCTGGATGTCCGGATCGATGTTTGCCGCGGCGTTGACGCGGCTTGAAACCGGTATGGCCTCGAAAGCTTCGTCCGCTGCCGGTCGCATTAGATCGGCGACGTCGTTCGGCGCATATTGCCGGCAATCGAGCCATCGCGCAAAATCCCGACGCGCCACGGTCACGGGCATGCGGTCGTGAATGGCCGCAAAGCTGCGGTTGGCCGCCGTCGTCACGATCGCGACCGTGTCGAGCTCGCTGCCGTCGGCCGAATGCAACGTCTCCATCAGTCCGGCAAAGGCGATCGGTCCTGCGGCCGCCGGGCGAACCCAGTAGGGTTGCGCACGCCGCCCCTTCGCAGAGCGCTGCCATTCATAGAATCCCGAAGCTGGCACCAGCACGCGTCGGTGGCGCATGGCCGCACGGAACGACGCCTTCTCGGCCGCCGATTCTGAGCGCGCATTGAAGAGCAGCGGAAACGTTTTCGGGTCCTTGACCCAGGAAGGCAGCAACCCCCATCGCGCCAATTGCGCATGTCGCTCCCTGGGGCGAGACGGGTTTTCACCGTGCGTCACGAGCAGGATCGGCTGGCTCGGCGCAATGTTGTATCGCGGCGGAAACGCCTCGATATCGGAAAGATCGAAAAGCGCTTCCACCGCCTCGGGTGGATCGGTCAGGGCGAATCGGCCGCACATGGTCAGACGAGCTTAAACGTGACAATCATTCCGGCGGCGCGAAGGTTTGCGCCGGGCGAGACGGATGGTAGGGCATGCGTCTCCTTCCGACCAGCGTGCAGGCGAAACGATGTCCGATCCGAGCGATGCCTCTGCGAAGCCGCTGGAAGCCGTATCGGCGATCGTCCGGCGTGGCGACCGCTTCCTCCTCGTGGAGCGTGGACGACCGCCGATCCAGGGTCAGCATGCCTTCGCCGGTGGTCGCGTGGAACCCGGAGAAACGCGCGAACAGGCCGTCTTGCGCGAACTGCGCGAGGAGACGGGCCTCGTCGGACGCGATCCGGTGGCCTACGCCGAGTACGACATCGCCCCTTCGCCCGACGATCCCGCCGGGCATCGCTTCCACCTCACCGTCTTTCGCGTGACCGTCGACGACGAGGACGAAGCTCGAGCCGAGGACGATGCGGCGGCGCTCGGCTGGTACACGGCCGCGCAATCGAAAGACCTCGAAATGCCGGAGAGCGTGCATGCCTGCATCGCCGCACTGGACGGCGAGCGATGACCAGGGGGCGACCGGCTTGCCGTCGCCACTTTCTTCAGGCAGACGGAAAGGCATGCGCATCCGCCCTGCCCTTCATTCCCTGACCAGCGTGCTCTTCGTGTTCGTTCTGGCCGTTGCCGTCCCGGGCACGGGCCGGGCCGCAGATGCGCCGGAAACGCCGGCACCGGCGCCGAGCGGACCGGCCGCCCCGCCCTACGAGGCGCAGCTTATCCAGCTTTCGCGCATCCTCGGCTCGGTCGACTATCTGCGCGATCTCTGCAAGTCCGACGACGACACGGACTGGCGCGACACGATGCAGAACCTGATCGACAGCGAAGCGGCGGGAAACAAGGAACGCACACGCACGTTGACCGCCGCGTTCAACCGCGGATATCGCGCCTTCGCCGCCGTCTACTCGACATGCACGCAGGCGGCCGTGAGCGCCGAGAAGGAATACCGGCAGCGGGGCGCGACGATCGCGCGCGGGATTGCCGGAAAGTACGGAAATTAGGGGATCGTTTACCGATCGGCGTTCCGGGTCGTGCCGAATCGGGAGGGATCGTGCTAGATCGTTCGTGGGTTCGCCCCACTTCAGTGTGACGCAAGGAGTATCGAAGGCCTGATGGAACGCACACAGGATCACGGCCGAAGCGACATCGAAGAGATGATCGTCCACGAGAAACGGCAG
The DNA here is from genome assembly GCF_006516965.1 of Pararhizobium mangrovi. GTDB lineage: Bacteria > Pseudomonadota > Alphaproteobacteria > Rhizobiales > Rhizobiaceae > Pararhizobium_B > Pararhizobium_B mangrovi. Next base: position 106,570 of record NZ_VHLH01000002.1, on the reverse strand, counting down.
GTCGCCATCGAAAATCAGAACGAAGCCTGGGCGGACGGGGTCGCCGATGGCATCGAGCCGGAAATCATCGCCGACGCGGCCATTGCGCATGCCATGCGCGAGACGGTGCGCCTGCACGGCGAGGACGTCGCCCAGGCGCTGATCGAAACGCTGAAGGATCGCATCCTTTCCGGCGAGTTCTCGCCCGAGCGTACGTTGCAATAAGGCGCGCGAGCGGCCGGCTGAAACCGCCCGCCCGCTCGACAAGGGGTCCGCACGTGTCGCTTCCATCCAGACGATCGGCCCGAAACCGGCACGGCGCCTTCTGCGTGTCGGCCGCCCTTATCATGCTTGCCGTGACGTATTCGGCCCCGGCCTGCGCTGCGACGAACACCCCTCCCGACACGATCGGACGTCCGGGCGACCTCGACCGTTCCGATGCCGGCGCAGGCCTGCCCGAAACCGGGATGGGGCACGGCACGCCCGCGCCGAACGCGGACTCGGACGACGATGGCGCAGACGATGCTGCCTCTCCCGAGACGAAAGGCACGACCGCACCCATCATTTCGCACGATCTTTCGCAACTGCCGCAGCCAGTGCGCCGCATGCGCGAACTCATCGTCGAAGCGGCGCGCACCGGCGACATCGAAAAGCTTCGTCCGCTTCTCGACAAGGGTCGGGCCGCAACGCAGCTTGCGATCAGCGGACGGACCGGCGACCCGATCGCCTACCTGAAAGGCCTTTCCGGCGATCCGGACGGACGCGAGGTCCTGGCGATCATGCTCGATATCCTCGATGCAGGCTATGCGAGGATGGACGTCGGCAATGGCGAGCAGACCTATGTCTGGCCCTATTTCTTCGCCAAGCCGCTGAAGACGCTCGGGCCGGCGCAGCGCGTGCAGCTCCTGCGCATCGTTACCGCCGGCGATCTCGATAACATGCAGGAGACGACCGGCGGTTACGATTTCTTCCGTCTCGGCATCACGCCGGACGGCCGGTGGAGCTTCTTCCTCGCAGGAAACTGATCGCAGGAACCGGGCCCGATCTTGCTCATTGTGGCCATGGCGCCTACCTGCGCTTACCGATGCCTTTCGCACGGACGTCGCCAACGAACGAAGGTCGATCGATCATGTCCGGACTGCGCTTCAGCGACAGAGCCCTTCTCGCCGTCACCGGCCCGGATGCCGAATCGCTGCTGCAGGGCGTCATCACGCCCGACCTGCCATCGCTTCCCGCCGGCGAGGCCCGGCCCGGCGCCCTTTTGACGCCGCAGGGCAAGATCCTTTTCGATTTCCTGATCTCGCGCACCGGTCCGCACGGCTTTCACCTCGAAACTGCGCGCGAGAACGCGGCCGGCCTTCTCAAGCGGCTGACGCTCTACAAGCTGCGCGCCAAGGTCGAGATCGCCGAAGTCGAGGATATCGCGATCGCCGTCGTCTGGGGCGAGGCCCCGGAAAACGGCATCCACGATACGCGCTTCTCCGAAACGCCGGTGTATCGCGTGTACGAAGAAAACCCGCCCGAAACGCAGAAGGCGGATCCCGGCGAATACGCCGCGCTGCGTATCCGCGACGGGGTGGCCGAATCGGGTAGTGATTTCGCGCTTTCGGACGCCTTTCCGCACGACGTCCTGATGGATCTGAACGGCGGCGTTTCGTTCCGGAAAGGCTGCTTCGTCGGTCAGGAAGTCGTCTCGCGCATGCAGCACCGCGGGACCGCACGCCGTCGGATCGCGATCCTCGATGGTGACGCGCCTCTCGTAACGGGTCATGCGCTCGAGGCGACGGGCCGGTCCGTCGGCACGCTCGGGACCTGCGAAGGAACGCAGGCGCTCGCCCTCGTCCGGGCCGACCGGGTTCGCGAAGCCGTTGCGGCCGGCGAAGTATTGACCGTCGATGGCGTTCCGGTCCGGGTTCGGTTTCCGGCATGGAGCGGGCTGACGCTCGAAGCGAGCGCCGACGCCCGGCCCGCATGAGCGGCAGGACGTCCCGAACGGGCGACAGGACAGCGCCTCGCGCTTGGCAACGTATGCTTTCCGGAAGGCGGCTCGACCTGCTCGAACCCTCGCCGCTCGATATCGAGATCGGCGACATTGCCCACGGGCTCGCCCGGGTCGCGCGCTGGAACGGACAAACGGTCGGAGATCAGGCCTATTCCGTCGCCCAGCATTCGCTCGCCGTCGAGATCGCCTTCGCGATGATCGCGGGCAAGGCGACGGCCGAAGAACGGATGATCGCGCTCCTGCACGATGCGCCGGAATACGTCATCGGCGACATGATCTCGCCCTTCAAGGCCGTGATGGGGGGTGCATACAAATCCGTCGAGAAGCGGCTTGCGACGGCGATCCACCTGCGCTTCGCCCTCCCCGGCGAACTTTCCCCCACGCTTCTTGCCCGGATCAAGCGGGCCGACCAGATCTGCGCCTATTTCGAAGCGACGCGGCTCGCCGGGTTCACGGAAAGCGAGGCGCTGGCCTTCTTCGGACGGCCGGGTCCGGTGACGCACGAGAACCTGCCGATCGATCCGCTTGCACCGGGCGAGGCGCAGGCTCGCTTCCATGCGCGCTTCGAGGTGCTGGACGCCGAGCGGGCGCGGACCGAAACGCGGGCGGAGTAGCCGGCAATGCCGACGCTCCTCGTCGCGCCGCTTTCCCGGATCGCCGAAACCTCGATCGATCATGGCGCATGCGAGATGATCAGCCTTCTCGGCGCAGGTCACGCCTTCCATCGTCCGGCATCGATCGCACGCGACCGGCATCTGAGCGTCGATTTCAACGATATCGCCGAGGACATGCCGGGCTTCGTCGCGCCGCAGACCGAGCATGTGCGTCGCATCCTGGCGTTTGCTGAAACCTGGGACCAGCGCGCGCCGCTGCTCATCCACTGCTGGATGGGCATTTCGCGCTCGCCCGCGGCAGCCATCCTCATCGCGCTCGCCCTTGCGCCGGAGGATGACGAAGTGCGACTTGCGCAGGCATTGCGCGCCGCTTCACCTTCGGCAACGCCGAACCCCCGGCTGATCGCCCTCGGCGACGCCTTGCTCGGACGCGGGGGACGGCTGGAGCGTGCGGTCCGCGACATCGGCCGCGGTTCCGATGCCATGGAAGGTGAGCCATTCGCTCTAACCTTCGGTGTGAGCGAGAAAATTCAAGCATGATACGGGAACGGTGCCGATGAACGAGCGATCGACGGCCGTCGAGATCGGGCTCAACGCTGCGATCCTTGCCGTGAGCGAAGGCGTGCCCCGGCTGCTCGCGATCGCTTCGGCGCAGGACGTGCCGCCGCTCGATATCCTGCCCTTCGGCCCCTTCGATCCGACGATCCACCGCACCTTCGAGACGAGCCTTCGCGCACGCGTCGCCGAGCAGACGGCATTGAAGCTCGGCTATATCGAACAGCTTTACACCTTCGGCGATCGCGGGCGGTACATGGCCGGAATCGACGGATCGCACGTCGTCTCCGTCGGCTATCTCGCGCTGACGCGCATGGACGAAGAATGCTCCGAGACGTTGGCTGCCGCCGCCGGCGTGACGTGGCGCGGCTGGTACGCGTATTTTCCCTGGGAGGATTGGCGCGGCGGCCGGCCGGTGATGCTCGACGCGATGATTCTGCCCGCACTCGATGCGTGGGCGAGACGGTCCGAACCCGGTGACGACGGGGGCCGGCCGGCTCGGCGACGCTCGCGCATGCGCCTGGCCTTCGGCCTCGACGGGTTTCCATGGGACGAGGAACGCGTGCTGGAACGCTACGAACTGCTCTACGAGGCCGGTCTCATCGAGGAGGCCGTATCGGACGGACGCGTCACCGCGACCGGCCTCGACGTGTCGCTCGGTCGCGCGATGTCCTTCGACCACCGCCGCATCGTCGCGACGGCGATCGCGCGGCTTCGGGGCAAGATCAAGTACCGGCCGGTCGTCTTCGAGATGCTGGCGCCGGAATTCACCCTCACCCGGCTTCAGGAAACGGTCGAAGCGATTTCCGGAAGGCACCTTCACAAACAGAACTTTCGCCGTCTGGTGGAAGGCGCCGAATTGGTCGAGCCGACGGGGGCGACCAGCGCGATCACCGGCGGTCGTCCGGCTGCGCTCTACCGTTTCCGCCGTAAGATCCTCGAAGAACGTCCGGCGCCGGGCCTCAAGGTCGGCCGGGGCTGACGGCGCCCGAAGTCCAACTTACGTCACCGCATCCTTCAGGATTTCCCACGTCGCACGATCGACATCGGAAAGCTTCGAATAGGTTCTTCGGCGCCACGCTTCGGCCGGTTCGGGGTGATCGGCACGGTAATGACTTCCCCGACTTTCCTCTCGGTCGAGCGCGGCGACGGCGATCATGCGCGCGGCTGCGGCAATGTTGAGGAAGCGCACGCGGCGGTTGGTGCGCTCCAGCTCGGCGATCTCGCGCACGGCCGACAACAGTCCGGTACGCGTACGGACGACGCCCACATGCTCGGACATGACGACGCGCAGGCGCTGCAGTTCCGGACTGTCCTCGCGCGTGACCGTATCGTCGGACTCGTCGATCGGATCGCCCCAGTTCTGGAGCTTCGGGGATGGCAGGAGACCCTGGATATCCTCGGCGATGCGGGCGGCGAAGACCACTGCCTCGAGAAGCGAGTTCGAGGCGAGCCGGTTCGCGCCGTGCGCGCCGGTCGAAGTCGCTTCGCCGGCTGCCCATAGTCCGTCGAGCGAGCTGCGCCCATCGGCGTCGACCAGAATACCGCCCATATGGTAATGCGCCGCCGGCACGATCGGTACGAGCTCGCTGCCGGGATCGATGCCGGCGGCCATGCAGGAGGCGTAGACGGTCGGAAACATCTCCGGAAAGTGCCAGCCGATCGCGCTGCGACAGTCGAGGAAGGCACCGCGCCCGGCCTTCACTTCATCGAAAATGGCGCGCGCGACGATGTCGCGTGGCGCAAGCTCGCCATCGGGATGGATCGCCGGCATGAAGCGCTCGCCTGCGCGATTGACCAGAACGGCCCCTTCGCCGCGCAGCGCTTCGGTCGCGAGCGGCGCCGGATCCTTGCCGATATCGATCGCTGTCGGGTGGAACTGCACGAATTCGGGATCGGCGATGACGGCGCCTGCGCGTGCCGCCATGCCGAGGCCGGCAGCACGCGCCTCGACGGGGTTCGTCGTTACCGAATAAAGATGGCCGATGCCGCCCGAACACATGACGACCGCGCGCGCCGGTAGCGCCAGGCGGCGGCGCGCCTGCCCCCCGTCGGGCCTGGCGATGACGCCGGAGACGTAGCGCCCCTCCGTCAGCAGTTCCTCGACGAAATGACCTTCCAGAAGCCGGATCGAAGGCGTTTGGCGGACGGCGGCGACGAGCGCCTTCATGATCGCCATGCCGGCCATGTCCCCGCGCACGCGCACGATACGCCACTGCGAATGGGCGGCCTCGCGCGAAAGCACGAGCTTGCCTTCGAGATCCCGGTCGAACGGCACGCCGTAGGAGAGAAGGTCCTCTACGCGTGCCGGACCCTCGGCGATCATCGCGCGGGCAATCTTTTCGTCGACGATACCGGCCCCGGCCTTCATCGTGTCCGCCAGATGCTGCTCGACCGTGTCGCCCGGGCTCATGGCGGCGGCGATACCGCCCTGCGCCCAACCCGAGGAAGCGCCCTCGCCGATCGGCGCGCCCGAAAGCACGGTGACGGGACGCGGAGCGAGCTTCAGCGCGCAGAACAGGCCAGCGAGACCACCGCCGACAATGACGACGTCATCGACGCCGGTCCAGCTCTTCGGAGAATGCACGTCGACGGTCATCGCCTGTCCCTTTTCACGCCGTACCGGCCCGCTTTCCGCGCATCGGCGTGGAAATGTTGCAGCCAGGACCCTATTCTTCCGATCATGAGAGTTTCACGCCCCCGTTTCATTTGCTGCCGACCGGCAGTCCTGCTTGCCGCCGGCGCATTGTTCGGCACCTGCCTCATGGGGTCGTCCGCTTCGCAGGCGGCGTGCGGGCGCGTCCAGACCGGGCGCGGCTCCAGCGCTCTCGCCATCGCGCAAGGCTGCGGGACGGACCTTCAGCAATTGCGCATCGAAAACCCTTCGGTCGATTTTAACAAGCCGCTGAACGGACAGATCATCCGCGTGCCGAGAGGCAGGAAGCCCGGTGCGATTCCGCCCGATATCGCGCGCGGCGCGCCGCCGTCTTCCACGGTCGTGCCGCAGATCCACCGTTCGACCCCCGTCATCCGGCCGCGCCAGAGTTCGGATGCATTCGGCCGCCGAGGCAATGTCTATACCGTTCGCCGCGGTGATACGCTGAGCGCCATCGCCGATGCGGCCGGTGTCAGCCTCGCCGGTCTGAGAGCCGCCAATCCACGCATCGAGCCGCGCCGTCTCATCGTCGGACAGAGGATCGCCCTGCCCGCGACCGACTGACTGACGGGCGTTTCGGCGCACGTCAGTTCGCCAGAGCGACCATGCGCTCGACAGCCCGGCGCGCACGGTCGGCAATCGCCGGATCGACACGGACTTCGCCCGTCATGTCCGTCAGGCTCTCGAGGATCTTCGGCAGCGTGATACGCCTCATGTGCGGGCAAAGATTGCACGGCTTGACGAATTCGACGCCGGGCACCTCGCTCTGCACGTTCGAGGCCATCGAGCATTCCGTCACGAGCAGCACGCGGGCGGGACGCTTCCCCTTCACGTAATCGATCATGCCGGCGGTCGAGCCCGCATAGTCGGAAACCGCAAGCACGTCCGGGTGGCATTCGGGATGCGCGACGATCTGGATCGACGGATCGGCATCCTTGTAGGCCAGCAACTCTTCGGCGGTGAAGCGTTCGTGGACCTCGCAATGGCCCTTCCATGTGAGGATCTTCTTGTTCGTCTGGCGCGCGACGTTCAATGCGAGATATTCGTCGGGAATGCAGAGCACAGTGTCGCTGTCGAGGCTCTCGACGACCTTCACGGCGTTCGACGAGGTGCAGCAGATGTCGCTTTCCGCCTTAACCTCAGCGGAGGTGTTCACATAGGTGACGATCGGCACGCCGGGATAGCGCTCGCGCAACAGGCGAACGTCGGCAGCCGTGATCGATTCTGAAAGCGAGCACCCGGCCCGCATGTCCGGTACAAGCACCGTCTTTTCGGGGTTCATCAGCTTCGACGTCTCGGCCATGAAGTGCACACCGCACTGGACGATGATTTTGGCGTCGACCTTTTCCGCTTCGCGGGCGAGCTGCAGCGAATCGCCGACGATGTCGGCGACGCAGTGGTAGATTTCGGGCGTCTGGTAGTTGTGCGCCAGGATGACCGCGCTGCGCTCCCGTTTCAGGCGGTTGATCGCCGCGACATAGGGGGCGTAGACGGGCCACTCGATCTCGGGGGTATGGGCGCGAACCTTCTCGTAGAGCGGCGCGGTCTCGCGGGCGATCTCCGGCGTATAGTCGAGGTCCGGGCGCGCCAGCACGCCGAAGCGTTCCGCCGCGGTCGGCAAGGCGTCTCTCGTCGACATCCGATCGGCCAGGGTGAGTGCGGTCATCAAACTCTCCATCCTTGCCGGGTCGACGATTTTGCTCCGTTTGAGCATAAGATGCGGAAGAAAAAGGCCGGACAGACCGGTTGCATTCGAAATAAGCCCGGCCAAAACGGATTGCAATATGCGTGCCCTCGACCAAGTACCCGGCCCTACTGAGCCGTGTCCGCAGGCACGGCGAGGACGCTGCGCACGAACGCCTCCCGCGCGCTCGGTACGGCGATGCCGCGGGGCTCGTAGACGTTGCGAACGAGGAAGAAGCCGGTCAGCCGGAAGGCATCGGTGAGATCCTCCCGTTCCGGCGACGCCTGGCGATCGGCAAGGAAAGGCGGCAGTGCCAGAAGCCGGTCGGCGAACGGCAGCCCGGCTTCGCGGCTGACCGCCCGGCCGGATTTCGGTGAGACATAGACGAGCGCGGCGGTGGCGCCGGTCGACGCACAGCGCGTCAGATCGAGCCCGAAGCCCAGTTCATCCAGCACCGCCAGCTCGAAGCGCACGAAGAGCTCGCCCGCCGAAGCCGGTTCGTGGAGTGCGTCGAGGATGGCGTCGAGCGCGGCGTAGAGCGCCGGATGCGGATCGCGTTCGGGCAGAAGCCTGAGGAGCGCGGCCATCGCCTGCACGCCATATAAAGCGCAGGCGCGTTCCATCAGCCGTGCCGCCCGCAGCGACAGCGGCTCCACGCGGAAGGCGCCGAGATGGTCCGCGAGACGCGCGCGCCAGACGAGATCGACACGGTTGCCGGGTTGCAGAAGCGGCTGCTGGCGCCGCGAGCGGCCGCCATGGACGAGCCCCATGTGGCGGCCGTGGTCGCGCGTCATCACCTCGGCGACGACGCTCGTCTCGCCATGGCGCTTGATCCCGAGGATGACGCCTTCGTCGTGCCACTGCATGGCGGGAATTTTGGGCGTTCAGGCGGGGAAGTCGAGCCCCATCTCGCGATAGCGCTCCGGATCGTTCCCCCAATTGCCACGCACCTTCACGAACAGGAAGAGATGGACGGGCTGATCGAGAATGCTCGCGAGCTCTTCGCGCGCGGCCTTGCCGATCGCTTTGATCGTCTCGCCCTTGTGGCCGAGCACGATCTTCTTCTGCCCGTCGCGCTCGACATAGATGACCTGTTCGATGCGAACGCTGCCGTTCTTCTTTTCCTCCCAGCGCTCCGTCTCGACGTGCGAGGCGTAGGGCAATTCCTGATGCAGGCGGTCGTAGAGCTTCTCGCGCGTGATCTCGGCGGCGAGCTGGCGCATCGGCAGGTCGGAGATCTGGTCTTCGGGATAGTACCAGGGACCGAGCGGCGCTGCGTTCGCCAGATGGTCGAGAACGTCCTGGCAGCCCGAGCCGTCGAGGGCTGAAATCATGAAGGTATGCTCGAACGCGACGACCGCGTTCGCCTTCTTCGTCAGTTCGAGGAGCGCCTGCGGCTTGACGCGATCGATCTTGTTGAGGACGAGCGTCTTCGGCCGCGCGACCTTCGCAAGCTCCGTCAGGATCGCTTCCGCATCGCCGGTGAGGCCGCGTTCGGCATCGACCATGAAGAGCACGCTGTCCGCATCGTGCGCGCCGCCCCAGGCGGTGGAAAGCATGGCCCGGTCGAGCCGGCGCTTCGGCTTGAAGATGCCAGGCGTATCGACGAAGACGAGCTGCGTGCGATCGTGAATGACGATGCCGCGCACGATGGCGCGCGTCGTCTGCACCTTGTGGCTGACGATCGAGACCTTGGCGCCGACGAAGCGGTTCAGAAGCGTCGACTTGCCGGCGTTCGTCGCGCCGATCAGGGCGACGAAGGTCGAACGCGTAGGGCTCTCGTTCTCCGGCGTATCGGCCATCACCGGCTCTCCGTCCGTTTCGTCCGTCATTGCGTACTCCAGACTTTTTCGCGTTCGAGGAGGCGGCCGGCCGCCTCCTGTTCCGCCGCACGCTTCGACCGGCTGGTGCCGGTTTCCGGCGCAAGGTTGCCGACGGTGACGCGGACCGTGAAACTCGGGTCGTGGTCGGGGCCGCTACGGTCCGTCACCGTATAGGCAGGGGTGGCGGCGAACCGGGCGTGGGACCATTCCTGAAGCTCGGTCTTGGCGTCGCGGCGAAGCGCCGCCGTCTCGACGCTGCGCTCTTCCCAGTTGGCGAGGATGAAACCGCGCGCCGCCTCCAGCCCCTGATCGAGATAGATCGCGCCGATCAGCGATTCCATCACGTCCGCCCGCACGTTCGCCATGCGCCGGCTCGTCAGCTTCTTCACGTCCGAACCGGTTCGGATGAAGGCGTGCAGGCCGAGCTCGTCGGCGACCAGCGCACAGGTCTCGGCACTGACGAGCTGGTTCAGCCGCACGGAAAGCTCGCCCTCACGCGCTTCGGAGAACCGCTTGAACAGGAGTTCGGCGATGCACAGGCCGAGCACGCGGTCGCCGAGGAATTCCAGCCGCTCGTAGTTCGCGCGATCCGGGCCGAGCGCGCTCGCATGCGTCAGCGCGCGGTCGAGCCGCGCCTTGTCCTTGAAGACGATGCCGATGCGCGCTTCGAGCCGCGCCCGCTCATGGTCGCCGAGCCGTTTCATGACACTGCGATCAGTGCTGCGCGGAGGAAAAGATCCTGTCGAGGCGCAGATCCGTTGGCCACTTCCAGAACTCCAGCGGCGAGACGTCGCCGCGAATCGAGAAGAAGATGATGTTCGCGCGTCCCACGAGGTTCTTGAAAGGCACGTAGCCGACGTCGAAACGGCTGTCGAGCGAGTTGTCGCGATTGTCGCCCATCATGAAGTAATGGCCCTTGGGCACGTGGAAGACGCGGGTGTTGTCGCCCGGCGAGTTCGGCGTGAGGTCGAGCGTGTCGTAGCTTTTGCCGTTCGGCAGCGTTTCCTTGAAGACGGGCACTTCCTGGCCGGTATCGTAGCGTCCGGTCGGGTGGAAGGTCCCGTCGCGCTCCTTCGGCACCGGCTTTCCGTTGATGTTGAGAACGCCGTCCTTCATCTGGATCGAATCGCCGGGCAGACCGATCACCCGCTTGACGTAGTCGACGCTCGGATCGCTCGGCAGGCGGAAGACGACGACGTCGCCGCGCTCCGGCTTTTCGCTCCAGATGCGGCCGTTGAAGAGGTCGAGCGACATCGGCAGCGAATAGGTCGAGTAGCCGTAGGCGAACTTCGAGACGAACATGTAGTCGCCGACCAGCAGCGTCGGCATCATCGAGCCGGAAGGAATCGAGAAGGGCTGGAACAGGAAGGTGCGGATCACGAGCGCGAGGAGAAGCGCCTGGACGATGACCTTGATGTTCTCGCCGAGCGCACTTTCCTTCTTTTTCGTCTTGTCGGACACGCCTATCGATTCCTCTTTTTGGGGTGGCCCTGTCTAGAGCGTTTGGCGCCGATGCGAAAGCGTTTGTGCGACATCACCCGAGCAAGGCGGAAGGGTCGCCGGCCGCGCTACCCGGCAGCGCCTCGATGACGACGAACGCCTGCGCCAGCGGAAAATCGTCGGTGATCGTCACGTGGATCGCCGGGACATGCCCTTCCGGCATCAGCGCCGCGAGACGTTTGGCCGCGCCGCCGACGAGGTCCATCGTCGGCTTGCCGCCGGGCAGGTTGACGACCCCCATGTCGCGCCACAGCACCCCCTGCGCGAGCCCCGTACCAAGCGCCTTGGAGCAGGCTTCCTTGGCCGCGAAACGCTTGGCGTAGGAGGCCGCACGGTTGCGCCGCCGGTCCGATTTCTCGCGCTCGATCGGCGTGAAACAGCGATGCGTGAACCGCTCGCCGAAGCGTTCGAGCGTTCGCTCGACGCGGCGGATGTCGATGAGGTCGCTGCCCAGTCCGATGATCATGCGGCTTTCTTCGGCTTCGCACGCCTCCTGTCAAGCGGCGCGTCGGATGCCTACGTCCGTGGTCGACGCTCGACCGGCCGCACGACGACCCTCGATGCCGGTCGGGCCATGCGGCTGCGGCCTGCTACGCCGCATGGCCGCGGCCGGGCGCACGCGGCTGCCTTCCGCCGGACGCCGCACGGGCGGCGATGCGCAGCCGGCGGCGCCGGCGGAACGTGTTCACGCCCCAGTAGGTCAGCACGTAGAAGGCGGCCGCAAAGACGAGGCCGATCGGCGCGCCGCCGACGAGCATCGGCTTGAGGATCGGCTGCCAGATGTCGGCAAGGTCGAGGTCGTGCACCATCTGGGCGAGATGGATCGGCTTCTCACGAACGCTTTCGGTGCCGAGGATCCAGGTGCCGAGCTCGTAAGCACCGGCCCATATGAAGGGAAAGGTGAACGGGTTGCCGAAGCTCGTGCCGATCGCGGCGGCGACCATGTTGCCCGCGATCAAGTAAGCGACGACGAACGAGAGGATGAAGTGGAAGCCGATGAACGGCGTGCAGGAGGTGAAGACGCCCGCGGCGATACCCGCGGCGATGGCATGTGGCGTCGCCGTCAGCCGCAACACGCGGGCGACGACGTAGCGGATCGAACGGGAGAAGGAACGTCGTGGCCATATCGCGACGCGGATGCGTTCCCATAGGGTCGCCGGTTTGCGTCGCCTGAATAGCATCGTCCTACCCGATCAATGGAAGCGCCCCCGAAGCGCTTCTCCGGTGTACGTACCGCCATAGCGCAGCTTCGTGCAAGCAATGCGACGGGAACGATCATTCGTAGACGCGCGAGGCCGTCGACACGCAGGCAAGGTCGTTGAGCTGCATCAGCAAGCGGTTGAGCCGCTTGAGATCCCAGATCATCACGTCGACGACCATCTCGGCGAAATCCGGCGCGCGACGGCTGATCGTCAGGTTCTCGATATCGGCGTCGGCGCCGGCGATGGTCTGCGCGACCTCGGCAAGCGTGCCCGGCTCGTTCAGCCCGTTGACGACGATCCGCGCGGGAAAGCGCGTTCGCGACGCTTCCTCAAGGTCCCAGCGCACGTCGATCCAGCGTTCCGGCTCGTCGTCGTATTCGGTGAGCCGCGAGGACTGGATCGGGTGGATCGTGATCCCCTCGCCCGGCGTCATGATGCCGACGATGCGATCGCCCGGAACGGCACCCGCGGGCCCGAAGCGCACGGTCGAATCGCCGCCGACGCCGCGGATGGGCAGTGCCTCGGGGCCGATCTCCCCTGCCGTCTTGCGCGGTCCGCGCTTGCGGCCCTCTTGCCGCACCGCCTTCGAGCGACCCGGCACGCGAAAGAGCATGCCAGCCGCACTGCGCAGATTGAACCAGCCTTCGTCCTGCGACGGCTTCGCGCTGGACCGGTCCTCGCCTTCGCCCGGATAGACCGCCTTCAGGACGTCGCGCGAACTCAGTTCGCCGCGACCGACGGCCGCGATCGCATCCTCGACCTCCTTGTGGCCGAGGCGATGCAGGGCGGGCTTCAGCGCCTCGCGCGAAAAGGACCGGCCGGCCTTTTCGAAGGTCCGTTCGAGAATGCGGAAACCGAGCCCTGAAAACTGCTTGCGCACGGCCGCGCGCGTCGCGCGACGGATCGCCGCGCGTGCCTTTCCGGTAACGACGATCGATTCCCAGGCCGGCGGCGGCACCTGCACGCCGGAGCGTACGATCTCGACCTCGTCGCCGTTTTCGAGCCGCGTGACGAGCGGCATGATGTGCCCGTTGATCTTCGCGCCGACGCAGGTGTCGCCGACATCGGTATGGACGGCATAGGCGAAGTCGATCGGGCTCGCCCCGCGCGGCAGCGCGATCAGGCGGCCCTTGGGCGTGAAGCAGAAGACCTGATCCTGGAAGAGTTCGAGCTTGGTGTGCTCCAGGAACTCTTCCGGGTTGTCGCCTTCGGCAAGCGCCTCGATGGTGCGGCGAAGCCATGCATAGGCGTTCGATTCCGGCGAGAGCAGAGCGGCCGTTCCGGACCGTTCGTTGTCCTTGTAAAGCGCGTGCGCCGCGACGCCGTATTCGGCGATCTCGTGCATGCGGTTGGTGCGGATCTGCAGTTCGACGCGCTGACGCGAAGGCCCGATGATGGTGGTGTGGATGGAACGATAGTCGTTCTGCTTGGGCGTCGAGATATAGTCCTTGAAGCGACCCGGCACCACCGACCAGCGCGTATGCACGATGCCGAGCGCGCGGTAGCAATCGCTCACTTCGCCGACGATGATGCGGAAACCGTAGACGTCCGAAAGCTGCTCGAAGGAAAGCGATTTCGACTGCATCTTGCGGAAGACGGAGTAAGGCCGCTTCTGCCTTCCCCGCACCGTCGCCTTGAGGCCCTGCTGGTCGAAAAGCGCGCCCAGTTCGACCTCGATCTTGCGAATGAGGTTGCTGTTCTTCTGCGAAAGCGCCTGCAGGCGACGGGTTACGGTATCGAAGGCCTCCGGGTTCATGTGGCGGAAGGCCAACGCCTCCAGCTCGTCGCGCATGTCCTGCATGCCCATGCGGCCGGCGAGCGGCGCATAGATGTCCATCGTCTCTTCGGCGATCCGGGCGCGCTTTTCCTGCGGCACGAAGTCGAGCGTGCGCATGTTGTGCAGCCGGTCGGCAAGCTTCACGAGCAGCACGCGCACGTCGTTGGAGATGGCGAGCAACAGCTTGCGCAGGTTTTCCGCCTGCTTGGCGCGCCTGGTGACGAATTCGAGCTTCTTGAGCTTCGTCAGCCCTTCGACGAGAAGGCCGATGTCCTCGCCGAACATGCGGTCGATCTCGTCGCGCGTCGCGCTCGTGTCCTCGATCGTGTCGTGGAGCAGCGCCACGGCGATCGTCGACTCGTCGAGATGCATGTCGGTAAGGATCGCCGCGACTTCGAGCGGATGCGAGATGTACGGGTCGCCGCTGGCACGCTTCTGCTTGCCGTGCTTCTGCATGGCGTAGACATACGCCTTGTTGAGCAGGGCCTCGTTGACCGTCGGCTTGTATGTCTGCACGCGCTCGACGAGCTCGTACTGGCGCATCATGGAACGCGCCCTCCGTTCTTCTTCTTCTTCGCACGAGCCCCGGCGACAGCGCTCGCATCTGCGAAGTATGCCACCGTGCCCCGCATGCAGGGAACCGGCGTCATTGCCGCCCCAACGCAAAGGCGCGCCAGCCTGTGGGACCAGCGCGCCGTATCGTCGATATCCGCAATGCGCGAATGCGCAGCGCGTGGTGTCACGGACGGCTTCTAGAAGTCGTCGTTCTTTTCCGGCGGCACGAGACCCTCGATGCCGGCAAGCAGTTCTTCCTCCGACATGCGGTCGAAGGCGACGGGCTCGTCCTCGCTCTCGTCGGCCGCAGCCGGCGCGTCGGCCCGGGTTTCGGCCGCGCTCTCTTCCGAAGCGGTGACGGCCGGGGCTTCCTCGGGCCGTGCTTCCGGCTCGTCGACCTCGACGTTCTTCTGCAGCGAATGGATCAGCTGTTCGCGCAGATCCTCCGGCGAAAGCTTCTCGTCGGCGACCTCGCGCAGCGCGACGACCGGGTTCTTGTCGTTGTCGCGATCGACGGTGATCGGCTGGCCTTGCGAAATCATCCGGGCGCGATGGCTGGCGAGAAGCACCAGTTCGAACCGGTTGTCGACCTTGTCGACGCAATCCTCTACCGTGACGCGGGCCATGGCCTGTCCTTCAAAGCTCGTGTTGGGGGTTCACCGACGTGATAAGGGCTCGCGCGGACGAATTCAAGCCGGCGCGGCGCACATCGGTGCATTCTTGCTTGGAATTCAGCCAAACTTCAACCGCAATCGTCTTGGAATCTTCGCCACCATGCATTAGCTGCTGACCGTCCGCGACGCGCGGCATATTCTCGCAGTCCGCAGCACGGCCTGCCTATTGCCAAGCAAAATCATAATCGAAAAGGAATTCCCGCGAATGTTCGACCCTCGCGAAAAGATCGCTCTCTTCATCGACGGCGCCAATCTCTACGCCTCTTCGAAGAGCCTCGGTTTCGACATCGACTACCGCAAGCTTCTTTCCGCATTTCAGGCTCGCGGCTACCTTTTGAGGGCCTATTACTACACTGCGCTCGTCGAGGACCAGGAATATTCCTCGATCCGGCCGTTGATCGACTGGCTCGACTACAACGGATACAAGGTCGTGACCAAGCCGGCCAAGGAATTCACGGATTCTTCCGGACGCCGGAAGATCAAGGGCAACATGGACATGGAGCTCGCGATCGACGCAATGGAGCAGTCGACGGTCGTCGACCATCTCGTGATCTTTTCCGGCGACGGCGATTTCACGACGCTCGTCGAGGCGCTCCAGCGTCGCGGGCGCAAGGTCTCGGTCGTCTCGACGCTTTCCACGCAGCCGCCGATGATCGCCGACGATCTGCGCCGGCAGGCCGACCATTTCATCGATCTCGTCAGCCTGCGCGACGAGGTGGGTCGTGCACCCTCCGAACGGCCGAGCCGTACCCAGACGACGTCCGAGACCTGATCGGGCAACCGTGGTGTTCCTTTCCGCCGACCGGTGGCGCGAGCCGGATCGCGACTGCGATCTCTGCCCGCGGCTCCACGCCTTCATCCGCGAACAGCGCATCACCCATCCCGAATGGCACAACGCGCCGGTGCCGACCTGGTACCCGCCGGAGGGTCCGTCGGGGGTGCGCCTGCTCGTCGTCGGGCTCGCCCCCGGCCTTCGCGGCGCCAACCGGACGGGGCGCCCGTTCACTGGCGACTATGCCGGCGACCTTCTCTATTCGACGATGATCCGCCACGGCCTTGCGACCGGCACCTTCGAAGCGCGAGCGGACGATTCGCTGACATTGCAGGGTGCGGCGATCACGAACGGCGTGCGCTGCGTGCCACCTCAGAACAAGCCGGTCGGTGCGGAGATCAACACCTGCCGGACGTTCCTTTCCGGCACGCTGGAAGGCATGGAGAACCTGACGACGATCGTCACGCTCGGCAAGATCGCCCACGAAACGACGGTACGATCGCTGGGCGAGCGCATCGCGCATCACCCCTTCCGCCATGCCGGTGAGAGCCGGATCGGAAAGCTGACGATCTTTTCGAGCTATCATTGCTCGCGCTACAACACGAACACCGGCCGGCTCACGCCGGCGATGTTCGATGCCGTGTTCGCCTCGGCCGCCGCCCATCTGCACGGCGGCCGCGACGGGTAAACGCGACAGGGCTCAGTCGCCCGAGTAGTCCGTTCCAAGCGACATCTCGCGACGCGACTCGATTTCCTCGAGACGCGCCCTGAGACGGTCCGTCACGACGCCGAACCCTTGGGCTCCGAATACGACATGGCGTGGCGGCTCGTCCTCGCCGGCAAGCGCGATCATCGCCTGGCCGGCCCGCACCGGATCGCCAGGCTGCGAACCCGAGTTCTTCTTCGTGGTCGCAAGTCGTGCACCGACGGTATCGGCGTAGTCGTCGATCGCCGTCGCGGTCTGCGAAAGCGAGCGGCCGGCCCAGTCCGTGCGGAACGGCCCCGGCTCGACGCAGGTGACACCGATGCCGAGCGGCGCGACTTCGGCCCGCAGCGAATCCGACCAGCCTTCGACGGCGTGCTTGGAGGCGGCGTAGTAACCCGACCCTGGAAAGCCGACCAGACCGGCGACCGACGTCACGTTGAGGATCCGCCCGAAGCGTTGTTGACGCATCGTTGGCAGGACGGCCCGGGTGATCGCGAAGAGACCGAAGACGTTGGCTTCGAACTGGTCGCGAACGGCCGCGTCCTCCGCCTCTTCCACGGAGGTCTGGTAGCCGTAGCCCGCATTGTTGACGAGGACGTCGATACGCCCGAAGCGCTCGCGTGCGGTTTCCACCGCCGCATCGATCTGATCGGCTTTCGTGACGTCGAGATCGACGGCGACCGCCCGATCCGGGGCGATGTCGGCAAGGTCGGCGACCCGCTCCGCATCGCGCGCGGTGACGACGGCACGATAGCCGCCCTCGATGACGAGGCGGGCGAGTTCGCGGCCGAAGCCCGTCGAACACCCGGTGATGAGCCATACGGCATCGGCATCGAGCGGCATGATGCGCTCCTTTCCATGTTTATGCGGAAGGCACGAGCGGCACGTCGAAAAGGCGTCGCACGAGCCGGATTGGAAGGTGTCGCTTATATGGATCGCACTGCCCGCGCGCACAGGGGGCATCGATCCCGCCGGAAGGAACGTCCGGGCCGGCCGGAACGCGTCATGCCGCAGGCGCTATCCGAGTTCCTTCATCAGGCGCTGCTTCTGGCGGTTCCAGTCGCGCTGCTTTTCGGTTTCGCGCTTGTCGTGCACCTTCTTGCCGCGCGCGAGCGCGATTTCCAGCTTGGCGGTACCGCGGTCGTTGAAATAAAGCCGCATCGGCACGATCGACATGCCCTGCTTCTGGACGGAAGCGGCGAGACGGTTCATCTCGCGGCGGTTGAGGAGCAGCTTGCGCTTGCGGCGCGGCTCGTGGTTGAAGCGGTTGCCCTGCAGGTATTCCGGCAGATACGAATTGATCAGCCAGATCTCGCCGTCCTCCGAGCTCGCGTAGGATTCGGCGATGTTCGCCTTGCCCTCGCGCAGCGCCTTCACCTCCGTACCGGTGAGCACGAGGCCGGCCTCCAGCGTATCGACGATCTCGTAATTGAACCGGGCCTTGCGGTTGTCCGCGATAACCTTGCGGGCCGGACCCGCCTTCTTCTTGGGCGGCATGAAGCGATCTCGCTCTTTCGTGCGTTCGTGCGCGTCAGTCGAGAAGCCCGGCGTGGCGCATGGCGATGTCGATCGCCTCGCGTACCGGCTCGGAAACCGGAAGCAGCGGCGAACGCACGATCTCGTTCACGCGGCCGAAGCGCGAGAGCGCATATTTCACGCCGCAAACGCCGGGTTCGAGGAAGATCGCCCGGTGCAGCGGCATCAGGCGATCCTGATATTCGAGCGCGCGGACGAAATCTCCCTCCAATGTGGCGGCCTGGAACTCGGCGCACAAGGCCGGCGCGACGTTCGCCGTCACGGAAATGGCACCGTGCCCGCCATGGGCGTTGAAGCCGAGCGCGGAAGCGTCCTCTCCCGACACCTGGAAGAATTCCTTGCCGCACGCCATGCGCTGCTCGGAAACGCGCTCCATCCTGCCGGTGGAATCCTTCACCCCGATGATCGACGGGAAATCATGGTGCAGCGCGGCCATCGTCTCCGTGCTCATGTCGACGACCGAGCGGCCCGGGATGTTGTAGATCACGATCGGCAGGCTGCTGGCCCGTGCGACGGCGGCGTAATGGGCGTAGAGTCCGGCCTGCGTCGGCTTGTTGTAGTACGGCGTGACGACGAGCGCGGCGTCCGCGCCGGCGCTCTCTGCGTATTGCACGAGGTCGATCGTCTCGAACGTGCTGTTGGAGCCGGCGCCGGCGATCACCGGCACGCGTCCGTTCACGATCGCCACGCAGCGTTCGATCACGTGCTTGTGCTCGGCATGGGTCAGCGTCGGCGATTCGCCCGTCGTGCCGACGGGAACCACACCGGTACTGCCGCTCTCGATCTGCCACGAAACGTGCCTTTCGAAGCCTTCCTCGTCGATCTCGCCTTTTTGCGTGAACGGCGTGATCAGGGCGGGAATCGATCCCTTGAGCATGGTTTTCTCCCGGCGGCGGCGCTTGGCACGCGCTCTGGCTGCTGTTTTGATGATATTCGCGCCGGCGCACCATAATGCCCCCGCATTCGGGCGGCAACCGGCCCGGGGAACGACGACGCATCGCGAGACGAAAGGTTAGAACAATCCCGTCAACGCTTGATTTACCATTGCTTCATGCCTTCATGCGAACAAGGAATACGCACGCCGCCCATTCCGGGGCGCCGGGCATCGGCCCGGTCGACACTGCCGTTTCGTTGAGGGTTCGATCGCCGAGATGACACGTATCGCATCCAGTATCCTCGTCTCGCTGATGGCCTGCACGGTCCTGGCGATCGCGCCCGGCCACGCGGAGCCGCTACCGATCGGCGACGTACCGCTGCCGCTCGCCCGCCCCTTCGCGCCGCAGACGGATGTCGTGCCCAGCCTGCCGCCGCCGCGCACGTCGCCGGAGATTACCGCCTCGATCCCGCGCGCCGTCAATCCCGCCGCCGCCGTCGGCGATCTCAAGGATGGCCTCGACGCCCTTACCGGCAATCACGTGGACAAGGCGCGCGCGATCCGCTCGGGCATGCCGGCCGGCTCCCTCGACCGGCAGATCCTCGCATGGGCCATCGCCATCTCCGGTTCGAACGACGTGCCCGCCGGGGATATCGCCGAGGCGGCGAAACATTTGCAGGGATGGCCGGGCGGCAGCGTGATCGAGGCGAACTACGAACGTGCCCTTGCCGGACAGGATCCGGCACCCGCACAAGTGCTTTCCGCCTTTTCCGCCCGCACGCCCGAAACCCTGACGGGCAAGCGCCTTCTCGCCGATGCGTTGCTGAAAAGCGGCCAGCGCGAACGGGCGGCAGCCATCATCCGGCACGTTTGGCGGACGGATGCGCTCGATTCGCGCGAACAGGCACGTATGCTGCGCGACTATTCCGGGCTCCTGCGCACTTCGGACCATCTTCGCCGCATGGAGATGCTGCTTTATCGCTCCCGCATCACCGATGCCGAACCGATTTCCGAGCAGGCGAACGCACAGTCCCTCTTCCGCGCCTGGGCGGCCGTCATCCGCAAGCAGTCCGATGCCAAGGCACGCATCGATGCCGTACACCCGATGTGGCACGACGATCCGGGCTATCGTTTCCTGCGCGTCATGCATCTGCGCCACGAGGACGAGTACGAAGCCGCGGCGAAGCTCCTCGAAGCCGCGCCGCACGACGTCGCCGCGCTCGTGAACCCCGGCGAGTGGTGGGACGAGGAACGCATCGTCAGCCGCGACCTCATCGACGACGGAAAGTTTTCGGCTGCCTATCGCATCGTCGCCGACAGCGTTCTCCTGAAGGAGGCCGCAGCCGACAGCACGCGCGACACCGACCGCATCGACGCCGAATTCCATGCCGGCTGGTACGCGCTTCGAGGGCTGCGCAAGCCGAAAGAGGCGGCGGCGCATTTCCGTCGCATCCTGTCGATTGCGACGTCGCCGATCTCGCGCGCGAGGGGCTATTACTGGCTGGGCCGTGCGGCGGAGGCCGGCGCGCCCGGCTCGGCTTCGGCGCAATACGCGCGCGCCGCCGCCTACCCGGCGACCTTCTACGGCCAGCTCGCCGCCGCCAAGCTCGGCCGGCAGACGCTGGACGTCACCTACCCTTCCCCGAGCGACGCCGAGCGGCAGGCCTTCGCCGCGCGGCCGGCCGTACACGCCATCAAGCGTCTCCAGGCGATCGGATACGGCTGGCGGGCCAATCTCCTTTATCGCGATCTTGCCCGTACGATCGACAGCCCCGGCCAGCTCGCCATCCTCACCGCCATGGCGGAGGATGCCGACGAGGACCAGCTCTCGCTGCAACTCGGCAAGATCGCCTACTATCGCGGCGTGCCCTGCGCGGCGCTCGCCTTCCCCCTTGGCGCGATCCCGCGCGACGCGAACATTTCCGGCTCCGGCATGGCGCTGGCCTATGCGGTCGCGCGCCAGGAGAGCGCCTTCAACCAGGCCGCCGTCTCCCCCGCCAACGCCCGCGGCCTTCTCCAGCTCATGCCGACGACGGCAAAGCGCGTCGCCGCGCAAAACGGCATGTCCTATTCCAAGGCGCGGTTGACGCAGGACGCCGCCTATAACGCCACCCTCGGCGCCCACTATCTGGGAGAGCAGATCGCCGATTTCGGCGGCTCCTACATTCTCACCTTCGTCGCCTACAATGCCGGCCCGCGAAGGGTGAAGGAGTGGATCGACCGCTTCGGCGACCCACGCGGCAAGCCGATCGACGAAGTCGTCGACTGGATCGAGCGCATTCCCTACCCCGAGACCCGCAACTACATTCAGCGCGTGCTCGAGAACTACGAGGTCTACAAGGCCCGCCTCGGCCAGAAGGTCGACATCGTCCACGACCTGCGGTTCGGCCGTTCCTGACGAGCGGGCCAGGTGCCGAACGGTTCACGCCGCGGCAGCAGACCGGAGTAACGCGCTGTTCTCGCAGCCGCTACGCGTCGTCGCGAGCCTGGCAGCGTAGACCCGGGTCCCAATCCGCATTCTCTGCTTTCGGATAATGAGCCGATCGGTTTAGGGAAAGTCGCGCCAATAAGCGCCCGAACGCGATCACATCGCCATCGTTTCCAACGGCGTCTGGTCGATCCGGAGCCGCAACGCGCGCCACCGCATGGAAACACGTTGCGGGCCGCTCATTCTGTGCCGAGAACGTCGGCGATCCGGCTTCCATACGGAACGTGCAGACAAACCGGGCGATCGGCGGGTCGCTCCCCTCATCTTCAGACTACTCGAAGGGATTCGATCCGGTCGCAATAAGCACGGCGTGCTAGATCGAGCGCCACCCGACACCATGACTGTGCCGAAATGATTGGATCCTCGGACTGAACCGGGAAGGACCTTCACATGCGAGGATCAGGTCATTGCGACCAGCAGCGTAAGGGTTTCCGCTGTGCCTACTCCGCATGTATCCGCGAAGAGGAATGGACAGCCCTATCGAGCTTCGCGCGGATCCCTAGAGGATCATAAGCAGTACGGCTGCGAGCATCTGGCCTATTGGAAGCGATCGAAACGCACGGCCTTCCATGCATCTATCGACAATTGTCGGCGGTAAAAGCGGTTGGACGAACCGGCAAATGGACCGTAGGGCTCGCAAAGAGACGTTCCGGCTCGAACCACCAAAGCGCTTTGTCGACAGCAAGCAACGTAAGCACGATCTTACGATATGGGGGTCACGGATCGGGTTCGGAATGGCAGTGCCGAGCGAGACGCAGGGACGCATGTCACTAAGATCGATGCCTGTTGGGTCGATGAACCAATACCGTCACCATATCGATCGCAGCTCAAATGAGCCTCTATCCGCACCAACAAGCGACTGAACGGCGATATCGACTGCCGGAAAAGCAAAAAGGCCCGGCGGTTTCCCGCCGGGCCCGATCGATCGGAAAGACCGGTCGATTAGAAGTTGCGCTGGAAGCGCAGCTGGTAGTTCCAAGCGTCGTCGACGTTCTTGTAGCGGTGATCGTCGGACGTGAAGTCGTTGCCACCGGCATCGACGTAGTCGACTTCCGTCGTCATCGCGAAGCCAGGAACCAGCTGGAAGACGAGGTTACCGGCTGCGCCGAAGTTATCGTCGTCGTCGTAGGAAACCTGCGTGTTGGCGGAGATCTTGTCCGTCAGATCGACGGAGAAGCCACCCCAGACCGCATAGTCGCCACCCCAGACCGCGAAGTGGTTCGAGCCGCAGGACGTGATGCTGGAGTTGCCGGCGCAACCATGCTCGCCGGTCTCGTCGCCGTTCGTCGAATACGCGCCCATCAGGAAGAGAGCGAACTTGCCGAAGGAGAAGTCCGCACGCGCCTTGACCGCGCCTTCCTCGAGGCTTTCGTCATAAGCGCCGACGACACCGATGCCGAACGTGCCGTTGTCGTAGGAGACGCCGACGGTCGGATCCGGGATGTAGTCGTTATCGTTGGCATCCGTGTCATCGACGAGCGGACCGCCCGGAGCACTGCTGGCACGGTGCGAGTCGGTCGAACCGGCGTTGTCGTCCTCGATCGCCACGACGGCCGCGAAGCCGCTGTCGCTCTTGTAGGTGTAGCTGAGCTGCTGCGCGTCGAACGGGCCGTAACCGACGAGCGTATCCTGAATGACCGAGCCGGCGTAGCCGTGGCCGTAATAGGCCATGCGGGTGAATTCCGCTTCGGTCTTACCGACGCGGAGACCGCCGAGTTCGATGTAGGCGAAGTTCAGCGAGGTCGAGGATCCACCGGCATTGCCGAGGGTGTCGAAGCCCGAGTCGCCGTTGTTGTAGTTGAAGCGCGTCTCGGTGTAGGTGTGCAGCGTGCCCAGTTCGGTGTTCGACTGCGTGTCGGTCGTCAGCGTGAAGCGCGTATGCCAGGAAAGGCCCTCGCCGCGTCCGTCGTTGTCGGTGTCGATACCGCCGAGCTGACCGCCGGAAGCTTCCGTACGGACATAACCGCCGACCTTCAGGCAGGTCTCGGTGCCGGGAATGTAGAAGTAGCCGGTGCCGAACGCATCGCACACGCGGACATAGTCGACAGGTGCAGGCTGAGCCGCCATGATGGCGTCGGCAGCCTGTGCACCGGAAGCCACGGTCAATGCCGCGGCGGAGCCGAGAAGAAGGCTCTTGATGTTCATTTCTGACCTCCAGTCAAAGTTTCGCGTGGGTCTGGGTTCTTTGCCGAAGGACAGCAATTCCCTGTCCCATCCCCAATATCTAAGAAGTCGAACGGTCACCCCGCCCTCGCTTCCGAGAATGACCATAGACGTTGCTTTGCCCTGCGCAATCTTCCACACCCGGCCACCGGCCCAAAACGCCATGCTTCCGGAAACCGTGTTGCGCAAAGAACACGATTTCGGCATCGGGAAAGCCAATGGTTTCCAATTCGTTAATGAATACTGCCCCCGAACGCTGCCCCTGCCTCTTCTCCGGCCGGACGCGAGCATCCTTCCCAACGGCCAGCACATCCGACTCGAATCGACCCTCCCCGCGCACACGTACGCGCGCGCGTTCCCCTGTAGTCTGAGCACCCACGATTTTCGAACCGATGCCGGCCATGCGCGCACGAACGCGAACACGGAGCCCAACCGATCCGACCCAGAACAACGGCAAACTAAATAAGAAAAACAGAATACACAAATAGAAAAAACAGATCGCGCCGCTTGATCCAGGCCACCCTTTTCTTTATTGCCGCAGTCGACGGAGAGGTGGCCGAGTGGTCGAAGGCGCTCCCCTGCTAAGGGAGTATACCGGAGACGGTATCGAGGGTTCGAATCCCTTCCTCTCCGCCATATTCCAAACGCCCGAATCATAAGCCGTTTGTGCCAGAGGCTGCCGCATGTACACCCGGTGGCACGCATGCGGACGTGCTTCCTAACCCGTCGTTGGGACGTCTACCTTTCGCCGAACGCTTCTTCGGCAAGCTCAAGCACTTCCGCAGAATCGCGACACGCTAAGGCAAGCTAGCAAGAAGCTTTCCTGCCGCCGTCACCCTCGCATCGGCAAGCCCGTGCATGTGGACTTATGAGTCCAGTACTGGGCGCGCGAGATGCCGAGCGAACTCGTATGCGCCTTCCAACCTACGGACTCGATATCCATGCCACGTCAGCCTGCGCGCATCAGATGCGCACGCGCATGCCGAGCTCGACGGCCTTGTCCGCGGGGATGTGGTAGCCCGTCGTGGCGTCGGAGGAATTGCGCATCAGGAAGTCGAGCAGACGGTCGCGCCATGCGGCCATGCCGTCGTGCCGGCCCTTGCCGCTGATCGGCGACTGATGCTCGATGTAGTACGTCGTCTCGTCGAGATCGATGTCGAGGCCGTTCTCGTTGCCGTTCGCGAGTTCTGAGGGAACATTGATGCCCTGCATGTAGCCGTAGTGCAGAACCACCCGGTAGAAGCCGTCGCCGAGGTCCTCGACCTGCAGCCGCTCCTCGCGCGTCGTGCGCGGCACGTCCTCGACCAGCACGGTCAGGAGGACGACCTGCTTCTGGAGGGCCCGGTTCCGCTCGATGTGGTGGAAGAGGAGCGGCGGGGTCTCCTTCAGGTGCGACGTCAGGAAGATGGCCGTGCCCGGAACGCGCGCGATCTCCTGGTCCGCGAGTTCCTGCACGACCTCCTCGACCGTCTTCGATTCCTTGTTCGAACGGCGCGTGAGCAGATCCCGGCCGCGCCGCCAGGTCGACATGATCGTGAAGAAGAGGATCGCGACGATGATCGGGAACCAGCCGCCATGCGGAATGCGCAGGAGGTTCGACCCGAAATAGGCAAGATCCACGAAGAGGAAGCCGACGAGAAGGGCGAGAGCCGCCCAAAGCGACCACCGCCCGCGTTCGCGCGCCACGAAGAAGGCGAGGATGGTGGTCACGACCATCGCCGTGCTGACGCTGATGCCGTAGGTGCTCGCGAGCCGATCGGAGCTCTGGAAGAGCACGACCAGGATGATCGCCGAGACCATCAGCATCCAGTTGACGAACGGCACGTAGACCTGTCCGGCGGCCTCCTCCGAAGTCTGGATGACGCGCGAGGGCGGCATCATGCCGAGCCTGGCGGCCTGTCGCGTCATCGAGAAGGCGCCAGTGATTGCCGCCTGCGAGGCGATGATCGTCGCCATCGTCGCCAGGATCACCATCGGATAGAGGAACATGTCCGGGATCAGGCGGAAAAAGGGATGGGAAACCGCCTCCGGGTTCGTCAGGAGAAGTGCGGACTGCCCGAAATAGTTCAGCATCAAGGACGGCAGGACGAAGAAGAACCAGAGCCTGCGGATCGGCCGGCGACCGAAATGGCCGATGTCGGCGTAGAGCGCCTCGGCACCCGTCGTGACGAGGAAGACCGCGAAGAGGACGAGAAAGCCGGCGAGCCCGTTTTGGTAGAAGAAAGCGACGGCATGGATCGGATTGACGGCGAAGAGCACCCGCGGCGCCATCGCGATGCCGTAGATGCCGAGCGCGGCGATCGACAGGAACCAGACCGCCATGACGGGACCGAAGGCCGCGCCGATGCGCTGCGTGCCGAAGCGCTGCGCCACGAAAAGGAGGACGAGGATGACCAGCGTCACGGAGATGACGTGCTCGCCCATGCCCGCCGAGGCCACCTCCAGGCCCTCGACCGCGCTGAGGATGGAAATGGCGGGGGTGATCATGACGCCGGCATAAAGCATCGCCGCGCCCGCGAGCCCGAGAAGCACCAGCGCGTGGCGCCGGCGCCGCTCGATGTGTCGCCACGGACGCAGCAGCGCGATCAGTGCGAAGGTACCCCCCTCGCCCCGATTGTCGGCCCTGAGGACGAACGCCATGTATTTCACCGACACGACGACGATGAGCGTCCAGAAGACCAGCGACAGGATGCCGATGACGTTGACCGCGCTCGGGTCCAGCGGATGCGTGCCGCCGGTGAAGACCGTGTGGAGGGCATAGATCGAGCAGGTGCCGAGGTCGCCATAGACGACGCCGAGCACGCCGAGTCCGATCTTCAACCGCTGCGAGACGGTCTGGCGGTCGTCGGCATCCGCGTCCGGCGCGGCATGCGCACGACCGGCGCGATCCTGGGCTTCGACTTCGGGCGGCTGGCTCATCGGCGCCGATCCGGCGTCGAGAGATGGGGCGGGGTTTGTGTCATCGCGCGATACGTATCGCGCTGGGCGATCGACGCAAGGTTGTCATTCGTCGGTCGCTCGACCGATCGCCGGGAATATCGTGTTTTTCCGCGCTGCAATTCGACGATTGCTCGACATCTTCGCGAAGCGCGACTCCATGCGAGCCTTCGGAAGGATCGTTCCGGCGTCGAGGCTGTTCGATAACGAACAGCCGCCGTCTTCCCGCCCTTGCCGACGGACATACCGGACGCCTCGTTGGATCGGTGACGGGCAGACCAGCGTCCCGCTCGAAAGCGTGCGACGAATGCACGAGATGCCGGAGCCGGTCGTCATCTGTCGCCCTTGGAGTGTCGAGCGCAGCCGCGTCTCCGACCGATCATCAAACCCTTGATGAGGACTATCTTTTGGCTAACCGGCGCCGCCAAAATCGATGTCGCCGATGACGCGCACGCGCACGCGTCTCGCGTTGTCGCGAAGATAGGCGATCGGAATATCTTCTATCTCGAGGGTCGAAAGGGTTTCTTCCCTTGCACCGGCGGCGACGGCATTCGTGCGTGCGGCGCTCTCGGCCTCAGCGATCGCGTTTTCGCGCGACATGCGGGAAAAGACCTGATCGACTTCCCCGGAAACCTGCGCCATCGCCGCGCCCAGCGCGTTTGCCGTGCCGGCGTTCTCGGTTCGAATGACCTTGCTCGCTCCCGCCACCGTATCGGAAACGAGGAAAGCACCGCCGCCGACGGCGATCAGCGGGATCGACTCGGCCGAAATCTTCATTCGATCGAAACCGTCGGCCACCATTTCGCGAAGGCGCGTCAGTGTCTGCGACACGAAGGCGGGATCGAGACCCTTTACTCGGTCGTGATCACCCATCTCGACTAGTCCCGCGGCAACACCGATGTCGGAGGTCGTCAACGTTTCCCCGCCGAAAACCAGGGAGTCCTGCGTGATCCGGTAGCCGACGCTGCGTGGGCCTATCGCACCGGTCTTTGCATCGACGATGGTTCCGCCGCCAAGCGCGATCGGAAGAAGATCCGGCATGCGGAAAAGGGTTCGCACACCGCCCACATGCACGATGTTGTTGGCCTCGCGCGGAAATCCGCCGGACAGGCAGCCGATATCGGAGGTCGTTCCGCCGACATCGACGACCATCGCGTCGTTCTCGCCGGTCAGAAACGCCGCCCCCCGCATCGAATTGGTGGGCCCGGATGCGAAGCAGTGAACCGGATTCTCGGCGGCGATCGAGGCGAGCGCTACCGTGCCATCGTTCTGGGTCAGGAAGAAGGGTGCATCGATACCGGCGGTAGCAAGCGCGTCATCGAAAGCCTTGACGGTGCGCCGACCGAGTTCCTGAAGCGTCGCGTTCAGTGCCGCGACGTTCTCGCGTTCCAGGAGACCGATCCGGCCGAGCGTGTGGGACAACGTGATGCGCGCGTTCGGCAGGATTTCACGCACGAGATCGGCTGCTCGCCGCTCGCACTGCGATGTCAGCGGCGAAAAGAGTGCCGAGATCGCGATCGCGGTAATGCCGGCATCGCGTATGGCTCGCGCCGCGTCGCGGACCTCGTCATCGCGCATTTCGACGAGCGCTCGCCCATCATATTCGTGGCCGCCATGGACCATGAACATCATGGGATCGACGCAACGACGCAGATCGTCGGGCCAATCGATCAGCGGTGGCAAGGATCGTCCGGATGGAAGCGCAATCCGGATGACGGCTATGCGTTCGAGGCGTGCCCGCTCGACGATTGCGTTGGTGAAATGCGTCGTACCAATCATCACCGCGTCGATCGGGCCGTTGCCGGGACCGCGCGCATCGCTCACCGCATCGAGCGCGGTGCGCACGCCTGACATGACGTCTTCGCTTGTGGGGACCTTTACGGTCGCAACGATCGTGTCGCCGTCGACCATGGCGGCATCGGTATTGGTACCGCCTACATCTATCCCGATACGCTTCATGAGAACACCGACTTGTAATCGAGATCGTATCCGAAGGCCCGTGGCCCGACGGCTTCCAGGCCCGCCGGCGTCTTCAGGATCTGCGGTGCCGGGAGTGCGATCAGGTTCACCCTTTGACCGTAGCGCACCGTCTCCGTTCCGATCGCCTCGCCGGAGACCGTATCAAGAAGGCACAGGAGGTCCGGCGTCATGCCGATTGCCACGCCGTCACGCATGGCGATGGCCCATTCGTTCTGGAAGCCCATCTCGAGCCGTGTCCCGCGGTCGTCACCAAGGCCTTCGACATACGCCTTGCCGCGCAAAAACCCGCCCGATGTGACACGGTCGACGTCGACCACCTTGCCCTTGAAGAGAGCAACGCCGCCGGCGTGCGCGAGTACCGCCTCGATCGGATCGGCATGGGCGGCCCGCGCCTTCTGCACGGCGCGGCCAAGGGCGATCGCCTGCGTCACGGTTCCGTGTATGCCCCATTGCCTGACCTCGCGGCCGGTGCGCGGCGCCTTGCAGGTCGCGGCCGTCGAGCCGACCTCGGTGCACACCCTTCGGCTGATGCGCTCCATCCATTTCCACGACGCAGCCTTGGTGACGATCACCTCGTTGTCGCGTACGTCGACGAGCGACAGCGGATACATCGTCAGCCCGCCGATCGCGAACGAGGTCATCTGCGCCTCCGGATAGGCCCGGCCCATCGCATCGGCGTCCACAACCGGCTTGCCGGTCGCGGCGGCGGCCAGGAACGAGGCAAACGCGTTGCCACCGCCGATCTCCAGGTTCATGACCGCCCGGAACGATTGCCCAAGATAGTCCTCCATCGCGGTAACCGCCCGCCCAAGCAGTACCGGATCACGCAGCCGCTCCTGACCGACGAGCGGCGCGCCCATGCCGGACACCACCGCAACGAGGTCGTCGTCGTCGAGGTCGCCCGCATCGATCACCTCGACCGAATGCCCGGATCGGCAGAGTTCGCGCATGTTGAGGGCGGAAACATAGGGGCTTCCGCCGCCGCCGGTACCGAGGATCCAGGCGCCGGTCGCAAGCGGCGCAATGTCGTCTTCGAGAAACGTACGTTTCATCGTCATCTTTCGGAATTTCCCCGACTGGCGGCCGAGACCGGCCGCCAGTCGGCACGGCTCATTTGGCCGAGCAGTCCCAGTGATAGTTCCAGAAATTCAGGTCCCAGCTCTGCATCGGGATGTATTTGTATCCCTGAAGGCATTTGCTGGCGGCGTAGTGGCGCACCGGGGCGTTGGCGAAGACCGTCGGTTGCAGCTTCATGATGCGCTGCTGGATCTGCTTGTAGATCGCGTTGCGAGCCTTCACTTCGGGCGTCGCTCGCGCCTTGGCGATCAGATCGTCGGTGGTCTTGTCGTCCAGCCATTCCATCGACAGCCATGTACCCGACGCCATCGAATCGTACTGCGGATAGAACATGCTGTCCGGCGAGGGATAGGTCGGCCCGATATTCACCTCGGTAATGTTTGGCGTCGTCGTTGGCTTCGTCGCCATGTCGACGATCCGGTTCCAGGGTTGCGGCTGGATGTCGACGGTGATGCCGATCGAAGAAAGATTTGCCTGCATAAGCAGTGCGACCTCCTGCTCGAAGGACAGAGCATCGACGTAGGATAGCGTCACCTTGATTGGCTTGCCCGCGTATTTCGACTTGGCGAGTTCGGCGTTGGCCGCCTTCAGATCGTATTGGCCGGGCTTGATCGAGTCGTCATGGGCGTCCTTGAAAACCGGCGGCAATGGTCCGGTCATCGGCTTTCCGGGCTGGATGATCGTTTGGATCGTGTTGTAGTCGGTGGCAAGCGCGATCGCCTTGCGCACATAAACGTCGTCGGTGGGTGCGCGCTGGGTGTTGAGCTTCATCGTGAAGCCCGTTGCCGTCGTCGTGTCGATGAGCTTGTAATTCGGCAGTTTGCCGATCGCCTGGACCGTATCGGTCGAGAGGCTCGACGACGACATGCCGAGTTCGCCCTTCTGCGCCAGCGCCTTGACCGTCGCTTCGTCCGATGTCTGAACGAAACGCAACTGGTCGATCGGCGTGCCGTTCGGCCACCCGAGGAAATAGTCCGGGTTGCGCTTCATCACCAGATCAGCGGAGCGGTTGTAGCTGACGAGTTGGTAGGGGCCGGAACCAACGGAGTGGTCCGCGACGTAGCTCTTGCCCCACTCGGACTTGGCGTTGGCTTTGATCTCGTCCTCGTTGACGACGAGGATAAGGGGCGTGACCGCCATGAAGGGAGAGAACGGCTTGTTGAGCTTGACGACCACCGTATGGTCGTCGGGGGCTTTGACGTTCTTCGCATCCACCAGACCGTCGATCAGGTGAGACGGGCCCTCGTTGATCGCCAGCATGCGCTGGATCGTATAAACGACGTCCGATGCCTTCATCGGCGTTCCGTTCTGGAACTTGACGTCGTCACGCAGGTGGAAGGTGTAGGTCAGTCCGTCCTTCGAGATGTCCCAGCTCTTGGCGAGCTGCGGGACGATCTTGCCGGCTTCGTTCACGGTCGTCAGCCCGTCATACATGTTCACGACCGCCATGTAGCCGGTGTAGTCGGTCACCCGTGCGGGATCGAGCGACTTGAAGATTTGTGTGATGTTGACGACGGTGGAAACCGGATCCGCCGCATGAGCGGACATGGGCAGACCGATAGCGGCCGTGCCGGCGAGAAGGAAAGCGGCGAAGGCGTTGCGCAAATGCGGATTGTTCATCTTTTTTCCTCTGGAGTGTGGCAAAGTTCGGAAATCGTTCGGCCCATGGGTCGTCATGCCGCCGGTTCGAGCGGTACGTAAGCGATGTCGGGATAGCCAAAGGCGGACGGACCAACGACGGCAAGCGCCTCTTCGCTGCGTAGAAGCTGCGGCGCCGGCAGGGCGACAACCGAGACCCGCTGGCCATAGCGCAGCATCTCGGTGGTGATCGCGTGACCGCTGTCGATGTCGAGGATGACGATGAGATCCGGTACCGAGACCTCCACGATGCCCTCGCGCGCGAAGACGAGGTTCTCGTTCTGGATCTTCACTTCGGCGCTCTCGCCATGATGGTTGCCGAAACCCGTCAACGTCAGTTCGCCGACGGCGAAGCCCGCGCGCAGATGCCGTCTGAGATCGGTGATCTTGCCGGTAAACACCTGCCGACCGGTTTGATGCGCACATAGTGCCGCGATCGGATCCTCCTGCCGGCGCCGTGCCGTCATCACGGCTTCGCCGAGCGCGATCGCACGCGTGTAGCTATCCGGCACGGCGTACCGACACAGGAACCGCGCACTCATCGGAGCGGCGGCAAGCATCGCTCCGCCACCCTGTGCGACGACGCAGGCTCGCGCCATCCTCTCATGCCAGACCTCCGACGCCGCATGCGTGAAGGTGACGACGTTGCCGTGCAGGTCGCACATGACCGACGGCGTCGAGGAATGCCCGTAGATCGAGAACGTCGTCATCTGCATCTCGGGGAAGGCCCGCCCCATTCCATCGCAGTCGAGCACGGGCAACCCGGCAAGGCCGGCGGCGACAAGCGGGCTCATCGAGTTCGCACCGCCGATCTCTTCGCAGACGACGGCATCGATCGGTGCGCGGAGGAGTTCTTCCATGGCGCGCAGACATCTCAATCCCTCGCGTCCCTCGCGAATACGCTCGACGCCGACCACGGGCGCGCCGATACCACCGACCGGCATGCACACGGCCTCCTGCGCAATCCTGTCGGGCGCAAGGATGCTGAGTTCGTAGCCATCGTTCATTGCCTGCAAGGCAAGCAGCTTGCCCTGATAGGGATTGCCGCCGCCGCCCGTGCCGAGGATGCCGGCACCGATCTCGAGCGCATCGAGGTCCTCGCGGGTCAGCACCCGCAGGTCGCTACGATCGAAGGTGGTTCGCTTCGTCTCAGACATCGATGGCTCCCATTTCCCCCACGACCTTGACGTGGATGCGCGTGGCGTTGCCGGGCAGATAGGCGAGCGGCGTATCCTCGCGCTCGATCACTTCGAGGGTGCTCGCAAGCGCGCCGGCCTCGATGGCACGCCCCCTCGCCTCGTCCTCCGCCTGGGCAAGCGCGCTCTCGCGCGTGCGTCCCTCGACGAGCGAAAAGATCCGGTCCGTCTCTCCGCTGATCTGAGCGATCGCGGCACCGACGGCATTCGCCACGGCAAAATTTTCCGGCCGTACCACCTTCAGGTCGCCGATGCGCTCGGGCATCAGTACGGAGCCACCGCCGACCGCAATGACCGGCACCGGATCGGCCGAGACGCGCGCGCGTTCGACGCACTGTTCGATCATTTCCGCAATGCGCTCGCCGGCGCGTTCGACAAGCGCGCGGTCGAGACGCGCGACACGCTCACGTTCGCCGATATCGGTGCGACCTCGTGCGACCGCGATATCCGTCGCCGTCAGCGTCTTGCCGCCGAAGACCAAGGCCTCCTTCGAAACCCGGTAGCCGACCGAACGCGGGCCGATCGTTGCGCCGTCGTCGGTGACGAGCGAACCGCCTCCCAGTCCGATGGACAGAACGTCGGGCATGCGGAAATTCGTGCGTACACCGCCGATATCGACCGTCGTCGCCGCTTGCCTCGGAAAGCCGAGATGCAGCGATCCGATGTCGCTCGTCGTACCTCCCACGTCGACGACGATCGCCTCACGCAATCCCGTGAGGAAGGCGGCGCCGCGCATCGAATTCGTCGGGCCGGAAGCGAAGGTGAGCACCGGCTTCTCGCGCACGATGTCGGCAGCCATCAACGTACCGTCGTTCTGCGTGACGTAGAACGGACAGGTGATGCCCGCCCCGGCAAGTGCGCCGGCAAAAGCCGAAACGGTGCGCTCGGCAAGCGACAGGAGCGATGCGTTCATGATGGTCGCGCTCTCGCGCGCCAGCAGGCCATGCTGTCCGATGTCGTTGGAAAGAACCACCGAAAGGCCCGGGCAGTGCGCCTGCAGGACTTCTCCGGCACGCCGTTCCATCGCATCGTTGATGCCGCAGAAGACGCCGGTTACGGCAGCCGCCTTGAGGCCCTTCGCGCGGATGTCACCGGCGATGCGCACGAGCGCATCCTCATCGAGCGGACTGATCTCGCGACCGTCGAACTCGTATCCGCCCTTGACCTGATAGACGTGGTTACCGACGACCCCCCTGATATCTTTCGGCCAGTCGATCATCGGTGGCAAACCCGCACCGGCCGGCAGGGCAAGACGGATCGCGGCGACTTCCTCGATTTCACGTCGCTCTATCACTGCGTTTGTGAAATGCGTCGTGCCGATCATCACCATCCCGATCGCCTCACGCGTGATGCCGGCAGCGTCGATGACCGCTTCGAGCGCCTCGATGATCCCCGATGTGACATCCTCGCTCGTCGACACCTTCACGCCGGCCAGTACTGCCCGGGCGTCGAGCACGACGGCATCGGTATTGGTCCCGCCCACGTCAATTCCGACACGCAGCACGCGTTCTCCTTCTCTCATTGTGTAGCGGCGACGAGAAAGCGCTGACGCTCCGTCTCCGTCACCTTGGGTTTGAGGTGTTCCTCATCGTCGCTGACCACCGGGATCGCCGAGATCAGCGCACGGGTATAGGGATGCTCGGGCTCGGCGAAGAGCTCGGCCGGACGACCCTCCTCGACGATCTCGCCACGCAGCATGATCGCGATGCGCGAACAGAAATTCCGCATCAGCGAAAGGTCGTGCGAAATGATCAGATAGGTAAGGCCGAGTTCGTCGCGAAGCTGCAGCAAAAGGTCGATGATGGTCTTCTGAACCGAGACATCGAGGGCC
Organism: Pararhizobium mangrovi; assembly: GCF_006516965.1. Taxonomy (GTDB): domain Bacteria; phylum Pseudomonadota; class Alphaproteobacteria; order Rhizobiales; family Rhizobiaceae; genus Pararhizobium_B; species Pararhizobium_B mangrovi. Next base: position 72,351 of record NZ_VHLH01000002.1, on the reverse strand, counting down.
GCGGTCGGTTCGTCGAGAATGAGGATCCGCGGTTCGGCGGCAAGCGCCCGCGCGATCGCGACGCGCTGCTTCTGGCCGCCCGACAGTTCGTGCGGGTACTTGCCGAGATAAGACCGCGGGAGACGGACGAGCTGCATCAGCTCGTCGAGGCGCGCGCTTCGCGCCGCCCCGCGCATGCCGATCGACGCCAATGGCAGCGTCAGCGTCTGTTCGACGGAGCGGCGCGGATTGAGCGAAGTGCCGGGATTCTGGTAGACGATCTGCGTTGCCCGGCGGTCGCCCGCCGCCTTGCCGTCGATCTCGATCGTCCCGGCGCTCGGCGGCGTCAGCCCCATGACCATGCGTGCGACGCTGGTCTTGCCCGAACCGCTTTCGCCGGCCAGTCCGAAGATCTCGCCCTTGCGCAGGTCGAAGGAAACGTTCTTCACCGCATGGAAGCGATGCTGGCGGCGACCGTAGAGCTTGTCGAGATTGCGGATCGTCACGATCGGCACCCCACGGCTTTCGGGCTGGTCGGTGACCTTCGGCCCGAACAGCGCCGGCACCGCGTCGAGCAGGCTCAGCGTATAGGCCGCGGCCGGTTCCTTCATGATTCGCTCCGTCGGCCCGGTCTCGACGATGTCGCCGTGGTGCATGACGACGACGCGGTCCGCCGCCTTGCGCACGACGCCGAGATTGTGGGTGATGAGCAGCAGCGCCATCCCCTCCTCTTCGACCAGCCGGTTGACGAGGTTGAGAATTTCGTCCTGCGTGGTCACGTCGAGCGCTGTACCGGGTTCGTCCGCGATCAAGAGGCGCGGCCGGTGCAGGAGCGCCAGCCCGATCAGCACGCGCTGTCGCATACCGCCCGACAGTTCCGACGGCCAGGCGTTCATCACCCGTTCGGGCTCGGAAAGCTGCACCCGCCTCAGCACTTCGGCAATGCGCTTGCGGCGAGCCGCCTTGCCGTTTCGGATGCCGTTGCGACGATCGGCAAAGCGCATCACGTCGTCGAGATGGGTTCCGATCCTGAAGACCGGATTGAAGGAGGACAGCGGGTCCTGCATGATCAGCGAGAACGCCGTGCCCTTCAGCGCCTCGCGCCGGTCGCGCGAAAGCGAAAGCACGTCTTCGCCTTCAAGCGCGATGCGACCGCCGTCGATCGTCGCGTTGTTGGGCAACGTGCCGATGATCGCCTTGGCCGTGACCGACTTTCCCGAACCCGTCTCACCGATGAGCGCGACGCGCTCGCTCGGCGCGATCGAGAAGCCGACGTCACGCAGCACCTGGCGCTTGCGCCCGTAGGTCGTGAAGAAGACATCGAGGCCCTGAACGTCGAGCAGCGCTGCGGCCATCTTTGTCAGCTCCCCACGTCGAACATGTCGCGCAGCCCGTCGCCGAGCAGGTTGAAACCGAGTGTCACGTAAAGGATTGCAGCCCCCGGACAGACGACCTCCCACCAGTATTCGGGCAGGTATTGCCGCGCATCGGCGACCATCGTGCCGAGATCGGGCGTGGGTGGCTGCACGCCGAAGCCGAGAAATGAAAGCGTCGCGCCGAAGAGGATCACGAAGGCGGCGTCGAGCGTCGTCTTGACCGAGATTACCGGCACGCAGTTCGGCAGGATCTCTCGGAAGAGAATATGTGCCGGGCCGGCACCCGAAAGCCGGGCGGCCTCGACATAGTCTTCCGTCGCGATCGATTTCGAGACGTTGTAGACGAGCCGCGCATGCCAGGTCCACCAAAGGATGGTGATCGACAGCATGGCGTTGAAGAGGTTCGGCTCGAGAAGGTTCGAGATAGCGAGCGCCATCACGAGGGGCGGCATCGCCAGCATGATGTTGGTAAGGCCACCGATGATGCGTTCCGTCCAGCCGCCGAAATAACCCGCGCACAGGCCGAGTACCGCGCCGCTCGGCACGGATATGCCGAGTACGCCGACGACGAGCAGCAACGAGATCCTCAACCCGAACACCGTGCGACTGAAGATGTCGCGGCCGACCTTGTCGGTTCCGAACCAGTGCTCTGCGCTTGGCGGCTGATGCCGATGCAGGAAATCAACGACCATGCCGGCATCCTTTGGATGCGGGGTCAGCCACGGGGCGAAGACCGCGAGGATCACGACCGAGAGGATGATTACGCTGCCGGCGACGGCGGAGGCATTGCGACTGAAGCGCCACCATAGCCGGTAGCGTCCGCTCACCGCATGCTCGTTGGGATCGAGCATCTGCAACTCGGCCATCAGCGGCTCCCCCGATGGCGAAGCCGCGGATCGATCAACGTGATGAGGATATCGACCACAAGGTTCGCGGCGACGAAGAAGAGCCCCGACACCAGGACGACGGCGATGACCGCGTTCAGGTCTTTCTGAAGGATCGCGTTCAACCCGTAAGAGGCGAAGCCGCCCCACGAGAAGATCATCTCGACGACGAAGGCGTTGCCGATCAGCGAGGCGAATTCGAGCCCCATGATCGTCAGAGGCGCGATCGCCGACAGCTTCAGAAGGTAGCGAAAGACGATGACCCGCTCCGGCACGCCGAAGGAGCGCAACGTCAAGACATGGTCCTTGCGCTGGTTTTCGAGCATCGCCGAGCGTGTGATGCGCGTGATCTGGCCAATGCCGGCCATCGCCAGCGCAAACGCCGGCAGCGCTAGATGTTTCAGCGCGTCGGCTACGACGTCGAAGCGGCCGGCAAGCGTTCCATCGATCAGCAGAAAGCCGGTCGGACCGCTCGAGAACCCGAGACCGTGGTCGAGCCGTCCGAGGATCGGGAACGAGGGAAAGAGGCGCGCGAAGACGAGTTGCAACGTGATGGCGAAGAGGAAGCTCGGGATCGTCACGCCCGTCAGGGAAAGAATGCGTCCGACCAGATCGATCCAGCGGCCGCGATAGCGCGCTGTGACCACGCCGAGCGGCACGGCAACGATGAACATGAAGACGACGGAGGTAATCACGAGTTCGAGCGTTGCGGGAACCGTCTCCTTCAGGTCGACGATGACCGGCCGCTGCGAGACGAGAGAGTAGCCGAAATCCCCTCTGATCGCGCGCCCGACATAGGAGAAGAACTGAACGACGAGCGGCTGATCGAGCCCCATCTCGTGGCGTAGCGCGTTCACCTGCTCGGCCGTCGCCGCTGGCCCGAGCGCGAGCCGCGCCGGATCGCCCGGTACGACACGAGCCAGAACGAAAATGGTGACTGCCAACCCGAGCATGACGAGCGCGAAGCTGCCAAGCCTGTAGAAAATGGCCGTAGTCGGCTGATCGTGCATGAGCGCGCTCTTCAGACGAATGAACACAACCGTTCCGTGGGAGGAGCGTGCCCCGATCCTGAAAGAGCGACAAGCCGCCATTGGTATGGGTTTTTGACAGAAAGGTATGGGTGCTCTATGAGCCGACCCATGCGCATGCAGGGCTCTCCGGTCCGAGACGATCTCATCGCAGCCATCCCGGACCTTCCCCGTCGATCTCTCATCGGCCAACTCGAAGCGCCCGGTCCACGGCTTCGCCTCATCGTCGGCCCGGTAGGCGCCGGAAAGTCTCGACTGCTTCGCACGCTTGCCGCGCGCCATGGCGTTCCGGTCCGCACCGCACCGCCGGCAGTTGCGGAGCGTCTGATCTTTCTGGACGTGCCGCACGAGCGCGATCTCGTGGCCTTCGATGCGGACGTGGCGGGCGCGGCCGAGCGTATTTTCGTGGCACTTCGTCCGGATCAACGCATCGAAGGTATGGCGAGACTGCGCATGCAAGACGGCGAGATCCGGCTCGGTCCCACCGATCTCGCCTTCGACGCCGACGATCTTGGCGCGCTGCCCGACGACACGGCACGGCATCTGCTCCAGGACTTCGCGTGCTGGCCCTCCTTTCTGCGATGCGCCTTCGAACCGAACGCCGCAGGGCATCTGGCGGCCTATTTCCGTGAGACCCTGCTCACCGCCCAGTCTGCTGCTACGGTGACCGGACTGTCGCTTTGGTTGGACGCGCCCGATCGGCATCGTGATATCGCCGCATGCCTGCTGCCTCCCGCCTTCGTCGCCTCGCCCAAGAGCTTCCCGTTGTTGTGCGAAGCCCTGCGGTCGGCGCTCGACGAAGAGACGGCACGTCGCTGCACGGGTGAGGAACTGGTCGAAATCGCCAACACCCTCGTCGAGAATGGTCGGGCGCTACCGGCCATGGATATGCTCCTCGATCACGGTCTAAGCGAGCCGGCCGCTCGGATATTGGAGCGGGCGGAGGGACGCGAACTTATCTACCAATCGAGCTCGCAGGCCTTTCAGCGCACCGTCATGCGCTTTCCACCACAGATCGTCGCATCGAACGAGACGGTGCTCCTGTGCGTCGGCAAGGCGCTACTGAAGCGTGGCGAACTGGCGCGTACGCGCGCGCTCATGGGGAGCCACCTCGGCACCGACTTTCTCGATCCGCTACGCGCGCTGGCGGTCGGCTCGCGCTATTCCTTCGAAGCGCGCACCTTCCGCCTCAACATGATGATCTGCGAGGACTTCCCGCCCGGCGACACGATGCTATCGCGCCTCGCCGGCTTCATGGCCGACTATCCGGTGGGGGACGACGCCAAATGGGCGGCCTATTACAACGCGCTGCTCGAATTCGAGATCAGGCGACGGCACATGCGCGAAGCCGAAGGTGCGGCCGCCCGAGCGCTGATCCATCTGGAGCGGATCGGCGAGCGGCCCGTGCTCGAGTTCTTCATCCACTTCCACCGCGTCGTGCTGCGGCTTCTTTCCGGAGATGCGATCCATGCCCAACGCGCTTGCCGGGACGCGGCAGCTGCCCTCGAGCGTTTTCCCCACGACGCGCCATCGGAACACCGCATGCTCGCTTTTGCGCTCGCCTGCCTTGCCTACGAAGCCGGCGATCGCCGACCCTTCATCGAGTTCCTTGAGTGTGAATTCGACAATTTCGCCGCGGGCGAAATCTGGCCGAGCATGATGCAATGCGCGCTGCACTACGCCTGCGAAGCCTTTGCGGCACATTACCCGATCATGATACGGCCCGGCTGCCTCGACGGCTTCTGGATCCATCTTCTCGCCACACATCGATTCCGCCCCTTCATGGAGATCCGCATGGCGCGCCTTCTCCAAAACGCCAACCGATGGAACGACGCGGTCGAGGTGTTGCAGGCACTACGTCTGACGATCGGGCGGACATGGGTCGAAGCGGCCGTCGAAGACCTCGCCCATCTCAGCGGTCGCGATGAGGTCGCCTACGCGATGGTGTGGTTGCGCGACGCCATCCACGGCGCCCATCAGCGCAGCTATCTCGTCCATCAGATCACGACGTTGATGGCGTGCCCGGTCGTGATGCATCGAGATCGCGCGGTCCTGCAGCTTTGGCTTGCTTTTCTTCATCGCCGTCTGCGCGATACGGGCAGCGCGCGTGTCAGCTTGACTGCCGCCCTCACCTCGATCCACCGTCTCGGCTGCTACGGCGTGCTGATCGAAGAAAAGCCGTTTACGGGTGCGCTCCTGAACGATCGACGCCTGACTGGGCCGATCGAAAGCCTCGCCGAATTCCGGGCTTGCCGCAAAATCTTCAACGCCGAAGCCGACACACCGGTCGCGCGTGCAATCAGGGCCGGTCTTTCGCCGCGCGAGGTTCAACTTCTCGGTCTGATTGCCGAAGGCCTGTCGAACAAACGCATCGCTCATTCGCTCGACATCCGCGAGCCTACCGTGAAGTATCATCTCGGGAACCTCTACCGCAAACTTGGATGCCGCGGCCGGAAACAGGCTGTCGCATCGGCTAAAGCGCTCGACTGGCTGTAGACAGGGGCGCCCTTGGCGCCCGGCGAGCTTCGTCCCGGCACATGACTCCACCGGGCGGGGACATTACGCATCATTACCCGGCCCATTCCACCAAGATCGCCCTCGTTACCGGCTCTTCCCGCCGCTGGATCGGGGCGGCGATCGCCACGCGGCTTGAAATTCTCGTCAATGACGCCGGGGCAATACTTCTATGCGCGAGCACGAAAGGGTGACGCGCGTCATGCCGGAATCCTTTGCAAACCGGCGTGCTTGGCCGGCTTAAGAAGCAAGGTCCGGGTATCGGGCGAGCGCAAGACGCTTGAAGGCTTCCCATTCCGGGTCGAACGTATCCCGGTCACCGAAATCGTCGCCCTCGTATTGCAGGGCGGTCTTTTCGGCGATCTCCTGCGAGACCGGATGCACCCTGCCGCCCGATGCCATGATCGCGAGTTGGGCACGGCAGCTGTGCTCGAGATTGTTCATCAGCGCGAAGGCCTCGCCGACGGAACGCCCGCAGGTCAGCAGGCCGTGATTGCGCAGGACCATCACGTCGAGACCGCCGAGATCGGCGACGAGACGTTCACGCTCGCTGAGATCGAGCGCGATGCCTTCGTATTCGTGATAGGCGGTGCGATCGTAGAATTGCAGCGACCATTGATTGTAGGGCTGCAGGCCGTCTTCCAGCGACGAGACGGCGACGCCCGCTGTCGTATGCGTATGGAGCACGCATCGCGTATCCGGGCGGGCCGCGTGGATGGCACTATGGATCGTGAAACCGGCCTGGTTGATGCCGGCGCCGTAGGTGTCGCGGAGAATGTTTCCGTCGAGATCGACCGTAACGAGGTTGCTCGCCGTAACCTCGTCGAAACGCAGGCCGAAGGGATTGATCAGGAACGCGTGCTCGCCCTCGTCCTCGGGCGCGCGGCTCGAGATGTGGGTGAAGATCCCGTCGTCGAGCCCGTAATGCGCGACCAGCCGGTAAGCCGCCGCGAGATCGACCCGCTCGCGCGGCTGTTCGATTTCCGGGTTATGGGTTCTATCGACAGTCATCAATCCGTTCTCCTGTAAGGTCCGATCTCTCGAGTTCGGGTTCCCGGCCCCGACGAACCGGACGACCGACGGTAGGCCGAACGCGGGATTCAGCGCAATGGGATCGACCAGTCCATTCCGCGAGGCGTCGTCACGTATTCCGGCCAACCGAGGTCGATCGGCGGCGCGTAGTCGCACTGCGGTGCGAGCCACCGCGTGCCGCCGATACCGCCACCCGTTCGCGCATTGAACTCCGCCGTCGCCTCGGCCAGCACTTCGGGCTTGCCGAAAAGATCGAGGATCGTTCCGGCCACCGTCTTCGCAGCGCTTGCGATCATCGGATCGATACATGCGGAGATGCCGCCGAGTGCGTTCATAACCCACGCCGGGTTGGGCCCTTCGCCGGGCTTCGGCGCCAGCGCCGGTCGTCCAACGTAGAACCGGGCCGTCGGGCAGTGCCAGCAATATTCCGTATAGTCGTCGGACGTGAAATGGCGCTGCGTTTCGGGGAGCATTCGGCGCAGAGCGGCTTCCGCCTCCTGCGGCGGGACGAGCCGCTCGGTCTCGGGCAGGAACGGCGCTTCGATCGATGCCCGGCCGAGCGCCTCGCGCATCTCGTTCGCCCGCGCAACGGCTTCGGCCCCGAAGACCGGTGGGCCGGCAGCCACGAGGTTCTCGTAGGCAAGAGCCGCCATCGCGTGGTTGGCGAGACCTTCACGCGATTTGGCGACCCATTGTCGTTCCCAACGGCAATGGGTCATGGCTGCGACGGCGTCGGCGATACGATCGAGCGACGCGACGAGGTGGTGCGCCATCTCGACGGTCGGCATACGCGCCATGTACAGGATCTCGCCCTCCGGCGAAGGAAGATTGTCGGCCGTCGCCTGCCCGCTCGTCAGGATGGTCTCGTTCAAGGACCAGCTTACGCCGCTCGCGACGATATGGTCGCGGACGACCTTGCCCTGCAGGTACATCTGCGCGACCGCATCGCCGGCGCCGGGCGCGCGGGGTGCTGCGTGGGAGGCCGGGATGGGTGAATCCGACCCCGCCCCCGGCCAGGTTTCCGGCCGGTCGCAGATGAAGCGGTAGACCCAGGAATAGCCGGCACCACAATGCGTATCCCACCGGGCGGTGTTGCAAAGCGGAAGCATATAGAAGGGGTGAAAACTGATCGCGGCATCGAGATGGTCGTAATATCCCTTTGCGGCATGGATCGGCTTGGAGCCGCGGGTCTTTTCGGCCGGCTCTCCGAAATAGGCGAGCGTGCCGGCGATATCGTATCGCTCCATGGCGCGTGCAGCTGCCAGCACGCCGACGAACGTCGCGATGCCGAGCGCGGAATGGGGATCGGTGTGCCCGCCGGCTCGCTTCGAGAAGCCGTCGCGCGGCCGCTCGACGGTGTCGGCTGCCTGGCAATTGTCCGGCACGCCGTCGTATTCGGCATAGCTCGCGATCGTCGGACCGTTGCCCCGCGTACGCCTGGCGCTGAAGGCCGTCGGCATGCTGCCGCTGCCGCGCTCCACTTCGAAACCTTCGGTTTCAAGCTGCTGCGCATACCATTCGGCCGAGCGATACTCGCGCCATGCGGTTTCCCCGAACTCCCAGATGGTTCGGTTCCATTCCGACCATCGAGGCCGGTTTTCGTCGATCCAGCCGTGTGCGAACGCCTTTGCCGTCATCAGGCATCTCCTTGCCTGTGCAAGCAAAGCATGAAATCAATTCCGTTAAAGTGAGTTCTCTTCCATCCGGGACGGAACAAAATTCACGTATGGAGGCGGGGGTGCCCAGTCTTCCCTCGATCAAAGCACTGAGAGCGCTCGAGGCCGTGGCGCGGCTCGGCTCCGTTCGCCATGCGGCGGAAGAACTTCTTCTCACGAGCAGCGCGGTCAGCCACCAACTCCGTTTTCTCGAAGACGAACTCGGCATCGCGCTGGTCGAGAAGAAGCAGCGCGGCATCGCGCTGACGGCGGAGGGCGAACGGTATGCCGGCGAGATCCGCAGCGCGTTTCGCATCCTGACGCGAGCGCGCGAAAGCGTATCGGGCCCGGACCTTTCCGGTCCACTGACGATAAGCTGTTCACCGGGTTTCGCGACGTACTGGCTTTGCCCCAACATCGCGAGCTTCATAGCGGCCCACCCGCGCGTAAAACTGAAGATCGCAATGCCGCGCGTGCTCGGCGAAGTCACGCAGTCGAACGTCGACATCTTCATCGCCTACGGTCAGGGAGACTGGCCGGACATGTGGATCGAACGGATCGCGGACCTGCAATTCTCCCCGGTCTGCAGTCCGATGCTGCTGCAGAAGGGGCTCCGCAAGCCGCGCGATCTCGCTCGCTTTCCGCTCCTGCATATCGAGGGTCAGAAGGACTGGCCGCGATGGCTGGCGAGCGCGAAGGTCACCGGGATCGCCGCGCGAACCGGCATCGAATTCGCCGACGTCAATCTGGCGATGGCCGCAGCGATCGCCGGACAGGGCGTCGTCATCGGCGACAATCTCATCGCCTCGACCGCGCTCGCCAAGGGAACCCTGGTTCGTCCCTTCCCGACATCGATCGCAGCACAGGGCGCCTATTACGTCGTCGCCCCGCACGCCTTCGACGACGACCCGATCTGTGCCGCATTCGTCGAATGGCTCCGTGCCGGCCTTTCCGCGCATGGCATCGCCATCGACGCGGATGCCTCGCTCGTCTGGTGAATTTCTTTCACGATCGGCGCAAAGCCAATTTTATTGCGCATTCCCGAAACGCCACCTACCATTCCGACTAATTCCTGATCACTCCAGCGGATGCACAGATTTTGATCTTGCGTCGGCGACGATCCCCGGAGGGTGCGATGTCGGAAGCCAACATCCCGTTGCAGGCACGTCGCGAAGGCGGCGGAACACCTCTCATGAAGGACTGGCATCCTTCTTCGGAGGTCGGCGTCCTGACGGACGTTCTCCTCGGTCCGGCGGAAAGCTTTCACTGGATGGGTGAAGAGAACGCGGCGTGGTCGTCTCTCGTCCGCGATACAATGCGAAAGGGTCTTACCTTCGACAAGCAACTCGCGATGCGCCAGTATCGCGAGATGGTGAGCGCCTACGAGGACGCCGGAGTGGCATGCCATTATCTACCGATCGACGAGCAGACACCCTATCAGATCTACGCGCGTGATTCCTCCTTCATCACGCCGTACGGTGCGGTGATCTGCCAGCTCGCCAACCCGCGTCGTCGCGGCGAATACGCTGCAGCGCTTCGGTTCTATCTCGAGCACGGCATTCCGATCTACGACATGGTTTCGGCCGGCAATTTCGAGGGCGGTGACTTCAACATCATCGCCGAAAAAACGGCGCTCGTCGGCTACACCGACCATCGCAGCGAGGAAGTCGCGGCGCGACAGGTCGCCCGGTGGTTCGAGCAGGAAGGCTGGGAAATCAAGTTCGCTCCGATCGACCAGTTCTACGTCCATATCGACCTGATGGTCTGCATGCTGAACGAGGCGTGCGCGGCCGTGTGCCTCGAGACGACGCCGGACGACATCGTCGAATGGATCCGGTCGAAGGGCATCGAGATCATCCCCGCCAGTTTCCGCGAGACGATGTCGCTCGGCTGCAACGTCGTTTCGCTCGGTCGCGACCGGGTTCTGTCGACTGCCGGCGCCACCGATCTCAATGCGAAGATGAAGGCCGCCGGCTTCACCGTCTACGACCCGGAGATGACCATGTTCACGCAGGCGGGCGGCGGCGTCCACTGCATGTGCCAGCCGCTGAACCGGGAGGCCGCCTGAGACCGCAAGGGCCGGCCCCCACGACATGAAGGAAGCTTGTTGAACGATCGAACCTTCCTCAAGGCACGCAACATCACCAAGCGCTACGGCAAGGTGCGCGCGCTGGATGACGTATCGCTCGACATCGTCGAGGGCGAGTTCCTGACGCTTCTCGGCCCGTCCGGCTCGGGCAAGACCACCTTTTTGATGTGCCTCGCCGGCTTCGTCGAGCCGAGCGAAGGCGTTCTCGAACAGAACGGACGGGACATCACGCATATGCCCGCCGAAGACCGCCGCTTCGGCATGGTGTTTCAGGGCTACGCGCTCTTTCCGCACATGACGGTCGCCCGCAATGTCGACTTCCCGCTTCGCGTCGTGGGTCGCGGGAAAGCCGAACGCGAACGGTTGGTCTCGGACATGCTGCGCACCGTCGGGCTCGAGGGCTTATCGCAACGACGGCCGAGCGAGTTGAGCGGCGGCCAGCAGCAGCGCGTCGCGCTCGCCCGCGCCCTCGTCTACGAACCGGCGGTCACCCTCCTCGACGAGCCGCTTTCGGCCCTCGACAAGAACCTGCGCGAACAGATGCAGGACGAGATTCGCTCGCTGCACCGCAAGGCATCCGGCACCTTCGTCTTCGTCACGCACGACCAGACCGAGGCGCTTTCGATGTCGTCACGCGTGGCGATCTTCAATCGCGGCCGCATCCAGCAGATCGGAACGCCCCAGGAGGTCTACGAGAAGCCGGCAAATCGCTTCGTCGCCCAGTTCCTCGGGCGGATCAACCTTGTGCCGCTCGACAAGGCCGAGACGAATGGATCGTGGATGACCGGCAGCTTCGAGGGACGCACGCTCGTTTCCAGCACCGGCGGCGAAACGATCGAGGAGCCGGTGATCGCGGTCCGTCCGGAGCACATGACGCTCGACCGCCGCGAACCGACGAACGACATGAACGCAGTGAAGGCGACGGTTATCGACTACGCCTATGGGGGCGCCCATTCGGTACTGCAATTGCGTTGCCAAAGCGGGCTCGAGCTTTCTCTCGATGTCGGCAGCGCCGATACGAACGTCCCGGTTACTCCCGGCGAGACCGTATGGGTCTCGTGGCCGAAGGAGACCGGGTTCGCACTGTCTGCAAAAGACCAACAACAATGAACCGAACAGAGGATGGAACCATGAAGAACGTGCTTTTCGACTTCCTGACGAAGGCCGAGACCGGCCGCATGAGTCGGCGCGATTTTACAAAGGCCGTCGGCGCGGCGCTGGCGCTGCCCGTAGCAATGCGCAGCACGCTGTCCTTCGCGCAGGCCAAGCAGCTGGTCCTGTGCAACTGGGGTGGCGACGCGATCGACGCCTATACCGACGCCTACGGAAAGCCGTTCCAGGAAAAGACCGGCATGCCGGTGAAGATGGACGGCTCGGGCCCGACGGAAGGCGCGATCACCGCGCAGGCCAAGAGCGGCAACGTGACCTGGGACATCGTCGACGTCGATCCCTTTACGGCAATCACACTCGGTAAGAAGGGCTACATGCGGAAGATCGACTACGACAAGATCGACAAGTCGAAGATCCGCGACGGCTTTCTCTGGGACTACGCGCTCTCGTCCTACTTCTTCAGCTACGTGATCTGCTACGATTCCTCCCTTTATCCGGAAGCGCCGACCGGCATGGCGGACTTCTTCGACACGGACAAGTTCCGCGGCAACCGGACGATGTACAAATGGGGCGTCTCGAGCTGGGAAGCGGCGCTGCTGGCCGACGGCGTCGCGCCGAAGGACCTTTATCCGCTCGATCTCGACCGCGCGAACAAGAAGCTGAAATCGTTCCTGCCCAACGTCATTTCGTTCTGGGGCGGCGGCGCAGAGAGCCAGACGGCGATGCTGACGGGCGAGGCACCGATGGGCATCGTCTGGAGCACGCGAGCTCGTCTCATCGAAAAGGCCTCGGGCGGCCGCATCAAATATATCTGGGACGAAGGCCTGCTTTCTCCCGGCGCCTTCGGTGTGATGGCGAACAATCCCGCCGGTCGCGAGGCGGCAATGGACTTCCTCGCGAGCACGCAGGATCCCGAACGCCAGCTCGTCATGTTCAAGATGCTGACGCAGGGGCCGGCCAATCCCGCCGCCGACCCGCTCATCCCTGCAGATCTGAAGCGGCACGACTGCGTTGCGCCGGAGAACATGGAGAAGCAGATCACGCTCGATATGCAGTGGTACGCCGACCACTACTCCAAGGCTCTCGACAATTATCTGGCGATAATTTCGGCCTGACCGCGCGAGCCGGTCCGCGGAGGCGGCGATGAAACGACACGTCTGGTACTGGGGCCTGATCGCCCCTCTGCCTCTGTTCCTGGCAATCGTCTATCTCGTGCCGTTTCTGGGCGTGGTTCGGTGGTCGGTCACCGAACCACAGCTCGGCTTCGGCAATTATGTGCGCGTCTTCACCGACCCCCTGGTCCTCAGCGTTCTATGGCGCACGCTTCGCGTGTGCGTTCTGGTCACGCTGGCGACCACGATCATGGCCTATGCGCTTTCCTATATCTGGGTGTTCGCGAGCCCGCCGATCCAGCGCCTGGTCGAGTTCGGCGTTCTCATCCCCTTCTGGATTTCGACGCTCACGCGCGCCTTCGGATGGCTCGTGCTTCTTTATAATCGCGGACTGATCAACACGGGACTGCGCGATCTCGGCCTCATCGATTTCCCGCTGACGCTGGTGCGCAACGAATTCGGCGTCGTCGTCGGCATGACGCACTTCCTCGTTCCCTTCGCCGTGCTGCCGCTCGTCTCCTCCATGCGCCATCTCGACACCCGCGTGCTGACCGCAGCGCGCGGCATGGGTGCGAGCCGGTTCCACGTTTTCCGTTCCGTGCTCTTTCCGATGACGATGCCGGGCGTCGTCGGCGCGGCGCTCATCACGCTGATCTTCTCGCTCGGCTTCTTCATCACGCCGGCGATCCTCGGCGGTGGGCGAAGCGTCCTCGTGGCAGAATTCATCTACGTGCAGATCTTCCAGACGGTGGATTGGGGAATTGCCGGCGCGATCAGCGTCGTGCTGATGGTTGCGGTCGCAGCGTTGATCGCGCTCTTCATCCGGCTCACCCGCGTCGAACAGATGGTAGGATAACGCCGATGGCCTATCGTCCCGGTCCGTTCGCGCTCGCCCTCATGGGCCTCATCGTCGTCTTCCTTCTGGTGCCGCTCGTTGCGGTCGTCCCGATCTCGTTCACGCCGTCGGAGTATCTGGCGCTGCCGCAAGGCGCGTATTCGCTGCGCCACTATCGGGCGCTCGTCGACGATCCGGCCTGGGGCAACAGCGCGCTTCTCAGCCTCTGGGTCGGAATCGTCGCAAGCGCTCTCGCGACCACGCTCGCGACGGCGTTCGGAATCGGGCTTTGGTTCCTGCAGCCGCGCCTGACGCGCCTGCTCGTCGGCTTCGTCATCATGCCGATGGTCGTGCCGCCGGTGATTTCGGCGGTCACGCTCTACTTCATGCTGACGTCACTATCGAAATTCGCCGGCGCGATCGGCTACGATACGTGGCCGGGCGTCGTCATCGCGCATATCGTGATGATTTCACCCTTCGCCGTCGTCATGGTGCTCGTCGCGCTCAGCCGCCTCGACCGGCGGATCGACATGGCCGCCCGCAGCTGCGGTGCTTCCGTGCCGCGGCGTATCTTCTCCGTCATTCTGCCGAATATCCGCTTCGGCGTGGCGACGGCGGCCTTCCTATCCTTCATCCTCTCATGGGAGGAGATCGCCGTGACGCTCTTCATCACGAGCACGAAGGCGATCACCCTGCCGCGGCTCGTCTGGTCGGGGCTGCGCGACAACGTCGATCCGGCGATCGCGGCACTTTCGGTGCTGCTGATCCTCGTGACGATCGTTCTTATGGTGGTCATTACGGTCGTGCGTGCCCGCGCGGACCGCAAGCCCGCGCATTGAGCAAGACGTCGTAGCGTTCAGCGCCGGCCCGCGTTGGCGACGCTTTCGCTGAAGACCATCAGGCTCAGGATCTCGAAGAGCATCTGCGCTCCGACATGCGCCGTGTTCGTCGTCGCATCGTATTGTGGCGCGACTTCCACGACGTCGCCGCCGACGAGGTTCAATCCCTTCAAGCCACGCAGAAGATGGAGCGCTTCGCGCGTCGTCAGCCCGCCGATTTCCGGCGTTCCGGTTCCGGGCGCGAAGGCCGGATCGAGGCTGTCGACGTCGAAGCTCAGATAGGTCGGCCCGTCGCCGACGACCGTCCGGACGCGTTCGACGATGCCGTCGAGGCCGATGGCGTCCATCTCTTCGGCATGAATGACATGCATGCCGGATTCATAGGAGAACTCCCACAGATATTCCGACGAACCGCGGATGCCGATCTGGATCGTGCGTTCGGGATCGAGCACGCCGTCGAGGACCGCGTTGCGGAACGGTCCGCCATGGTGGAACTTCGTCTGGTCGAAGGCGCCACCCGTGTCGCAATGGGCATCGATATGGACCAGGCCTACCGGCCGGTCGCGTCCGACCGCCTTGAGGATCGGGTGGGTGATCGAATGATCGCCACCGACCGACAATGGTACGACGCCGGCATCCACGATCCGTTGGATATGCGCCTCGATATCCGCATGGCACGCCTCGAGCCGATAGCGGCTGGCGAACGGCACATCGCCGATGTCGGCAACGCGCAGATCGAAGGTCGGCGCGCATTCGAGGACGTGATTGTACGGCCCGATGCGCTCGATCGCGCGCAAGGCACGCGGCCCGAAGCGCGATCCGGGTCGGTTGGTCACGCCGAGATCCATCGGCATGCCGCTGATGGCGACTTCAAGATCGCCGAAATCGGGCGCGTCGGGCACGACTGCATGCAGGGGCGCATCGAGGAAGGTGGGCACGCCACTGTAGGGAGCCGAGCGCGTACCGCCTTCCGAGAAGAGCTTGTCGGCAACGGTACGGAACTTAGGATCGAGAACGCTCGCGCTATCGTTCCCATACCGCTGGCGCAACCCTTCCAGCGTATGTTTGTCCATGGCCATTCGATCCCGTCCTTTTCTACTCATCATTCGCAAGACGCAGTCAGCGACGAACCTATCACATGCGAGCAGTATTGCTCGATATCCGCCTCGTCTGTTGTCGATGATCCGATGGCTGCTCGCGATTTTCCCGTACCGTTTCGCCCGGAGACGACCGTCATAGGTCGATCGCGTGGGCAACACCTGTGAGCGCGGGAACGTCGTGATGGGCGGCGACGACGACGATGCGTTCGCGCAGATGCTCGGCCAAGCCCTTCAGGATGCGCTCGCCCTGGCCCGTGTCGAGGTGTTCTGCCGGCTCGTCGAGCAGAACGATAGGCTTCGTGGACAGCCAGGCACGGGCAAGATTGAGACGTTGCGCTTCACCGAGCGACAACGTGTCCTGACGCAGCCATGCGTCGAGGCCGCCGGCCGCCTTTATGCGCGCATCGAGTTCCGTCGCTTCGAGCGCTTGCCAAAGCAGCACGTCCGACTGATCGGTCGCGAAAAGATTGGCCCGCACGGTATCTTCGAGCACGGCGGCGTCATGGAGGACGAGCGTCGTCACGGCGCAGCGCGCATAGGCATCGAGGATGCCCCCGTCAAAGGCGAAGCGATCTTCACCGATCCAGCCGGCGATCTGCTTGAGAAGGCTCGTCTTGCCCGATCCGCTGGCGCCCTTGAGGATCGTTGGTACCCCTGCCGTCAGCGACAATGCCAGCGGTGCAGTACCGAGCGGCAGGCCGGCCGGCGAAAGCCGCTGCAAGCCCGCATGTCCGAGCCGGCATAAAGAGGCGGTGGTCGGCTCGGGCAAGACGCACACCGCTTCGTGTTTCGTTTCCGACCACAAGTCGAGCGCTTCAGCCGCGGCCTTCCGGCGCAGAAGCGCGACGACGATGCGTGACGCGCCGGTCACGCTCTCCCCGAAGGCCAGCCACGCGAAGGCAAGGAAGGCGGATGCCAGCAGCGCTCCGCCCCGCAGGCCGGCGAACCAGGTAGCGAGCATGGCACTCGCGCCGACCAACGGACCGGCAAGGGCGGAGAGCGTGTCGAGCGGCACTTGGGCACGGCGCAGGGCGCCCGTCGCGTGCTCACCCGTGTCGAGCGTGGCGAGGGCTTCGTGCGCGCAGGCCGCCCACTGCCCTTCCGCCTTCAGCGGCACGCCGGCGGCCAGCGCAGCGCCAAATTCCTGCGCACCGGCGTTTCGCTTCGCCCGTGCCGTGGCAAGCGCTGCCGTCCCTTCCCGCTTCAGCCGCCGCACAAGGAACGCCCCTGCCGCAAGGAGAACGCCGACCGGCACGAGCGCCAGCGGTGCGAGCCATGCCGTGGCGAGGATCAGCGCCGTAAACCCGACGGTCAGTGTGCGAAAGGGCAAGCCTGCGCGCAGGCGGGCGTAGTCCACGTCCTCGACATCGTCGAGATAGTCGGCGAGACGCGCCGGATCGCCGAGCTGCCAGCCGGCGCGGCGAACGCCCGGTGCGGCGGCCATGCATGAAAAGAGATCGACGCGTCGCGCCACCTGATCGCCGAGCGCGGCCCTGTGCCCCACCAGCCTTTCGCCGTAGCGCGCTGCGACGCGCCCGAGCGCGAAGAGGCGCACAAGCGCGGCGGGAATATGGAAGTTGAACGTCAGGGCCGCGGTGGTCAGGCCGGCGAGCGCCACCGATCCCAAAAACCAGGCCGAGAGCCCGCCGAGCAGCACGGCGCAGCCGAGCGCCGTAAAGGCGAAGGTCGTCGCCAGCCGCCAGTCGCGCCGGCGCGTCTCGAGCGATCGCGTGTTCATGCCGCGGCCTCCCGTTTCACCGTCCGGTCGAGATCGATGGTACGCATCGCCGCTGATGCAAGCGCGCGGTCGTGCGTCGCGACCACGACGCAGCGGGTCTGCGCGAGCGTGCAGAGTGCTTCGCGCACCCTCGCGGCCGTCGCGTCGTCGAGTTTGGCGGTCGGCTCGTCGGCAAGCACCGGCCGGTCCGCGATCAGCGCGCGGGCGACCGCGAGGCGGACCCGCTGCCCGCCGGACAGATTGCCGCCGCCGGCGGCCACATGTGCCGAAAGACCGCCCGGCAGAAGCCTATCGTCGGCAAGCCCGAGCGCATGGCCCACTTCCTCAATACGCGCGGGCGTCGCGGACGGGCACCGCCATGCCATCGCATCGGCGAGCGAGCCGGCCGGCACGAAACCATCGGTCGAGACCCACGTCGCGCCGGCAAGCGGTGGCGCGCCTTGCCCTGCTTGCGCGTCGGCGCCAGCCAGCCGGCGCAACAGCGTCGTCTTGCCGGAGCCGCTGGCACCGACGATCGCGACCAGCCCGCGTTCGGGTAGCGCGTGCAGGTCGCCTTCGATCGCTTCAATGTGCGGTTCAGTCGCCGGTTCGCGATCCATGAGCCGGTCGAGGGCCGCTGCGGCCGCAACCCCCTGCGCCTTCACATGGTAGAGTTCGGAAAAGCGGCGGAACGGCGCGAAATATTCCGGCGCGACCATGAGGATGAAGAGGCTTTGCCAGAACGCCAGACCGGAAAATCCGGGCAGCGAAACGAGGCCGAGGTGGCCGAGCCCCAGGAAGACGGCGAGCATGGCGATCGACAACGAGGCGAAGAAGTCGATCAGGCCGGCATTCACGAAGGCGATGGAAAGGACGCCCATCGTCCGGCCCGCATGGGCGTCGAGCCGGCGCGAGAGGGTGTCGCGCTCGCGCGCGAACGCGTGGTTGGCGAAGATCGTCGGCAGGGTGCGGATGCGGTCGGCGAACTGGCGTGCGAGATGGGCGAAGGCGCGTTCCTGATCGTCGGCGCGCCGGCGGATGGTGGCACCGACAAGCACGAAGAAGACGATCATCACCGGCGTCAGGCCCATCACGAGCAGCCCGGCCTGCCATGACACGAGCAAAAGCGCTGCCGCCGCGAGAAGCGGACCGAACCCCATCATCGTCATCGCCGCCTTGTGACCGACGGCAAGTGCGGCCACGGCGCCGGGGTGGCGTTGCAGGGCAACGATGGTCTCGCCCGCCGGCATCGCCTGCAGGCTGCGCGCGCCGAGGGTGGCGAGACGGTTGCCCGCCCTTTCCCGTAATGCGCAGGCAATGCGCGTTTCCGCGAACGCTTCGCGCCGTTCCGCACAAGCGCCGGCGACAGCGGAAGCGATGAAACTGCCGAGCGCGATCAGCGGCAACGCGGGATCAACTGGCGTGCCCATGACCAGCCGACCGACGGTCGCGGCGGCCATGGCGGCGAAGCCGATCCGAAAGACGGTGCGCGCGATCTGCAGGCCGACGAGGACGCGCAACGCGTTGCGCCCCAGCGCCTGCGCGAAGGGCAGCGCAGCGAAAGAGCCCGGAGGGCGATCGGTCCGGCACGGATCGGCTTCGGTGGCCGGGTTGTCCTGGAGTTCCGTTGTCATGGCGGCGTTGTGGCACCGCATTCGGCTTCCGGCATTGATCCAGATCAAACCGCCGGGCTGCGAGGGCCGGTAACAGGATGGCGAACGAGAAAGGACTCTTCGCCATGTTCGATCCGCTGCTCGTCGATCTGTCGCGTCTCCAGTTCGCGCTGACGGCCCTCTATCACTTCCTCTTCGTGCCGTTGACGCTCGGCCTTTCCGTCATGATCGCCATGATGGAGACGGTCTACGTCATGACCCGCCGGACGATCTGGCGCGACATGACGAAGTTCTGGGGCGTGCTCTTCGGCATCAATTTCGCCCTCGGTGTCGCCACCGGCATCACGATGGAATTCCAGTTCGGCATGAACTGGGCCTATTACTCGCACTATGTCGGCGACGTCTTCGGCGCGCCGCTCGCGATTGAAGGGCTGATGGCCTTCTTTCTGGAGGCGACCTTCGTCGGCCTCTTCTTCTTCGGCTGGGAGCGGCTTTCCGCCCGCGCCCACCTCGCCGTGACCTGGCTGACGGCGCTCGGAACGAACTTCTCCGCGCTGTGGATCCTGATCGCCAATGGTTGGATGCAGAACCCGGTCGGCTCGACCTTCAATCCGGACACGATGCGCATGGAAGTCACCGACTTCATGGCGGTCCTCTTCAACCCGGTGGCGCAGGCGAAGTTCGTCCACACGGTCTCCGCCGGCTATGTCTGCGGCGCGACCTTCGTACTCGCCGTCTCCGGCTGGTATCTTCTCCGCCACCGGCACGTCGCGCTCGCCAAACGCTCCTTCGTGATCGCGGCGGCATTCGGCCTCGCCTCCTCGCTTTCCGTCATCGTGCTCGGAGACGAGAGTGGCTACGCGCTGACCGACAACCAGAAGATGAAGCTCGCCGCCATCGAGGCGATGTGGGAAACGGAGGACGCGCCGGCTTCCTTTACCCTTTTCGGGCTGCCGAGCCTTACGAACCACGACACCGCCTACGGCATCCACATCCCGTGGATGATGGGCCTGATCGGAACCCGTTCGATCGACAAGCAGATTCCCGGCATCGACCAGCTCGTCGACAAGGCGAAAGGCCGCATCCGCAGCGGCATCGTTGCGTACGACGCGCTCGAAACGCTGAAGCAGAACGGCACCGACGCGGACGCGCGGTCCGCCTTCACCCGGCATTCGGGCGATCTCGGCTACGCGCTGCTGCTCAAGCGCTATCTTGAGGATCCGCGCCAGGCGAACGACCAGCAGATCGACCAGGCCGCATGGTCGGTCGTACCCGGCGTCGCCCCGCTTTTCTTCTCCTTCCGCATCATGGTGCTGTGCGCGATCGTGCTGCTCGCGGTATTCGCCATCTCGCTGTGGCACACGATGCGCGAGGAGGAAGCGCCGCGCTGGCTCTTCCGCATGGCGGTCCTCGCAGCACCCCTTCCGTGGATCGCCATCGAACTCGGTTGGTTCGTCGCGGAATTCGGACGCCAGCCCTGGATCATCGAGGGCGTGTTGCCGACCTTCCTCGCGACCTCCGCGCTCGGCGTGCCCGATCTGCTCCTGACCATCGCCGGCTTCACCCTCGTCTACAGCGTGCTCGCCGTCATCGAGGTGAAGCTGATGCTCGCCGCCATCCGCAAGGGGCCTGAAGTCGCCGGCGTGATCGAAGGCTGGCATCCGGGCACGGCCGAAGACGTGGCTCTTTCCCCGCAGGCCGGCGAATAGCGCCGAACAAAGAGGATCAAACCGATGATCGATTTTCTCTTCTCCTACGAAACGCTTCGCTTCATCTGGTGGGGCCTGCTCGGCACGCTCCTCGTCGGCTTCGCCGTCATGGACGGCTTCGACATGGGCGTCGGCGCCCTTCTGCCCTTCGTCGCAAGGACCGACATCGAGCGGCGCGTCGCGATCAACACCATCGGTCCGGTCTGGGAGGGCAACCAGGTCTGGTTCATCCTCGGCGGCGGCGCGATCTTCGCGGCCTGGCCGGCGCTCTATGCGTTGAGCTTCTCCGGCTTCTACCTGGCGATGTTCCTCGTGCTCTTCGCCCTTATCCTGCGCCCGGTCGGCTTCAAGTATCGCTCCAAGCGGGCGAGCCGCACCTGGCGCACGCGCTGGGACTGGGCACTCTTCGTCGGTGGCGCCGTGCCGGCACTCATCTTCGGGGTCGCCGTCGGCAACGCGCTGCAGGGCGTGCCCTTCCACCTGACGCCGGATCTGAGGCCGATCTACGACGGATCGTTCTTCGGCCTGCTCAACCCGGTCGCGCTCTATTGCGGCCTCGTCTCGCTCGCCATGCTCGTCATGCACGGCGCCGCCTGGCTCGCCTTCAAGGCGGACGGAACGGTCGGCGCGCGTGCCCGGACGATCGGCCCGAAGGCGGCGATCGTTTCGGCGGTCCTCTTCGCCGGCGGCGGGCTGCTCGTCTGGACTGGTCTACTAGGCGGCTATCGCGTCACCTCGCCAATCGTCTGGGATGGCCCCTCGAACCCGCTGCGCAAGAGCGTCGTCGCCGATGGCGGTGCGTGGCTCGCGAACTTTCAGGCCCATCCGGTCCTGTGGCTCGTGCCGGCACTCGGCATCCTCGCGCCGCTATCCGCCGCCGCGGGGTTCCGGGCCGGCCGGGAAGGTTTGACGTTCCTCGCCTCGAAGCTCGCCGTGGCGATGATCATCACCACCGCCGGCATCGCGATGTTCCCGTTCCTGTTGCCTTCGAGCACGGCACCGGACCACTCGCTCGCTGCCTTCGACGCCTCGTCGAGCCGCGCGACGCTGCGCACCATGCTGCTCGCCGTCGGCATCTTCCTGCCGATCATCCTCGCCTACACCGCCTGGGTCTACCGCGTGCTGTGGGGAAAGGTGAGCGAGAAGAGCATCGAGCAGGCCGGACACTCCGCCTACTGACACTTCTTCGAAAGGAGCACGAACCATGTGGTATTTCGCCTGGATCCTCGGCCTTGGGCTCGCCAGCACCGTCGGCATCCTCAACGCGCTTTGGTACGAGCTTCGCACGATGCGCGATCGCCCCGCCAACGAAACCGTCTCCCTGCCGACGCCTTGAGGGAGGACGCGCCATGGCGACGGTTGATCTCGACCACTCGGGACCCTGCGACCGGCATTACCAATGCCCGGTCGCAGGCGCCTGCGATCCGGCGCGCTTCGTTCCACGCACCGCCATTGCGCAGGCCTACGGTCATCATGGAACGATCCCGAATGCCGAAGCCTTCGGCTACATGCTGAGGGCGCTCTTCGAATCCCTGCGGCGGCACATGGCGGTGGAACGTCATATGATGCTCACTTCGGCGTAATACCGAAGGGCCCTGTACGATCTAACCGCCTGCCCGCGCGGCAAGCCTCGAAACGTCTTCGACGACGACGTGCCGGGTATTTTCGATGCGGATGACGCCTGCCGTCCGCAAACGCGTCAGCTGCCGGCTCACCGTCTCGATGGTGAGACCGAGAAAGTCCGCGATCTCGCCGCGCGACAGAGGAAGATCGAAAGCCTGAGAGCGGTCGGCGCCCTGCCCCTCCGTCGCGGCCGGATCGATATTCTGCGCGATCATGAGGAGGAAGCTTGCGACCTTCTCCGCGGCCGTCTTGCGACCGAGCGCCACCATCCAGTCGCGCGCCTCGTCGAGCTCGCGCAGGGTCTGCTGAAGCAGGCGATGTTCGAGGCCTGGCTGTTCGGCCATCATGCGCTCGAGCGTCCTGCGCGGAAACGAGCAGACCTCGACGCCGGTCGCGGCTTCCGCGCTGACGCTGCTTTCCGAACGAAACGGACGCCCGACGAAGTCCGGCGCGAACTGAAGCCCGACGATCTGCTGGCGTCCGTCCGAAAGCGTCTTGGTGAGCTTTACCACGCCGGAGAGAACGTTGGAGAACCGCTCCACCTCGTCCTCGTCGCCGACGAGCACCTTCCCGTCATCCGCCTTCTGCCGCATGGTACTGCGAGCGAGTTCGACGAGCTGATCATCGCTCAGCGCCCCGCACAGCCCGCGATGGCGCGCCTCGCACGAGGCGCACAGGACCGGAATGCCCTTCGTGTGGATGTCGTCGCGCATGGCGCCAATGTAGGCGGTATACGCTTCGCTGTCACACGGGATGCGCGAAAGGGCAGCATCCGATCGCCGAATCCATCAGCGGGAAGAGCAGTTCATACCTTGCCGCGCTGGGCCGGTCCCTTTCCCCGGAAAAAGCCCTGCTTTCTGCGGAATCGCGTCTTAGCCGGCCCGTCTTCGAGGACGGAATTCTAAAGCTCGTATCCCGGCTTCTTATAGAGGATATCGGACCGGCCGACGATTTCCGGATCGTAAACGGCTTCCTTCCAGCGCGCCTTCGGAAACTCCTCGATCGAGACCGAGATCTCGTCCTCGCCGTTTCCGAAGCATTCCGTAACGTCGTCGACGATTTTCCGGGCGAGACGGGCCTTGGCTTCTTCCGATTTGCCTTCGACGACCTTGACCATGACGTGCGGCATAACGGTTTCCTTTCGATGATTGGAGGCGGCATTCCCGCCGGAAACTATCCCGGCGTTAGCGGCAAACGCGTTTCCCGAGCGACCGGCGGCATGACGACCATCACCGCCAACACTCCGCGAACGCGCTGCGGACCTGCCAGGAACGGCAGCGGCGGTGGGCGAAACCGGTCTGCATGCTCGCTCGCCTCGATGCGGTTCGGCTGCGGTCGAGCCGGAACGCGGCGCCTGCGAGAGTGCTCGCCACCGTCAAAGCGGGCCGGTGCGTCGATGTACACCGGCCCCTTGCGTCGGTCGTCAGCCGTCATACTGCTCGTCGGTGACCTTCTCCATCCATGTGACGGGGCTGCCGTCGATCGCTTCCTGGATGGCGATGTGCGTCATCGCGATCTCCGGCGAGGCGCCGTGCCAGTGCTTCTCGCCGGCCGGGAACCAGACGATGTCGCCGGGGCGGATCTCCTCGATCGGACCGCCTTCGCGCTGGACGCGACCGAAGCCGGCGGTGACGATCAGCGTCTGGCCGGCGGGATGCGTGTGCCACGCCGTGCGCGCGCCGGGCTCGAAGGTGACCGACGCTCCGGCGACGCGGCCGGGATCTTCCGCCTGGAACAGCGGGTCGAGACGGACGGTACCGGTGAAATACTCTTCCGGCGGGCGGGCGGAGGTGCGTTCTTCGGGGCGGGTGATCTTCATGGGTCGTTCCTCATGGGTCGTTTTTTTCGGGGCCGTGCGTGGCGATACAGGAGACAACCTAAGGCGCCGCAGCCGCGCTGTTTAGAACCTCGTATCTTCAACAGTTATGAGCCGTACTCATGAAACCGGCCGATCCGTACGGAAGGCCGGGCACCGCAGCGCTCATGAACGCGCTTCACCTCTCTTATCGCAGTGGCCGACCGAACCCGCCGCAGGCCGCGCTTTTCTGCCTCGGCGATCGGCCGACAACTGATCCGCCCAAGGCCGTCGAGGCCGGTCGTCGATCGCCCCGTCTTCGAACCACCATCCGGTCATTCGCGATGGCGCAGCGCGTCGAGGATGACCTTGAAGGCGGGGGAGTGTTCGCGACGATGCGGATAGTAGAGGTAATAGCCCGGAAAAGGCGGGCTCCAGTCCTCAAGCACGGCGACCAGCCGTCCGGCCTCGATATGCGCGGCGACGAGATCCTCCGGCAAGTAGCCGATGCCATAGCCGTCGAGCGCGGCCTGGATGACCGGGCCGGTGGCGTTGAACGTCATCTGGCCGTCCACCTTCACCCGCAACTCGCGGCCGTCCTTCTCGAACTCCCAGGCGTAGAGCCCGCCATGGGTGGAAAGGCGCAGATTGATGCAGGCGTGGTCGGTCAGGTCCTGCGGCGTCTCGGGTGCATCCCGGCCTTCGAGATAACCCGGCGCGGCAACGGCGAGCATGCGGAAATCCGGCCCGACGCGCACGGCGATCATGCCTTCCGAAAGCTGTTCGCCGAGCCGAACGCCCGCATCGAAGCGCTCGGCGACGATGTCCGTCAGCGCGTAGTCTGTGACGATCTCGACCTTGAGGTCGGGATAGTCGCCGAGCACCGGCGCGAGCTTGGGCCAGACGAGCGTCTCGGCGGCGTAATCGGTCATCGTCAGCCGGATCGTGCCGGCCGGCCGGTCCTTCGCCTCGATGAGGGCGGTGAGCTCGCTCTCGATCTCGCCAAAATACGGCGCGATCCGCTCCATGATGCGTTCGCCTTCGGACGTCGGCGTCACCTTGCGCGTGGTGCGTGTGAGCAGGCGCAGGCCAAGCCGCTGTTCCAACCCGCGCACGGAATGGCTGAGCGCCGATTGGGAGACCCCGATCTGGGCAGCAGCCCGCGTGAAGCTGCCTTCCCGCGCGACGGCCACGAAAGACATCAGATCGATGACGTTCTCACGTAGCATTGATGAGACACCCTCATGAAACTTACCGATCGTAGCACTCGATGCTTGGCCGGAAACGTCCTATCGAAGCGACGAGACAGCCGCTCGTCACGTACGCCGCTCTACCCGGTCGAGCTCCGCAAGCACTTCGTCGGTGTGTTCACCGAGGCGCGGGGTGCCTTGCTTCGAAACGGCGCGACGCGCGACGGCGGATCAACCGTCACCGACGGACCGGCCTTCAGGAAGCCGCTTCGTGGCGACGCGTTTCTCCAGCCGTGCCTGATACTGCCGACCCGTTCAATACCGATTGAGGATGCCTTCGAGATATTCCTGTAGGCCGGATACCGGTTGCGGATCGAGCGTGCGGGCCCGCTCGGCGATCTCTTCGAAGGTCCGCTCGCCGGCAAGCGTCGCCTGCGCTTCGGCCGTGTCCCAACCGGCGTAGCGCTTTGCGAGCGGGCCTTCCAACGCGCCCTCTTCCAGCATGCGCGCGGCGCCGAGCAGGCCCTGCGCGCAAGCGTCCATCGAGGCGATATGAGCGTGGAGAAGATCGTCCGGATCGATCGACTGACGGCGGATTTTCGCGTCGAAGTTCAGCCCGCCCGTGGTGAAGCCGCCGTGCTTCAGCAGTTCGTGGAACACCAGCTTCAGTTCGCCGACATCCATGGCGAACTGGTCGGTGTCCCAGCCGAGAAGATCGTCGCCGCGATTGACGTCGAGCGAACCGAAGAGATCGTTGGCGAAGGCGTAGCGGATCTCGTGCTCGAAGGAATGCCCGGCGAGGATCGCATGGTTCTGTTCGAGGTTGACGCGCACTTCGCCGAGGAGGTCGTATTTCTGCAGGAAGGCGTGCACCGCCGCCGCGTCGAAATCGTACTGGTGCTTCGTGGGTTCGCGTGGCTTCGGCTCGATGAGGATCGGCCCTTCGAAGCCGATCTTGTGCTTGTAGTCGACGAGCATCGTGAAGAAGCGGCCGAGCTGATCGAGCTCGCGCTTCATGTCCGTATTCAGCAGCGTCTCGTAACCCTCGCGGCCGCCCCAACAAACGTAGTTCGCACCACCGAGACGGTGCGTGGCATCCAGCGCCGCCTTCACCTGCCCGACGGCGTAGGCGAAGACGTCCGGATCCGGGTTGGTCGCGGCACCGGCCATGTAGCGGCGATGCGAAAAGAGATTGGCCGTTCCCCAGAGCAGTTCGACCCTGGCGGTCTCCATCTTCTGCGCGAAGAGATCGGTGATGGCCTTCAGATTGTCGTTGAACTCGGCGAGCGAAGCGCCTTCCGGCGCGACGTCGGCATCGTGAAAGGTGAAGAACGGCACGTCGAGCAGGCGGAACATCTCGAAGGCGACATCGGCCTTGCTGCGGGCCATCGCCATGGCGTCGTCGCCGTGCATCCACGGGCGCAGGAACGTCTCGCCGCCGAACGGGTCGCCGCCCGGCCAGGTGAAGGAATGCCAGTAGCAGGCGGAAAACCGCAAATGGTCCTCCATGCGCCGGCCGGCGACTTCCCGGTCCTTGTCGTAATGGCGAAAGGCGAGCGCCGTGTCGCTGTCGGCGCTTTCGAACGCGATCGGCCGATCGATGCTGAAAAACCGGGAATCGGACATCGGGTCTCCTCCTTACCCTTGATATCGTGCCTCGGCGCGCCCGTCGGAAGGCTCGACGCCTACTGATCTACCTAGAACAAAAGCCGCGAAAAGACCATCGGCGGACGTCTTTCGGATGGCGCACGGGCTCCCCGCGCGAACATGCGCCATGCCGCGTCTTGCAGGCAGGCGCGTTCCGGCCTTGAGTCCCGGAGCTGGTCCAGCGTATGAAGCCGCCCTGCCACCCGTTCGCAGCGCGCATCGTCGTGCGCGCCGATGCGCACGATGCCGGAATCGAGGGACGCATGACCGATCCGACACGCCCCTGCCTTCTGGCGATCGGCGGTGCCCATGTCGACTATCGCGGCACCGTGGCCGGGGCGACCCGTCCGGGCGCCAGCAATCCCGGCACCTGGCGGGCGGAAGCCGGTGGTGGTGTCCTCAACGCCGCATCGAGCTTGGCCCGGCTCGGCCATTCGGTTCGCCTCGTCGCACCGCGCGGCGGCGATCCGGCCGGCGAGATCGTTGCCGAGGCAGCCGCTGCGGCAGGGATCCTCGATACACCTCTGACGTTTCTAGACCGCGCGACCCCGACCTATACGGCCATTCTCGGCGCCGACGGCGACCTCGTGGTGGGGCTCGCCGACATGGCGCTCTACGACCGTTTCGGCCCGAAACAGATCATGCGCCGCGACCTGCGCGATGCGATCGCGGCCGCCCCGGCGGTCGTGACGGATGCGAACCTTCCCGGCGAAACGCTGAAGGCGCTTGCCGCCGCTTGCGCCGGCGCGGACGTACCGTTATTCGCGATCGCCATCTCGCCGGCAAAGGTCGTCCGGTTGCGGCCGGTCCTTGGAAGCCTTTCGGGGCTCTTCATGAACGCCGCCGAGGCCCGAACGCTCGGCGATACTGGACAAACCGCACCCGGCGCGCTCGCCCGCATCCTTTCCGAGAAGGGCCTCGCGCGCGGGGTGATCACGTTCGGCAGCGAAGGCGCCTGCGCGTTCGACGGTGGCGGATGCTGGCACGTCCCGCCCGCACCTCTCGACCGGGTGGCGGACGTGACGGGGGCTGGCGATGCGCTTGCGGCCGGCTTCGTCCACGCGACGCTCGCCGGCTCCTCGACTGCCGAGGCGCTGCGCTTCGGCACCGCCGCGGCAGCCTTCGCCGTGTCCTCGCATGCCGCGGCACCGACGACCATAGACCGCATGGCGCTTGAAGGGGCCGACGATGCCGTTCCTCCCGCCGAACGCCTGTTTTGAAACGAGACTTCCCCTCCCTGCCGATCGATTGGACCTAATACCCGTGAGCGAAGAGACCGCGAATTTCCATGTTTCATGCGAGGTGAACGATGCCCTGCGCGCCGGCAAGCCGCTCGTCGCCCTCGAATCGACGATCATCACCCACGGCATGCCGTGGCCCGGCAATCTGGAGATGGCGCGCGGGGTCGAGGCTCTCATCCGCGAGGAAGGTGCCGTGCCGGCGACGATCGTCGTGATCGACGGTCGGCTGCATATCGGCCTGGGAGACGACGACCTCGCAGCACTCGCGCAGACGAAGGACGCCCTGAAGCTTTCGCGCGCCGACCTCGCCTACGCGATCGCCGAAGGCCGGACCGGCTCGACCACCGTCGCCGCGACGATGATCGCGGCCGAGATGGCAGGCATCCGCGTCTTCGCGACGGGGGGCATCGGCGGCGTCCACCGCGGTGCGGAGGAAAGCTTCGACATCTCCGCGGATATCGACGAACTGGCACGTACGCCCGTCCTCGTCGTATCGGCCGGTGCCAAGGCGCTTCTCGATATTCCGAAGACGCTCGAAGCGCTCGAGACCCGCGGCGTGCCGGTCGTCACCTGCGCGAGCGAGACCTTTCCGGCGTTCTGGTCGCGTGATTCCGGGCTGCCGAGCCCGCTGACCCTGCCGGATGCGCCGGCGATCGCACGTTTCCAGGCGACGCGTGAACGGCTCGGCATCGAAGGCGGCATGCTGGTCGCCAATCCGGTGGACGCGGCCGACGAGATCCCGCGCAGCGAGATGGAAGCGCATATTGCCGCTGCGCTCGATACGGCGAAGCGTCAGGGCATCGCGCGCAAGGAAGTGACGCCCTTCCTGCTGTCCGAAATCTATCGTCTGAGTGACGGTCGAAGCCTCGCGACGAACATCGCGCTGGTCCGCAGCAATGCGCGCCTTGCCGCACGGATCGCCGTGGCGCTCGCCGCCTGACGAAAGATGCCCGGACGAACCGGGCATCTTTCACGCTTGCACTGATCGTTCGCGTCTGTCGCCCTTCGGCTCAGCTTTCGCGCAGCGGCGCGATCTCGATCTCGACGCGACGGTTCTGGGCACGCCCGCTTTCGGTGTCGTTCGAGGCGATCGGCTGCGTTTCGCCGAAGCCGCGCACGTCGAGGCGCCGCGGATCGATGCCTTGGCTCGAAAGATAACTGCCGACCGACTGCGCCCGGCGCTGCGACAGATCGTAGTTGTAGGAATCCGAACCGGTCGAATCGGTGAAGCCGTAGACGTTCACCAGCGAACGGTCGAACTTCTGCAGCACCCGCGCGACCGAATTGAGCGTCGGATAGAAGCCGGACTGGATGTCCGCCTGGTCGGTCTGGAAGGTGATGTTCGACGGCATGTTGAGGATGATCCGGTCGCCCTCGCGCGTGACGGATACGCCCGTGCCGCGAAGCTCGGCGCGAAGCTGGTCCTCCTGCCGGTCCATGTAATTGCCGACCGCACCGCCGGCGAGCGCGCCGATGCCCGCACCGATCAGCGCATTGCGCCGGTCGTTGCCGCCGGCAAGCAGGCCGAGGCCCGCACCGGCAGCGGCGCCGAGTGCCGCGCCGCCGGCCGTGTTCGAAATCTTCTGCTGGCCCGTATAGGGGTCGGTCGTGCACGCGCCGAGCAGCGCGAGCGAAGTCGTCAGCGCGATGATCGACTTGTACCTGACCGGCTTCATGATGAGCGTGTTGAACGTGATCGGCTTGGACATGGGCAGATTTCCCTCGCTTTGTGACCCGGAACGCCTTTATCGCAACAATTGCGGCGGCTTGATGATGCTACTGGGGCAGGACTAGTCCAGGATCTCGCGCACCGATACCGCCAGCTGCTTCAGCGAGAACGGCTTGGCAAGAAAGCCGAATTCGGCGTCCGCAGGCAGGTTCTTCGCAAAGGCGTCCTCGGCATAGCCGGAAACGAAGATGAACTTCAGGTCCGGATAGTCCTTGCGCAACTCGCGCAGGAGGCTCGGGCCGTCCATTTCCGGCATGACGACGTCCGAAACGACGACGTCGACCTGGCCGTCGAGTTCGCGCATCACCTCCAGCGCCTCGACGCCCGACGTCGCCTCGTGCACGACGTAGCCGCGGGTTTCGAGCATGCGCTTGCCGCCGCGGCGCACCGCCTCTTCGTCCTCGACGAGCAGGACGACGGCCGAGCCGCCGGTGAGGTCCGTGGGCTCGTCGTCGGTGTCCGCAATGGTCGGCACCGTTTGTTGAGGGGAGCCCGCCGCTCCATCCTCGCCTTCCGGCAAGGCTTCCTCGATGTGACGGGGAAGGTAGATGGAAAAGGTCGTGCCGCGGCCGACCTGCGAATCCGGATAGATGTAGCCGCCCGACTGCTTGACGATGCCGTAGACCATCGAGAGGCCGAGCCCGGTGCCCTTGCCGACTTCCTTGGTGGTGAAGAACGGTTCGAAGATCTTTTCCAGGACCTCGGGCTCGATGCCGCTGCCCTCGTCCTCGACCTCGATCAGCACGTAGTCGGCTTCGGGCAGATCGCGCAGGCCGAGTTCGCGCACCTCTGCGGCCGGCCGGTTGCGCAGCCGGATGGTCAGCGTGCCGCCTTCGGGCATGGCGTCGCGTGCGTTGACCGAAAGGTTGATGACGACCTGCTCGAACTGGCCGATATCGGTCTTCACCGACCAGAGATCGCGGCCGTAGTCGATCACCAGGCGAACGTTCGTGCCCGTCAGCCGGTCGACGAGCATCCGCAGGTCGCCGATCACGTCCGTCATCTGCAGGACCGTCGGGCGCATCGTCTGCTTGCGCGAGAAGGCCAGCAACTGGCGCACGAGCACGGCCGCCCGGTTGGCGTTGCGCTTGATCTCCATCAGGTCGGCGAAGCTCGCGTCCGACGGGCGCAGGGACAACAGCAGATGATCGGCGGAAAGCAGGACGGCGGTCAGCACGTTGTTGAAATCGTGTGCGATGCCGCCGGCGAGCGTGCCGACCGCGTTCATCTTCTGCGTCTGCGCCATCTGGTTTTCGAGCGCCTTCTGCTCCGTCGTCTCGACGGCGTAGATGATCGCGGCCTCCTCCGGCTCGCTGCCGGCCCGGTCGATCACGGCGTTGACGTAGAAGCGCACGTGGCGCTCGTCGTTTCCGGGATGGCGCGCTTCGACGGGGGCGATCTCGCCCTGCCCGTCGCGGGCGGCGGCGAGCGCCGTCTCGAACGCGTCGAGGGAGGTGCGGCCGACGACGATCTCGAACTGCGCGCCGTTGTCCATCTCGTCGAGCGAGATGACGCCGGAAAACATCTTCAGGAACGGCGCGTTGGTGCGCAGGATCCGCCCGTCCGCGTCGACCGATGCGATCGCCATCGGCGTGTTGTTGAAAAAGCGCGTGAAGCGCATCTCCGCAGCGCTTCCGCCGGCCACCGCCGAGCCCGTCTCGCCGCGGCCGAGCACGATGGTGCGGCTTTCGCCGGGCGCCCCGTCCCGCGTCGCCGAAACCCGGTGGAGAAGCGTCACGGGCAGGCTCTGGCCGCTCGCCTTCAGCATGTCGAGGTCGAGCATGGCCGTGCGGTTGGCGCCGGGTTCGGCGCGCACGCTGTCGATCAGCGACATGCCCTCGCCGGCGACCAGTTCGTCGAGCGAGATCGCGCCGGGGCGGAAGCGGGCGAGGTCGATACCGAGCCAATCGGCGAGCGTCGCGTTCAGATAGACGATGTCGCCGCGCTCTCCGGCGGAGAAGAAGCCGGCCGGCGCGTGGTCGAGATAGTCGATCGCGTGCTGGAGTTCCTTGAAGAAGCGCTCCTGGTCTTCCCGCTCGCGCGTGATGTCGGAAAGCTGCCATGCGCGCAGCGGTTCGCCGCGACGGCCGGTCTCGAGCGGGCGCGCGCCGAGCCGATACCAGTGCGCGCCCTCGCCCCGCGCCTGGACGTCGAGCGAACGCATCAGGCGGAACTCTTCCTGGTCCGCCCTGCCGTCGCGAAGCGCATTCGTCAGGCGGTAGACCGCTTCCGTCGATTCCTTGAAGCGCGAGAGCATGCCTTCGACGGTCTGGAGTTCGCGCGCGTTCGAGGCGCCGGTCAGCCGTGCGTAGGCTTGGTTGGCGTAGATGACGCGATCGCCGGCATCGGTGATGACGATGCCGTCCGGGTGCGCGTCGAGATAGGCGCGTGCCAGCGGGTCGGACCCCGAATGCGGCATCACCTGGATGAAGCCGATGACGGCCGAGACGAGGAAGAAGATGCCCATCATGGCGAGCACGCCGAGGAGCGCGAGCATCGCCTCGTTGTCGAGCCGGTCCTGATAGACGATGAAGGCGCCTGCCGCGGCGATCAGGATGATCGCCAAGAGGACGAGGCGCGGCGCGGTACGCGGATGCGTGCCGCGATCGACGATCGGCTCGGGCCGTGCCGTGCCCTTCTGTGCGGTTTCACGCGCCATCAAGAGGCCCGCCGAAACCCTGGCGATCGGCGCGCAGGCGTACTGCCGGTCTTTCCGCAAATCGGAGCGGGCGAAGTTTCGAGTCCGGACATGGGCGCGCCGTGCACTCCGATTCGCGTTGGTCTGCCGTTCACCGTTATTCCCATTTTCGCACGCCGCTCACCACTGTGTAGCTTCGAAAATCTGTGCAATGACGCCAAAAAAGAGCCTCAAAGGCTCTGGAGGGTTTACGAAAGGCTTCATGGGCACCCCATGGGCACCCGGTGCAGGCGGCATTCGGGTCGCGCGATCCGGCGCTATGGAGACGGCATGTTCCCCGACCTCGACGCATCCCTCGGCATCAAGCTCGTCGCCGCGACCATCGTCGTCGGCCTCGCGCTCGTCGCCTTCGCACTCGCGGCGCGGGCCTGGCGCGGGCGCGTCGGGCCGGGGATTCGCCGCCGCGGCGGACGCGACCGGCAACCGCGCCTCGCCGTCGTCGATTCCGTTGCGGTCGACCAGCGACGCCGCCTTCTGCTGATTCGGCGCGACGACGTCGAGCATCTCGTCATGGTCGGCGGACCGGGCGACCTCATCGTCGAAAGCGGTATCCCTGCAGCGACGCATGCGGCCGACGACGAGATCGTCCCGGCGTCGCGCGAGCGGGTGGCGGATACCGACCGGCAGGCGCTGCCGGCGAATGGCGCGGCCCGGGATGAAAGCTTCCGTTCGGTCGCCGCATCGAGCGACGCATCGCAGCCGGAGGTTCGGGAACGAAGGACCGGTGAAAGGCGGGAGGCCGCGAACCGGGACGAGAACGCTTTTGAACCCGCCCCACTTCCCCAGGACGTCGCCGGCGTTCTCGAAAGCCAGCGCTCGCGTGTCTTCGGTTCGAACGAGGACGGATCGCACATGACGGACGCCCGGCCGGGCCATTCACCGGCTCCGGTGCATGCGCAGGCCTATGCGGAGACGGAAAGCTTCGGCTCGTCCGCAACGGATACGAGGCCGCGAGGACGGAACGAACCGGGAGACGAACGGCGCGAAAGGCAGGCGCCGGATCGCGCCTTCGAGGATGTTCTTTCCGACGCGAATGCACGCCAGGCGCGTGCGGGTTCCGCGCCGAACCCGAAACCGGAGGGACGCGAGCGCACCGCATCGAAGGGAACGGGCGACGAACGCGACGACGCCGTCGATGCCGAAATGTCGAAGCTGCTCGGCGAAATCACCAACCGCAGGTAGGGCGGACGAACGCCCCGCCCGCGCTCGGCATCATTCGTCGCGATAGACCTTCTCGCGTCGCTCGTGGCGTTCCTGCGCTTCCAGCGAAAGCGTGGCGATCGGCCGGGCGTCGAGGCGCTTGAGGCTGATCGGCTCGCCGGTCTCCTCGCAGTAGCCGTACGTCCCTTCCTCGATGCGCTGGAGCGCGGCGTCGATCTTGGCGATCAGCTTGCGCTGCCGGTCGCGGGCACGAAGCTCGATCGCCCGGTCGGTTTCGGAAGATGCGCGATCGGCGACGTCGGGATGGTTCGAGTTGTCGGTCGCGAGATGCCCGAGCGTTTCGCGTGCCTCACGCAGGATATCTTCCTTCCAGGCATAGAGCTTCGCACGGAAATACGCCCGCTGATCGGCGTTCATGAACTCCTCGTCGTCCGAGGGAATGTAGGAGGAAAGATCCCTGTTTTCAGCCAACACAACTCTCCCGCTCACACAGTTATCTTTTTTGGGCGGTGTATAATCTTCGCCCGGGTGCCTTACAAGCGCAAAAATGCGCCTTTCCCGTTGCCTGACGATCTCAGGTTTTCGGAATATCCCATTCTTTACGCTGATAAAAATATGACAGCTTCGTGATGGCGCGCGGATAGGCAGCAATGCCCGCTCTGGCTGCATTGCCGGAAGGGTTCGCCTTCTCAAAAGCGTCAACCGGGGCGCGCAGCGTGTCGCCGGCTCCTTTTCAGCGCGCCCGGGCGGTCTTATATGCGCGCGACCGTGTCGCACGATGCGGGTGCCCCGCCTTGCCGTTTGCCCCGATACCGGAGCCGCCCCCGAATTGCCTGCCTCGCTGACGAGTTTTTCCGACGACGCCCGGATCGCCTTCGACAACCTCGCCGACCGAACGGCGGGGCTCGTTCAACCGACCATGCGCCTTGGCGTCACGGGTCTTTCGCGCGCCGGCAAGACGGTCTTCATTGGCGCGCTGGCGCACAATCTGATCCATGGCGGGCGCCTGCCGATGTTCCGGGCGCAGCAGTCCGGGCGGATCGCCAGGGCCTATCTCGAACCGCAGCCCGACGACGCGGTACCGCGCTTCCAGTACGAGGATCACGTCTCGGCGCTCGTCGACAAGCGCATCTGGCCGGACTCCACACGCGCGATCTCCCAGTTTCGCCTGACCGTGGAATACGAGACGGCGCGCGCCTGGGGCCGGCTGCTTTCCGGCGGCAAGCTGTCGATCGACATCGTCGATTATCCCGGGGAATGGCTGCTCGACCTGCCGCTCCTCCGGCAGGACTTCCGGGCCTTCAGCGAGCAGGCGACGGCGCTCGCCCGTTCCTCCGCGCGGGCCGATCTTGCGGCCGACTGGCTCGCGCTCACGGGCCGGATCGATCCGAAGGAAGCGGAAAACGAAGGGCAGGCACGTGCACTCGCCGAAAGCTTCGCGGCCTATCTCGCCGCATGCAAAGCCGATTCGCGCGCACTCTCGACGTTGCCGCCCGGCCGGTTCCTGATGCCCGGCGACCTCGAAGGGTCGCCCGCCCTCACCTTCGCGCCGTTGCCCGATCTGCCTGCGGGCAAGGCACCGCGCGGCTCGCTCTGGGCGATGATGGAGCGACGCTTCGAAAGCTACAAGACCCATGTGGTGAAGCCGTTCTTCCGCAACCATTTCGCGCGGCTCGACCGGCAGATCGTCCTCGTCGACGCGCTTCAGGCGATGAACGCCGGCCACGAAGCCGTCGTCGACCTCGAACGCGCGCTCGCCGACATCCTCTCGTGCTTCCGTCCGGGACGGTCGAGCTGGCTCGCCTCGCTGCTTACGCGACGCATCGACCGGGTCCTGATCGGAGCGACGAAGGCCGATCACCTGCATCACGAAAGCCACGACCGGCTGGAGACGATCGTGCGGCGTCTGGTTCACCGTGCCGGCGAGCGGATCGATTTCGCCGGGGCCGACCTCGAGGTCATGGCGCTTGCCGCCGTGCGGGCGACGCGCGAATCGGAGATCGAACGCGACGGCGAGCGCCTGCCGCTCATCGTCGGAACACCGCTTGCCGGGGAGAAGATCGGCGGCGAGACGTTCGACGGCCATTCGCGGACCGGGGTCTTTCCCGGCGACCTTCCGGCAAATCCCGATTTCCTCTTCGCCGATCCTCACGGTGACGAACACGCGCCGCTCGTGCCCGATCTCAACTTCGTGCGCTTCCGCCCGCCCAAGCTCGAACGCACGGCCGAAGGCGCGACGCTTTCGCTGCCCCATATCCGGCTCGACCGCGCGCTCGAATTCCTGCTCGGAGACTGGCTGGCATGAGCGACGACCCGAACCGCCGGCGCCCCGCCGCCTTTCGCCTGGACGACACCGACCGCGACACGCGCGAGGCCGCGAACAAACCCGCGGCCGAAGCCGTACGGCCGGACGCCGAACGGCCCGAATATCATCCAGCGCGCCGGCCGATCGCGGTGGTGCCGCCGGAGATCGTCCCGGACGAGGACGACCCCTTCATCGGCTCGGACGAGGATGCGTTGTCGCCGGCTGCGCTCAGGACCCCACGCAAGCGTTTCTCCTTCGCCAAGCTCGCTGCCGGCGCCTTTTCGATCGTCGTATCGATCGCGGTCGGCCTTTGGATCGACGATCTGATCCGCACCCTCTTCGAGCGGGTACCGGCGCTCGCATGGGCGACGCTGGCGCTCGTCGCGATCGGCCTTGCCGCCCTCCTCGTCGCGATGGCACGCGAAGTGATCGCGATCTACCGACTGCGTGGCATCCAGGCGCTGAAGCGATCCGTGGAGGAGGCGACGCTGGAACGCTCGGCACGCAAGGCGCGCCGGGCGAGCGACGAGGTCGCGGCCCTGCTCGCCCATCGGCCGGAAACCGCTTCCGGTCGCGCGACGCTGCGTGATCTCGCCGACGAAGTGGTCGACGGCCCTGCCCTCATCGACCTCGCCGAGACCGAGCTTCTCACGCAGCTCGACCGCGTGGCGCGAAAGCGCATTCTCGAAACGGCCCGGCGCGTTTCGGTCGTCACCGCCGTCAGCCCGCGCGCCGTCCTCGACATTCTCTACGTCGCCTACGAGGCGGTTCGGCTCGTGCGTGCCATGGCGACGCTCTATGGCGGACGACCCGGCGCCTTCGGCATGGTGAAGCTGATGCGCGACACGATCGCCCATCTCGCCGTGACCGGATCGATCGCCATCGGCGACGGCATCGTGCAGCAGATCCTCGGCCACGGCGTCGCGGCGAAGCTGTCCTCGCGTCTCGGCGAAGGTGTGGTCAACGGCATGATGACGGCGCGCATCGGCATCGCGGCGATGGATCTCTGCCGGCCCATGCCGTTCCGTGCGCTGCGCCGTCCGAAGGTCGGCGAATTCATCGGCGATCTGGCGGCGAGCGCCGAGGCCGAGCGGGTGCGCGAGGAACGGCGCGCACGCCGTGGCGCAGGCCCACATGGCGATCGGCAATCAACCGGCCGTTAACCATTCCGGCCGATGCTTGCCCGCATCGACAAACGATCGGATGGATCCCATGCTGTCAGCGAAGCGGTTCGCAGCGGTCGGCCTTTGTGCGGCCGGCCTTCTGGCGCAAGGCCACGGCACTCCTGCGCATGCCGCCGGGACCCACGACACCGACGCCGCGTTCTTCGATGCCGTCGCCGGCACCTGGACCGGGCCCGGCCGCATCGTCGCAGGAAAGTACAAGGGAACGCGCTTTACCTGCTCCCTCGACGGCGACACGCTCGCCGACGGCCGCACCGGCATCGCCATGGGTGGCAAGTGCCGGGTCGGCCTGTTCGATCAGGACATGAAGGCCGTGATCATCCATGGAAGCAATGGCTACGAAGGCCAGTTCATGGGCGGCGGCGGCGATGACGGCCTCGACGTGATTTCCGGCCGGGTCGAGCCGGAAAAGGTGGTCGTCGGCATCAATCGGCGGGATCTCTACGGCGCCATGGTCGCAAGCCTCAAGGGTCCCGATACGCTGAACGTTACGGTTTCCGTCAAGGTCGGGCAGCAGATGGTTCCCGTCATCGGCATGACGCTCAAGCGCATCGGCGCCTCGCCCGCGCTTGCGAACCGGTAGGCGAAGTCCGGCCGACGAGGCGGCGTTCTATCCGTCGGACGCGCCCTTCCACCACTGCGCGTCGTCGCTTGCCGGTTCGATACCGGCGCGCTCCGCATGCTCCGCCCATTCGGCGACCGTCCGCCCATCGACCACGAGGTCCGGGGCGATCTCGGCGAGCGGAACGAGGACGAAGCCACGCTCCGTCATGCGCGGATGCGGGAGCGTGAGGCCGGACATGGCGAGCGCCGCATCTCCGTAGGTCAGCACGTCGATATCGATGGTCCGCGGTCCCCAGCGCTCGCCGCGAACCCGCTTTAGTGCCCGTTCGATCTCCAGGCACGCTTCGAGCAGCACGAGCGGTTCGAGGCGCGTTTCCAAGAGTGCGCAGGCGTTGACGAACCACGCCTGATCCGTTTTCCCCCAAGGGGGCGTACGATGAAGGCGCGATACGGCCGTGATCGCGCAGTCCGCGCGGGCATCGAGCATCGCAAGCGCGCGGGCCATCGCCGACGGCGGATCGCCGACATTGCCGCCGAGGCCGAGCGCGGCCTGCGTCCAGCCCGTCATCGGCGGCATTTCACGCGGAGCATTCCACCGTCACCGCGACATGGTCGAGGATGCCCGGTACCGGCGCGTTCGGCTTTCTGATGGTGACCTTCGCCCATGTCACCGGTTCGAAGGCGGCGCACAGGCCCCTGGCGATGTCGTGAGCGAGCGTTTCGATCAGCCGGCGGCGTTTGCCCGTCAT
The DNA here is from genome assembly GCF_006516965.1 of Pararhizobium mangrovi. Classification (GTDB taxonomy): domain Bacteria; phylum Pseudomonadota; class Alphaproteobacteria; order Rhizobiales; family Rhizobiaceae; genus Pararhizobium_B; species Pararhizobium_B mangrovi. The sequence goes on along the minus strand of NZ_VHLH01000002.1, from coordinate 33,873 downwards.
GATGCGCTGGATCTCGGCGAAAGCCATCGCGTAGTCGAGCTTGCCTTCGATCGTATCGCTCGCAAGCCCGTCGCCGCATTCCACCGAAAGCTCGGCGTCGACGAAGAATCGCTGGCCGAGCACCTCTTCCTCGTCGTGCACGCCGTGGCGCGCGAAAAACACGCAGTTCGAAAGGGTGATCGTGTAGGTCGCCATCAGCTTTCGCCCTCGCCTTGGCACTCGAGAGCCGGTTCGTCGTCGGCGACGATCGCATCGGCAACGGCCAGCGCATCGCGGTTGGCCGCGACGTCGTGAACGCGAAAGATCGCCGCGCCGGCAAGCCGCAGCGCTACCGAAACGGCGGCCGTCGCCTGATCGCGCTCGCCGGCAGCGCGGCCGGTCAACGCGCCGAGAAAGCGCTTGCGCGAGGGGCCGACGAGAAGCGGCAGACCGAACCGGTGGAGTTCACCGAAACGACGCATCAGCGCGACGTTTTCCTTCGCGGTCTTGGCAAAACCGAAGCCCGGATCGAGGACGATCGCCGTATCCGCAAGGCCGGCGTTTCGCGCGATTTCCAGCGAGCGGTCGAGATAGGCGTACTGGTCCTCGACGACGTCGGCCATGCGTTCGCGCTCGCGCCCGTTGTGCATGACGACGCAGGCGGCCCCCATCGCAGCCGCGATCTCGGCGACCTGCGGGTCGCGCTGGAAGCCCCAGACGTCGTTGACGATGTGCGCGCCGGCCTCGATCGCGCGCCTTGCAGTCTCGCCGCGATAGGTATCGACGGAAATCGGCGTCGGCGTCTGCGCTGCGATGCCCTCGATTACCGGCAGGATGCGCGCCTGTTCCGCCTCGGCGGAGACCGGCTCGGCGCCCGGCCGGGTCGATTCGCCGCCGATATCGAGGATGTCGGCGCCCGCTTCCGCCATGCGCAGGGCCGCCTCGACGGCAGCCTCGGTCGTCGCGAAGCGCCCGCCGTCGGAAAAGGAGTCCGGCGTGGCGTTGACGATCCCCATGACGAGCGCCTTCGGCCCGAGCGTCAGCGTGCGCTCGTGCGCCAGATGCCAGATGCGTGGCGCGAAAACCTGCTCTTTCATGGTCGTCGTCCTTTACCCGTCGTGCCCACGATGCCCGAGCGTCAGGCCGTCTTAGCGCACGCCGAGCTTTTTCTGCAGCTTGGTCGAGGACGTGGTGTACTGAAAGACCACGCGCTCGTCGGGATGCACGATCCGCTTGGCGGCCTGGGTCATCAGCGCGGCCTCGTGGAAGCCCGAAAGAATGAGCTTCAGCTTGCCGGGGTACCAGTTGATGTCGCCGATCGCGAAGACGCCGGGCGTCGACGTCTCGAAGCGTTCGGTGTCGACGACGACGGTGTTCTCGTGGAGGTTCAGCCCCCAGTCGGCCACCGGCCCGAGCTTCATCGTCAGGCCGAAGAAGGGCAGCATGCGCGTGCACGGCAGGTCCATGGTGCCGTCGGCTGTCTTGATGGTCGCGGCGGTCAGCTGCCCGCCCTCGCCCTTCAGACCGGCGACCTGCCCCACCTGGAAGCCGATCACGCCACGCTCGTGCATGGCGTACATCTTGTTGACGTTGTCCGGTGCGGCGCGAAACTCGGGCCGGCGATGGACCAGCGTCAGCGAGCGTGCGACCGGCTGCAGGTTCAACGTCCAATCGAGCGCGGAATCGCCGCCGCCGACGACGAGCACATCCTCGTCCCGGAACGTCTCCATCTGGCGAACGGCATAAAAAACGGACGTTCCCTCATAGGCCTCGATGCCGGGAATCGGCGGGCGCTTCGGCTGGAACGAACCGCCGCCGGCTGCGACCACCACCACCTTGCATCGCAGACACTCGCCTGCATCCGTCTCGACCTCGAACCAGCCGTCCTCGCCCTTTTCGAGGCGCGTGACCATGCGGGCGAGATGGAACTGGGGATCGAAGGGCTCGATCTGCTCCTTCAACCGCTCCACGAGATCGAGGCCGCTGATCTCCGGATATGCGGGAATGTCGTAGATCGGTTTTTCGGGATAGAGCTCGGCACACTGCCCGCCGGGACGGTCAAGGATGTCGACCAGATGGCATTTCATGTCGAACAGGCCGAGTTCGAAGACGGCGAAGAGCCCGACGGGGCCCGCCCCGATGATGACCACGTCGGTTTCGACGGTTTCGCTCATGCTGCGCGTTCCCCTGTCGCCCGCACCCTCGTTCAGCCCTGCCGCTCGGGAACGGAGACGACGAGACCTTCGAGTTCGTCGGAAACCGCGATCTGGCAGGAAAGCCGCGACGTCGGGCGCACGTCGTAGGCGAAGTCGAGCATGTCCTCTTCCATCGCCTCCGGCTCGCCGACCACGTCGATCCAGCCCTCGTCCACATAGACGTGGCACGTCGCGCAGGCGCATGCGCCGCCGCACTCCGCCTCGATGCCCGGCACGTTGTTGCGGATGGCGTTTTCCATCACGGTCGAGCCGTTCTCCGCCGCAAGCTCGTGCCGCGTGCCGTCGAAGGCGACGATGGTGATCTTTGTCATGAAACTCCCCAGGTATCGGCAGGCCGATCCGCGGCTGACGACGCATGGTCGACGTGCATGACCGACGACCATGGCCAACGATCGGGGCCGACGATCAGGACCGGCGACCCCGCAGGGCGCCGACACATACACGTTCGGCCATGCGTGACAAGGCCCGCGCGGGCGGTCACGCGCGAGGATCGACCGGGGACGCGCGGACGATATCGGGAGCGCACGACGTTCAGGAGGTCGATTCGCCCGTCCGCTCGTCGATCGCCTGCACCACGGCGTTGAGATCGCGCTTGACCGCGTCGAGGGCGGCGGCATCGTGCGGGTTGTCCTCCAGCTCCGCCGCGGACTGGGCGAGCGCGAACGCGCCGACGCCGCGCGCGGCCCCCTTCAACCGGTGCGCCAGGGCACCGCGCTCCGGCCCGGCCGTGTTCTTGAGGCGCGTCATGCATTCGCGAGCCTCGTCGAGAAAGATGTTGAGAACGTCGCGTTCGAACGTCGCGTCGCCCATCGTCTGGCGTTGCAGATGGCGAAGGTCGAGCGGGCCGGCGGCCTTCTCGCCGCCGTCCTCTACCGCCGGAGCACGAAGCGCTTTCGGCAAATCGATCATGGTCCTGCCTTTAACTGGAAGCCGGTGCCCCATGCCGGGACGGCAACCTCTTCATATGGTTAACGCGCGGTAAATGTTCCGCCACTCACGCCTTTTTTCCACCACGCGCGCGGAAAGTCGTTCATAACGCGATAAGCATGCCGCGAGGCACTGGCTATGCGAATTGTCTCGCGTACCCTTCTGTGTCACTACGGAACGTAGCCTGCCGCGGGCGAAGTGCGTCGACACGCCTTCTCGCCTGAAATCACGGCTAAAAGCGGGCTGCCGCTCCCATAGAGCGCGGGATGACGAAGTACGAGGCGTAGATCCGAATGGCACCCAAGAAGGCGAGCAGATCGGTCGACGAGGAGGCTTTCCAGGCGCTGGAGAATGCCTTCAACGAAGGCGAGGCGCAGCGCGAACGCAGGGAGAGCGGCGAGTCCTCGGACGACCTGGAAGCGCAGGTCTCCGACGCCGCCCGCGAGCTTGCCGAAGCCGGGCGCAGCACGAATTCCGCGGAGGAGAAAGCCGAGGCCGAGCGCGAGACGGATGCCGGCGCCGCCGCACGCGAACGCACGAACAGGACTGCAGCCGCCTTCGCCGCGGCCAACGACGACGCCCGGGGCGTGCCGCCTCACCTTCTGAAGGCCTTCGAGTCGCGCAGCAGCCGCTGGCCCTTCCGCAACGCCTTCATCGTCTCGCTGCTGTGGATCGTCGGCGGCATCGGCCTCGCCAACCTCGTCGACCCCGGCATATGGCAGGTTTCCTCGTTGCAGGACCTCGCCTCCGCGCCGATGGCGATCGCGTTTGCCGTCGGGATCGTCGTGCCGATTCTCTGCTTCTTCGGGTTCGCGGCGATGATCGCGCGGGCTGCCGAGATGCGCTCCGCCGCCCGTTCGATGACGGAAGTCGCCATGCGGCTCACCGAGCCGGAAAACACCGGCGCCGAGCGCGTGGCGACCGTCGGCCAGGCGGTGCGCCGCGAAGTGGCGGCCATGAACGACGGCATCGAGCGCACCATCGCGCGGGCTTCCGAACTCGAAATGCTCGTGCAGTCAGAAGTCAACGCGCTCGAGCGCAGCTACAGCGACAACGAGATCCGCGTGCGCGGGCTCGTCGAAAAGCTCGGCGACGAACGCGAGGCCATCGTCACCCATGCCGAGCGCGTTCGCGCATCCATTTCGAGCGCCGGCGACCAGCTCCACGAACAGCTCGACGCGGCGTCGGACACCGTCGGCCAACGCCTCGAAATCTCCGGCGAAGCCTTCGCCTCGATGATGGACACGCGCGCCAGCGCCCTGTCGCAGACGAGCGAGACGCTCGGCCGGTCGATCGACGCGATCCTGACGGCACGCACCGAAGCGCTCCAGTCCTCGATCGACGAGACCGCCGAAACGCTCGGTGCCGTCTTCGACACGCGCGCCGAGGCGCTGAACCGTCAGCTTAACGATCGCGGCGAGACGCTGCTCGCCGCCTTCGAAACGCGCGCCTCCACCCTCGACGCCAACACGGAAAAGCTGAACGCGGCGCTGAACGAGCGTGCCCGGCAGCTGAACGAGACGCTGGTCGAGCGCACGCGCGAGATCAGCCGCAACCTGACCGAGGGCCAGGACGCGATCACCGGCGGGCTCGACGAGGCGCTCGCTCGGCTGAACGGGACGCTCGAGGAGCGCTCGGCAAGCTTCAGGCAGGTCATCAGCGACCATTCGGGCGAGATCGTCACCGAGCTCGACCTGCGTTCGGGCTTCTTCGAAGAGCGCCTCGACGCGACGATCCGCAGCGTGACATCGGCCTTTGACGAGCGGATCGCCGGCTTCGCATCGGCCTTCGACGCGCGCAGCGGCACCCTCGACGGGAAGCTCGCCGACGCGATGAGCCATATCGACCACAGCCTTTCCGGCGGCACGAGCGCGATCGAAGGGATCCTCTCCACCAATCTCGACCGCATCGGTTCCAGCATGCGCGAGGGGTCGAGCGATCTGGACCGGCGCCTCTCCGGCGGCCGCGAGCGCATCGAGGCGACCTTTGCCGAGCGCACGGACGCCGTTTCGAACACGCTGCGCGAGCGCCACGACGCGATCGCCGCCGAATTCGCCGGAGCGCAGGAGCGCATCGAGACGGGCGTTGCGACCCATGCGGGCCGGATCACGGAGGCGCTCGAAGGCGGCAGCCGTGCGATCGACACCGCAACCATAGCGGCCGGCGAACGCCTCGACGCGACGCTCAGCCAACATGCGGCCTCCTTCGCCCGCACGATGGACGACCGCCACGACGCGATCGCATCGGCCGTTTCGTCCGCGCACGAGCGTTTTTCGACGACGCTCGATGCCGAGGCCGCAGCGATGGCGCGTTCGCTCGAAACCCGCCACGAAGCGATCCAGTCGGTCGTCGAGGCCGGTCGCGGGCACATGGACGAAGCCCTTGCCCGCCACGCCGAAACGCTTTCGGCAACGCTGGATGCCGGCCACCGCGCCATCGAGACCAGCGTCAGCGCCGGTCACGAACGGTTCGCGAATACCGTCGGTGAAAACGCCGATGCCCTCCGGAACACCGTAGAAGGCGCGCATATCGCGATCGAAGAGGCGGTCTCCGGGGGACGCGACCGCATGGACGAGACACTTTCCAGACATACCGAGGCCTTGTCGGGCACGCTCGACGAGCGCCATCGGGCATTCGAGGCAACGGTATCGTCGAGCCACGACCGGTTCATGGAAACCGCCGACCGGCAGAGTTCCGCGCTCGCCGCCTCGATCGATGCCGGCCGCCAGACGATCGAGACGGCGATCGGTTCGGGCCACGACCACCTCACCGATACGCTCTCGCAGCATGCCGAAGCGATCGAACGCGCGATGAGCGCCGGCAACGCCGCGATCGGCGGCACGCTTCAGACGAACGCGCAGTCGATCGAAACCACCCTTTCCGACGGCTACGCGGCCATCGAGGGATCGCTCGGCGTTCGCGCCGACGCGTTGATCGGCGCCCTGGATGGCACGGAAGGCCGCCTGACGACACGTCTCGACGAAGGCGCGCGTGCGATCACGGCAGCGCTCGAAAGCGGACAGGCCCGTGTCGACAACGCCTTTTCGGGCCATACCGAAGCGCTCTCGCGCACGCTGGAAGGCGGCACGGAACGGCTCGAACATACGCTCGGCGAAAGCACGAGCCGCGTCAGCCGGACCTTCGAGACGGGCACCGGTCAGCTGACGGCCGTCTTCGCCGAACGCGAGACGACGATCACCACCATCATCGATTCCGGTCGCGGCGCGATCGACAGCGCGATCCGCACCGTCGAGGAAGGGCTCGGCACCACGCTCGGCCAGGGACGCGAACGCCTCGACGCGACGCTATCCGAACGTGCGGGCGAGATCGAAAGATCGAACGAAGCGGCGGCAACGCGCATCCTTTCCGGGCTCGACGAGCGCACGCAGCGCATCGACGAGCGGTTCGCGACCATGGACGGCGCGCTACGTGGCGGCCTCGAAAACGTCAATCGCACCATCGAGGGCAGCGCCGGCGATCTCGTCGGCCGCCTGCGCGACGCCGTCTCGCAGACTGCGATCGAGATCGACGCGCGCGCCGAGCGCATCGGCGACAGCCTGACTAGCGTCGGCACCGCCTTCGCCCGTTCGCTCGACGAGACGGGCGAACGCTTCGCCGGGACGCTGCAGGCACGCATCGAACTGCGCGGCGACGAGCTGACGGAGCGCGTCGATCGCATTGCCGGTCGCCTGGACCACAGCGTCGACGCCCTTTCCGAACGCGCGGAGACGACCGCAAGGACGCTTTCGCAGACCGGCGAAACGGTCGCCGCGCAACTGGCGTCGAGCAGCGAGCGCTTCTCGACGAGCATCGAGACGAGCCTGACGGAACGCGGCGACGCCCTCGCCGCACGCATCGAGACGATCGCCGAGCGCATGGACAGCTCCGCGGCAAACCTCGAAAACAGCGGCGGTGGCCTCGTCGAACGCGCCGAGACCGTTTCGGCGAGCCTCTCGCGCACCGGCGACGACTTCGCCGAACGCCTCGACCGTACGAGCGGCGATTTCGCACGCACGGTCGGCGAACGGGCCGAAGCGCACGAGCGCGCCCTCACCGAGCAGGCCGAAGCGCATGGCCGAGCGCTGAGCGAAAACGCGGACGCGCTGGCCAGACGCCTTGAGGAGAGCCGCGAAGCCTTCCATGCGCGGGCAAACGAGATCGGCGGCGTGCTCAGCGAAAGCGGAAACGCTTTCGCCCGCTCGATGGACGAAACCGGCACGCGCTTCGCCGACACGCTTTCCGACAGGCTTGACGAGCGCAGTCGCGATCTCGTGGCCCGCGTCGAAAGCGTCAGCGGCCGGCTCGACGAAACGTCGGCGAGCTTCGCGGCGCGCGCGAATGAAGCCGGTGAAGCACTTTCGGGCACGGGCGATGCCTTTGCCACGCGGATGGAGCGCACCGGCGAGAACTTCGCGCAGTCGCTCGACGCACGCATGGCCGAGCACAGCGCCGACCTGACGACACGCGCCGACACGCTTTCGAACGAGCTTGCCGCCACGCGCGACGCCTTTACCGCGCAGAGCGACGAACTTTCCCGCGCGCTCGGCGAAGCGCAGAGCCGCCTCGCCGAACAGGCCCGTTCGCTCGTCGGCGATCTCGACCGCGCCGAGACGACGCTCGACGCGCGCCACGCGGCGGTGCGCGACGCGCTCGACGAGCGCACGCGCGAACTGAATTCGATGCTCGCCAGCCGCTCGAAGGAGCTGACCGGCCTTATCGACGAACGCGCGCGTCCGCTCGTGGAACGCTTCGGCGAGGAAGGGGCCGAGGCCGCTCGCGAGATCGAACGGGCCGCATCGAGCCAGGCCGAACGGCTGCGCAGCGAGAATGCCGCGCTGATCGAGGCGATCTCGGCGCGCACGCAGGAAACGCTTTCCTCCATCGAGACGGCCGAAACCGGCCTTCGCGACCGCGTACTCGCCCTTCTCGAACAGCTCGGCGAATCGAACAGCTCCATCGCCTCGACCGTCGAGCAGGCGACGAGCGGCCTCGTCGCGATGCGCACCGAACTTAGCGAAGCGAGCGAGAATTTCGGACGTTCGACCGAGGCGGCAGCCGCGCGCATGGCCGAATCGACCGATGCGCTTGAAACCCGCGTCGACCGCCTTTCGGACGTTTCCGGCGGAGCCCTTTCGCAGGTTTCGCGGATCGCCGAGCGCTTCGACGAGCATTCCCACATGCTCGCCGCCGCCTCCGAACTCCTCGGCTCGACGCAGTCCGGGCTCGCCAGCACGCTCGAAGAACGCCGCGAAGCCCTCGATGCCCTCTCGCGCGGTCTGGTCGCGCGTTCCGAGGACGTGCAGCGGACGATGCACGCGCTCGAAGGCATCGTCGAAGAGGCGTTCGGCCAGGCCGAGACCCGTTCCGAACGGACCGTCGAACGTTTGCGCGGCGCCTTCGCCGAAAACCTGGACGATCTCGCACGTCTTGCCGAAAAGACGGGCGAACAGGGCGACGCCGCGGCCGGCCGCCTGCGCGAGACGGTCGCCAATGCCATGGGCGAGATCTCGCAGTCGCTCGAGGCGAACGAACAGCGCTCCGCCGAAGCCGCCGATGCGATGCGCGCGCGCTTCCGCACCGCGCTCGACGAAATGCTGGAGGCCTTCATCGGCGTGGAAAGCCGTGCCGACGCGGCCGGCGACACGCTGAAGGCGCGCTTCACGACGGTCTCGGAAGACCTTTCCAAGGTGCTTGCCGACGCCGACACACACTCGGCAGCTTCAGCGGCACGCCTGCGCGACGCCTTTGCCGGCGCCGTCGAGGAGATCGCGACGTCGGTTTCGCAGACGGAACTGCAGGCACGTTCGGCGGCAACCGACATCTGCGCCGTCCTCAACAACGCGCTCGAGGAGATCGAGGGAACGCTCGGCCGGACGGGCGAGCAGTCCGAGACGATCGCCCGTTCGGTCCGTCGCGACCTCGAAGGTGCCACGCAGGACTTCGAAGCCGCCCTCACCGCGACGGGCGAGAAATCCGCAACCGCGGCGGCCGATATCCGCGCCGTCCTCAACGAGGCGATCGACGATGCGGGTACGGCGCTCGCGACGACGGAACGCCGCTCCCTCACCTCGGCCGCCCGCATCCGCGAGGCGCTGAACGCGGCGATCGACGAGTTCGGCGAAGGGCTGACGAGCACCGAGGAACGCTGCGCCAGCGCCGGCGAGAACATGCGCACGGCGCTCACCTCGGTCGTGGAACAGCTCGGCCGGCAGATCGAGGATGCGGAAACGCGTTCGAGCGCGAGCGCGGAACGCGTGCGTGGAACGGTCGAGGCCGTCTCCGGCGAGATCCGCTCCATCCTCGACGACACAGAAAGCCTTTCGACGCGCAACACGCACCAGCTTCGCGAAGCGCTGCAGTCGACGGTTTCCGAACTCGACGAGATGCTGAAGGCAGCGCGCGAGCGGGCCGAAGGGGCCGCGGGCGAGCTGCAGGGCTCGGTGCGTACGGCGCTCGAAGACGCGATGCAGCGCTTCTCCACGGCGACGGAGACCATCCGCAAGTCGGCAGGCGAAATGCGCGAGGAACTCGACACGACCCGCGAGGAACTGCGTCGCGGTGCGTTCGATCTGCCCGAGGAGACGCGCGAGAGTGCCGGCGCCATGCGTCGGGCCGTCGCCGATCAGATCCAGGCGTTGAAGGATCTCTCGCGCATCGTCGACCAGTCCGCGGCATCGAGCGATCATGCGCCGGCGCCCGGGCGGCCCGAACCCGCTTCCGGCACACCGACGCAGGACACGAAGCCTACTCAGGCGCGGATCGACCAGGCGCCGACGTCTGGTGCTTCCGCATCGGCTCCCTTCAAGCCGAACACGGTGCGGGCGAGCGACCAGCGCGGTGGCTGGGTGAACGAGTTGCTGCGCGGAGCGTCCGCGACGCCGGACGATGCGGCATCGCCGGCAACGCAGAGCGACGGCGCATCCTCTGGCGCGTCTTCCCCCACCGCCGCACAGGCACCGGCGCAGAACACGGATCCACGCAACCCGAAACACGTAGTCGAATCGCTGAACTCGCTTTCTGTCGATATCGCTCGTGCCATCGATCACGAGGCATCGGTGGAGCTGTGGCGGCGCTATCAGCGCGGCGAGCGCGACGTGTTCACAAGGCGGCTCTACACGCTCAAGGGGCAGCAGACCTTCGATCGCATCAAGGAAAAGTACGAGCGCGAATCGGAGTTCCGGGAGGCCGTCGACCGCTACATCGCCGATTTCGAAAAGCTGATGGCCGACGTGCAGCGCCGCGAAAAGGATACTGCCGCCGCCGAAGCCTACCTCACCTCGGACACGGGCAAGGTCTACACGATGCTCGCCCACGCCAGCGGCCGCTTCCGCCGGCGGTAGAACACTTGCGGGACCACGGTTTCGCCGAATGACGGAAAGGCCCGCGACACCGGATGTCGCGGGCCTTTCTTCTTCACGGCATATGTCGGAGCGCAGGAGCGATCAGTGCCGAAGACGGATGCCACCTGAAGGAGGACGGCTTCGCCGCGGCAGTTTGCGATGTTTGGTCGATTGGATGGGAGGTCGATCGGTGACCGGTGTTGCCGTCAGGATCCTCCTACCCGTCGCTTCGAACAAGCGGCGTTCGGCTCGCACGCGCTACCGTCGAAAGACACCGGAGCATTCCAGCCAATACGGACGCGTTGCGATCGCCGATGCCTATTGGTTCATGGACGGGCGACCACGGTGCGCGCATCCGGACCCTGATCCAGCCGACTGGAGTGGTAACCGCAATTACCGAGGTGGCCGGCGCATTCGTGCGGGGAAAAGGTGTGGAACGGCAAGCCGATCCACCTCGATCTCGCGTCGACCGAGCACGCATCTGCCCCCTGAAGCAGCGTCTTCCACCGGCGGAGCCCTGTTCAATCGGATTGAGGTCCGGGCTGTTCGTCGGGGCCGGCGATGACGTCCGTAAAGCCGGAAGACGACGGCGCGTCAAGACGACCGTTTGGAGACGAAGAGCGTAAGCGGTTCGTCTTCGCGATACCGAGATGCATCTTTGACGAAGAGCGGCCGGCTCTACTTCGCTCGTGCGTTTTCGGCCGGCTCCATCGCCGTGAGATCGATACCTTCCGCAGGCACGTTTACCCCATCGAGCGATACCGCGGGGCTGCCGTCCTCGTTCCGCGTGACGACGATCCGGTGGGCCGTCCCGTCGTGGCGAAGTGTCGCCTCGAAGCCCGGCCAGGCCGTTGGGAGCGCCGGGCGGACGACGAGGCGGGTGCCGCGAAGCCGGATGCCGAGAAGTCCCTCGACGGCGGCGCGATAGAGCCATCCGGCCGATCCCGTGTACCAGGTCCAGCCGCCACGGCCGGAATGGGCGCCGTCGCCATAGATATCGGCGGCGACGACATAGGGCTCCACGCGGTACCGGTCGGCGGCCGCGCGGTCGCTCGCATGGGCGACGGGATTGAGCATCGAGAGGCAGCGATAGGCGTCGTCGCCGCGCCCGAGCTCGGCGAGCGCGTAGACGACCCACGTGGCCGCATGGGTGTATTGCCCGCCGTTTTCGCGCACTCCCGGCGGATAGGCGCGAATATAGCCCGGATCCGTATCGCCTTTGGAGAACGGCGGCGTGAACAGCCGCACGAGCGCGTGCTCGTCGTCGACCAGGTGTTCGAGCACCGCCTCCATCGCCGTGCGGGCGCGCTCGGGATCGCCACCACCCGAAAGGACGCTCCACGACTGGGCGATCGAATCGATGGCGCACTCGTCGTTTTCGGAGGCGCCGAGCGGCGTACCGTCGTCGAAGAAACCACGGCGATACCATGCCCCGTCCCAGCCATCGGCCTCGAGCGCACTGCGCAGTGCGGCGGCATGGTCTTGCCACCGCGCGGCACGTTCCGTGTCCGCCTCGGCTTCGGCAAAGGGCAGGAATGCCGTCAGCGCGTGAAGCAGGAACCAGCCGAGCCAGACACTTTCTCCCTCGCCGCCGATACCGACGCGGTTCATGCCGTCGTTCCAGTCGCCGCCGAGGAAGAGCGGCAGGCCGTGCGGTCCGGTGCGCGCAACCGCAAGGTCGAGCGCGCGGGCGGCATGCTCGTAGACCGAGGCGGCATCCTCACCGGTATCCGGCTTGAAGAAGGCGTCGTTTTCACCTTCGGAAAGCGCTGACCCGTGAAGGAACGGCAGACGTTCGGCGAGGATCGAGCGGTCGCCTGTCGCCTCGCAGTACTCGGCGATCGCATAGGCGAGCCACACGACGTCGTCGGCAATGCGCGTGCGCACCCCCGCACCGCTTTCCGGCAGCCACCAATGCTGGACGTCACCTTCGACGAACTGGCGCCCAGCCGCGTTGAGGATCTGCCGTCGGGCGAGAGAGGGATCGTGAAGGGTGAGCGCAAGCGTATCCTGCAGCTGGTCGCGGAAACCGTAGGCGCCGCTCGCCTGGTAGAATCCGGTCCGCGCCAGGAGGCGGCAGGAAAGGTTCTGGTAGACGAGCCAGCCGTTCAGCAGATGGTCGAGCGCGCGATCCGGCGTGCGCACCTGAAGCGTGTCGGTGAACGAACGCCAATGCGCGTCGATGGCTGCGAGTGCCTTTTCGCCGTCGCCGGCGCGGTGGGTGTTCGCGAGCGCGACCGCCTGCGCCTCGTCCGCGCCGTCGCCGAGCACGAAACGCACCTCGCGCGTTTGCCCGGCTGCAATGGTGACGTCCACCGCTATTGCGGCGCACGGGTCGCCATCGACGGCAACGCCGTTCGAAAGCGCGCGGCCCGACAGGACGGCGTCCGGCCGGCGGCTGTCGCCCCGGCCGATGAAGGAACGTCGATCGCTCGTGAAGGAGGAAAGAGGCTCGCTGGCGGCGAGGAAGGCCGTGCGCTCGCTATTGGCAAGATCGAACCGGTTCGCCGCCACCATCACTTCGCCCTCGGCCATGGCCGGCAGCACGAATGGCGCGGCGAAGGCGCGGCGGCTGCCGAGCACCCATTCGGCGTAGGCGTAGACGCGCAGCCGTCGTTCGCGCGTTCCGTGGTTGGTGAGCCGAAGGCGCGAGATCTTCACCGGGTCCTCGGGCGCGACGAACTGGGTCAGCGCGATGGCGATGTCGCCGTGCCGGCTCGTGAAGGTCGTGGCTCCCCTCGCGTGGCTCGCCTCGTAGACGATGCCGTCGTCCTTCTGTGCGAAGCCGGCGCAGGGCGGGAGAAGCGCGCCCGTCTGCCGGTCGACGATATGGATCGCCTCCCCGGGCCGGTCGGTGACGGGGTCGTTCGACCAAGGCGTCAACTGATGGTCGCGGGAATTGCCGCTCCAGGTGAACCCGCCGCCTTCCGCGCATACGTGAAAGCCGAATGCGGCGTTGCTGACGACGTTGATCCAGGGAGCCGGCGTAAAGGTGCCGCCGGCAAGACGCACGACGTAGCGCCGTCCGTCGTCGGCAAAACCACCGTAACCGTTCCAGAATTCGAGATCATCGTGCGGAATGGAGGTCGCTGTCGAACCCTGGCGCGCGGTCGAAGGTAGCGCCGGACGACGGGGCTGTGCCGCCTTCCGCGGTGCCAGGCCCCTGCCTGCCTTCGTGCCGCGCTCCACCAGGGCGACGGCGCGCACGAGCTGCTCGGCAAGCTGACCGTTGCGGGTGTGAAGCACGACCCTTGCCGCGGCGAGCAACGCGCCGTGCGTGCGTGCATCCATCAGGTCGCGGCGCAGCGCGAAGATGTGCCGGCCCGAAAGATGCGCGCGGCTTCGCGCTTTCGCGGCATCGCATGCCGCGTCGATTTCCTGCTGCAGTTCCTGCACGTAGGACGTGGGCTTTTCGTTCAGCACGACGAAATCGGTGATCAGCCCGCGCTCTGCCAGATATTCCTGTGCGAGCAGCGAACGCTCGACGATTTCCATGTCGACCGAATCGTTGATTCTCAGAAGCACGATCGGGCAATCGCCGGAGATCGAAAGCGGCCATAGCGCGCTCTGCGGAGCGAGACCGGCGCGCACGATCTTTTCCTCCGCACGAAGCTGCAGGTCCGGGTAAAGCAGGTAGCGCGCGAGGTCCTGGAAGACCGCCGCCTCCTGCGAGGAGATGCCGAGATAGCGAAGCTGCACCTGCGAGCGGGTCCAGGCGTGCACGGCTTCGTCGCGGTAGCTGCCGGCGTATCGGTAGCGCTCGATGGCGCGCTCCGTCGTCGCCCGGTCCGGTGCGGCGAGCGTCCAGAAGACGAGGCCGGCCTTCTTGCCCGGCGGAATGCGAACGACGCGGCGTAGCGAGAAGATCGGATCCAGCGTGAAACCGTCCGTGCCGGAAAGGGTGGCGCCCGGATCGAATGCGGCGGCGTCGGGCAGCGAGCGCCCCCTGCCGATGAAGCGCCGGCGGTCGGTCTCGGCAGTGGTCTCACGCCCGCCTTCGGGCGCAACCGCGTCGATCACCATATGGGCGACGTGCATGTCCGGATCGTCGGCGCTGCGCTTGCGCCGCCACGCATGGATGACGTCGCCGCGCGGACCGATCTCGGTCCCTACGAACATCTTGGCGAAGGCCGGATGTGCCGTGTCCGCCTCGGGCGGGCCGACGACCACCTCCATGTACGACGTGACCTCGACGGTACGCTCGACTTCGCTGTCGTTGTGGATCGTCAGGCGGCGCGCTTCGCCGTCATGTTCCGTGGTGACGAAGCATTCGAGCTCGGTGCGCAGGCCGTTGGCGACCTTGTGGAAGACCGCCTTGTCGTCCGAAAATTCGGTACGCGCCGTTTCTCCCGGCGCGCTGCGCGGCTCGGCGGTCGCCGACCACCAGGCACCGCTTTCGACGTCGCGCAGGAAGAGGAAGTTGCCCGCGCGATCCTCCGCCGGGTCCGGCTGCCAGCGTGTCACGGCCTGGCCGTTCCAGCGCGCGTAGCCGGCACCCGTCGCCGTCATCATCGCCGAATAATGGCTGTTGGAGAGCAGGAGCGTCGAGCGTTCCGCCGCGATCGGTTCGGATGTCACGCGCAGTTCCTGGCCGACGAGCTGTTCGGCCTCGGTCGGCTGGATTTCCTCCGGCTCGCTATGGACGGTCAGGATGGGGATCTCGCGCGGCGCCTTTTCCTGAAGCAGCAGTTCGGCCGCCTCGATCACCGGATCGGCGTGGAAATGCTCGCGCAGCCTTCCCTTGAAGACGAGATCGGCGACTGCCGTGATCGACATGCCGTGATGGTGGGCCATGTAGTTGCGCACCACCGCGCAGCGCTGGCCTTCCGGCACGCGCGAGGGCGTGAAGTCGATCGCGTCGTGGAAACCATAGCGGCCGAGCGCGCCCATGGTTTCGAGGTGGGCGAGGTTCGCCGCCGCCTCTTCCGGCGCGTACTGGCAGGCAAGCAGCGATGCGTAGGGCGCGATCACCGCGTTCTGGCCGAGCCCGCGCTTCAGGCCGAGCGAGGGAACGCCGAAGTTCGAATACTGGTAGTTCAGTTCGTGGTCGCGCGCATTGAACGCGGATTCGGAAATGCCCCAGGGCGTGCCGAGGCCCTTCGCGTAGGTGATCTGGCGCTTGATCGACAGCCGGCCCGACTGGTTGAGGATGCCGCCCGGCCGCTCCTGCATGACGAGCGGCGGCATCAGATACTCGAACATCGAACCCGACCACGACAGGAGTGCCGCGCGCGTGCCGACCGCGACGACCGAACGGCCGAGCCGGAACCAGTGCTCGGTCGGCAGATCGCCCTTGGCGATCGCGAAGAGGCTCGTCAGTCGCGCCTCGGAAGCGAGCATGTCGTAGCAGGATTCGTCGATTTCCGCGTCCTCGACCCGGTAGCCGATCGAAAGCAGGCGACGGTGCTCGCGGTAGAGGAACGAGAAGTCCATCTCGAAGGCCAGCGCACGAGCGCGCTGCTGGAGATCGCGGAAGCGCGTGCGAAGGGCGTCGATCGTTGCCGGCTCGATCATCGAATCGCCGACATAGGCCTCGCAGGTGTCGAAGAGCGCGTTGGCCCACTCGACGATCTCGTGGCTTTCGTCCGTGTCGATCTCGTGGTCGAGATTGACCGCGAGCTGTCGGATCTCGCGCGCCAGCACCGTCAGGTTGATCGAGCGGATCGACGTGAACTCGGGCTCGCGCCGCATCGTCGCGATCGCCCGGTCGAAGCTCGCGACGCGTTCGCTGAGCCTGCGATGCAGCGACTGGAAGCTCCTACGATCTTCCGAAAGCGCTTCGATCGTTTCGGAAAGGATGGCCGCGACGTCCGCAATCCCGTCGACGCCGACGTCGAGATGGGCAGCGGGTGCCTGCGCCCACTGATCGCACGCCGCGGCGACGGCGACGAGATGACCGGCGAGATTGCCGCTATCGACGCTCGAGACGTAGCGCGGCATCAGCGGCTCGAGCGTGCGCGTGTCGTACCAGTTGTAGAGGTGGCCGCGATGCTTCTGCATGCGCCCGCACGTATCGAGCGTGTCGCTCAGCCTTCGCACCGTCTCGGAAAGGCCGATCCAGCCGAAGTCGCGCGCCGAGACCGTCGAAAGCAGGTAGAGGCCGATATTGGTCGGCGACGTCCGGTGCGCGACGCGTTCCTCCGGATCCTCCTGCATGTTGTCGGGCGGAAGGTGGTTGTTTTCCGCGTTGGCGAAGACGGCGAAGTAGCGCCAGGTCCGTCGTGCGTAGCGGCGAAGCTTCTCCCGCGTCGCTTCGCTCGCATGGACCGCGTCCTCGCCTTCGGCCGGCTGGCTGACGGACCAGGCCGCGATCGGCGCGAGCGCCCAGAGCACCGCGAAGGGTACGGCGACGACGATGCCGGTGCCGCCTGTCAGCGCGGCGACGACGAGGGCTGCGAGCGCCACTAGCGGCGCCTGCCACATATTGGCGAAATAGTCGCGCACGAGGCGGTGCGCGCCCTGCTGCGCCTGTGCCGCCGTTCTCCATTCGAGAAGGTGCCGGCGGGAGACGAACATGCGGTAGAGCGCGCGGCAGATCGCGTCGCCCATGACGTAGGCGCTATGGCTGACGAAGACGATGCGAAGGGCGGCCTGCGCATTGGCCGCGTTGATCTCGCTGAAGACGGAATGCAGGTGGGCGCCGGCGACGATGTCGGCCTGGCGCGGCAGCGCGCCGACGACGAGCGAGAGCGTCTGGCCGACGAACAGGCTGAAGATGAGGATCGCCTGCCAGACGAGCGCCGGTACGGCCGGAAGCACGCACCAGCCAGCGACGGACGCCGCCAGCCAGGCGATCGGCGTCAGCGAGCGGCGCAGATTGTCGATCATCTTCCATCGGCCGAGGCCGGAAACCGGCGATTTCGGCGAGAAGACGAACGGCAGGAGCTGCCAGTCGCCGCGTGTCCAGCGGTGCTGACGCGAGACCTCGACCTCGTAGCGCGTCGGGAAGTCCTCGACGAGCTCGACGTCGCTGGCAAGCGCGCACCGCGCGAGAGATCCCTCCAGCAGATCGTGGCTCAGCACCGCGTTCTCGCCGATGCGGCCGGCGATCGCCGCCTCGAACGAGTCGACGTGGTAAAGACCCTTGCCCGTAAAGGAGCCTTCGTCGAGCAGGTCCTGATAGACGTCGGAAACGGTGAACGCGTACGGGTCCAGGCCGCGGTTGACGGAAAAGATGCGCTGATAGGCCGAGGCTTCGTCGCCGGTCGTCAGCGAAGCGGTCACGCGCGGCTGGAGGATGCCGTAGCCTGCCCGGACCCGCCCGTCGCCCGGTATCGTGACGGGGGCGTTCGTCGGATGGGCCATCTTGCCGACGAGCCGGGTCACGGCGTCGCGCGTCAGCCGCGTGTCGGCATCGAGCGTCATGACGTAGCGGATATCGGCCGGCGGCACCTGCCCGTCGGCCATGATGGTCGTGTCGGGATCGCCGCGCAGAAGCCGGTTCAGTTCGTGCAGCTTGCCGCGCTTGCGCTCCCACCCCATCCATTTGCCTTCGGCGGGATTGTGCAGACGCCGGCGGTGGAAGACGAAGAAGCGCCGTTGGCCGTCCGCCGCGTAACGGGCGTTCAGGGCGGCGATGCCCTCGCGCGCTGCCGTCAGTACCGCCGCGTCCTTCGCGTTTTCCTCGACGTCGCTGTCGGGCCAGTCGCTGAGGATCGCGAAGAAGACTTCGCCGGGCGTCGTGGCGAGGTAGTGCACCTCGAGATTGCGCAGGAGCTCGGCGACGCCGTCGCGCGAACTGATGAGGCACGGGACGACGACGAGCGTGCGCGATTCGGCCGGCACGCCCTCCAGATACTCGTAGCCGATCAACCGGCTCGGCGCGGTGAAGAGGCCGGCGAGCGTGTTGAACAGTCCGCTCGCCGCCTCGGATGCCGGCAGGACGAAGAAGACGAGGAGCAGGACGATCCCCAACGGCGCGACGCCGATCGCACCGAGCAGCCCGCCGACGATCACGAGGAAGACGGCGGTGAAGGCAAGGATCGGCACGGCGACGCCCAGCCAGTCGAGCCGACGATAGGCACGCCGCACGCGCTCCTTGAACGCCGGCCCCTTGCCAAGGCGCGCTTCGAGACGCGGCTTGCGATTGCCCGCGAGATAAAAGCCGATGTCGCACGGCCCCTCGCCGCGCTCCGGCTCGCCCCCTTCGGCCAGTTTCTTGGCCGTGCGCGCCACCTCGATCTCCGACGTCCCGCTTCGCCGCGCGAGCACCTCGACCGTCTGCCGGTAGCGATCGCGCGAGGCGAAGTCGAGCGCAGCGAAAGCGGGTGTCTCGCGAAGGATGGCGTCGACCGCGCTCGTGTCCTCGAACCACTCGCTCCAGTCGATATCGTCGATCAGCCGCAGGCTCGTGACGGTGTTGCCCGCCGTAACGTTGTCCTCGGCAAGCCGGTTGTGCTCGGAAAAGAGCACCTGCTCGATCCCGCTGTCGCGCGCGGCAAGCGACGCCTCGAGCCAGTTCATCGCTTCGCCGGAACGCACGCCGCCATCGCGCAGGCGGTAGAGAAGCTGCGCGGCGAAGGCGTCGTCGGCGGTCAGGTCTTCGTAGCCTTCCAGAACGTCGACGACCGATTCGCCCTCTTCGAGCGAAAGCAGACGGTCGGCGAGTGCATTCGCCCGCCCGCGCATCTCGCGCGCCTGGCTGACACGCGCCGATATGCGGCGCATGTTCTCGATCAGCACGAAGCGCAGCATCGAAGGCAGCGCCCAGAGCTCGCCGATGCGAAGCGTGCGGACGCGCTGATAGCCCTCGACGAGCGGCGTCAGCGTTTCGAGCGAGACGGAGCTGTGTGCGTGGGCGACGTAGAGCCAGGCGAGCGCCAGACCGCGCGGCACCGAGCCGCCGTCGATGGCAATGCTCGGCAGTTCGCGAAAGAAGCGCGGCGGCAGGTCGCGCTCGACCTGGCGCACGTTCTTTTCGAGGATGTAGTGGTTGTCGGCGAGCCATTCGGCAGCGGAGGTGATGACTTCGCCCGCGCGCACCGCTGCAAGGCTCGCCCGGTAGGCCCGGCGGATCGAACGCTCGTTGTCGCGCTGGCGTGCGGTGAAGTCGAAGGTTCCACCACCCGGCAGCGTCGTGCGCGTCTGGCCGGCGAGGTGTTCGCCGAGACGGGCGAGATCCTCGGCGGAAAGATAGGCCTCGCGCAGCGGCTCGCCGGAACGCTCGTCTTCCGCACGATCGACGGCCTTCAGCATGTCACGAAAACTCCCGACGGACGACGCGGATACGCCGGGCGCTCAACGAGCGGCCGGCCGAAGCTCGATCGGAGGGAACCCGCCGGCCGCAAGGGGTCTTCCCCGGCCCGCCTTCCTGCCGGCCGCACGGTCCGGCGTACGGCGTCACCAGTCCTCGTTCGCATGTGCCTCGCATGTCCGTCGCCCTTGCTACGCCGATCTCCGACCCGGTAGGCCGTCCATGGCCATACGCGGGATCCAGCACTATAAACCCCGCAAGCCGATTGCTAGCATACGTGGTGCAAACGCTCGAACTTTGTCGGGCCCCGATCCGTTCCGGCGGTAGGCGATCCGGACGGGCCGACCACGAATCGCGCGGCCGCGACGGCTTGCCGGATCATGCGAAGTAAGTGATCGTCAAAGTAATGCATGGGTGTTTATTACGCGGAGTTCATGTTTTTCCAATGGCGGAACGGCTTCTATTTTCGCAAGGCGCTTTCAACGGGCGTTTCTAGGTATTAAATTTTGGTAACGACCTGAATTGGCCCTAACAATTTCGTTTTTGCCGTTTTATGTTCGCCTCATCGACCGACGGAGCGGAGTGGGTCGCGGCGGACGCCTCACCGTCGCATAGCCCGCTCGACGAACCGAGCGGCGAAGAATTTTTGCCAAGTCCAGATCGGAGTCCTACCATGAAAACGTCCAAGGTCACCCGCCGTCACAAGGCATTCGCGCTTGCTGGTGTCACGGCCGTCGCGCTGCCGTTGGCGCTGACGCCCGTACTCAGTTCCGGTTCCGCGCATGCCCAGACCAACACCGGCAATCAGGCAACGCAGTCGACGCAGTCGAACACCGCCAACCAGGCGCCCGTCGGGTCGTTCGCGCCGATCGTCGCGAAGGTCAAACCCGCCGTCGTGACGGTCACGACCGAGATCAACGGCAACAACGCCTCCGATTCGGACGACGACGACGATCAGGACCAGGGCATGACGCCCTTCGAGCCCGGTTCGCCGATGGACCGCTTCTTTCGCCAGTTCTTCGGTGAGAACGGGCCGAACGGACCGAACGGGCGCAGCGGACCGATGCCGCAGATGCCCCACGGCCGCGAGGAAGCACTCGGCTCCGGGTTCATCATCGACCAGAACGGCACGATCGTCACCAACAACCACGTGGTGAAGAACGCGAGTTCGGTCGAGGTGACCCTGGACGACGGATCGCAGTACAAGGCCAAGGTGCTCGGCACCGACGAGAAGACGGACCTCGCCGTCCTCAAGATCGACGCCAGCAAGCAGCTTCCGACCGTTCAGTGGGACGATTCGAACCACCTGAAGCTCGGCGATCCAGTACTCGCGCTCGGCAACCCGTTCGGCATCGGCACCACCGTCACCTCGGGCATCATCTCCGCCCGCGGCCGTGACCTCCACAACGGCCCCTACGACGACTTCCTGCAGGTCGACGCGGCGATCAACCACGGCAATTCCGGCGGTCCGCTCGTCGACATGAACGGCAAGGTCGTCGGCATCAACTCCGCGATCTACTCGCCCAACGGCGGCAATGTGGGCGTCGGCTTCGCCATTCCCTCCAACCAGGCGTCGCAGATCGTCTCCAAGCTGATCAAGAGCGGCTCGATCGAGCGCGGCTTCATCGGCGTCCAGATCCAGCCCGTTACCGAGGACGTCGCCAACGCCATCGGCCTCGACAAGGCGAGCGGCGCGCTGGTCGCCTCCGTCGGCGACGATTCGCCCGCCAAGAAGGCCGGCATCAAGACCGGCGACGTGATCACCAAGTTCCAGAACAAGGACATCTCCGGACCGCGCGATCTCGCCCGAAAGGTGGCCGACGTAACGCCCGGACAGGAAGCTTCGATCACCGTCTTCCGCAACGGCGACACCAAGCAGCTTTCGATCGACATCGCCAAGTACGCCAACAACGTCGAGGCGATGAACAGCAAGAGCAGCGAGCAGCCCAAGCCGGACCAGCACGGCAGTGCGGAAGTCTCCAGCCTCGGCTTCAGCCTCGCCAACCTGACGCAGGAACGGCGCCAGCAGTATCAGATCGACAGCGACGAGAAGGGTGTCGTCGTCAGCAACGTGAAGGACAACGGTTCGGCGGACGAACATGGCCTGCGCGAAGGCGACGTGATCCTCTCGATCAACCAGCAGTCGGTCGACAGCGCCAACAAGGCCAGCGAACTGATCCAGAAGGCGAAGAAGAGCGATCGCAAGTCGGTCCTGCTTCTCGTCGATCGCGGCGGCCAGCAGACGTTCATCGCCCTGCCCTTCGATCAGGCCTGATCGAAGCCGTTCCAAGGCTCGAACACGACGACGCCCGGCCCTCGCGCCGGGCGTCGTCATATCTGCCTTTTGCCGAAAAACCTTCCGTCGCGGCATTCCATCGCAAGGCCCGATCGGCTATCGCAAGGCGAACAAGGGTCGGTTTCGGCAAACGGTCGGTGCGGCGGCCGGCGGCCATGGCAAAACGGTGGGCGGCCGGCGCGATCGCACGCGGGATCGAGCGAAACCTTCGCCGTGCCGGGAGGTTGCTACCGGACGCGGGACACTGCGGGTCGTCGTTTCCACTTCGGGAGGTCTCGTGTTCGCTGAAAGACGGAGGCGCACCGCTCCATGAGCGCGGTCGAAGCCATACGCGGCTGGAGCCTGCGAACCTGGCATCGCCTGCCCACGCATCTGATCGGGCCGGTGGTCGCCATCGGCGTCACGCTCGTGGCCTTCTACATGCTTCACGGCATGACGAGCGAGCTCAGCCTCGGCGACCTCGATCGGGCGTTTTCCAATCTGCCGACGATCATCGTTCTGTGGTCGCTTGTGGCGACGGCCGCGAGTTATTGCGCACTTGCCACCTACGACATCAGCGCGACGCGCATTGCCGCTCCCGGCAAGGTCAGCTGGCCCGTAGCTTCTGTGGCCGGGATGGCCGGGTTCGCCTTTTCGAACTTTCTCGGCTTCCACCTCGTCACCGGCGGCGCGGTCCGATACCGCATTTACGCCCGCCTCGGCCTCGACGGGGCCGAGATCGCCAAGATCATCCTTCTGACATGGTCGGGCCTTTGGCTGGCGATCACCGGCCTCATCGCGACGGCGGTCATCATCTCGCCGGCGGGCATCCCGTTCATCCACCTCCTGAACACGACGGTCGATCGCGTCGCCGGAACGCTGGCACTGATCGGCCTCGTGGCGCTCTTCGTCTATGCAGGGCGCGACGGACGCGAATTCAGGCTGTGGAACTGGCAGCTCATCCTGCCGGGGCGCGGACCGCTCTTCCTGCAACTCGTCGCCGGCCTGCTCGATATCGCCGGCGCGACCTACGCGCTCTACGTCCTCATTCCGCCGGACGTGCAGCCCGGCTTCGCGCCATTCGTGGTCATCTATCTCTCCGCCGTCGTGCTTGCCGTCGTCAGCCACGTCCCGGGGGGCGTCGGCGTCTTCGAGGTCACGATGATGGCCGCACTCGGTGCCTCCGGGCGCGCAGACGTACTCGCGGCGCTGATGGTCTACCGCATCATCTACTACGTGCTGCCCTTCGTCGTCGCGGCCGCCATTCTCGCCGTCACCGAAGTCGGCTGGCTCAAGCAGCGCTTTGGCGGCCGGTTTTCCAAAGCCTCGCGCTTTCTCCGGCCGCTCGTGCCACCGGTCGCAGCCGTCGTCGCATCGCTCGCAGGCCTCGTGCTCGTCTTTTCCAGCGCGGTCCCGCATGCCCCCTTCACGCTGGCGCTCCTGCACCGTTGGGTCCCGCTCGCCGTATTGGAGGGCGCGCATTTTGCCGCGAGCCTTATCGGCTTCAGCCTCATCGTCGTAGCATGGGGGCTCCGCCGGCGGCTGAAGAACGCGTGGCGCATTGCCGTCGGCCTGCTCGTGGCGGCGATGATCCTCGCGCCGCTCAAGGGCCTCGACTGGTACGAGGGCGCCGTCATGCTCGCCTGCCTCGTCGTCCTTGTCATGCTGCGCGGCGCATTCCAGCGGAGCCGTCCGGAACGGCTGATGTCGGTGTCGACGAACTGGCTCGCCTTCCTCGTCGGCAGTGTCGCGGCGACGATCTGGCTCGGCGTCTTTTCCTACCAGCACGGCATCTATCATTCGCAGATGTGGTGGCACTTCGGCTGGCAGATGCAGGAGGGCCGTTTCCTTCGCGCCTCGGCCGGCCTCGTCCTCGCGCTCGTCGCCGTCGGCGTGCTTTCCCTTCTCCATCGACCGAAACGCGAAGTCACGACCGTCTCGAAGCGCCTTCCGAGCGCCGCGCGCCATCTGATCGAGCGCGCCAACGAGGCGCGTGCGAACGCCGCATGGACCGGCGACAAGACCTTCCTCATCGCCGAGGACAATGCGGCACTTCTGATGTATGCGCGAAGCGGACGCTCGCTCGTCAGCCTCGGCGACCCGATCGGCGACAAGAAGGCCTACGAGGAACTCGTGTGGCAATTGCGCGAGCTCGCCGAGCGGCAGGCGCTGCGCGCGGTGTTCTACGCCGTGCGCCCGCGCAGCCTGCCGATCTATCTCGACATGGGCTTTGCGATCTTCCGCACCGGCGAGAGCGCGCGCGTGCGCCTTGCGACCTTCGCCGTCGAAGGACCCGGCCACGAGGAATTCCGCTATGTGACGAACCGGCTGACGCGGGAAGGCCTTACCTTCGACGTGGTGCCGGCAGCCGGGTTCGAAACGATCTCCGCCGAACTCGAAAGCGTCGCCACGGCCTGGACCCGGCGATACGGACCGCACGACCGGCGCTTTTCCATGGGTTCGTTCGATCCCGCCTACCTTTCGCGCTTCGACACCGCAGTACTGCGCAAGGAGGGCCGGATCGTCGGCTTTTCCAATATCTGGGTTTCGGCGAACCGCAGCGAGATCGCCGCCGATCTCGTGCGTTACGAACCGGACGTGTCGAAGGTCGTCATGGAAGGCCTCTTCGTGCACATGATGCTCTACGGCCGGGCACAGGGCTACGCCTATTTCGATCTCGGTGCCGCACCGATGGACGGCCATGCCGACCATCCGCTGGCATCGACCTGGGCGCGGATCGGGCCGGATCTCTTCCAGCACGGCTGCCATTTCCAGCATGCCGACGGCCTGCGCGCCTTCAAGGCCCGTTTCGATCCGGTCTGGACGCCGCAATACCTCGCATGCCCGCGCGGACTGGCGATCCGGCAGGTCCTCCTCGACGTCGAGGCGCTGATCACCGACGCGCGACCCGCCGCGGGCAAGCCCGGCACTCTGGGAGAAAAGCCGTCGACCGAGCGTTCGGACCCATCTTCGGCGCGCTTGACATAGCGCGCGCCACGCGGACCTATCCGCCGTTGCCGGTCCGGCTCACGGCAAGGAGACCGTCGATGTCGAGATGGGTTTCGAGGGCTTCGGCCAGGGCATCGAGCGCCGCCTCGACACCTTCGCGATGGCCGCGTGCGCCGGCGGTCGCACCGAGTTTTCCGAGGAAGCTTCGTCTGAAGGCGTCGGCACCGAAAAGACCGTGCAGGTAGGTGCCGAAAACCCGACCGTCGGGCGAAACGGCACCGTCCGGACGCCCGTCGATCGTGACGCTCGGCCGCGCGCAGCCCGGGCCCGTGGTCTCGCCGACATGGATCTCGTAGCCTTCGAGCGGCAGGTCCCCATCGGCCGTGCGTGCCGTCACGTTGCGGACGTGCTTTTCCGGCACCATCACCGTTTCGACGTCGAGAAGGCCGAGCCCTTCGACCTCGTTCGGAGCCCCTTCGATGCCCATCGGGTCGGCGAGCCGGCGGCCGAGCATCTGATAGCCTCCGCATATTCCGACGACATGCCCGCCGCCCTCGTGATGGACGGCGAGGTCGCGGTCCCAGCCGTTGGCGCGAAGTGCCGCGAGATCGGCGATCGTCGCCTTCGAGCCGGGGATGACGACGAGGGCGGCATCGGCCGGCAGCCGCTCTCCCGGCGCAACGAAGACGAGTTCGACGTCGGGCTCCGCCCGGATCGGGTCGAGATCGTCGAAATTCGCGATACGCGGTAGCCGCGGTACGGCGATCTTCACCGTTCCGCCGCCGGGTCGCGCCATCCGATCGAGCGCGACGGAATCTTCCGCCGGCAGCCGCGCCGTCGCCTCGATCCATGGCACGACGCCGAAGCACGGCCAATCGGTGAACCGCCCGATCGCCGCAAGCCCCTCGTCGAAGAGCGATGCGTCGCCGCGGAACTTGTTGACGATGTAGCCGGCGATCATGCGCTGGTCGGCCTCGGCGAGAATCGTCGAGGTGCCGACCAGAGACGCGATGACGCCGCCACGGTCGATATCGCCGACCAGCACGACCGGCACGTCGGCACGCGTGGCAAAGCCCATATTGGCGATGTCGTTGTCCCGAAGATTGATCTCGGCGGGCGAGCCCGCACCCTCGACGAGCACGAGATCGGCGTCGGCCGCGACCCGGCGATAGCTTTCCAGGACGGCATCGAGAAGGTGGCTGCGGAAGGTCGCATAGTCGCGACCCAGCGCCCGGCCGCGAACCATGCCCTGGACCACGACCTGGCTGCCGGCCTCGCCTTCCGGCTTGAGGAGCACCGGGTTCATGTGGATGGAGGACGGCACGCGGCAGGCGAGCGCCTGGAGCCATTGCCCACGGCCGATCTCGCCTCCGTCCTCGGCAACGGCCGCGTTGTTCGACATGTTCTGCGGCTTGAAGGGGCGCACCGCGATACCGCGGTTTGCGAACAGGCGGCAGAGACCCGCCACGAGCACCGTCTTGCCCACGTCGGAGCCGGTGCCCTGAAGCATCAGTGCCTTGGCCATGGATGATCCCGGTACTGCGAAAGTACCGTGTTCTATCATGCCGTGCGCGGATGACCAGCGAGCCGATACGAGGTCGCTGTGCCGAAACCGAGAACAACGCGCTCCCCGGAAGGGGCGGCGCTCCGGTACGCAAGAACCTGATCCGGAGCTTCGGCATCACTGCCTGCCGCACGATCAACAATAATCGCGCGTGGTTACTCGGCAGTTACCGAAACACCGGATCGATGAAAAAGTCCCGAAACGGGACCGGACACTAGAGCCTTTCAGGTTTATACGGAAACACTCTGCGCTTCCGTATAAACCTGAAAGGCTCTAGGAAGTCCGATCCCGAGACTGCCTTACTGTGCGGCCTGGTTGACGTCGCGACCCGCACCTTGGGTCGCATCGACGGCGTTCGCCGTGTCGCGACCCATGCCGCGGATGGTGTTCGCACATGCGCTGAGCGAAGCGAGCGCGACGAGAACGAGAGCCAGACGAGCAGTTTTGGATACGGGCATGGTCGGTTTCCTGAAGAGATCCGCAGATCGCGTAACGGTGGAAATGATACGCCCATGCAACGCACGGCGAGCCAAAAAGTTCGTCCCGTTATACGGGTACAATGACCCGTTGTCTTACCCGGGGCGTCACCGCGATCTCATATCCGACGCAATGCGGTGTCAATCGACGGGCGATAGACCTGCCCCCGTAATCGAAAGGCCCTGCCATGAGCCGAGGAAGCACATCGCCGCTCGCGGACATCGCGACGCTCTGGTTCCAGGCGCCGCTCGTCATCGCGACGCGCGCCAACATGATGTGGACTTCGCCGTTGCATTCCGCGCGGATGCAGGCGGAAACGACACGCATGGTTTCCGAAAAGGTCGCCGCTTCCACGGAAGCGATGATAGCCTGGCAGTTCGCGATGATGCGCGAACTGATGCGCCCGCGCACATCCGTCTCGTCGAAAGCCATCGAGAAAGCCGGCGGACGGATCGCGGCCTCGAGCGTGCGACCCTACGCAAAGCGCGTTCGCGGCAACGCCAAGCGGTTGGGCTAGATCTTTTCAGGTTTATACGGAAACCCTCTAAAGCCGCCCGAAAGCTGCCGGCGAGCGTTTCCACCGCCGGCAGTGCGTTCGCCATTCCGGATCCGGACAGGCCTCAGCCCGTGGGCTGCTTAACCTTGCGCAGATAGGGCAGCACCGGATCGAAGGTGCCGTACTTGCCCTTGATGTCCTCTTCCGAAAGCGAGGCGGGAACGATGACGTCCTCGCCGTTCTTCCACTGGACCGGCGTCGAGACCTGGTGCTTGGCCGTGAGCTGGATGGAATCGAGCGCACGCAGGATCTCGTCGAAGTTGCGGCCCGTCGTCATCGGATAGGTGAGGATCAGTTTGATCTTCTTGTCGGGGCCGACGATGAAGACGGAGCGAACCGTCGCGTTGTCGGCCGGCGTCCGGCCGCCCGCCTCGCCTTCGGCGCTCGCCGGCAGCATGTCGTAAAGCTTGGCGATCTCCATGTTCGGATCGCCGATCATCGGGTAATCGACCGTATGGCCGGACATCTTCTCGATGTCGCTCTTCCACTTTTTGTGGCTGTCCACCGGGTCGACCGAAATGCCCAGGATCTTCGTGTTGCGCTGGGCGAAGTCGTCGGAAAGGCCCGCCATGTAGCCGAGTTCCGTGGTGCAGACCGGCGTGAAATCTTTCGGGTGGGAGAACAGGACGGCATAGCCGTCGCCGACCCATTCGTGGAAATGGATCGTTCCGGCCGTCGTCTCCGCCGTGAAGTCCGGTGCGGTATCGTTGATTCTCAAGCTCATGCTAGCCTCCTGACTGTATGGGCGAACGGGCTTCGACGTCATCTGCGCCGAAGCGATGCCCCCTATGTGCGAAGGCCGTGGACGCTCGACAAGTTCCGACACGTCGTTTTCGCCCGCTGGCGAAAGCGACCGGCCGGCGCGGCATTTCGCCGCCCGATCGGAAATGTTCGGTCGCGGCACCTGCCGGGAAAAAATCCCGCTTCACACGCATTTCGGCCCATGACAGTGTCGATTCGCGAGACATCCCGAGATCGTGGCCGCGGGGTTCAAGGCCCGAATTGTGCTGTGTGTTACGGTATGACGGCAAACCTCAAGCCGGAACGGCGTTCGATCGTCTTCTTCCTCACCCCAAACTTTTCGATGATCGCCTTCGCGAGCGCGATCGAGCCGCTGCGCATCGCCAACCGCATGCTCGGTTACGAGGCGTTCATCTGGCGCCTTTCGTCCTTCGAAGGTCATCCCGTGATCGCCTCGAACGGCGTCGAGATCTCGGTCAGCCTCTCGCTCGAAGGCGAACGCCGTGCCCTTGCCAGCGATTCTCGCCCGTCGATGATCTTCGTATGCGCAGGGCTTCGCGTGGAAGATTTCGTCAACCCGGCCGTCAACACCTGGCTGCGCGAGAGCCATCAGCGCGGCGTGATGGTCGGCGGGCTGTGCACGGGCGCCTACATCCTGGCGAGCGCCGGGCTGCTTGCCGAAAGGCGCTGTGCGATCCATTGGGAGAGCCTGCCGGCTTTCGCGGAGACGTTTCCCGATGCGCACGTCTTCGCCGATCTCTACGAGGTCGACGACAACCTTTACACCTGCGCCGGCGGAACGGCCTCGCTCGACATGATGCTGACGATCATCGGCGAAGACCACGAACAGGGGCTCGTCAACCGTATCTGCGAACAGGCGCTGACGGATCGCGTGCGGGGGCCCCACGACCGGCAGCGCCTGCCCCTTCGCGCGCGCCTCGGCATCCAGAACTCGAAGGTCCTCTCGATCATCGAACTAATGGAGGGCAACATCGCCGAGCCACTTTCGCAGGGCGCGATCGCGCAGCATGTCGGACTTTCTCGCCGCCAGGTGGAACGGCTTTTTCGCCAGGAGATGGGACGCTCGCCGGCGCGCTACTATCTCGAAATCAGGCTCGACCGTGCTCGCCACCTGCTGATCCAGTCCGCGATGTCGATCGTCGAGGTTGCGGTCGCCTGCGGCTTCGTCTCGGCTTCGCATTTTTCCAAATGCTACCGCGAACTCTACGCGCGCTCGCCACAACAGGAGCGCGCCGAGCGCAGGCAATTGCTCAGCGCCGCCGCCTAAAGCCTTTCAGGTTTATAGAGCGCTGTCACTGGTTCCAGCGCTCCCAGCGCTTGCGCCAGATCTTCTCGCCGATCATGCAGTCCGCACCCGCCTTCCCGGCGTTTTCGTCAGCGACCTCGATGACGGGAAAGTCGTGCGGCGCGCGGTATGCGGCACGCTCGGTCGGGGTGCCGGCCAGCTCCAGCACCAGCTTGCGCCGGATCGCCTCGGGAAACTCCTTCCAGCTCGTCACCGGAATGACGAAGGACTGGCCGCCGCCGACGACGCAATCACCGTAATAGTCGTCGAGATTTTCGATCGAATAGCCGAAGCCGTCCCGCGCGCTCGTCATCAGCGGAAGGCCGTTGATCGTGATGCCGCGTGCGACGGCTTCGTCGCGCGCCTCGGTCACCGGTCGTCCCTCGTTGTTGGGCCCGTCGCCAGAAATGTCGATGACGCGCCGCATCGGCGTCATTCCCGTCTTGTCCAGAAGCTTGCTCGAAAAGTCGATGGCGCCCGAAATCGAGGTGCGGCGAAGCTGTGCCGGCTCCTGCATCGATAGCGCGTCGGCGAAACGCTGCGAACCGGCCTCGTCGTCGATGATCGTCCAGGGCACGACAACGAGCTGCATCGTGCTGCCGGCCCATTCGACATAGGTGACCGCGACCCGGCCGTAACCGCCCTCGCGGATCGCGTCGATCACCTCCTTGGAGCGGAAGGCGGCGGCGTAGCCGTCGCGCTGGATGCGCTGTTCTTCCGTATCCATCGACCAGGAAACATCGACGGCGAGCACCAGCGCGACGTCGATCTTCTGGTCGCCGCCTTGTGCTCCGGCGGCCCTGGCGGGTACCCCGGTCGCAAACCATGCCGCAGCGCAGGCCGACGCGAGAAGTGCCCCGGTTCGCCTGAACCGATGGCTGCGGAAAGAACGCGAAGAAAGGCCATAGCGCATTTCAGCCATCCCCTTTTCTACGCGGCATCGCCGTGGCGGGGCGGTCCATCGAACGGGCCGCCGTCACGCAACGCCTCGATTAAGGAAAGGATGAACGCTTTTCCCCGCTTGGCAAGAGCACAATCGTGTGACGCCGGACATGATCGGTCCGACCGGAAGATGCTCCGGCCGCCGCGGACATCAAAAGCCGGAGTCGCTCGTCGAGAGATAGGCTTCCTCCGCGCGGGTCGAAAACCGGCCCAGGATCGGGTTTCGATGAGGAAACCGTCCGAACCGGGCGATCACCTCGCGGTGGCGCCGCGCGTAGTCCAGATATTCCGCATGGTCGAGTGTCGCGATCAGTTCGACGGACCATTCCTGATCCTCGAGCGCTTCCGAATGCTCGAACGGAAGGTAGAAGAAGACGCGACGCTCGGCCGGCACGAGTTGATCCATGCCCGCCTCGATCGCCGTGCGTGCCTCGTTGCGGGCGAGTTCGTCCGTCGCGAAGGCGAGCGGCGTCGCGCGGTAGATGTTGCGCGGGAACTGGTCGAGCACGATGGTAGCGGCAAGCCGGCCTTCGGGCGAGCGCCGCCACGCCTCCTCGATATGGCGTGCGAGCATCAGATGGGTCGCGGCGAAGCGCTGGCGGATGCGCGCGTCGATCTCCGCGGACGGCTTGAACCAGTGTTCGGGCGTCAGTTCCTCGAACCAGAAGGCAAGGACGTCCGCCGGGGCGGCGTACGCGTCGTCATACTGCATTCGTCTCCCTCTCGATCGGTGTGCCGGCAAGCGCGATCGTCTGCTTTCGGAAAGCGAGGGTCTGCCGTCCGTCCCCGATACGGGACGAAGCTCGAATACGCCTGACCGGCTTTTGGACTGTGCCATGCATGAAGCCTTTGGAGCGTTACTTCAACCGCTTGCGGTTATCACTTCGTGCAAGCGGCACGATTGCGCGCCGTCACCGGTCCCTGTCGACACCGGCATTGGCGTCGAATGCGCGGCGATGGTGGTCCGCACTTTCGGCGCTGAAACAGCAGAAGACGACCGATTCGATGGCATCGGCCTCGGCAAGAAACGCGGCGACCGTTTCCACCGCGATCACGGCCGCTCGCTCCGGTGGAAAACGGTAGAAGCCGGTCGAGATCGCCGGGAAGGCGACCGTGCGCACGCCGTTGTCGTACGCGACCTTCAGCGAACGGCGATAACATGCGGCGAGCTTTTCCGGCTCGCCGTGCGCGCCATCCTTCCAGACCGGTCCGACCGTGTGGATGA
Organism: Pararhizobium mangrovi; assembly: GCF_006516965.1. GTDB lineage: Bacteria > Pseudomonadota > Alphaproteobacteria > Rhizobiales > Rhizobiaceae > Pararhizobium_B > Pararhizobium_B mangrovi. The sequence goes on along the minus strand of NZ_VHLH01000002.1, from coordinate 2,183 downwards.
CGTGGCGTGCGGGCAGCCGATACCCTGCCGTAAGCTTCGCATCGCCCGTATCGCAACCGCCGAGCCCGCGGCATTCCACGAGCAGTTCCGGACCGGCCGCACGGTGGATCGCGCCATCGACGCCGCCACCGCCGAGTAGGGAAGTGTTCGCTGCGTTGACGATCGCGTCGACATCCAGCTTGGTGATGTCGCCGGTTTCGATGCGCATCCGGTCCGTTGCCATGCGGCGCCCTCCTCTGCCGTTCGTATCCCTAATGCAGCAGCCCCGGGAAAAGCCCCAGCAGGCCGACGATGATGAGATAGATCGCCACGATATAGTTGAGCAGGCGCGGAGCGACGAGGATCAGGATGCCGGCGATGAGCGCGATGAGCGGTGCGATGCCGAAATCGAGGGTGACGGACTGCATGGGCAACTCCTTGCTTGACGACGATCGCCGGCGGGTGCCGGCATGAACGTAACCCGCGAGAACCCGTCCGGTTCTCGTCGAAACGGACCGTTCCCGTCCATGGATGCGGTTTGCACGGTTCAGGAAAAGCCGACGATCGGATGGGGAACGTAGGCTTCCTCCAGGCTTTCGATCTCCGCCGGCTCCAGTTGGAGCGACAGGGCGCCGACCGCGTCGTCGAGATGCTTTTCCTTCGACGCGCCGACGATGGGTGCCGTGACGCCCGGAACCTGCAACAGCCAGGCCAGCGCAACCTGTGCACGCGGCACGCCGCGCTTTTCAGCAATATTGCCGACGGCGTCGATGACCGCGCGATCGCTGTCGGCGGTCTTGGCGTAGAGCGATTCGTGAAGCGGGTCCGTCTCCTGCCGGTGCGTGCGTTCGTCCGACGTCTTGGCGAGGCGACCGCGGGCAAGCGGACTCCACGGCAGAAGGCCGATCCCCTGGTCGACGCAGAACGGCGCCATCTCGCGCAGTTCTTCGCGGTTCAGCAGGTTCAGATGGTCCTGCATCGTAACGAATTCGCTCCATCCGTTGGCGCGCGCGGTGAAGATCATCGTCGCGAACTGCCACGCATACATGGACGAAGCGCCGATATGGCGCGCCTTGCCTGCCTTCACCACATCGTGCAGCGCTTCCAGCGTCTCTTCGATCGGCGTCTGCGGGTCGAAACGATGGATCTGGTAAAGGTCGACATAATCCGTGCCGAGGCGGCGCAGGCTGTTGTCGATCTCCGCCATGATGGCCTTGCGCGAAAGGCCGGCACCGTTCGGGCCCTCGCGCATGCGGCCATGCACCTTGGTCGCGAGCACGATATCGTCACGCGCAACGAAATCCTTGAGCGCACGGCCGACGATCTCTTCCGAACTGCCGTCGGAATAGACGTTGGCGGTGTCGAAGAAATTGATGCCGAGGTCGAGCGCCTTCTTGAGGATCGGCCGGCTCTCGTCCTCCGGCAGCGTCCATTCGTGGCGTCCGCGCGCCGGATCGCCATAGGTCATGCAGCCGAGGCAGAGGCGCGAAACCTGAGTGCCGGTCGCGCCGAGACGTACGTATTCCATGCTTCGTTCTCCTTGCCTGTCGCCGCGAACATACAGCCTTCGCCCCCGCGCCGTCATCACGGTGCGTAGCCGAGCGCGCTATCTGCCGCAGGCGGCTACCGGCCGAAAGCTTCCTCCAGCGCATCGATCAGCGGGCGCTGCGAAGCGAGGATCTTCACCCGCGCCGCGTCCAGCGTCAGCCAGGCCGCGCGATCGATCTCGGGGAATGCCTGCCTCCGGCCGCTGCGCGGCGGCCATTCCATCTCGAAGGTGTTGCTCGCAAGCGTTTCCGCGTCGAGATCGCCCTCGGCGGCGAAGGCGACGACGGTCTTGCCGCCCTTCTGCTCGATGGTGGCGAGCGGGACCGGTAGCGTTTCGAGCGTATGCCCCGTCTCTTCGGCGAATTCGCGAATGGCGGCCGTCTGCGGATCCTCGCCTTCGTCGATTTCGCCCTTCGGTATGCTCCAGGCACCCTCGTCCTTGTTCTTCCAGAACGGACCACCGGGATGGGCGAGAAGCACTTCGAGGTGCCCTGCCCGGAAGCGATGAAGCAGGACCCCTGCGCTCTTCCTCTTTCCAGCCATCGGTTTGCCCTTTCCAGCTCGGCTAGGATCTGTACTCATAAACGGGATTCCGTTTGAGGCTGGATCGTGATTCAAAGATCCTCGAGGAGGAGCTTTGAATGGCCCGTTTCGAC
>NZ_VHLH01000033.1 GCF_006516965.1 Pararhizobium mangrovi | reverse complement strand
GCGTTCTTCGCACCCGAGATCGGAATGCTGCCGTTCAGACGATGGCCACCGACTATGCGTATGCGATCCATGCTCTCTCCGGGCTCGAAAGCCCGCCCCTATGCCGTGTCCGCTTTCGGTCCCGTTCGCTTACCGAGCAGCCGACGAATTCGATTTTCAGCTCAATCGGCATCGTCGCCCGGCGACCGGCTTCCCGCATCGAACGCGGAACCGCCATCGTCGTCCGACGCACGCCGCGCCTTCGCCTGCGCTTTGCGGCGTTTGAGATTCGCACGCAACTGTGCGGAAAGGCGCGCCTTGCGCGCATCCTTCGCCTCGCCGCCCTCCGGCGCCTCGTCCCGCTCACGCCCGGTCATCCGCTCGCCTTAACGCAAAGCCCCCACGAAAAACAAGGACCGTTCACGCGCCACCATTCAAGACCAGCACCCGAACGCTTGCACCACGCCCCGACCTGTGGCAAGAGCCCGCCGGACGCTGCCGTAGCTCAGGGGTAGAGCACTCCCTTGGTAAGGGAGAGGCCCGGGGTTCAAATCCCCGCGGCAGCACCATTAACCAGCTTCTTTTTCTCCGATGTCAAAAGACGCCTGGATCCACAAGGGTCTACCGGTGTTTGCACTGCCAAGCCGCAATGCGGCGTGCAAGCCGGCTCGGTGTAAGCACCGGTGTGGTGCAACGCACGCGACTTCTTTCAAGCGAAACCGATGATCGCTTCATCGTCCTTCAGCCAGGAACAGGTTGTCGCGGAAGTCTCCCGTTCGAAACGATCCGGCTCGGAACACGGATCGGCGGCGCATGCCTTCCGAACGGGCTGCATTTCGTTTGAAGACGGTGGCAAGAACTGGATGTGCGAATGTGCGGCACCCTGACGCATAATCGGCGCCGCCGGTTTTTGCCGACCTCCGCTCCTTCTAAATCAATGCCTTAACGCTACCGAAGCAGTCCCGCGATGCGTTGCCGTGCGGTTGCTGTGATCCGTCGGGCTCGCAAGGCGGAACTGACGGGACAACCCTTCGTTTCAACGTCGCATTCGAACCGGCAGGCGTCCGCTTCACGCGGTGCGGCTCGATGATGACGACGATGACTCATCCCTGCGCTTGAACGAGAGGAAGATCCGATGGCTCGCAAGCTCGTTGCCGACTTCATGCTCGAACGTCTCAAGGAATGGGGCGTCACCCGGATCTACGGATACCCGGGAGACGGCATATCCGGGCTCGTGGCCGCGCTCGGCCGCGACGACAAGGATCCGATTGCCTTCGTCCAGACGCGTCATGAGGAGGAAGCCGCCTTCATGGCCTGCGCCCATGCCAAGTGGACCGGCGAAGTGGGCGTGTGCCTCGCGACCTCCGGGCCCGGCGCCATCCACCTTTTGAACGGGCTTTACGACGCACGGCTCGACCACCAGCCGGTCTTCGCCATCGTCGGCCAGCAGGCGCGCTCCGCGATCGGCGGGCACTATCAGCAGGAAGTCGACCTGCAGAACCTCTTCAAGGATGTCGCCGGCGCCTACGTTCATACCTGTATGGTGCCGACGCAGGCCCGTCAGCTCATCGACCGCGGCATGCGCATCGCCGCCGGCGAGCGCACCGTGACCTGCATGATCGTACCGAACGACGTGCAGCAGGAGGAGGCCGTCGAGGTTCCGCCGATGGAACACGGTACGGTACATACCGGCGTCGGCTATACAGCACCGCGACTGGTACCCCGGCGTGCGGAACTGGAGGCGGCCGCCGATATCCTCAATGCCGGCGAAAAGGTCGGTATCGTGGTCGGTGCGGGTGCGCTGAATGCCGGCGACGAGGTGGCGGCAGTCGCCGAAGCGCTCGGCGCCGGCGTCGCCAAGGCGCTGCTCGGCAAGGCGGTGCTGCCGGACGACACGCCCTACGTGACCGGCCAGATGGGCCTTCTCGGCACGAAACCCTCCTGGGACCTGATGAAGGAGTGCGACACGCTCCTGATGATCGGCTCGGGCTTTCCCTATTCCGAATTCCTGCCCGAGGAAGGCAAGGCCAAGGGCGTGCAGATCGACATCGCGCCGCGCATGCTTTCCCTGCGCTATCCGATGGACGTCAATCTCGTCGGCGACGCGAAAGAGACGTTGAGCGATCTTCTGCCGCTTCTCCAGCGCAAGTCCGATCGCAGCTGGCGCGAAAAGATCGAGAAGGAAGTCGCCTCCTGGTGGGAGGACGAGGCCAAGCGCGCCGATCTCGGGGCGAACCCGATCAATCCGGAAAAGCTCTTCTGGGAGCTTTCCTCCCGGCTACCGCACCAGGCGATCATCAGTGCCGATTCCGGCACGTCGGCCAACTGGTTCGCCCGCGCGATCCGCATCCGGCAGGGCATGAAGGCGTCGCTGTCGGGCAATCTCGCGACCATGTGCCCCGGCGTGCCCTACACGACGGCCGCGAAGTTCTGCTTCCCCGACCGCGTGGCGATCGGCTTCGTCGGCGACGGCGCGATGCAGATGCTCGGGATCAACGCGCTGATCACCATCGCCAAATACTGGCGGGAATGGGCCGATCCGCGCTGCGTCATCGCCGTGCTCAACAACAACGATCTCAATCAGGTGACGTGGGAACTGCGCGCCATGGCGGGCTCGCCGAAGGTGGAGGAAACGCAGGACATACCCTTCTTCCCCTATGCCGATTTCGCCGAAAGCCTCGGCTTCGGCGTCGTCAGGCTCAACAGGCAGGAAAATGTCGGTGCCGCCTGGGACGAGGCCCTTTCGGCCGACCGGCCCTACCTGATCGACGCGCAGGTGGACGCGACGATGCCGACCCTGCCGCCGCACATCACCAGCAAGCAGGCGAAAAGCTTCGCTAAGGCGCTTCTTTCGGGCGATCCGGAAGGAGGGGCGCTGGTCTGGCACACCCTGGAACGCTCGCTGGTGTGAGGACGGCGGTCGACGTGCTGCAGGCCGATGCTACGCGCTGCCTCGGCTATACGGGCTATCTGCTCGCCGATGCGCTGGCGCATGCGGCGAACCTGCCGCTTTCCAGCCACTGCGCGCCGCCACCGCACCTGCCGGTCGCCTGCGCCAGCCTCTGCCAGGGGCGCATGGAATGGTTTCACGATCACGTACGCATCGAAAAGATGCGCTCGATGGCGCACCGGCGCCCGATGCCGCCGGCGCGATCTCGCCCGATCTCTCGCGCCCGGGCATCGGGCTCGCGCTGAAGGAAAAGGACGCGGGATCTTATCGGGCTGCGTGAACGACGCGGCGTTTTGAAGCGTCGGTCCCGATGAACGCCCCGTCTTCGTCCGCGTTCTCCGACCTGAACGAAGGACGACAACGCGAAGGAAACCGCTTTGGCATTCCAGGAACCCGGACGGGCACGAAGCGGCGCGCTTCTCGGTCATGGCGCCCGTCCCTCTCCCGCTATCAACCAGCCGCCGATGTCGAGCCGGCGGCTGATGCAAGCGATGGCGGGCGGGCTCGCGGTCGCGGCAGGCGTCGGCCTGCTCGCTGCCGGTGGAAAGCCGCCGTCGCGCGCCAGCAAGCTTGCCGCCGGTGGTGCGGCGCTGCTTGCCGCGAGCGTCGTCGCCGACAGTGCTATGGAACACTATCGCGGCAACTACAAGAAACCGGCCATGCACGTCGCGCCGATCGCCGCGGCCATCACGCTCGCCACCGCCGTCGCCACGCTGGTGTCGGCCCGCGGCGCACGCGTGAAGACGGCGATCTTCGGCGGTGCCGTCACGACAGGTCTCTTCGGCCTCGGTTTCCACGTGAAGAACATCCTGGAACGGCCGGGCGGCCTCTCCTTCAACAATCTGTTCTATCGTGCACCCTTCGGCGCGCCGGGTGCTCTCCTGCTGGCGGGTCTTGCGGGTATCGGTGCGGTTGACGCGCAGGCTGCAGACACTTGCGGCACCGTCCGGCTCCGGCACGGTTCCGGCCGCCTTTTGGGCGCCCTCACGGCGTTCGGCCTGTTCGGGCTGACGGCGGAGATCGGCCTCCTGCATTTCCGGGGCGCCTTCCACAACAAGCTCATGTATCTGCCGGTCTCGGCGCTTCCCCTCAACGCGGTCTCGATCGCCTATGCCGTCGCCCGGCCGGGCTGCCGTCACGAGCGGCAGGCGGCGGGATGGCTCGCCGGAACGATGGGCCTTGCCGTCGCCGGCACGGGCCTGCATGCCTACGGTGTCAGCCGCAACATGGGCGGCTTCTCCAACTGGACGCAGAATCTCTTCCAGGGCCCGCCCGTCGCAGCACCACCGAGCCTTGCCGGCATCGCCATGATCGGCCTTGCCGCACTCGATCTCGTGACACCGGGGAGCGAACCCGAATGAGCCGCGAACACCTGAAACGCTTCCGCACCCCCTATCCGGACTACAACGTGCTGGCGAAGTGGGACACGCCCTCCTTCGACGACGTCACCCGCCGCGTCATCGCCCATCGGCTGGAGCATGTGCCGAAGCGCCGCTTTCTCGACGAGGCACAATACGCCCTGCTCCGGGCCGTCATGGACACCGTCCTGCCGCAGCCCGAACGCAGCGAGGCGGACCGCATTCCGCTCGAGGCGCTGCTGGACGAGAAGCTCGCCATGAATCTGACCGACGGCACCCGGCACAAGGACGTCCTGACGCAGCGCGAGGCGTGGCCGCGCGGCCTCGCCGCGATCGATGCGGAAGCGCACGCCATGCACGGTCGCGGTTTCCTCTCGCTCTCCGCCGACGAGCGGCACTCGGTCCTCGAAGCGATCGACACCGGAAGGGTGGACGGCGAGCACTGGAAAGGCCTCGTGCCGAAGAGCTTCTTCCGCCACGTGCTGCTCAAGCAGGCGGTGAAGATCTACTATTCCCATCCTGCCGCATGGAACGAGATCGGCTTCGGCGGCCCGGCCGCCCCCCGTGGCTATCTGCGCCTCGGACCGGACATGCGCGATCCGTGGGAGGCCGAGGAGAAGCGCCGTCCGCAGGAGGCCGAGGATCTTTCGGAGGACGAGACATGAGCGCGATCGCCTCCGACGCCGAATTCACCCTGCGAGCAACGAAGGGCCGTGCACCCAACGTCTTCCGCCGCGGCGAGTGGGTGCCGATGCGCGAATACGACGAGAACGAGCCGGTCGATTTCGCGATCGTCGGCACGGGCTGCGGCGGCTCGGTCCTCGCCGCACGGCTCGCCGAAGCCGGGTTTTCCGTCGTCGCCTTCGACGCCGGCGCGTTCTATCGGCCGCTCGAGGATTTCGCATCCGACGAGGCCGAACAGGAAAAGCTCTACTGGCTGGACGAGCGGATCTCGGGCGGCAACGATCCGCTGGAATTCGGCTCCAACAATTCGGGCAAGTGCGTCGGCGGGACGACCGTGCACTTCCAGATGGTGGCGCTTCGCTTCCGTCCGGAGTGGTTCAAGTCCCGCACCGCGCTCGGCTACGGCCACGATTGGCCCGTCGACTGGCGCGAGATGTGGCGCTACTACGCCATTGCCGAGAACGACATGAAGATCGCCGGCCCCGTTCGCTATCCATGGGGGCCGAAGCGCGGGCGCTACCCCTATCGCGAGCACGAACTGTCCGCTTCCGCACTCGTCCTGGCGCGCGGCGCCGAGGCGATGGGCGTGAAATGGACGACGACGCCGACCGCCTCGCTTTCCGCCCCGCGCGGCGAGGCGCATCCGTGCGTCAATCGCGGCTTCTGCAAGATCGGCTGCGCGACCAACGCCAAGCAGTCGATGCTCGTGACCTACGTCCCCCGCGCGCTCGCGGCAGGCGCGGAAATCCGCGACCTCGCCATGGTCGGGCGGATCGAGACCGGGCCGGACGGACGGGCAACCGGCGTCCACTACCACCGCGATGGGAAATGGCGTTTCCAGAAGGCGAAGAACGTCGTGGCCTCGGGCTACTCGATCGAAACGCCGCGCCTCCTCCTCAATTCGGCGAGCGAGAAACATCCGGACGGGCTCGCCAATTCTTCGGGGCTCGTCGGCAAGGCCCTGATGGCGCACACGAACAACGCCGTGTGGGGCATCATGAACGAGGAAATCCGCTGGTACAAAGGCCCGCCTTCGCTTGCCGTATGCGAGCACTGGAACTACGTCGACGAGGGCAAGGATTTCGACGGCGGCTATTCCTTTATGAGTCAGGGTCCGCTGCCGACGGACTTCGCGACGACGCTCGTCGAAAACGAAGGCCCCTTCGGCGCCGATCTGCGCAACTGGATGGCGCATTACAACCACATGGCGGGCCTGAAGATCGTCGGCGAAACGATGCCGAACGACGACAATCGCGTGGAGCTTTCCGACGAGAAGGACCGCCTCGGCCTGCCGATCCCGAAGGTCACGTTCTCGCTTTCGGACAACGACAAGCGGCTGGCGGCACACGCCGAGGACTTCATGAGCCGCATGCTGGAGGCCGCCGGCGGATCGAACCTCTTCCACACGGCAAGCACCGCGCACCTCATGGGCGGGTGCCGCATGGGCGACGATCCGGCAACGAGCGTCGTCGATGCCAGCGGGCGCTCGTGGGACATCGACAATCTGTTCGTCTGCGACGGCTCCCTCTTCCCGACGGCCGGCGGCGTGAACCCGTCGATGACGATCGTCGCCAATTCGCTGCGCATCGCCGACCGCATCATCGCGATGGGCAAGCGCGGCGAACTGAGCCAATCCGCGGCGGCAGACGGCAAACGCGGCGCATGAGGCGAAAGCGCGCGCATCCTCGATCGTCGCGTGCCGGGATGAAAGCCTGCCGGATATCGTAAGGACGGGTGACGGGCGTTCGCAATGGCGGCGCGGCGTTCTGCAAGCCGATGCAGCCGACAGTTCGCCGATTCCGTTCTTGAGATCTTCGACGGTACGGCGTTCGACGCGTCGCAGCGCATGCTTCCCGCACCCGGCCGCGGCGCGGGCGGCCGGGTGCCGACCGAGCCCCTTATCTACCAGCAGGAGAACCAGTCGCCTTCAGATCCGCGCGACGATCCCGCTCATCGTTTCGGCCAGTTCCGTCAGCGTTTCGAGCGGCAGACGTCGGGTCGGACCGCTCAGCCCGAAGCCCGCCCGCACCTCGCCGTCGTCGATCCAGGGCACGGCGACGCAGTTCAGCCCCGGCAGGTAGTTCTCCTGGTCCAGCGCGTAACCGCGTTCGGCCGTGGCGTCGATCTCGGCATCGATCGAGGGGCCGATGCGGTCGGCGTGCGGGCCGAGCATGCGCCGGCGCAGCGACGGGATATGCGCGAGGAAGAGAAGGCCGATCGCCGACCCCACCATCGGCGTGCGCTGGCCTTCCTGGCTTGCGGCCTTCAACGGCTTCAGGCTCTCGATCGCGTCGAGAAAATAGACCTCGTCGCCCGAAGGCACCGCGACGAAGACGGTCTCGCCCGTTTGTTCCGCCATCGCTTCCAGCGCCGGGCGCAGCGTCCGGCGGAGACCGCTGTCGTTACCCGCCACGCGAGCAAGATTGAGGATGCGATCGCCGAGATAGTAGCGCGTGTTCTTCTCCCTGCGCCGGACGTAGCCGAGCGCATGCAGCGTCTTCAGGATGTTATGCGCCGTCGTCGGTTTCAGACGCGTCTCGCGCGCGATCTCGTTCAGATGGGCGGCACCGCCGGCATGGGCGATGCATTCGAGGATTTCGAGCGCGCGCTCGACCGACTGGACCATGGACTCCTCCCTATTTCAGTTCGAAGTTCAATATGGCTGAACTTTTTATGGAAGATAGCCGAAACCTCACATTCATCGCTGAATTTCCGGAACCGTTGACGATCCTCGTGCTTTCCGATCCGACGCCGCGACCGGCATTCCCCAAAGACGGAGATGATGATGATGACCCGATTGATGATCGCCCGTGCCACGCCGCTGCAGGGACAGCACGAGACCCTTCGAACCCGCGTCGAGGAGCTTGCCCGTCGGGTGCGGCGCGAACCCGGCAACATCCGTTTCGAAAGCTACGGCGAGGACGACAGCGGCGCCGTCGTCATGCTCGAGGAATACCGTGACGACGCGGCCTTCGACGCCCATCTTTCCATGGACCATACCAAGGCCTTCAACGCGGCGCTGAAGGAGATCGCGGCCGGAGGGAGTTCCGAGGTGAGCGAACTTTCTCCGCTCGCGCGCGAGAAAACCGCCGCCGAACCGTTCCGCGCGATCGACCATCTGGGCGTGACCGTGCCGGATCTTCCCGCGGCCGCGCGCTTCTTCGAACAAGCGTTCGGCGCGTCGACCCTCTACGAGGTCAAGACGCCCGACGAGGAACCCCAGGCCGGCCGCGAAGCCGAACGCCAGCTCGGCCTGACGGAAGGAACGAAGATCGTCCACATGCGGCTGATGCGGCTCGGCGACGGCCCATGCCTCGAACTCTTCCAGATCGCAGATGGCGAACAGCGTCCCGCCCCGCAGTTGCAGGATCTCGGGCTCACCCATTTCGGCCTTTACGTCGACGATATGGATGCGGCGATCGCCGCCTTCGAAAACGCAGGCGGGGAACTTCTGGAAGGCCCTCATCCGCTGGCCGCCGTCGAAGATAAGGGCGACAATGCCGGCATCTACGGCCGGGCGCCATGGGGCATGCTGATTGAGTTCCTAACCTACCCGGACGGTATCGACTACCCGAACGACGCGCCGACGATCCGCTGGACGCCCCGCCCCTGAACCCTTTTTTTCGAAAGCTGCTATCATGATCAAGATGACGATGTTCCTGAAGCGCAACCCGGAAATCTCGCACGACGAATTCGTCCGCCATCATATCGAGGATCACGGACCGCTCTTCCGTTCGATCCCCGAGGCGGACGACCACGTGCTGCGCTACATCCAGACCCATCCGGTCGAACCGCCGAAGGGCACGATCGCCCAGGCCGACTACGACGGCACGGCCGAGATCTGGTTCGACAGCCGCGAGGGCATGCGCGCCGTCCTTACCTCGCAGACCTACCAGGACGAGGTTTTCCCCGACGAAAAGACCTTTCTCGACCACGAGACGACGCTGATCCTCGTGGGCGAGCAGACCGAAATCATCGAAGAGCAGGAGTGACGTTCATCGCCATCCCGGTCGATCCACGACATTCCCGACGATAAGCGCGCACGCGTCTTACGTGCATGCTTCCCTCGGCGACGGGCGTATCAAACACGATCGCACGGACGGCATGGAAACGGCCTCGACGACCGGTCGCGGACGTGTTTCCGTAATCGGGCGACCATGCGCTACACTTTTGGTATTGAAACCGTTCGCCGAGTCCCGTTCGGTTCGTTCGATGCCCTTTCGCCTCCCGCCTGAAGGAATGACGACCATGCCCCTGCCCGAAAAAGCCTTTCCCGTTTCGTGGGATCAGTTCCATCGCGACGCGAGAGCGCTCGCATGGCGGCTTTCGGGAAGCGGAACGACGTGGGAGGCGATCGTGTGCATCACCCGCGGCGGGCTCGTTCCCGCCGCGATCATCGCGCGCGAACTCGGCGTGCGGCTGATCGAGACGGTCTGCGTGGCTTCCTATCACGACTATACCACGCAGGGCGAAATGCAGGTGCTGAAGGAGGTTTCCGCCGACCTCCTCGAAGACGAGGGCGAGCGCGTGCTGATCATCGACGACCTGACCGACACCGGCAAGACGGCGGCGATCGTGCGGGCGATGATGCCGAAGGCGCATTTCGCGACGGTCTATGCCAAGCCCAAAGGCCGGCCCCTCGTCGATACCTTCGTCACCGAGGTGAGCCAGGATACCTGGATCTATTTTCCGTGGGACATGGGCTTTTCCTATCAGGAGCCGATCGCCCACGACGAGAAGGACTGAGGCGCCCCGAGCCTTCACGACGGCCCGGCCCTCGCAAGGACGCCCGCGGCTGTGTCCGATATGCACCCTTCTCCCCGATTCTTTTCGGTGCGCAGCCGAAACTGCACCCTTGACAGCGGCGCGAACGCCGGCTGGCCAAGCTCTCCGTGTGTTTCCCCGATATCCACACAAGATGTTGTGGACGAGATCTCAGCGAACGCCAGCGCTTGACCGGAAGACCCGACTCGCGGCCTCTTGAACCGGACGCGGCCGGCATCTCTACGAACCGGTCGCTTTCCCGGAACGGCGTGCGTGATCCAAGGTGCCGGCGCCGATCGATGTGGCGCATCGGCACCGCTGGACGCCCCGCCGATTCCGGTCGGTCGACGCTGGTGGACAACAACGGTTAACACTATATTTAGTGTTGCGGATCAGCGTTGCCACAAGATACGGATTTCAGGTCGAATTGATCTGAACTCCGATTCTCCGGGGGTGGCAGGGTCTTCGGCGCTGCCAGATTGTGGGAAACTGCGCGAGCCGGCTGGCATCAGCGGCGCGCGAGCATTGGAAGGACGATAAGCCATGCGCATCGAGCGTCATTTCACCAAGGCCGGACAGTCCGCCTATGCGGAGATCGAATTCCGCAAGGCGACGAGCGAGATCCGCAATCCGGACGGCTCCATCGTCTTCCGCCTGGCCGATATCGACGTGCCCGCGCAGTTCTCCCAGGTCGCCGCCGACATTCTGGCGCAGAAATATTTCCGCAAGGCAGGCGTCCCCGCGGCCTTGAAGAAGGTCGAGGAGAACTCCGTTCCGTCCTGGCTGTGGCGCTCCGTCGCCGACGAAAAGGCGCTTGCCGAGCTGCCGGAAGAGGAACGCTATGGTTCCGAAACCGACGCACGCCAGATCTTCGATCGCCTTGCCGGCACCTGGACCTATTGGGGCTGGAAGGGCAGCTATTTCGCCTCCGAGGACGATGCGCTCTCCTTCCGCGACGAGCTCGCCTACATGCTCGCGACCCAGCGCGTCGCGCCGAACTCGCCGCAGTGGTTCAACACCGGCCTGCACTGGGCCTACGGCATCGATGGCCCCGGCCAGGGCCATTTCTACGTCGACCCGTTCACCGGCACCCTGACGAAGTCCGAATCGGCCTACGAGCATCCGCAGCCGCACGCCTGCTTCATCCAGTCGGTCGAGGACGATCTCGTCAACGACAACGGCATCATGGATCTGTGGGTGCGAGAGGCGCGGCTCTTCAAGTACGGCTCGGGCACCGGTTCGAACTTCTCGCATCTGCGCGGAGAAGGCGAGAAGCTTTCCGGCGGCGGCAAGTCGTCGGGCCTCATGTCCTTCCTCAAGATCGGCGACCGGGCGGCCGGCGCAATCAAGTCCGGCGGCACGACGCGCCGCGCGGCGAAGATGGTCGTCGTCGACATCGACCATCCGGACATCGAGAACTACATCGACTGGAAGGTGCGCGAGGAGCAGAAGGTCGCAGCCCTCGTCACCGGCTCGAAGACCGTCTCGCATCACCTGAAGGCCATCATGAAGGCCTGCGTGAACTGCGAAGGGTCGCAGGACGATTGCTTCGATCCGCAGCTGAACACCGCGCTCAAGCGCGAGGTAAAGGCAGCCAAAAAGGCAAGCGTTCCGGAGAACTACGTCAAGCGCGTCATCCAGTTCGCCAGGCAGGGCTACACGGACATCGAGTTCCCGGTCTACGACACGGACTGGGATTCGGAAGCCTACCTCACCGTCTCCGGCCAGAACTCGAACAACTCCGTCTCGATCAAGGACGAGTTCCTGCGCGCGGTCGAGTCCGATGGCGACTGGAACCTGACCGGGCGCATCGACGGGCGCGTGATGAAGACCGTCAAGGCGCGCGACCTGTGGGAGAAGATCGGCTTCGCAGCCTGGGCGTCGGCCGATCCGGGCCTGCACTTCAACACGACGATGAACGACTGGCACACCTGCGCGTCCGCCGGTGCGATCCGGGCCTCGAACCCGTGCTCGGAATACATGTTCCTCGACGACACGGCCTGCAATCTCGCGTCGCTGAACCTCCTTCAGTTCAAGGACGCGACGACGAAGAACATCGACGTCGCCGCGTTCGAGCACGCCACACGGCTTTGGACGATGGTGCTCGAGATCTCGGTGATGATGGCGCAGTTCCCCTCGCGCCAGATCGCCGAACTCTCCTACCGCTACCGCACGCTCGGCCTCGGCTACGCCAATATCGGCGGCCTGCTGATGACCTCCGGCATCCCCTACGACTCGACCGAAGGCCGGGCGATTGCCGGTGCCCTGACGGCGATCATGACGGGTGTCGCCTATGCGACCTCGGCGGAGATGGCCGGCGAACTCGGCACCTTCCCGGGCTATCAGGAAAACCGCGAGCACATGCTGCGCGTCATGCGCAACCACCGGCGTGCCGCCCGCGGCGAGCGCCAGGGCTACGAGAAGCTTGCTGTGAACCCGGTTCCGCTCGCCCATAACGAGTGCCCGGATCCGGCGCTGATCGCGCATGCGACGGCCGCATGGGACAACGCCGTCGCGCTCGGCGAAAAGAACGGCTACCGTAATGCGCAGGCGACCGTCATCGCGCCGACCGGGACGATCGGCCTCGTCATGGACTGCGACACGACCGGCATCGAGCCCGATTTCGCGCTCGTGAAGTTCAAGAAGCTCGCCGGTGGCGGCTACTTCAAGATCATCAACCGCGCCGTGCCGGAAGCGCTTCGCACGCTCGGTTACAGCGAAAGCCAGATCGCCGAGATCGAGGCCTATGCCGTCGGCCACGGCAACCTCAATCAGGCGCCGGCGATCAATCCGGGTTCGCTCAAGGCCAAGGGCTTCACCGACGAAATCATCGAGACGCTGAACGGCGCCCTGAAGTCGGCCTTCGACATCAAGTTCGCCTTCAACCAGTTCACGCTGGGCGCCGATTTCTGCCGAGACGTGCTCGGCTGCTCGGACGAGCAGCTCGCCGACTTCTCCTTCAACATGCTGGAGCATCTTGGCTTCAAGAAGAAGGAGATCGAGGCTGCGAACATCCACATCTGCGGCGCGATGACGCTCGAGGGCGCGCCCTTCCTGAAGGACGAGCACCTGCCCGTCTTCGACTGCGCGAACCCGTGCGGCAAGGTCGGCAAGCGCTACCTCTCGGTCGAAAGCCACATCCGCATGATGGCCGCCGCCCAGCCCTTCATCTCAGGCGCGATCTCCAAGACGATCAACATGCCGAACGACGCCACGGTCGAGGATTGCACGAGCGCCTACATGCTCTCGTGGAAGCTCGCGCTGAAGGCGAACGCGCTCTACCGCGACGGCTCCAAGCTCTCCCAGCCGCTCAACGCCTCGCTGATCGAGGACGACGATGAGGACGAGGACGCGTTGGAGGAGATCGCCGCAGCACCGGCCGCCGTGCAAGCCGCTCAGGTGACGGAAAAGATCGTCGAGCGCATCATCGAGAAGGTGTCGCGCGAACGCGAGAAGCTTCCCGGCCGGCGCAAGGGCTACACCCAGAAGGCGATCGTCGGCGGCCACAAGGTCTATCTTCGAACCGGCGAATTCGACGACGGCCGCCTCGGCGAGATCTTCATCGACATGCACAAGGAGGGCGCCGCCTTCCGCGCGATGATGAACAATTTCGCGATCGCCATCTCGCTCGGCCTGCAATACGGCGTGCCGCTCGAGGAATATGTGGAGGCCTTCACCTTCACGAAGTTCGAGCCGGCCGGCATGGTCCAGGGCAACGACGCGATCAAGAACGCGACGTCGATCATGGACTACGTCTTCCGCGAACTGGCGATCTCCTATCTCGGCCGCCACGACCTCGCCCATGTCGACATCACGGACTTTTCCAACACCGCGCTCGGCAAGGGCGTGAAGGAAGGCAACGCCCAGATCGTCTCGACGGGGCTCACCCGCGGCTTCAAGCCGACGCTCGTGCAGAATGCCGGCTCGACCGGTTCCGGCTCGGCGAACGACGGCAGTGCCCAGGCGAGCGCACGCGGCAAGGGTGGTACGGTCACGGCAATGGCCACCACAAAGGGCGGCTCGGCGGCCGCCGCGGCGATCGCCAACCCCTCGCCCACCGCACTTTCGGAAGAAAGCCCGGCCTTCAAGCGCGACTATGAAAGCCATGCCGAAGCGCATGCCGAGGTCGGCACGGAAACGGCAACCTTCACCGACGCTGCGGCCGAAGAGGCACAGCGCGCCAAGCAGGAAGCCGCCGAAGCGAAGAAGCTGCAGGCCGATCGGCGCATGAAGTCGATCATGCAGGGCTACACCGGCAACATGTGCTCGGAATGCCAGAACTTCACGATGGTGAGGAACGGAACCTGCGAAAAGTGCGACACCTGCGGCTCGACGAGCGGCTGTAGCTGACACTCCGCTTGCTCGATATTAGTGATGATGACCGACGAGGCCGCTGCTTGATAGCAGCGGCCTCCGTGTCAATCAGACCGTAAGCCGACTATCGCCTCAGTTCATAAGGTAGAGCTGCGTCAACTGGTTGCCGATGTCCTTGAAGACGGACTCGAGATCGCTCGCATTGTCCACAGCGTAATAGTTTGCAGGATCGGTGACGCAATTGTCCCGGTAAAGCTTGCGGTTGGAGTTGGTGTCGGCGTTGAGTAGCACGGCATAAATGTCGACGTTCTTGCTTCTCAGATTGGCGCAGACGGTCTTCGTCCAGTCGTCGACGTGACTGACGGCAGTACCCTTGCTCGTCGTATCGAAACGGTTCGAGTCGAGATATCCGTATGCACCGTAATCGGACTTGTTGATCTTGGCCTTCTGGGCGCCGAAGACAGCGTTTTCGCCATCGGTGAAGAGCACCACCGCCTTGGACACCTTGTCGTCGTTGAAGCCGCCACCGCCGGTGAAGGGCTCGGCGGGAGAAAGCACCCTTTCGCCCCAAGCGAGGCCTTCCGAAACGTTCGTTCCCGAGCCGTTGAAGTAGTTCATCGCTGAGATACTGGATTCGAGGCCGTCAAAATCGTCCGTCAACGGAACGATGGGCGACGGACACGCTCGGTTCGGACCGTTGGTCAGCGAGCCCGTTTCACTGATTTCGCTGAGGTCGGCCTGGCTGGCGGAGGTGTATTTCGTCACGTTCGACTGGCGTTTGCGTTGATCGGCAACCGCGTCGGCACCGTCGAACTCGTATTCCCCATAGCTTGGCTTGCCGGGGTGGTCGTACTCCTTGCCGTCCAGGATATCGTCGGCAAGATAGGAATTGTTGAAGTAATCGGCGTCATTGCCGGCCGACGAGCCGTACTTCGATGAATTGCCGACCGGACGTGCCTTACCGGGTTCGTCCGGAGCGAAATACGGCGTGAAGAGCGTTTCCGGATCACTGGCCGAAGGCGGCGCATCATCCAGATTGTAAGGCTTTGCCCGCGCCTCCACACACCCTTTCCATACGCGCGCCGGCTCGCTGTCGGCGGCATAGGGACCATCATGCCAGTCGCCCGTACCCGTTGCGAGATACTTGCTCTCGGGCCAGACCTCGTCCTGGTCGGCATTGGCGAGATCGGCGAAAAGATGCCAGTTGCTGACGCCTCCCGTCACATACGCGCTATCCTGGGCCGTCGTCGGGTTGTGGTCGAAGCCGCTCAACCATTTCGGATTCCATTCCGCATTACGCACGTTGACCGCGGTGACGAACGGGACCAAGGCAGCGGTGATCGGCTTTTCCTGGCCGTTGTCCTTCTTGCGCTTTTCGGATTGCTTGCGCAGAATTTCAGTCAGGCTCTTGGCGGCCGTACGCAACTGCTTGATGCCATTGGCACCGAGTGAGCCCGTATTGTCGAGAACCATCGCCACTTCCAGCGACTGTGTGGACTGGTAGGAGACCGCGTCGAGATCGAGGTGCAGATCGGCGAAGTTGAAACGGCCGAGAAAAGCCAGCTTGACGTCGGCCGACGCCTTGCCGGTGGCCTGAAGCGAGTTTGCACTGCCCTTGAAGTCGATGTCGCCGGCAACGTTGTAGAGCGTCCGGCCGTTCGAAGCGCCTGCGGCCAGGACACGTTCGAAGGTCGCACGACGTTCGTCGGTGTTCTCGTTGGTCTTTGACGCGGCAAGCACTGCATCGTCCACCGCGTGCTGCAACGCCTCGCGCGCGGAAAAGATATTCGCCGTGTCGATCGCCACCCCTGCGGAAAGGACGAGCACCGGCAGCATCAATGCTGTCAGCAGCCCGAAATTTCCGCTTTTCGAAGCAAGCAGATCCCCAACGTTCTTCATCGACGTCTCCAGCACGCATGTTACCCGTGGCAGACCATGAATGGACGCTCATTAAGGCTTGGTTGCGCGCGTGCAGACCTATCGATGCTGAAAACGGGAACGAGATAACGGCGAACGGGATTTCTGAAGTCTCATCAGACGCTTAGGTTCTATCTGGCGTTAGTTTGGCGAGTTTGCGTTGTGAACCGGCTTTCGATCGGCACGGTGTACAATCCCATAACGGCATCCGCGGTACTTTAACGACCTGTCGCCGATCGCGTCGTCCGTATGGGCAAAGCGGGGATAGCCTGATAACGCAGCGATAAGTTACGGCGGCGATCCTTCGATCAAACGATCGAGGGTGGACGGCGCCCGGTATGGTTCGAATATCGGATTCAAGGAGCTGGGACCATGAAGGACGAAAGCTATTCCCGCATTCTCGTCTTCATCGCCGGACTTCTCGGGGCGGCAGGGGTCGCCATGGCGGCGGGTGCGGCGCATGGCGGCGGAGCGGTGCGACTTCTGGCGCCGGCTTCTGCGATGTGCCTCGTCCATGCGCCGAGCCTGATCGCGCTCGATGCGCGTCGGCCGCGGCCGGGCATGTTCACGCTTGCTTCGGCTCTTCTCGGCGGCGGTACGCTGCTCTTCGCCGGTGATCTCGCGACGCAGGCAATGCGCGACGAACGGCTTTTTCCCTATGCCGCTCCGATCGGCGGCACGCTGATGATCGTCGGCTGGGCCGCCGTCGCGCTCGCAGCCTTCGCGCCGGCGAGAAAAAGCCGACCCTGAACGCCATCATCGACGCGAAGAACGATCCAAAGGCCGGATCGCGACCTTGCCCCTTTTCCGGCTCGACCAATTCGGGAACCGAGCCGGATGCGAGCGGATCGGTGGCCGCTTCATGATAAAGAAAAGCCGGCATTCGCGCCGGCTCGACCTTCGAATTCAATATCGGCGAGGTCGGCCGATCAGGTCCGGTCGATGGCGTCCTTGACGCCCTTCTTCGCGGTGCCCTTGGCATCCTGCAGATGGCCCTTGGCCTCCTGGTCGTGACCTTCGGCCTTCATTTCGCGGTCGTGGCTCGCCTCGCCCGCGGCCTGCTTGGCCTTGCCGGTCACTTTGTTCGCGGCGCCCTTCGCCTTGTCGGTAAAACTGCTCATCGCTTCCGTCCTTTTATGGTTGGGACAAAAAGAAAACGTCCCATGACGTGCGGAGTTCCCCGGGAAGATGCGCCATATCGGCGCTTCGAGGGCCTTGCATTCGCAGGCGATGGGCCCATAATCAGGGCTCTCGCGTTGGGAGAAGCTGGCTTCGCGCCGGTGCCGAAGGAGCAACCGCCCCGGAAACTCTCAGGCAAAAGGACCAGCCGAGCCGACAGAACTCTGGAGAGAGCCGCTCATGGATGCGGCCGCCGACGGGATAACAATCTCAGGCGAAAGGACAGAGGGGGTTTCAAGGAAGGCCCGAGGGTCTTTGCCGGCAACCCCGCGGACGCCACTGCTACTGGCCTCCGCGCAACTGTGAGGCTCCGTGTGAGCGAACCGAAAACCCTGAAAGAAACGCCGCTTGCCGCGCTCCATCGCCGGCTCGATGCCCGCATGGTGCCCTTCGCCGGCTATGCGATGCCGGTGCAATATCCGACCGGGATCATGAAGGAGCATCTCGCCACGCGCGAGAGCGCCGGCCTTTTCGACGTCTCCCATATGGGGCAGATCTTCATCCGTGCGAAGTCCGGCAGGCTCGAGGATGCGGCCCTGGCGCTCGAAACGACGACGCCGGTCTCCGTCGCCGGACTGAAGCCCGGACGCCAGCGATACGGGCTCTTCACCAACGAGCGCGGTGGCATTCTCGACGACTTCATGGTCGCCAACCGCGAGGATCACCTGTTCCTGGTCGCCAACGCGGCCTGCAAGCAGGCCGATCTCGAAAACCTCGAGGCACGGCTCGGCGAGACCTGCGACGTGACCATGGTGGAAGATCGCGTCCTGCTCGCGCTTCAGGGGCCGAAGGCAGAGGCGGTGCTTACGAGCCTCGCGCCGGAGGCTGCCGAAATGCGCTTCATGGACGTTCGCACGCTGACGCTGAGCGGCGTCGAATGCATCGTTTCGCGATCCGGCTACACGGGCGAAGACGGCTACGAGATTTCGATCCCCGCCGACCACGCCGAAGCGATCGCCGAAGCGCTTCTGGAAAAAGGCGATGTCGCTCCCGCCGGCCTCGGCGCGCGGGATTCGCTGCGGCTCGAAGCCGGGCTCTGCCTCTACGGCAACGACATGGACGAAGACACGACCCCGGTCGCGGCGGCACTCGGCTGGGCGATCCAGAAGGTCCGCCGCCGGGGCGGCGAACGCGAGGGCGGCTTTCCGGGTGCTGAAATCATTCTCGCCGAACTCGAGAACGGCGCCGCGCGGACGCGCGTCGGCCTGAAGCCCGAAGGCCGGCGGCCGATCCGTGCCGAGACGCCGATCTATGTCTCCGACGAAGAAAAGGGCAATCCGATCGGCTCCGTCACGTCCGGCAGCTTCGGCCCGAGCGTCGGCGGTCCGGTCGCCATGGGCCACGTGCCGGCCGATGTCGCCGTGCCCGGCAAGCGGCTCTACACCGAGATCCGTGGCGATTTCCTGCCGCTGACGGTGGTCGAGCTGCCGTTCGTCGCGCCCTGCTACAAGCGCTGATCCGACAGGACGGCCCGAACCCGGCGACGCCCGATTTCATCGACGCCCCAAGAGGAAAACGACAACCATGCTGAAATTCACCGAAGACCACGAGTGGCTGAACATCGAGGACGGTGTCGCGACCGTCGGCATCACGGCGCATGCGGCCGAGCAGCTCGGCGACCTCGTCTTCGTGGAACTGCCCGACGACGGCAGCGAATTCGACAAGGGTGCGGAAGCCGCCACGGTCGAATCCGTCAAGGCCGCTTCGGACGTCTTCTGTCCCCTCTCCGGCACCATCACCGAAGTCAACCAGGCGATCGCCGACGACCCCTCGCTTGTCAATTCGGACCCAATGGGCAAGGGCTGGTTCTTCAAGCTCAAGCTCGCGAACCCCGCCGATGCCGACGCGCTGATGGATCAGGCCGCCTACGAGGCCCATACGTCCTAGGCCCATACGCCCGGCCCGCATGCGGCGTCTTCACGAATGACGACCGACGCCGATAGAGCATGTCGCGCGACCGCACGGATCGCAGCCTGCGCCCTTACCATGGAGAAAGCGATGGCTTTCGAATTCACAGACTACGAGCCGTACGATTTCGCCAACCGCAGGCATATCGGCCCCTCGCCGGCCGAGATGGAGGAAATGCTGGCCGCGATCGGCGTCGACAGCCTCGATGCGCTGATCGATTCCACCGTGCCGAAGGGCATCCGGCAGGAAGAGCCGCTGGACTGGGGCAAGGCGCTCACCGAGCGCGAGGCGCTCGACAAGCTGCGCGCGACGGCGAACCGGAACAGCAACTACACCTCGCTCCTCGGCCAGGGATACCACGGCACCATCACGCCTCCGGTCATCCAGCGCACGATCCTCGAAAACCCGGCCTGGTACACGGCCTATACGCCCTATCAGCCGGAAATCAGCCAGGGCCGGCTCGAAGCCCTCCTGAACTACCAGACGATGGTTTCGGACCTGACGGGCCTCGACGTGGCGAACGCCTCCCTGCTCGACGAGGCGACGGCGGCGGCGGAAGCCATGGCCATCGCGCAGCGCGTTGCGAAGTCCAAGGCGAAGACCTTCTTCGTCGACGCCGAGTGCCATCCGCAGACGATCGACGTCGTGAAGACCCGCGCCGAGCCGCTCGGCTGGACGGTCGTCGTCGGCGATCCGCTGACCGAGCTCGACGCCTCCGCCGTCTTCGGCGCGCTCTTCCAGTATCCCGGCACGAACGGGCATATCCGCGACTTCACCGATGCGATCGCCGCCCTTCACGGCGAGAACGCGATCGGCATCGTCGCCGCCGATCCGCTCTCGCTGGCGCTCCTGAAATCGCCCGGCGAGATGAACGCGGATATCGCCATCGGTTCCACGCAGCGCTTCGGCGTGCCGATGGGTTACGGCGGTCCGCATGCCGCCTACATGGCCGTGCGCGAGGCCTTCAAGCGGTCGACCCCCGGCCGCCTCGTCGGGGTGTCGGTCGACGCGCGCGGCAACCCCGCGCTTCGCCTCGCTCTGCAGACGCGCGAGCAGCACATCCGCCGCGAAAAGGCGACGTCGAACATTTGCACCGCCCAGGTGCTGCTCGCCGTCATGGCGTCGATGTACGCCGTCTTCCATGGACCGAAGGGTATTCAGGCGATCGCCCAGCGTGTGCACAAGCGCACCGCAGCGCTTGCCGACGGGCTCTCGAAGCTCGGCTTTGCGGTCGAACCCGAAACCTTCTTCGATACGATCACCATCGAGGCCGGCGACCAGCGCGAGGCGATCGTGAAGGCCGCGCTCGGCGAGGAGATCAATCTGCGCCGCGTCGGGGAGACGAAGATCGCCATCACCCTCGACGAGCGGTCGCGCGGCGACATCGTCGAGGCGGTCTGGCGCGCCTTCGGTGGCGACATGGCCTTCGACGACATGGCGCCGCGGGTGGCGATCGACGAGAAGCAGTTCCGTCGCACGGACTACCTGACCCACCCGATCTTCCATAAGAACCGGGCGGAAAGCGAGATGACGCGCTATATCCGCCGTCTGTCCGACCGCGACCTGGCGCTCGACCGGGCGATGATCCCGCTCGGCTCCTGCACCATGAAGCTGAACGCCACGGCGGAAATGCTGCCGATCTCATGGCCGGAATTTTCCGAGCTGCACCCCTTCGCGCCCGCCGACCAGGCCGAAGGCTATCGCGAGCTGATCGACGATCTTTCCGATAAGCTGTGCGCGATCACCGGCTACGACGCGATCTCCATGCAGCCGAACTCCGGCGCGCAAGGCGAATACGCCGGGCTCCTGACGATCCGCGCCTGGCATCGCGCCAACGGCGACGAGCACCGCAACGTCTGCCTCATCCCGACCTCCGCGCACGGCACGAACCCGGCCTCCGCGCAGATGGCGGGCATGAAGGTCGTACCGGTCAAGGCGCTCGAAAACGGAGACATCGACGAGGCGGATTTCCGCGAGAAGGCGGAAAAGCACGCCGAAAACCTCGCCGCCTGCATGATCACCTATCCATCGACGCATGGCGTGTTCGAGGAGAACGTGCGCACGATCTGCGACATCACGCATCAAAACGGCGGGCAGGTCTATCTCGACGGCGCCAACCTTAACGCACTGGTCGGCCTCGCGCGGCCGGGCGACGTCGGCGCCGACGTCAGCCATTTGAACCTGCACAAGACGTTCTGCATCCCGCATGGCGGCGGCGGCCCCGGCATGGGACCGATCGGCGTGAAGGCACATCTGACCGAGCACCTGCCCGGCCACTGCATGACGGACGGACGCCCCGGCGCCGTCGCCGCCGCACCCTACGGCTCGGCCTCGATCCTGCCGATCTCGTGGAGCTACTGCCTGATGATGGGCGGTGCGGGCCTGACGCAGGCGACGCGCGTCGCGATCCTGAATGCGAACTACCTCGCCGCCCGTCTCGCCGACGGCTACAAGGTTCTCTACACGGCGCGCAACGGCCGCGTGGCGCACGAATGCATCGTCGATACGCGCCCCCTCAACGAAAGCGCCGGCATCTCCGTCGACGACGTCGCCAAGCGGCTGATCGACTGCGGGTTCCATGCGCCGACCATGAGCTGGCCGGTCGCCGGAACGCTGATGATGGAGCCGACCGAATCGGAGACCAAGGCCGAACTCGACCGTTTCTGCGATGCGATGCTGCTCATCCGTCGCGAAGCGAAGGATGTCGAGGAAGGCCGCTTAGACAGGGAGAACAACCCGCTGAAGCGCGCCCCGCACACGGTCGAGGACCTCGTCGGCGAATGGGACCGCCCCTACCCGCGCGAGACCGGCTGCTTCCCGCCAGGCTCGATGCGCGTCGACAAGTACTGGTCGCCGGTCAACCGTGTCGACAATGTCTACGGCGACCGCAATCTCGTCTGCTCCTGCCCTCCGATGGAAGCCTACGACGAGGCCGCGGAGTAGGACACGCCAGCGCCACGGTCTGCGAACCCGGCACACGGGTGCGGCCGTGCGGCTACCGCTTCGTTTCGCCCGTTTCCGGCACCGAAGCGATGGACTGGCGCCATTGCTTGAGGAACATCGTCTTTTTCGCCTCGTCGAGCGCGACCAGAAGCGCGGGCGACAGGGCGACGGGGCGGATCGGTGGGCCGCTGCCGCCGATCTTCGCCTGCAAGGTGGCAATGCCGGTCGCCGCCGGCATGAGACCCGCCCCCTTCTCGAGCGCGGTACGGCCGGCCCGCGACAGCGCGAAGGCGATGAAGGCGGAGGCAAGCTCCGGTTCGTGCGCCGCCTTCGGCACGAGCGCGGCACGGGTGAGCGCCAGCGTATAGTCGCGCGGGAAGACGATGCCGATGCGCGGATCCTTCCGGGCGCGGGCCATCGCGTAGGAGCCGAGGACGTTGTAGCCGAGAAGGAGGCGGCCGTCGGCGACGCGGTCGAGGATCTCGCCGGTGCAGCAATAGGTGCCGACGTCGTTTCGTCCGAAGCTTTCGATCAGCCGGCCCCATGTCGTCGCCTGCACGGCATCCTCGAAGGCGAAAAGATAGCCGACGCCCGAGCGCACGATGTCGTAGGTGCCGATGCGCCCGGTGAAGCGTTCGGAACGGCGCAGCAGGTCGACGAGCGCGAAGCGATCCCGCGGCACCTCGTCGGCGGCGACCCCGGCGCGATTGTAGACGATGACGCCCGGCTCCACCGTCAGCCCGACGACCTCGCCGCGCCAGTGCGCCCATTCGGGCAGCGCGTCGATCGCGGGTGCGGCGATCGGCTGCGAACAGCCGTCGTTGACGAAGCGCACCTGCTCGGCGTCGGCCGTCGAAACGATGACGTCGGCGAGAAACGCACCATCCCGACAGGCCGCCCGTGCGCGCTCGTCGAGATTGCGGCTCGTGTCCTGGAGATAACTGATCGCGACCTCCGGATGGCGGCTCTGGAAAGCCGCGATCAACGGGCGGAAGGCCCACAGATCCGTGACGCTCGCGATCGTCAGCGTCTCCCGAACGTCGCCGGAGGCCGCATCGAACTGCGTCCTGCTCGCCGCAGCGCCAGCGTTCGTCCCGAGGAGAAGCACCAGCAAAGTCGCGATCATCCGTGCCGTCATGCCATCCGCTCCTCGTCGAGCGCCGGCAGGAGAATGCCGATCGCAAAGCCGCCTTCCACCGGACGGGTCACGGTCAGTTCGCCTTGGTGGGATTCGACGACTTCTCTCACGATCGCAAGCCCAAGGCCCGCACTTTCCGGCGTGTTCTCGTGGCGGGCGAAGCGCGTGCCGACCTCGTCGGCCGGAAGATCGAACCCACCGCCCTCGTCATGCACCACGATCGAGGCGTGATCTTTCGAATGTTCGACGCGCAGTGTGATCGGCGGTGCTCCGTAGCGTAGCGCGTTGGCGATCAGGTTCTTCGCCGCCTCGCGCAGGCTGAAGGCGTCGCCTGCGGCGATCACCGGATCCTCGCTGAGGTCGAGGTGCAGCAGTTCTGCCTGCGCGACGCCCGCCGAACGGATCTCACGTTCGGCCTCGATCGCGACCCGCCTGAGATCGAGCGCTGCAAGCTCCACCGTCTCGACGCGGTGCGTGACGAGGGCGTGGCTCAGGAGCTGGTCCATCAGCCGCGAAATGCCGATCGCGCGCGAGCGGATGCGGCCCTGAAGCGCACGCAGGCGCTCCGGATCGGTCTCTTCGATCGCGAGTTCGCTCTGCGCGCGAAGCGCCGTGACGGGCGTGCGCATCTGATGGGCGGCATCGGCGACGAAGCGTTCCATCGTATCGAGCCGTCGATCGAGCCGGCCCATGAACCGGTTGATCGCATCCACGAGTGTCGCGACCTCACGCGGGGCGTCCGGGTGGAAGGGCGTCAGGTCTCGCGGATCGCGCGCGAGCATGGCGCGCTCGATCCGCCTGAGCGGGCGAAGGGCGTAGCGCATGGCGAGAAGCGTGAGGGCGAGGATGGCAAGGCTCGCGAGCGCGATGCCTGCGATCGCCGGCATGGCGATCTCGCGGGCGAGTGCCGTGCGGGCGAGCATGGTGTGCGCGACGATGATCTCCACGCGGCCAGAAAGCGATCGCTCGGCAAGGTCGCGGCTGAGCGCGATGGCGCGCACACGCGTGTCGCGGTACGGCGTCTCGTAGATGCGTGGGCTTGCGCCGGCTGGCGCCGTCGGTGGCAACGGCAGGTCGTCGTAGCCTGTCAGTGTCTTTCCGTGCGGGCCGATCACGCGGTAGAAGATGCGGTCGTCGCGAGCGAGCGCCAGCAGTTCGAAGGCCGAAAGCGGCACGTCGACCACCGGCTTGCCGTCGACGACGGAGACGCGCTCGCCGATCTGCAGCGCGGCCCCGGTCAGGAGACGGTCGAAGGCCTGGTCGGCGGCGGACCGGCCGTAGCGGAAGGTCGCGAACACGACGGCCGCCACCGCGATGGCGAGCACGAGCGTCAGGAGCAGGCCGAGGCGAAGCGCGATCGACCGCGACGCGACGCGTGGACGTAAGCCGCGCGTCGAAGGCGCGTTCATCGTGCAGCGCGCGGGTCGGCGGCGAGCATCGCTTGGTAGCCGAGCCCGCGCAGCGTCCGGATCGTAAGGTCGGAACCGGCGATCTTGCGGCGGAGCCGGCCGACATAGAGTTCCACCGCATTGGCCGACGTCTCGGTATCCATGCCGAAGATGCGCGTCAGCAGTTCCTCCTTTTCGAGGACACGGCCGCGATTGACGAGGAAGATCTCGAGCAGGATCTGCTCGCGCCGGGTCAGTTCGCATGGTTCGCCGGCGATCGTGGTCGCACGCGAGGCCATGTCGAAGCTGAGGTTGCCGGCCTCGAGCACACGCGTGTCCTCCCCGCGATGGCGGCGCACGACGGCGCGCACGCGCGCTTCCAGTTCGCCGAGATCGAAGGGCTTGACCATGTAGTCGTCCGCGCCTTCGTCGAGCGTCGCGATCTTGTCGTCGAGCGCGAGCCTCGCGGTCAGCACGAGGACGGGTGTGCCGATGCCGCGCTCCCGCAGCCAGCGCAGGAACGCCGTGCCCGGCCCGTCCGGCAGGTTGATGTCGAGGATGACGACGTCGTAGCGCGCGAGTTCGGCGAAGTGGCGCGCGTCTGCGGCGCTGCCGGCATGGTCGCATACGTGGCCGGCAGTCGAAAAGCGCGCGACGATCGTTTCGGCGACGTCGGCGGTATCCTCGACGACGAGAAAACGCACACGGTCTCCTTCGACTTCTCCCCTGACAGCTTGGTGACAGAAATGTGCACTATCAACAAGTCCGAGGCGCGCTGTGGAGGCAGCGCCCGACCCCCCATGGAGGATTCCGAATGAAGAAATTGATCACGGCCGCGCTCGCCGGCCTCGTCGTCGCGGCTGGAATGACCACGACGGCCTTCGCCTTCGAGCCGTCGAACCCCGAATGCATCGCCCCGGCAGCGCCCGGCGGCGGGTGGGACTTCACCTGCCGTCAGGTCGGCAAGGTCATGCAGGACCTGAAGCTCGTGCCGGGCACGGTGCAGGTCACGAACATCGCCGGCGGCGGTGGCGGCGTCGCCTATGCCGAGGTCGTCAACAAGCGCAACGACGACAACAACCTGATCGTCGCAGCCTCTTCGGCAACCGCCGCACGGCTCGGCCAAGGCGCCTTTCCGGGCAACACGATGGATCAGGTCCGCTGGATTGGCTCGATCGGCGCGGATTACGGCGTCATCGCGGTCTCGAAGGATTCGCCCTACAAGACCCTTCCCGACCTGATGGACAAGCTGAAGGAGGATCCTTCCTCGATCTCCTTCGCGGGCGGTTCGGCCGTCGGCGGCTGGGACCACCTCAAGGTCCTCAAGGCGGCTCGCGCGGCCGGCATCAAGGACCTCAGGCAGGTCAAGTACGTGCCCTTCGACGGCGGTGGCGAGGCGGTGACGCAGCTTCTGGCCGGTAGCGTCCAGGCCTTTTCCGGCGACGCTTCGGAGGCCAAGGGCTTCGTCGATTCCGGCGACATCAAGGTGCTCGCCGTGCTCGCACCGGAGCGTCTGGAAGGCTCCTTCTCCTCCTTCCCGACCGCCAAGGAACAGGGCCTCGACGTCATCGGCGCCAACTGGCGCGGCTTCTACGCCCCCGGCAAGATGTCGGACGAGGCCTACCAGTACTGGGTCGATGCGGTAAACAAGACCTACGCGTCGGACGAGTGGAAGGACATTATGAAGAAGAACGGCCTCGCTCCGCTCGACCTCAGCGGTGACAAGTTCCAGTCCTTCGTTGCGGACTCGGTTTCGGAGATCAAGACGCTCTCGCAGCAGATCGGTCTCATCCAGTAGCGTCGCCTGTTCGGAATTGAACGGGCCGGCTTCGAAAGCCGGCCCGTTCGGCGTATTCTCATCATTCGTGTTCGGCTTCGAACCGTTTTCTTCAGGGAGGAAAGCGATGAGCGACCGCATCTTCGGCGGGCTCGGCGTGCTGCTCGCCGCCTTCTACATCTGGCAGGCGACCCTCATCAAGGAAAGCTTCATCCAGGACCCGATCGGGCCGAAGACCTTTCCGATCATCATCGGCCTCGTGCTCGGCGCGGCAAGCCTCGTCATGATCTTCCAGCCGGACGACGAACCGTTCTGGCCGTCGGCCGGGCGGCTGGTCGAGGTGCTGATGGCGGCGGTCGTCATGCTCGCCTATTCGGCGCTCGTTTCCTCCGTCGGCTTCATCGTCACGACGACGGTGGTCGCTGCCTATCTCGCCTGGCGGCTCGGCGCCCACCCGCTTAAGGCGGTCATGGCGGGTCTCCTGATCGCGGTCGGCATCTACATCATCTTCCATCTGGTGCTCGGGCTATCGATCGCCCGCGGCCCCTTCGGCTTCTAGGGCGTTCGATGACGCACTCGATCTCTTCGAAACCGGCTCGGCAGCCTTCGGAACTCGCTTAAGGGAGGAAATTGATGGATTCATTGGCCGGACTGGCCCACGGCTTCGCCGTCGCACTTTCCTTCGAGAACCTGTTGCTGGCCTTTCTCGGCTGCTTTCTCGGCACCATCATCGGCGCGCTGCCGGGCCTCGGCCCGTCGAACGGCGTGGCGATCCTCATCCCGCTCGCCTTCACGCTCGGCCTGCCGGCGACGCCTGCGCTCATCCTTTTGACGAGCGTCTATTACGGCGCGATGTATGGCGGACGCATCTCCTCGATCCTGCTGAATATTCCGGGCGACGAACCGGCCGTGATGACGACGCTCGACGGCTACCCGATGGCCCAACAGGGGCGCGCCGGCGAAGCGCTCGCGCTATCGGGCTACGCCTCCTTCGTCGGCTCGTTCTTCGCCACCTGGGGCCTCGTCTTCCTGGCGCCGCTCCTCGTCAAGCTCGCGCTCCTCTTCGGTCCGGCAGAATATTTCGCACTCTACGCGCTTGCCTTCGCAACGCTCGGCGGCATCGCCAGTCGTAACCAGGCGAAGGCCGCGCTCGCCGCAGCGCTGGGGCTCGGCATCGCGATGATCGGCGTCGACGGGCAGACGGGCGTCCCACGCTTTTCCTTCGGCCAGGTCCATCTCTACGACGGCATCAACTTCCTCGTGGCGATCGTCGGCTTGTTCGCGCTGTCGGAAGTCTTCGTCTTCCTCGAAAACCGCGGCACCTCCGAAGAGGAGGAAGCCGGCGAGCGGCCGCCGCTCGGCCGGCTGACACCGCCCTGGTCGATGCTCAAGCGCACCAGCGGTGCGGTCGGCCGCGGCACGATCATCGGCTTCATCTCGGGCGTGCTGCCGGGTGCGGGCGCCTCGCTCGGTTCCTTCCTCTCCTATTCGATCGAAAAGCGCGTTTCCGACGGCAAGAAGACCTTCGGTACGGGCGATCCGCGCGGGGTCGCGGCACCGGAAGCCGGAAACAAC
This sequence comes from Pararhizobium mangrovi, assembly GCF_006516965.1. Lineage (GTDB taxonomy): Bacteria > Pseudomonadota > Alphaproteobacteria > Rhizobiales > Rhizobiaceae > Pararhizobium_B > Pararhizobium_B mangrovi. The sequence goes on along the minus strand of NZ_VHLH01000033.1, from coordinate 18,841 downwards.
GCGGCCGCCGGCGGCGCGCTCGTGCCCATGCTCGCCCTCGGCGTGCCGGGTTCGGGCACGACGGCGGTTCTGCTCGCCATGCTTCTGGCGCTCAACATCACGCCCGGCCCTCTCCTCTTCCAGTCGAACCCGGACGTCGTCTGGGGCCTCGTCGCGGCCCTCTTCATCGCCAACTTCATGCTGCTCGCGCTCAACATCCCGCTCGTCGGCATGTTCGTGCGCGTGCTTCTGGTGCCGACGAAATATCTGATGCCGGCCGTCGCGATGATCTCCTTCGTCGGCATCTACGGCATTTCCGGCTCCACCTTCGACATGGTGGTGATGGTGCTCTTCGGCCTGCTCGGCTGGCTGCTGCGCAAGCTCGACGTGCCGCTGGTGCCCGTCATCATGGGCGTATTGCTCGGCAACCAGATGGAGGCGAACCTGCGCCGCGCCATGACGATCTCCAACGGCGACTGGACGACGCTCGTCTCCTCGCCGCTGTCGATCGCCCTGTGGACGCTCGCCATCGTCGGCTTCATCGCGCCGATCTTCGTCGGTCGCTTCTTCCGCCGCCCGGCTGCGAACACGCCGGAAGCCGAAGGCGCCGATCCCGACTGAGAAAGCGACCCTACGGGCCGTCCGCACCCTTCGGCGGCCGACCGCAGTGAAAATCACCCTTGCAACACGCTCAAGGGTTCGCTAGGAGGCAGGAAATCGCGGAGACATTGCCGCGACATGGTCATCGGAGTGTAGCGCAGCCTGGTAGCGCACCTCGTTCGGGACGAGGGGGTCGAGTGTTCGAATCACTCCACTCCGACCATATTTTCCCGGGGTTTTTAGAAACCTCTGATATTTCTTGGCGACAGATACGGCGACAGTTTCACGGCATAGGTGGGAAAACAGCGCGGTCTGTGTTGCCAGCGGATGGACGACCTGACGCTTCAGACTATGAGTCCGGTATAAGCCAAGCCGCTCTTCTGAGCTTTCTTTCAAGCACCTACGAGGCGGCGGCCGATCTCGGCGGTTGGGACCGGGAGAACCTCGAATGCGGGATCGGACGACCACGGGTCGTGCGGCCCGTTCGCGGGATCGAGAACGCCGGTACCGCGAAGCCGATGCCGACGGAACCGGTCCGGCGCGAGGACGGACCGTCGATGGAAAAGACGAAGCCGAGCGGTGCCGTCGCGACCAAGCCACCGATCCGCGCCACTGCGCTGTTCAGCCCGGCCGCCGTACCGACATGGTCGGCGTCGACGGACGCCATCACGCTCGCCGTCAGCGGCACGATGCATAGCCGATAGGCTATAGATCGATCGGCAAGACGAAGTTGCAGCGCCGCATCTTGTTTCGTGGTATGGATGATAGCCAAACGTCATTCGGAAGCTGCAGGCGGGTCGTCATGGCGGCCGAAGTCCTTATCGTCGGCGCAGGTCCCACCGGCCTCGTTCTCGCCATCAGCCTGGCCCGGCAGGGTGCCAGCTTCCGGCTGATCGACGAGAATGCCGGTCCGGGGACCCGTTCGCGCGCCACGGTCGTGCATGCGCGGACGCTCGAGTTCTACCGGCATTTCGGCTTCGCCGCGGATGTCGTCGCCGAAGGGATCGCGACCGAGACCATTCACCTGCACGAGCGCAGCGCTTCAGGCAGGAGCCGCGAGGTCATGACGGTCGGCCTCGGTGAACTCGGCAGGGGCCTCAGCCCCTACCCCTTCATCCTGACCTATCCGCAGGACCTGCACGAACGGCTGCTCGATCGCCAGCTGGCAAAACTCGGCGGGCGGGTCGAGCGCAGCACGAAGCTCGTGCGGTTCCGTCAGACCGACGATGCGATCCTGGCGACGATCCGTCATCCGGACGGCGGCGAGCACGAGGCGGCATTCGCCTATGTCTGCGGCTGCGACGGTGCGCACAGTGCCGTGCGCCAGGGTCTCGGCATCGGCTTTGCCGGCGGCACGTACGATCAGCCCTTCTACGTCGCGGATGTCCGGCTCGCGGGCAGACCGGACGACGACTTCCACATGAACCTCGGCAAACGGCTCCTCGCGCTTCGAATGCCCGTCCGCGCCACCGGCATGCACCGTCTCATCGGCTTGGTGCCGCCGGAACTGGCAGGCAAGACGGACCTTACCTTCGACGACCTGAAGGAGGACGTCGAAGACCTGATTGGCGCGAAGGTTGCGGAAGTGAACTGGTTTTCGCGCTACCGCGTCCACCATCGCGTCGCCGATCGGTTTCATATTGGCAGGGTGTTCCTGCTCGGCGATGCAGGTCACGTCCACAGCCCGGTCGGCGGTCAGGGGATGAACACGGGGATCGGCGACGCCGTCAATCTCGGCTGGAAGCTCGGTGCGGTCGCGGTCGGCAACGCCGATACCGGCCTCCTCGACAGCTACGAGCCGGAGCGCATCGCCTTCGCACGCTCCCTGGTCGCAACGACGGATCGCGTCTTCACCCGGATGATCGCCGGCGGGATCGCGGGAAAGATCGTCCGTCGCTTCGTCGCGCCGCTTACCGGAAACACGGCGGCGCGCTTCGCCGTCACGCGAAGGGCCGCCTTCCGGACGGTTTCGCAGATCCGGATCCGGTACGGGGACACCCCGCTAAGCGAGGGAAAGGCGGGCAAAGTCGCTGCCGGCGACCGCCTGCCATGGGCCGGCGACGACGCGGATAATTTCAGCGAATTCGACGGGAAAAGCTGGCGCGTGCATGTCTACGGCAAAGCCGAGCCGGCATTCGCGGCAGGGATCGCAGATCTGACGCTGGGCCTGAAGGCGTTCGAATGGTCGGCTCCCGTCGAAAAAGCCGGCTTCAAAAAGGATGCCGTCTATGTCGTCCGACCGGACGGGCACGTCGGCTACGCGTCGTCCGGTCAGGACTGCATCGCAGTCGAACGCTATCTCGACCGGATCTGCGTGCGCCTTTCTGGCCGCGAGATCCGGGATCCCGTGGATCAGACCGACCGAGCCTAATGTCGACGCCACACGATCCGGCACACATCGCTTGCGGCCGCAACCCCTCGTTCACTAAGTTCCAGACGTGACGGATGACAACCGAGCCTAACGTCGCCGACGGCGTACATGCCCGGAGCCTAGGTCGCACAGGGGCTCGGCGCGCCGATCTCGGCGCCGGTCGGCACGAAGCCATTGTCGGTCAGTTCGACGACACCCTTCGGCATGTTGAAAAGTGCGTTCTTAGCATTCCTCTCCACCATCCTGGCCGAACGGATCAACAAGAATGAAAAGCTTCAATAGCCGACGATCGACCGTTTACGTGCGCGGCTTCGGAGGATTTCCGAGAGGTGCTCCCACCAACCATTGCCGGGCATCAGGCCGGTCGGCCCGTAGACTGACGTACGACGAGTTCGATCGGCAATTCTGTGCAACGTTCGACGGACTGGCCCTCGATCCTGGCTACCAGTTTGTCGGCGGTGCGCTCGCCGATGACAGTCGTCGCCACGTGGACCGTCGTCAGCGCGGGTGACATATGCGCCGACATCTCCAGGTCGTCGATGCCGACCAGGGACAACCGACCGGGAATCGATATACCTCGAACGTGGGCTTCGACGATGCAACCGAAGGCTTGGATATCGATGCCACAGATGATGGCAGTCGGCGGATAGGCAAGCGACAGAAGGGTTGTACAGCCTGCCCTTCCACCAGCGAGCGTGTAAGGCTGCTGGCTGATGCGCCAGTCGGGAAGGGCAAGGCCGGCATCCGCGAGTTCCGCACGGATGCCGTCGATGCGCAGTTGCTGTCGGTCGTTGGCGTTCAGTCGGCCTGTCACGACGCCGATGCGTTCGTGCCCCAGTTCAGCGAGATGACGCGCCGCGAGACGACCCGCTGCCTGGTTGTCGATCGCGACGGCGTCGAAACGATCGTCGGCGACCCATGTCAGCACGATCGGAATTCGTGCTGCCTCGAGCAAATCGATCGCCTCCGGCGATCGGGATGCGCCGACCAGCATCAATCCGTCGACACCACGCGAAAGGAACGAGCGGATTGCCTCCGTTTCGGCCGCGGGACTGTAGCCTGTCGTCGCCACGAGCAACTGGCAGGCCGATCGCGCCAGCCGTGCCTGCATGGCTTCGAGCGCATGCGAGAAGGTCGCGTTGTCGAGTGTCGGAACGACGGCACCGAAGGTCGGAGCACGCAGCCTTGGGACCGAGGCGGAGGGCGCGGCTGCGTAGCCGAGCTTCGCCGCGCTCGCCAGAACGCGTTCGCGGGTTCCGGACTTGACGAGGTCAGGCTGCGCCAAAGCACGGGAAACAGTCGCCGGCGATACACGTGAGTCGCGGGCGACGTCGATCAATCGGGGTCGGCTTGCGCGGGCCATGAAGGCATCCTGCTGAAAGATTTTTCATCTATTTACGAAGCATCCAGTCCCGACACAACCGGCCGATGCGCTGCGGAAAGGAAGCTTCGATATCTGGCGATTGACGCCCATTGAAATTTATGAAATATTTTCTGAAAATAATGAAAAGAATTGTTGGCGGGAGGAAAGCAGGTGCGTAACCGGAAGGCCATGGTCGGGCTCGGCGCTATCGCTGGCGTAGTCCTTCTGTGGTTTGCGCTGACCCGATGGTTCGGCATCATTCCCATCGGACGCTTCCCGACGCCGGGCGAATTCTGGGACGCGCTGAAGCAGATCGAACTGCGCGGCTTTGCCGGCAGCCGCTTGCACGCACATGCTCTGCACAGCCTGCGGCTGATCGTCATCAGCTTTCTTGTTGCCGTAGCGACGGGTATCCCGCTCGGCCTGTTGATGGGCTGGAACCGTCGGGCCGAGGCGCTGATCAATCCGGTCTTCATGCTGATCCGGCCGATCCCGCCGCTCGCATGGATCCCGCTTGCGATCCTCTGGCTCGGTCTCGGCGACGCCGCCAAGGTCATGGTGATCTGGTTCGCTGCCTTCGTCCCTTCCGTCATCAACGCCCATGCCGGCGTACGCAACATCGATCGCTCGATGATCGAGGCAGCCCGGATGATGGGCACTCCGCCGCACCGCCTCGTCATGGAAGTGATCGTGCCGGCCGCCATGCCGATGATCTTCACCGGCCTGCGGCTGTCCCTGCAAGCCTCGTGGACGACCCTCGTCGCCGCCGAACTGGTCGGCGCACTGGTCGGCGTCGGCTTCGTGCTCAACGTTGCCCAGCAGGACATATTTCCCGCCATGATCCTCGTCGGAATGCTAACGGTCGGCGTGCTCGGCTGGTTCACGACCTACGTGCTCGGACTCGTCGAAAGGCGCGTCCTTGCCTGGTCGGTCCAAGGGCGGGCCTAGGCATGGAGGAACGCCCGCTCTACCTGACGTCGACCCTGCTTTACGGTTTCGCCGGTCTCGTCGTCTTCTTCGGCGTGTGGTTCGTCCTGCCCACGACGGGCCTCGTTCCCGTCCAGTTCCTACCGAGCCCGATCACCGTCGCAGAGCGGGTCGCCACACTGACGACCAATCGTTTCGCAGGCGCGACGTTGCCCGCCCATATCGCCTACAGCTTCACCCGCTTCATCTCCGGTTTCGCACTGGCAGCTCTGATCGGTATCCCCCTCGGCCTCCTGATGGGCTGGTTCCGCATCGTCGACGAGATCGCCGGCCCGATCTTCGACGGCCTGCGCTTCATCGCACCGATCGCCTGGGTACCGTTCGCCGCCCTGTGGTTCGGCACCGGCATCGGCGGCCCTATCATGATCATATTCGCTGGCGCATTCCCGCCCTGCGTCATCAATGCCTATCGTGGCGCCAGACAAGTCGATCCCCGGCTGATCGAGGCAGCCGAGATGCTGGGAACGAGCGATATGCGGATGATGACGAACATCCTGTTGCCGGCGTCGGTGCCGTCCATCGTCGCGGGACTTCGCGTCGCTGCCGGCCTCGGCTGGCAGTCGCTGGTCGGCGCCGAGCTGATCGTCGCCTCGACGGGCGTCGGCTTCATGATGGTCCAGGCGCAGGCCAACGTCGCGACCTCGACCGTGATGTCGGGCATGGTCGCAATTGGCATCGTCGGCTTACTGATCGACATCATTTTGCGGTGGGGAGAAGCCGCGATCCGCCGCCGCCGCGGCTTGAACGCTTGAGGGAGGAAGAGTTTGGGAGCAATTCGCTTCGATAATGTCGGCAAAGTCTTCGGCCGCGCGAACTCGGGTTTCGCGGCGCTCGAAGCGGTCGACCTCGATATCCGTGAGCGCGAATTCGTCGCCATCGTCGGACCGTCCGGCTGCGGCAAGACGACCTGCCTGCGCATGGTCGCAGGATTCGAGAGCGTCTCCAGCGGCCGGGTTCTCGTCAACGACCGCGTGGTGAAGGCGCCGGGATCCGATCGCGCCGTCGTTTTCCAGCAATTCGCTCTCTTCCCCTGGAAGACGGTGCGCCAGAACATCGAGTTCGGCCTTCGCAACAAGAGGACTCCGAGGGACGAGCGCAACGAGCTTGTCGACGACGTCTTGAAGCTGATGACGCTCGAAAGCCACCGAGATGCCTACCCGCATCAACTGTCGGGCGGCATGCAGCAACGCGTGGCGATCGCACGCGCCTACGTGCTCGACCCCGACGTGCTCCTGATGGACGAGCCATTCGGCGCGCTCGATGCGCAGACCCGCGTCGTCATGCAGGAGGAACTCGTCCGCCTCGCCCGCATCAACCCGCGCACGGTGCTCTTCATCACGCATGCTGTCGAGGAAGCGGTCTACCTTGCGGACAGGGTCGCGATCATGAGCCGGCGTCCGGGCACGATCAAGGAGGTCATCGACGTCAAGACGGTCCGCACCTCGGAGGACTGGGACGGCTTCGAGAAGATCGAGGATGTCATGGACCTCGAATCATTCGTCCATTTGCGCACGCGGATCTGGAAGTCGTTGCGCGAGGAAAAGGTCGCCGTGGATGGCTAGCCACCGCGATGTGAGACGCCGGTGCGACGCCACAGTTGCTCGTCCGGCCCATGCGGTTTCCCGCCGCCAGGCAGGAAACCATCGGTTCAAAGGGAGGTAATGATGAAAGGCTTGAAACTTCTGGCAGTGACATTCGCCGCCGGTCTCGCGGCGACGACGGTGTCCTCGATCGCCGCTCGGGCGGACGACATCGGCGTCAGCTATCAACCATCGCTCTACTGGGCCCTGCCCTTCTACTACGCGACCCAGAACGGCTGGTGGAAGAAAGTCGGACTGACACCGAAGTTCTCGACCTTCCCCTCCGGCGCCCCGCAGATTGCGGCCGGCGCATCCGGCTCCTGGGACGTCGGCGGCACCGGCTCGGTCCCGGCCGTGCTCGGTGCCGTCCGCTTCAAGATCGAGACGATCGGCATCACCAACGACGAATCGAAGACCAACGCGCTGATGGCGACGCCGGAGGAATACAAGGAACTTAAGGCCGACCCATCCAAGCTGAAAGGTCAGCGTATCCTGCTGACGACCAATTCGACCGTCGACTACGCGGCGCGCAACTGCCTCGAGAAGATGGGCCTGAAGCAGAGTGACGTCCAGTTCGTCAATCTCGGACAGGCTCAGATCATCACCGCCGTCACATCCGGCAACGGCAGCGTGGCGGGCGTCTGGGCACCCAATACCTACACCCTGCAGAACCGTGCGAAGGCGGAATATTTATGCACGGGTGCGGATACTGGCGCCATCGTGCCGGGCGCGCTGATCGTCACCGCCGACTACGCGAAGAACCATCCTGAGGACGTGGCCAAGTTCCTTGCCATCTACCTTCGCGGCTGGTCGTGGGCAAAATCGCACATGGCGGAGGCCAAGAAGATGGCACTTGCCTTCTACAAGCAGGGCGGTCTCGAGACGACACCGGAAGCCATGGACAAGGAGTTCAGGCTACGCCCGACATTCGACCTCGACCAACAGCTGGCGATGCTCGACGCTTCGAAGGGTCCGTCGAAGGTCGACCGGTGGTTCTCCGACATCGGAAAGTTCATGGCGAGCGTCGGAACGCTTCAGGAGAACCCCGATCCGAAGTCCTACGTGACAGACAGATACATGAAGATGGTCGCAGCCGATCCGAAGCTGCGCTCCTTCGCTACCGAGTTCGACAAGAAGTAATGCTCGCGAAGACGGGCAGGCGGTCGCTCGCCTGCTCGTATCCAACAATTCAAAGGGTTGAGCAATGACCGTGACCTATCTCAAGAAGGCGATGAAGACAGCGGAGACGGAGACCGGCACGGCCCGCAAGGTCGTCGACGACATGCTGGCGTCGATAGAGCAGGACGGTGAAAAGGCAGTGCGCGACTACGCGCTGAAGCTGGACAAGTGGGGCGGCGAGATCGTCGTCGGGGAAAACGAGATCGCGCGGCGCACCGCCGACATTCCTCAAGGAATCAAGGACGACATCGCGTTTGCCGCCGGCAACGTGCGCAAGTTCGCCGAGGCGCAGATGCGATCGGTCCAGGAATTCTCCTGCGAGCCGCTGCCCGGCCTGCATCTCGGCCAGAAGCTCGTCCCCTGCAGTACGGCAGGCTGTTACGTTCCGACGGGCCGCTACGCGCACATCGCCTCGGCCTACATGTCCGTCGCCACGGCCAAAGCGGCCGGCGTCGGCACTGTCATCGCCTGCTCGACGCCGTTCCGTGGCCAAGGCATCCACCCCCACGTCCTCTACGCCATGAAGGTCGCCGGTGCCGACATCATCATGACGCTCGGCGGCGTCCAGGCGATCGCCGCGATGGCCTACGGCCTCTTCACCGGCAAGCCCGCCGACATCATCGTCGGTCCCGGCAACAAGTTCGTCGCGGAGGCGAAACGCACCCTATTCGGCAAGGTCGGCATCGACGTTTTCGCCGGCCCCTCGGAGGTCGCGGTGATCGCCGACGACACGGCCGATTCGATGATCGTGGCGACCGACCTCGTCGGCCAGATGGAGCATGGCGTGGAAAGCCCGGCGTGGCTCTTCACCTCGTCACGGCGCATCGCCGAAGACGTCGCCAGGATCGTACCCGAACTGATCGCAACTCTGCCGCCGATCTCGCGCGGCGCCAGCGAGGCAGCATGGAACGATTATGGCGAGATCGTTCTGTGCGACAGTCACGAGGAACTGGTGCGTGTTTCCGACGACTATGCAAGTGAGCATCTCGAAGTGCACTGTTCAAATCTCGACTGGTGGCTCGACAATCTCGTCAACTACGGTTCGCTGTTTCTCGGAGAAGAAACCAACGTCGCCTTCGGTGACAAGGTTTCCGGGCCGAACCATATCCTGCCGACGAAGTTCGCCGCGCGGTATTCGGCCGGCCTTTCCGTCCATAAATTCCTGAAGCCTTTAACCTGGCAGAAGATGACGCGCGAGGGCTGCAGGACGATCGCTCCTGTCTCGGCCCGCATTTCGCGCCTCGAAGGCATGGAAGGCCATGCGCGCACCAGCGATGCGCGCATGCAGAAATACGCGCCCGGCTCGAACGTCGACCTTGGCGCACCTGTGGAGGACTGACGGCGTGTCCTCGGCCTCCGCTCTCTTCGACCTGACCGGCCGGCGGGCGCTCGTCACCGGCGGAAACAGCGGCATCGGTCTTGCCATGGCCGAAGCTCTGGCGCTCGCCGGCGCCTCGCTTGTGCTCGTCGCTCGACGCGAGGCGGAACTGAACGCGGCCGCGGCGGCACTGAGAGAGCGCGGCTGTGAAGCCGATGCGCTCGCCACCGATCTCAGCGCGCCGGATGTCGCTGCCGATCTCGGCAACCGCCTGTCGGGGCGGCATGTCGACATCGTCGTCAATGCAGCGGGCATCAATCTGCGCCAGCCGTTTAGCACCGTCAGCGCGGATGCCTTCGACCTGCACATGGCGATCCACCTGCGCGCCCCGTTTCTGCTCGCCCAGGCGTTCGCACCGGCGATGGCCGAGCGCGGGCGTGGCCGCATCGTCAACATCGCATCACTTCAAAGCACCCGAGCCTTTCCGGACTCCGCGCCGTACGGCGCGGCCAAGGGCGGCATCGTGCAGTTGACGCGGGCGATCGCCGAGGAGTGGTCGCGCCACGGCGTGACCTGCAATGCGATCGCACCGGGTTTCTTCCCGACGCCGCTGACTGCGCCGGTTTTCGGGGACGCCGAGCGCGCTGGCCGTCTTGCAGCCCAGACCGCGATCGGCCGCAACGGAGAACTGGAGGATCTTTACGGCACGACGATCTTTCTCGCTTCCGACGCATCGGCCTACGTCACCGGCCAGACGATCGCGGTCGATGGCGGTTTCACGGCCAAATAGGAGACGATGATGAAGGCCCTCGTCTACACTGGAGCGAACCAGATCGTCCTGCGCGACGAGCCCGATCCTCGACCGAGTAACGACGAAGTGGTCGTCAAGGTCGAAGCCGTCGGCATCTGCGGATCGGATATGCATGCCTATCATGGGCTCGACGCTCGCCGGCCGGCACCGCTGATCCTCGGCCACGAGGCGGCCGGCACGATCGCCTATGGTCCCAGGGCGGGCGAGCGTGTGACCGTCAATCCGTTGGTCGTCGACCCGCTGTGCCCCTTCGCTCTCGAGGGCCGCACACATCTATCGCCGACCCGCCAGATTCTATCGATGCCTCCGCGACCCGGCGCCTTTGCGCAATATGTGCGCGTACCCGAACGCAATCTCGTGGCGATCTCCGATCGGCTGCCGGCAAGCGAGGCGGCGCTCGCCGAACCGATCGCGGTCGCCTGGCATGCGGTCAGGATCGCGTCGGAGAAGCTGCATGGCCCGATTGCGGCTTCTCGCGTCGCGGTCCTCGGCGGCGGCGCGATCGGCCTTGCTACCGCGCTCGTCGCCCGGCTGTTTTCAGCCGTTGAGATCAGCGTCGGCGAGACGAACGCGCTTCGCCGCGAGACGCTTGGCACGATCGGCGGGCTGGACATCTATAACCCATCCCCCGGCGAAGGTCCGTCCGACAGCAGCGTCGACCTCGTCGTCGACGCCGTCGGCGCCACGGCGACGCGTGCTGCCGCCTGCCGCATGGTCAGACCCGGCGGCGTGATCGTCCATATCGGTCTGCTGCCCGATGCGGGCGGTCTCGATATTCGAAAGATCACGCTACAGGAGATTACGCTAACGGGCGCCTACTGCTATACGCCCAAGGACTTCACTGACACCGTCCAGAGTTTGGAGTCGGCCCGCTTCGGAGCGATCTCGTGGACCGAGCGCCGTCGCTTGAAGGACGGCCCACAGGCCTTCCGCGACATCGACGCCGGCACGGTCGCGGCCGCCAAGATCGTACTCGAGGTCTGACGTCACGAGTCGTCTTTGCGACCGACAAGACCGTCGTCGACACTTGGGCGACCGATTTGCTGGCGGATGGCTTGCACATCGATCGCGTTCAGTGCGCCTCTGCCTGACGCAGCACCCTCCCAAAGTTACCGCCCGTTCGCTCGCCTGCCCCGATTGCGCTTACAACGCTTCGAACTCTCTCACGTATGCGCTCCATGCGACCATGATCTCCGACGTTTCCTCAACGAGCCAGTCGAACGCAGATCACGCTTCGAGGCGCGGCATGTCGAAGCCGAACGCATGCTGGTACCGTTCCGCCCGACATGCGAGATCGTAAAAATGCTCAAGAAAGGGCCCGTTGCCAGCCTGAGTGACAAGGCCTTTCCATTTTTGGAATTATGATCAAGGTAAAGCTGGAAGTCGGTCATTTGGCCGTATCGTCCGTCACATTCATTCGGCCTCGTCGCTTTCGATCGGTCGTACGCTACCCGTCGTCCATGGTGCTCGACCGTTTCGGTCCCTCGGTGGCGAAGCGCGCCAGTTCCCGGTCGGCAGCATCCGTCCGCGAACGGATCCGCCTGTTTACCGCTTGGCCGAAATCGAGCGAACCGGTGAGATTGCGCATGGCGGAAGGCGCGCTGTCGAGAGCGCGCTTGATCTCCTCGACGACGGCGCGATCGTAGCCCGCAATCCGGGTTGCGAGTTCCCCCGCACGCGCGACGACGGTATCACGTGGTCGAACCTCGTTGACGAGGCCCCACGCCAGGGCATCCGCTGCCGGAACATCCTCGTTCGAAAGCAGCAGCCACGCCGCCCGCTTTCGCGACAATTCGGGTTGTGTCACCGGCCCGGAAAGCGCCGCGTAGCTTCCGAGCGCGGCTTCCGGCAACCGCAAGGCTGCGTCGTCGCTCGCGATCGCCAGATCGCTGACGCCGACGAGCGTCGCGCCTGCGCCGATCGCAAGGCCTGTCACGGCCGTAACGATGATCGCCGGATGTTCGCGCAGCAGCAACGCCAGAGCGCGCCATTCGTCATTCGCGCTGTCGCGGTCGCCCTGCGCCTTGTCAGCTTCGCGCTCCTTCAGGTCCAGCCCTGCACAAAAGACGTCGCCGTTCGCAGCCAGCACCACGGCGCTCGCTTCCCCGCGCAACGCCTCCAGTTCCTTCGAAAGCGCCATACGCAGTGCCCGGTCGAGCGCGTTGCGCTTGGCGGGACGATCGAGCGTCAGCCGCGCCCATCCCTCGAACCGCTCGACGCGAAGCGTTCCGGTCATGGCTCAGGCGGCCTCGTGTGCGTAGCGGAAGCCGAGCGGCAGGCCCGCATCGGGAACGTTGCCGTAGAGCGGCTCGCCCGGAAGGGCCTCGCGAAGAACGTCGCGCGCGGCAAGCAGTGCATCCATGCGAATGCCGGTATCGAGACCCATCGCTTCGAGCAGGAACACGAGATCCTCCGTCACGATGTTGCCGCTGGCACCCGGTGCGTACGGGCATCCGCCAAGGCCGGCCTGCGAACTGTCGAAGGTCCGTACGCCCGCCTCGAGGGCGGCCACCACGTTCGCGAGGCCCTGTCCGCGCGTGTTGTGGAAATGAGCGCCGCCTGCCCGTTCGCCGATCTCCGCATCAAGCCGCGTGAACAGGCGTTTTACCTGCGCCGGATTGGCGTAGCCCGTCGTGTCGGAGAGCCCGACGCTTTCAGCGCCCGCTTCCGCGAGCTTCACCGCAATGTCGATCACGCGATCCTCGTCGACCACGCCCTCGTAGGTGCAGCCGAACGCCGTCGAAATACCGGCTTCGACGCCCGTGCATTCCGAGACGCCGCCGTGTTCGCGATGGTGGGCGCAGATCCGTGCGAATTCCGCGATCGCTTCGTCGGTCGTCCGGTTGATGTTGCGGCGCGAATGCGTCTCGGATGCGGAGATCGGCACCGACACGCGCGTCACACCGGCCGCGATGGCGGCCTCGGCGCCTTTCAGGTTCGGAACGAGCGCGAGAATGTCGAACGCGGGGGGATTTTCCGTATCGCTGTGTAGGGCGCGGACGACGTCGCCACAATCGGCCATCTGCGGAAGGAGGCGCGGTGAAACGAACGACCCCACCTCGATCTCGCGCAGACCGGAAGCGGCGAGCGCCCTGATCCAAGCGACCTTGAGCGTCGTTGACATGGTTCGCTCGATGCTTTGAAGACCGTCGCGCGGCCCAACCTCGCTTATCGTCACGTCCATTATTTACCCCTTCGGTCCGCCTGGCAGAACCATAGTTCGCTAGACAGAATTTCGTAGCCGCCATGCGGGTTGTCAAGCAGACGCGACATTGTGGGTCCGCCCGACCGGAGCGGTGATCGCTCTCAATGCTCGAATGACGCTACGGATCAGATGGAACCGTAGGCTACGGAGATCGGAACCCCATCGCCAGGTCACGCCACCGTGCCCAGTTCCCTGCATGCTTCGAGAACCAGTTCGAGCGCGTGCGTACGCCGTTCTGCATCGAACCGGCTGCGCAAGCCTGATACGGCGAGCGCCCCATGTAACGCGCCGTCACGATCATGAACCGGCGCGGCGACCGCCGCGATATCCGGATTGCGCTCGCCCACCGAGATACATCCGCCATCGGGGCGAAGCAGCTGCTGTGCGTTCCCGCTGCCCGCACCGTAGGCACGGAGCACGTGACCGGCGGCCCCGCGATCCAACGAGAGCCGCGAACCTTCTTCCAGATGATGCCGAACGCTATTCGGCGAGTTTTCGCGGTAGAGGCATAGTCGCTCGTCCATTTCGAGCACGTAGAACGAGGCGGTTTCGCCAGTTGCCGTCACGAGCCGGCGCAATACCGGCCGTATGTGTTCGCCCAGGCCGAAATCCTGTCGGTAGATCGAACCGAGCCGCCAAAGGCTTGGCCCCAACCGAAAACGGGAAGCGTCGTCGCGGCGAAGGTAACCGTATCGTTCAAGCGACGAGGCCAGCCGCAGGATCGTGCTCTTGTACAACCCTGTCTCGTCGGCCAGTTCGCTCAACGCAAGGTTCCGCCGGCGATCCGAGAACGCTTCGAGTATCGAAAGCGCCCTTTCCACCGACTCGACCCGGTGTTCCTTCGTGACACGATCCAATGACATGTGCGTTCTACTGGACAGAACCGGATTGCATTCGTGTTGCACGAATACCGTTTCGCTCCTAACCCTTCAAGACATCAACGAGGAATAACCGTGACGGAAACATTGCAGTCCATCCGCGTGCTCGACCTGACGAACGTGCTCGCGGGGCCGTTCTGCTGTCATCAGCTCTCCCATATGGGCGCCGAGGTGATCAAGGTCGAGGCACCCGGCAGGGGCGACCTGGCACGCCAACTTGGTGCCGATGCTGGTCTCAACGACGCGAACATGGGGGTTTCCTTTCTCGCTCAGAACGCTGGAAAGAAGTCGGTCACGATCAATCTGAAATCTCCGGAAGGCAAGGAAGTCCTTCGCCGTCTTGTGGCTACGGCGGACGTCCTCGTCGAGAACTACCGCCCGGGCGTGATGGACCGGCTCGGCGTCGGCTACGAGACGCTGCGTACGGTGAACCCCCGGTTGATCTACTGCGCCATTTCCGGCTTCGGTCAGGATGGCGACTGGAGCGATCGACCGGCCTACGATCAGATCATTCAGGGGGCGTCGGGCGTGATGTCGATCACCGGCGACGAGGCGACGGCACCCCTTCGTGTCGGATATCCGATTGCCGACACGATCGGCGGAATGACGGCCGCTTTTGCGATCGCATCGGCTTTGAACGCCAAGGAACGTGGCACCTTCATCGATGTCTCGATGCTGGAAGCCGTTCTCGCGACAATGGGCTGGGCCGTCTCGAACTGGCTGATCGCCGGCGTACCTCCAACGGCGAACGGCAACGAGAACCTGACCTCGGCACCCTCCGGCGCGTTCGCCGCCGAGGACGGCGTCATCAACATCGCGGCGAACAAGGACGAGCAGTGGAACGCCCTCGTGCGACACATCGATCGCGCGGATCTGCTCTCGGACGAGCGCTTCGCGACGCGCGAACATCGCAAGGCAAACCGCTTCGCCTTGCGGGATGAACTCGAAAAGTCGCTCAAGACCCGCCCTGCGGCCGAATGGGTCGATGAACTGAACGCCATTGGCGTCCCGGCGGGCCCGATCCTTTCCGTTCCGCAGGTCCTCGATCACCCGTTGATCCGCGAGCGCGGCATGGTGGAGACGTTCCCCTCCGTACCCGGTGTCGACCGACCGGTTTCCGTGGTCGGGCCGGGAATGAAGTTCGACGGCAAGGCACCGACGGTGAACACACCGCCGCCGACATTGGGTCAGGACAACACGTCCATTCTCGAGGAGCTCGGATACCGCACGGACGAGATCGACCATCTTTACGAAAGCGGTGCCGTTTGACGCTGTCTGGCAGCAAGCCAGGAACCATCATTCACAATGGGAGGATCAACATGCCAATCTCTTCTTTATTCCGGACGGTCGTGATTGCAGGCGCCGTGTTCGCGGCTCTGCCGTTCGCCTCGGCGAACGCATTCGACCCCGGCAGCACCGAATGCATCGCGCCGGCTGCTCCCGGTGGCGGCTGGGACTTCACGTGCCGCCAGGTCGGCAAGACCCTGCGGGACCTGAAGATCATTCCAGGCACCATGCAGGTGACGAACCTCACCGGCGCCAGTGGCGGCGTCGCCTATGCCGAGGTCGTGAACAAGCGCGACAAGGACAACAACCTGATCGTCGCGGCATCCTCCGCGACAGCAACGCGGCTTGGCGAAAATGCCTTTCCCGGCAATACGATGGATTAGGTCCGGTGGATCGGGTCGGTCGGCGCGGATTACGGCGTCGTTGCCGTGTCCAAGAATTCGCCGATCAAATCGCTGAGCGAACTCATGGACAAGGTGAAGAAGGATCCCTCGTCGATCGCCTTCGCCGGCGGATCGGCCGTCGGCGGCTGGGACCACCTGAAGATCCTGCTTCTTGCGAAGAAGGACGGCATCTCCGACGTGCGTTCGATCAAGTACGTGCCGTTCGAAGGCGGCGGCGAAGCGATCACCCAGCTCCTTGCCGGTAAGATCCAGGCCTTCTCCGGCGATGCATCCGAGGCGAACGGCTTCGTGAAGTCCGGAGACATCCGCGTGCTCGCCGTGCTCGCTCCCGAGCGCCTGAAGGGTGACATGTCGAAGTTCCCGACCGCGAAGGAAGAGGGCATCGATGTGGTGGGCGCCAACTGGCGCGGCTTCTACGGTCCCGGCAACATGTCGGACGCCGCCTACGAGTACTGGGTCGGGGCCATCGACAAGGTCTACAAGTCGGACGAGTGGAAGAAGATCATGGCGCAGAACAACCTCGCGCCGCTCGACCTCAGTGGTGCGAAGTTCGAATCCTTCGTGAAGGGATCGATCTCCGACATCCAGGATCTTTCGCGCGAAATCGGCCTGATCAAGTAAGGCTCACCTACGCGATCGGGGCGAGGCTTCGCCGCACTCGCCCCGATCGGATTTCCGCTTTCTTCGAACCGGCAACACCTGCCCGATGGAGGGCAACATGAGCGACCGCATCTTCGGTGGGCTCGGCATGCTTCTCGCCGCCTTCTACATCTGGCAGGCGACACTGATCCAGGAGAGTTTCGTCTCCGATCCGATCGGGCCGAAGACGTTCCCGATCATCATCGGCGCGGTGCTCGGCATCTCCAGCCTCGTGATCCTCCTGCGGCCCGACGGCGATCCGGTCTGGCCGGCGGCTCCGCGTTTCCTAGAGATCTCGATGGCGGCGGCCGTAATGATCGCCTACGCGATGATGTTGCCGAGCATCGGCTTCGTGATCCCCACCGCAGTCGTATCGGCCTACCTCGCCTGGCGCCTTGGCGCGTCGATCCCCGCGTCCGTGATCGCCGGTATCGCGATCTCCATCGGGATCTACGTCATCTTTCACCTCATTCTCGGACTGTCGCTCGCCCGCGGCATTTTAGGCTTCTAGGACGGCTCCTCATGGACGCACTCGCCGCGCTTTCCCACGGCTTCCTCGTCGCGTTGACGTTCGAGAACCTTGCGCTCGCTTTTCTCGGCTGCTTTCTCGGAACCATCATCGGCGCGCTGCCGGGCCTTGGCCCGTCGAACGGCGTCGCAATCCTCATCCCGCTCGCCTTCACGCTCGGCCTGCCGGCGACCCCCGCTCTGATCCTGCTGACGAGCGTCTATTACGGCGCGATGTATGGTGGGCGCATCTCGTCGATCCTTCTGAACATACCGGGCGACGAACCGGCCGTGATGACGACGCTCGACGGCTACCCGATGGCCCAACAGGGGCGCGCCGGCGAAGCGCTCGCGCTATCGGGCTACGCCTCCTTCGTCGGCTCGTTCTTCGCGACCTGGGGCCTCGTCTTCCTGGCGCCGCAGCTCGTGCGGGTCGCACTGCTCTTCGGCCCGGCCGAGTATTTCGCGCTGTTCACGCTCGCATTCGCCACACTCGGCGGGATCTCCAGCCGCAACCAGGCGAAGGCCGCGCTTGCCGCGGCCCTCGGGCTCGGCATCGCGATGATCGGCGTCGATGGGCAGACGGGCGTGCCGCGCTTTTCCTTCGGCCAGGTCCATCTCTACGACGGCATCAACTTCCTCGTCGCGATCGTCGGCCTCTTCGCGCTTTCGGAAGTTTTCGTGTTCCTGGAAAATCGCGGCACGGAACACGATACGGCCGACAAGCGCCCGCCGATCGGCCGGCTGACGCCGCCGCTTTCGACGATGAAGGCGTCGGTCGGCACGGTGACGCGCGGAACAGTCGTCGGCTTCATCTCCGGTGTCCTGCCGGGAGCCGGGGCATCGCTCGGCTCGTTCATGAGCTACGCTCTCGAGAAACGCCTCAAGGACACCGACAAAACGTTCGGGAAAGGCGACCCGCGCGGCGTGGTTGCACCCGAGTCCGGCAACAACGCCGCAGCCGGCGGGGCGCTCGTTCCCATGCTCGCGCTCGGCGTACCGGGATCGGGAACCACGGCTGTTCTCCTTGCCATGCTCCTCGCCCTGAACATCACGCCCAGTCCATTGCTCCTCCAGTCGAACCCCGATGTCGTATGGGGCCTGATCGCCGCGCTCTTCATTGGCAACTTCATGCTGCTCGCGCTCAACATCCCGATGGTCGGCCTCTTCGTGCGCGTGCTTCTCGTGCCCACGAAATATCTGATGCCGGCCGTCGCGATGATCTCGTTCGTCGGCATCTACGGGATTTCCGGTTCAACCTTCGACATGATCGTGATGGTCGGCTTCGGCTTGCTTGGGTGGGTCTTGCGCAAGCTCGATGTACCGCTCGTTCCGGTCATCATGGGCGTCTTGCTCGGCAACCAGATGGAAGCCAACCTTCGACGCGCCATGACGATCTCGAACGGTGACTGGAGCACGCTCGTCGGCACGTGGCTTTCGATCGGCCTGTGGACGCTGGCGATCGCCGGCTTCATCTTGCCGATCCTCTTCGCACGGTACTTCAAGCCAGCCCCTCCGGCAGAGACCTACGGCGCCGATCCGGACTGACGGAGCGACCGCCCCCCCCCCGAAGAAGGTTTGAAGACTGATCGAGCCATCTGACCCGGAAGCCTTCAAACCATCTCGAGGATCAGTCCGCACTCCCTAGATGTGGAGCCTCAACAGGTTGTCCTGATCGAGACCGAGGCGGCTGATGGGCACGGTGTCGTTTATCCCGCCATGGGGACGGTGCC
>NZ_VHLH01000032.1 GCF_006516965.1 Pararhizobium mangrovi | reverse complement strand
GCGTTCTTCGCACCCGAGATCGGAATGCTGCCGTTCAGACGATGGCCACCGACTATGCGTATGCGATCCATGCTCTCTCCGGGCTCGAAAGAGAACCCGCTCCCGTTTCTCTACGCGACGTGGACGATTGGCGCGGAGCTTGCGCCCGGCGTGGTTAACGCGTCGTTAAGCGTGCCGTGTGTCGCGATCGCCGGATCAGACGCGGACGAGATCGACGCCGTTTTCCTGCATCGTCAGCTCGACGATGAAATCGTACCGGTCCGCCCGGTAGGTCGAGCGCGTGAATTCGAGGACCGTCCCGTCCGCCGTGTAGCTGCGCCGTTCGAGGACGAGCACGGCGGAATCCGGCCGCACCGACAGGAGTTCGGCATCCCGCGGCGAAACGGTATCGGCGGAAATGCGCTGAAGCGCGCGAACCGGCGGGCGCCCGCGCTGAGCGAGCGTCTCGTAAAGCGAATCTCCGATCTCGGCGATGTCGCCGATGAGGCTGTGTTCGATCGTCACCCGTTCGATCGCCATCGGAACATCGTCGGCAAGCCGCAACCGGTTGTAGCGCAACACACGCGCTTCGGAGCCGAGGCCGAGTGCCAGCATCTCCTCCGAAGCGGGTTGCGCAACGGTTTTTTCGAGCACTACCGAAGACGGGTTCATCCCCCGCGCGCGAATTTCCTGAGAAAAACTTCGCAACCCCCACAGCCGTTGCTCCACGCGCGGGATCACATAGGTGCCGGAGCCGTGTCGCTGGTCGAGCAGGCCTTCGGCGACGAGGACGTCGATCGACTTGCGCACGGTGGTTCGCGAAACGCCGATGAGCGCGGAAAGCTCGCGCTCGGGCGGAAGGGGCGAGGTGGAATCGAAATGGCCACTGAGGATTGCGGCCCGCATGCGCTCGGCAAGCTGCATGTAGATCGGCCCGCTCGCCTTCGCGTTCAGGTTCAGCCATTCGACGAGCTTTTCCTGCTCGCCGACGCTCGGGCATTTCGCGGTCATCGGGCCCTTCCGCCGAAGTTTTTCACAGCCAGTTGCGCTGCCGCCAGCGCGACGTCGATCGCCTCGAAGCGTATCTGCACGTCGCCAAGCGCTTGCCTGAACGTGTCGCGCAGCACGGGCGAAAGCGACGGAACGCGGCCGGTAACGTGGATCGGGAGCCGCCCGCAACGGGCGCGAAGTGCGTTTGCCAGAAGGGCGAGTTCGTCGCCGGCGCGTTTCATCAGATCGGCGGCAATAGGATCACCCTCGCTTTCGGCGGCGCTGACGGCAACGGCCAGTTCGCCGAGTTTTCCCCGGCCGTTGCCGTAGACGTAGCCGCGCACCGTATCCCAGTCGTATCCATCGATCGCCGCGAAGAGGTGGCGCGCGAGGATCGCCGTTTCGGTAGGCCGGCCGTTCCGGTCGATATCGCGGAAGACGGCTTCGAGCGCGCGCAAGGCGAGCCAGCTTCCCGAACCGGCATCGTCGATCAGCGGACCGCGTCCGCCGACGCGCGTCGACGTTCCGTCGGGTGCGACATGAAGGCCGATCGTACCCGTTCCGGCCGCGATCAGATGACCTTCGCCGGGCGAGAATGCGGCGTGATAGGCGAGTTCGGCGTCGTTGAAGAGGCCGATGGCATCGACCGGCAGATCGAGGACGTCGGCGAGGATCCCCCGCGCGGTCGGTTCGACCGGCGCGCCGAGGCCGGTGATGCCGGCGACGGTCGCCGTGATCGCATGCGGTCTGCAGGCCGTCGCGATCTCGGCGATCGCCTCATGGAATTCGCTTCGCGCGGCATCGCTGAAAAGGTTACCGGTGCCGCCACCCGCCACGCCGCGGACGATGAGGGTTCCGTCACGATCCACGAGCGCGAAACGCGAACCGGTGCCGCCCATGTCGATACCGAGGAACGTCGTGTTCATGCGGGAGAAACCCGTGCGGCGAATGCGCGGGTGATCTCGCGCGGATTGGTGATCATCGTGCCGACGACGACGGCGTGCGCACCGGCGTCGATCGCCGCCCTTGCGAGTTCTGGTGTGTTGAAGCGCCCTTCCGCGACGACCGGAACGGTGCAGCGGCTCGCAAGCGCTTCGATCAGCGCGAGATCGGGCAGGGCGGGGACCGGGCCGCCGGTATGGCCGGCGAGCGTCGTCGCGACGTAGGCCGCGCCCATCGCCTCGGCCGCGATGCCTTCTTCGAGGGTGGAAATGTCGGCGAAGACTGGACGATCGAGTTCTTCGCGGATGCGGCGCACGAGGACCTCGGGTGCTTCGCACGGATGGGGGCGATGCGTGCAGTCGAGTGCGACGATATCGGCGCCGGCACGCGCGACGGCCTCGGCCGCTTCGAAGCTCGGCGTGATGTAGACCGGATGGTCGGAGAAGATCTTGTTGATGCCGATGATCGGCAGTCCGGCCTCGCGTGCCGCCGCGATGTCCTCGGGGCCGTTGACGCGAAGGGCACCGGCACCGCCTTCGGCCGCCGCACGCGCCATCGCGCCCATGAACTGCGGGCCGTGCAGCGGGTTGTCGACGCGCGCCTGGCAGGAGACGACGAGGCAGCCTTTGGGAATGGCGCTCATTTCACGGCTCCCGAGGTCATACCGTTGATGAACTGACGCGACAGCACGATGTAAACCAGGGTGATCGGCGCCGCGGCCAGCGTCAGGCCCGCGAAGAGCACGCCCCAGTTCGTGTTGTATTCGCCCATGAAGGTCGTCAGCCCCTGCGGCAGGGTCTTCAGCGATTCCGTCTGGATGAAGACCAGGGGGAAGAAGAAGTCGTTCCAGATCGGCACGAGGTTCTGGATGGCGGCGATGACCATGGCGGGGCGCGCCAGCGGCAGAATGACTGACCGCATGATCTTGAACTCGCTTGCACCGTCCATGCGGGCGGCGTCCTCGAGGTCGCGCGGCAGGGTTCGGATGAAACCGGTCATGATGAAGACCGTCGAGGGCAGGCCCATCGCCGTATAGACGCAGATCAGCGAAAACTGCGTATCGAGAAGGCCGAGATCGCGCATGAGGATGAAGAGCGGAATGATCGCGAGCTTCAGCGGCACGGTCAGGCCGGCGATGAAGAAGAGGAGCAGCAGGCCGGACCCGCGAAAGGCGTAGCGCGCGATCGCGTAGGCGGCCATCGTTCCGAGGATCAGGATGAAGCCGATGGAAAGACCGGTGACGAGCACGGAATTGAAGAGGTAGCGCACGAAGCTCGTGCCGGTGGCGATCGCCTCGAAATTCGAAAGGTTCTGGAAATTGGGCAGCGCGAACGGCGAGGAGAAGATCTCGGCATTCGTCTTGAACCCGTTCAGCACCATGACGAGGATCGGGAACAGCATGATGAACGTGTTCGCGATCAGGAAGATCTGCAGGAGCGCGTCCTGCGTGAAGACGCCGAGGCCGGAGCGCTCGCGCGCGGCGGCGTTTCGGGAAGCGTCCACCGCCGTCATAGCTCGATCTCGCGCTTGCGCAGGTGCACCGTCCAGAAGCCGGCGACGACGGCAATGAAGAGGAAGGTGATGACGGCGAGCGCGCTACCGTGGCCGAAGTCCTGCGTGCCGGCGCTCTGGTTGCCGAAGGCGGTACGGTAGAAATAAAGGCCGAGAACGTCGGTCGAGCCGTAGGGCGAGCCGTCGACGCCCGCCATGATGTAGGGAAGTTCGAACCAGTTGAACGAGCCGATGAAGGTGAGGATGAAGACGATGGTCGCGCTCGGCGCGATCAGCGGCCAGACGATGCGCCTGAGGATCGAGAGTTCGCTGTCGCGGTCCATGCGGGCGGCATCCATGATCTCGCCCGGGATGCGCTGCATGCCGGCGAGATAGATGAGCGAGGGAAATCCGATCCAGTGCCAGGCGTTGACGAGAATGAGCGCGCCGAGCGCCGTCGAGCTCTGTCCGAGCCAGGGTTGGGCGAGCATGTCGAGGCCGATCGCCCGCAGTGTCTGGTTCACCAGACCGAAGAGCGGATTGAAGAAGAGCTTCCAGACGAAGCCGACGATGATCGTCGACAGGACGACCGGCAGGAAGACCGCGACGCGATGGAAGCGCGCGCCCGGCAGGTTGCGCCATAGCGCGTAGGCGATCAGGAAGCCGATGCCGTTCTGCACGACCATCAGCACCGCGAAGACGACGATGTTGTGCAGGAAGGCGTTGCGGGTCCACGTCGCGAAGGGTTCGCGGAAGAGCACGTCCCGGAAGTTCTGAAGGAAGACGAAGTCGCCCTGCGCCGCGCCGTTCCAGTCGAAGAAGGCGTAGCCGAGCGCCGTGACGATCGGGTAGACCGTGAAGAGCGCGAGGACGAGAACCGGGGGCACGATCAGACAGGCGATCCACAGGCCGCGTCGCGTTATCCGCATTCCGAACATCGCCTCCTCATTCCCTTCGTCGTTGCCCGGCAATGTCGCACGCCGCCGTTCGCCACGCCGGCGCGCGCACGTGCTGTTACTGGTTCTGGAACGGCTTGTAGTACGTTGCCAGATCCTTGGTCAGCTTGGCGCCGACTTCCTTCGGCGTGGCCTTGCCGGCCATCATCTTCTGGATCTGCTGTTGCAGAACCACCGAGCCACTCGGCTTTTCGTAGCGGAAATCGACCAGCATGACGTAGGGGATCGATGTCGTGTTCAGATCGGCGATACGCGAGAGCAGCGGCGACTTGAACTGCACGCCGGGAACCGGGGAAACGTTGCCGAGGCCGTTCGCGAAGGCCTGGCCGAACTTCTTCGAGGCAAGGAACTTCAGGAACTCGAGCGCCTCCTTCGGGTGTTCGGTTTTGGCGTTGGCCGCATAGCCGCCATCGTAGAAGACGCTGACGAGCGCATCCTTGCCGGTCTTTTCCGGCGGAGCGGGAAAGACGCCGATATCGAGTTTGGGATTCTGCTGCTTGAAGTTGGCGATCTCGAACGACCCGCCGGCGAACATGCCCGCCATGCCCGACGCGAAGAGTTGCTGGGAGGAGGGGTAGTCGATCCCCGTGAAACCGTTGGGGAAATATTTCTTGACCGCGTCGAGCTTGGCGAGCGCCTCGACGAAGCGCGGGTCCTCGAACGTCGCCTTGCCGGCCTGCAGGTCGTCGTAGAAGCCCTTGCCCATGATGGACGAGCCGAGCGCGAAGACGATGGTCTCGTTCTGCCAGGCGGTCGCCGTACCGTTCGCGAAGGGGTAGATGCCGGCCTGCTTCAGCTTCTTGCAGTCCGCCATCAGGTCGTCCCAAGTCTTCGGCGGCTCGATGCCGTTCTTCTTAAAGACTGCCTTGTTGTACATGACGAGCATGGTCTGCGAGGCGAAGGGGACGGCGTAGACCTTGCCGTCGGAGCGCAAGGTCTCGGCCTTGATCGCCGCCTTCGGGAACGTGTCGAGCGCCGGGATCTTGCTGTCGAGATCCATCAGGTAGCCTGGGCCCGCCACGGATTCGAACGCGCCGTAGGCACGCACCATCATCAGGTCCGGTCCCTGGTCGCCGGCGAGCGCCGTCGAAAGGATCGTGGCGTAGTTGTCCGCCTCGTACGCCTTGAACTTAATATGCGTGTCGGGATGGTCCTTCTCGAACATCGTGATGTACTTCTCGTACTGGCTCTTGTCCTCCTGGCGCCAGCTCCAGAACGTCAGATCGCTCGCGCTCGCGGGCACCATCGAAGCCGCGATCGCCGCTGCGCCGGCGGCGATACCAAGGGTCTTGAATACGGACACGTCTACCTCCTTGCCTGTTCCACTCGATTGAAATCCCCCCGTTCGTCGGCCAGCGAACCGTGCCGAAGTCGCCTGCCGCTTTCCGGGTCGAAGAAATGCAGCATGCCCGACCGCGCCTGCACGCGCACCGGTTCGTCCGGACCGTAATCCTCGTTCGGCGGAACGGCGACGGCGGCCATCGTGCCGTCGGCGAGGCGCACATAGGCGTAGGCCTCGTTGCCAAGATATTCCGTGTAGACCGTCTCGGCCTCGAAGCCTTCGGCCGTGCGGTCGCGGGTGAGCGTGAGGGCATCGGGACGCATGCCGAGCATGACGTCGCCCTTTGCGTCCGCCGGCGCATCGGCTTCGATCGCTCCGCCATCGGAAAGCGAAAAGCGCCGGCCCTCGCGCCGGGCGGTGACGAGGGTCATCTTCGGCGAACCGATGAAGGTGCCGACGAAGGCGTTGGCCGGCGTTTCGTAGAGTTCGCGCGGGCTGCCGACCTGTTCGATACGGCCCTCGTTCATCACGACGATCTTGTCGGCGAGCGTCATCGCCTCGATCTGGTCGTGGGTGACGTAGATCATCGTGCCGCCGATCTCGCGGTGCAGGCGGGCGATTTCCAGGCGCACCTGCGAGCGCAGGGCCGCGTCGAGGTTGGAGAGCGGCTCGTCGAGCAGGAAAACCTTCGGCTTGCGGGTGATCGCCCGGCCGATCGCGACGCGCTGGCGCTGGCCGCCGGAAAGCTCGCGCGGCTTGCGTTTGAGCAGCGGCTCGAGCTGCAGCATGCGGGCGGCCTCGTGTACGCGCCCGTCGATCTCGTCCTTCGTCAGGCCGAGGATGCGCACGCCGAAGGCCATGTTCTCGTAGACGTCCATGTGCGGATAAAGCGCGTAGGACTGGAAGACCATGGCGATGTCACGGCGTGCCGGCGGCACCCGCGTCATGTCCGCGTCGTTGACGCGCAGCGTTCCGCCGCTGATCGGTTCGAGGCCCGCGATCAGGCGCAGAAGCGTGGACTTGCCGCAGCCCGATGGCCCGACGAAGACGACGAATTCCTGGTCGGCGATCTCGAGATCGATCCCGTGCAGCACTTCGGTCTCTCCGAAACGCTTGGAAACCTTGTCGAGCGATAGCGTCGCCAACGTTCACCCCCGATCGATCCGTTGTTGCGACCCGAAGGTTTCATGAGCCGCTTGCGCAAGTAAAGGCCTTTATCCGAATTGGGCTCTATTAATATACCAATCAGGACCATCGAACATCGAGGTCCCCGGCGGGAGATCGAAACAATACGGCGCTTGGCCGGCCCGGCCGGAAGTTTCAGCTTCCGCCCCGAAGGCGGGGATCCAGTTCGTCGCGCAGCGCATCGCCGAAGAGGTTGAGCCCGAAGGCGACGACGACGATGGCGAGACCGGAGAAGATCGCCGGCCACGGATTGAGGAAGAGGAAGTTGCGACCCTGCGAAAGCATCATGCCGAGCGAGGGCGTTGGCGGCTGCGTGCCAAGGCCGAGGAAGGAGAGGGACGCTTCGACGAGGATCGCCGCCGAAAGCAGCAGGCTCACCTGTACGAGGATGACGCTGACGAGGTTCGGCAGGATGTGCATGAAGATGATGCGCAGGTCCGACGCACCGATCGAGCGCGCGGCGTCGACGTAGTCGCTCCGGGTGATGGCGAGCGCCGGGCCGCGCAGGAGCCGCGCGAAGATCGGAGAATAGACGATGGCGATCGCAAGGGCGGTCGGCAGGCTGCCCGCACCGAGCACGGCGATGACGCCGATCGCGAGCAGCATGATCGGAAAGGCGAAGAGGATATCCATCAGCCGCATGATGACGCGTTCGGCAAGCCCGCGGTAATAGGCGGCGAGAAGCCCGAGCGTACCGCCGACGAACAGCGCCACGAAGACGGCCGCCGCCGAGATCGTCAACGACGAGCGCAATCCGTAGATGAGACGGGACAGCACGTCGCGCCCGATCTGGTCGGTGCCGAGCCAGTGGACGGCACTCGGACCGGACATACGGTTGACGATGTCCTGTGCGAGCGGGTCGTAGGGGGCGATGAGCGGCGCGGCAAGCGCCACCAGGATCTCCAAGACGACGAGGCAGGCTGCGAACCGGAAGAGGCCGGACCGCCGACGCATGCGCGGCAGGGCGAAAAGGCGCGTGCGCTTCGGTGCGCCGGCCGCGACGGGGGCATTGTCTTCGATGCGGCTCATCGGTGCGATACCCGCGGATCGATGACGGCGTAGAGCAGGTCGACCACGAAGTTGACCAGCACGAAGACGAGCGTGACGAGCAGGATCGCGCCCTGAAGAAGGGGATAGTCGCGCTGCGAGATGGCGCTCAGAATGAGCTGGCCGAGGCCCGGTATCGTGAAGACCTGTTCGATGACGATCGCCCCGCCGAAGAGATAGCCGGCCATGATGCCGACGCTGGTGACGAAGGGGATGAGCGCGTTGCGAAGGGCATGGCGATAAACGGCGCCGCGTGCCGAAACGCCTTTCGCGCGCGCCGTGCGCACATAGTCCTGCTGCAGCGCTTCGAGAAGGGTGGAGCGCAGGAGCCGCGCGAGGTTCGCCAGGATCGGCAGGCTGAGGGCGAAGGCTGGCAGCAGCAGATGGCCAATATTGGCGAGCGGATCCTGCGAGAACGGGACGTAGCCGAGAATGGAAAGGTTCGGCGCGAGCGTCGAGAAGAGCAGGATCAGGAGAATGCCGAGCCAGAACGGCGGTATCGTCAGGCCGACGACGGAGGTCGCCTGGATCACCGGTTCGCCGGCGCGTCCGCGCACGCGTGCCATCAGAATGCCCGTCGGCACCGCCAGGACGACGGCGAGGAAGAGGGCGATGACGGTGAGTTCGGCGGTCGGTCCCGCATGGGTGGCGATCTCGTGGAGCACCGGCTTCCCCGTCCAGATCGACGCGCCGAAATCGCCCTGCACCACATTGCCGACCCAATGGAAATACTGTTCGTAGACCGGCTGGTCGAGGCCGAGGCGATGGCGCACCGCCGCGATGCGTTCGGGCGTCACCTCGGCATTCGCACCCAGCATGATCGCCACGGCGTCGCCGGGGATCATGCGGATGAACGAAAAGGCCAGCAGCGACACGCCGACGAGCACGATCGCCAGATCGAAAAGCCGGGCACGAAGCATCTTCATCGGTGGGCGGTTCCCTGCCGCAGCGGTGCTACTTCAGCGTCACGTCGGCGAGCGACGACAGCGAACGGTCGGCGCGCATGGTGAAGCCCTCGACGTCCGAACGCATCGCCGTATAAAGCTGCGCGTAGGTCAGGAACGCGACCGGACCCTTGCACGCCGTCATCTCCTGGATCGTGTCGTAGCTCTTCTTGCGAGCGGCCAAGTCCGTCTGCGTGCGCGCCTTTTCGAGGAGCGCGTCGAGCTGTTCGTTCTTGTAGTTGAAGACGTTCGTCGAACCGCCCGAATGGAAGGTGCGGTAGAAGTAGTTGTCGGGATCGGCCGATCCGCCGTTGGCCGAGATGAAGAGATCGAAGTTCGAGTTGCGCCAGTCCTGCACGAACTTGCCGATCTCCGGGCTTTCCAGCTTGACGGTGATGCCGACGGCCGAAAGCTCCTGCTGGATGATCTGCGCCATGACGCGCGTATCGTCGCGCGGCAGCACGAGAAGCGTGAGCTGGGTGCCGTCGGCAACGCCGGCTTCCTTGAGCAGGGAGCGTGCCTTGTCCTGATTGCTCGAATAGCAGGGGAAGGAGGAGACGGGTTCGGCCCAGTTCTTGAGTGCCGGAGAAAGCGGCCCGGCCGGAACGCCCGCACCGAAGAGTGCACCCTTCACCAGATCGCCGCGATTGATCGCGTAGTTGATCGCCTCGCGCACCTTCGGGTTGCCAAGCGGCTTGCGGTCGACGTTCATGCCGAGCAGCGTGTAGGAAAGCTCGACCGTATCGTCGAGCTTCACGTTCGGACGGCCCTTGAGCTGCAGCGCCGCCGAGGCGTCGATATTGGGGAGCATCTGGTACTTGTCGCTCGTCAGGCCGACCTGACGCGTGGCTGCTTCCGGCACGATGTCGAAGTTCACGCCGTCGAGCTTGGGCTCGCCCTTCTTCCAGTAGTTCTTGTTGGCGGCAAGCTTGATGCCGACGTTCTGCTGCCAGCTCACGAACTTGAAGGGTCCGGTGCCTTCGGGCGTCTGCTGGAGCGTATCGGTATCCTTGCGATACTTCGCTGGTACGATCGCGATCGAGCTCAGGGCGTCGAGCAGCGGTGCGGTCGGCTCCGAGAGGTGAAGGACGACGGTATGGTCGTCGGGCGTTTCGATCGAGGTGACGGTCGAGATGCGGCTTGCGAGCGGCGAGCCGGTGTCGACATCCTCCACGCGCTTCAGGCTGGCTGCGACGTCCTTGGCGGTCATCGCGCTTCCGTCGTGGAACTTCACGTCCTGCCGGAGGTCGAACGTATAGGTCTTTCCGTCGTCTGAAATCTTCCACGACTTCGCAAGCGAGGGCTCGACGGCGAGCTTGGCGTCCACCCGCGTCAGCCCCTCGTAGATCGTACCCTGGATCACCTGAAAGGAGGCGAACGACGTAACGATGTGCGGGTCGAGGCCGGAAGGCGAAGTGTCCATCGCGATATCGAGCGTGGCGGCCGAGGCGGGCAGGGCCGGCAGGCACGCGAATGCGACGGCAGCACCCAGACAGGTAGCGGCGAGACGTTTCGAGATCATGGACGAAAGCTTTCCCTTCGACGCGCGAAGCGTTCAAAAAGACGGTGCAGGCCTTGCGGCGACACGGCGAATGACCGTAGGGTAGTCCACATGCATACCAATTACAACGCCGATCTCGGAGGCGTCAGTTGACGGAAAGCGCCGAGCTTCGCGACGACGCCGCGGCGGCCGAAGCCGGGACGCCGGCGGATACCGTTCTCGAAGTCAGAAACCTCTCGCTCGCCGCATCGGCCGGCGCGCTCGTCGAGGATGTGAGCTTTTCGCTCGCGCGCGGCGAGACGCTCGGCCTCGTCGGCGAATCGGGTTGCGGCAAGACCGTGACGGCGCTTGCCGTGCTCGGTCTCCTGCCGAAGCCGGGCGTCGCGGTCGCCGGCGGAGCCATCCTTCTGGAAGGCCGGGATCTGCTGGCGCTCGACGATACGCAGATGGACGACGTGCGCGGCGACCACGTCTCGATGATCTTTCAGGAGCCGATGACGTCGCTGAACCCGGTCCTGCGGGTCGGCGAACAGATCGGCGAGGCGCTGAGCCTTCATCGCGACATGAAACGGGCGGCGGTCGAAGCGCGGGTCGGCGAACTCCTCGCGCTCGTCGGGCTGCCCGAGGCGCATCGCCGGCGCTATCCGTTCCAGATGTCCGGTGGCCAGCGACAGCGCGTGATGATCGCCATGGCGCTCGCCTGCCAGCCCGCCGTCCTGATCGCCGACGAACCGACGACGGCGCTCGACGTGACGATCCAGGCGCAGATCCTCGAACTCATCAAGCGCATGCAGAAGGAATTCTCGATGGGCTGCGTCTTCGTCACGCACGATCTCGGCGTCGTGGCGGAAACCTGCGACCGCGCGGCGGTGATGTATGCCGGACGCATCGTCGAGACGGGACCGGTCGACGCGCTCTTCCACGCACCGCTGCACCGCTACACCGACGCGCTTCTCGACACGGTTCCAGGCGGCGAGGAGGGTTGCGATATCGAGTTGCCCGCCATTCCCGGCATGGTGCCGCCACCGGGCGCCCGGCCGCCCGGTTGCGCCTTCGTCGAACGGTGCGCGCACGCGACGGAGCGGTGCCGCGAGGAACGCCCACCGCTCGTCGAGCGTGGCGCGCACAAGGCATGGTGCTGGAACCCCGTGCCATGACCAACATCCTCGAAGTGCGCGATCTGGTGAAGACCTATCCGGCGGCCGATGGCGGTCGCGTGCGGGCGCTCGATGGGGTCAGTCTCGACCTCGAACGCGGCGAGATCCTCGGCATCGTCGGCGAATCGGGGTGCGGCAAGAGCACGCTCGCCCGTTCGGTGATGCGGCTCGAGGAGCCGGATTCAGGCTCGGTCCGGCTCGGCGACACCGATCTGACGACGGCACGCGGCCGCGCGCTGATGCGTGCTCGTGCGCGCATCCAGATCGTCTTTCAGGACCCGTTCGGTTCGCTCAATCCCCGTCACCGCGTTCGCACGATCGTCGGCGAGCCGCTGGTCGTCCATGGTCGCAAGGGGGTCGATGCGCGCGTGCGCGAGCTGCTGGAAATCGTCGGGCTGCCGACGAGCGCCGGCGATCGATTGCCGCACGAGTTCTCCGGCGGCCAGCGCCAGCGCATTGCCATCGCACGCGCGCTCGCCCTTTCTCCCGAAGTCATCGTCGCCGACGAATCGGTTTCGGCGCTGGACGTCTCCATCCAGTCGCAGATCATCAACCTCCTCGCCCGGTTGCGGAAGGAGCTCGATCTCTCGATCGTCTTCATCAGTCACGACCTTTCCGTCGTGCGCCACCTGTGCGACCGGACGGAGGTCATGTACATGGGCCGCGTCGTCGAGGCGAGTAAGACGCGCGCTCTCTTCAAGGACCCGCGTCATCCGTATTCGCGGGCGCTTCTCTCGGCGATCCCGGTGCCGCCGAAGAAGGCTGTGCGTACCGAGCGCGGCGAACGCATCATCCTTTCCGGCGAACTGCCGGATCCGGCACACCGCCCTTCGGGCTGCGCATTCCATCCGCGCTGCTTCATGGCTGAAGAACTATGCCGGCATGAAGAACCGGCCCTGCTGCGCCGGCGTTTGGAAAAGGATATCGGGCAGGCGGATGAAGGCCGTCTGGCCGCATGCCATTTTGCCGGCGATCCCGTTCCGGGCGGTACATGATCCGGTAAGTAAGCAACGACTGACCGATGTGAATGCAGATTGGAACGACGAGCGACGATGTCCGACGATGAACCGAATGCGGTAGCCACCGAAAGCGCGAATGCGCGATACGGTAGTCTCGAACGTCTCGAGGGCGAGGCGCTGACGAACGCGCTGCTTGAAGGGCAGAATACGGCGTTCACCGCAATCGCCGACGCCGTTCCGGCTTTGACGCGCGTGATCGAACGCGCATCCAAACGTCTGCGGTCGGGCAATGGGCGCATCGTCTATGTCGGGGCGGGCACATCCGGGCGCATCGCCGTTCAGGACGGTGCGGAGCTTCATCCTACCTTCAACTGGCCGATGGAGCGGCTGGTCTTCCTTCTCGCCGGCGGTTCGGAAAGCCTGATGGTGGCAAGAGAAGGCGCCGAGGACGATATCGAGGCGGGGGCGAACGGGATCGCGGACATGGCATGCGGGCCGGACGACGTCGTCTTCGCGCTCGCGGCCAGCGGTACGACGCCCTACACGATCGCAGCGGTGGAAGCTGCCAAGCGGGCCGGCGCACTTACCGTCGGCATCGCCAACAATAAAGGTTCGCCGCTTGCGGCCACGAGCGAAGAGGCGATCGAGCTTTCGACGGGCGCCGAGGTTCTCGCCGGCTCGACGCGCATGGCCGCCGGCACGAGCCAGAAGATCGCGCTGAACATCCTTTCGACGGGGATCATGGTGCGGCTTAACAAGGTCTATCGTGGACGCATGGTCGACATGCGCACCACGAACGCCAAGCTTCGCCGGCGGGCCGTCGCCATGGTGATGGATCTTGCCGGATGCGACGCGGATGGCGCCGAACGTGCGCTGGAAACCACGAAATACGATCTGAAGACGGCCATCCTCGTCGCTCACGGGCACGCCCTGTCGCAAGCGAAGGCGATGCTCGTCGAATGCGATGGCGATCTCGGTGCAGCACTCGGCGAGGCCAGGGCGTGACGATCTCGATGTCGCAGGGGGAAGCCGATGCACGAACCTGAGGACATCGTCGAGCGCGCCTTCGCACCGGCGGCGCGAGCGGTCGACAGCGGCGCCATTCCATGTGCCGCGCTCGGCGTCGTCACACGCGAGGGAAAGCGCGCCGTGCGCTTTGCCGGTGCGGCTGCCCGCGAGCCGGAACACGAAGCCTTGACGCGCGAGCACTGGTTCGACCTCGCATCGCTGACCAAGGTCATCGCGACGACGCCGGCTGTCATCCGGCTTGCCGAACAGGGCACGATCGACCTCGACGCGACGCTCGCGAGCGCGATACCCGATCTTCGCCAATACGATACGGCCGGCGCGCCCGAACGCAGGCTCACCTTTCGCCAATGCCTGACGCACGCCACCCATCTGCCCGGCGTCGAACCCATCTATACCTATGGCAGCGACCCGGACACACTGCGCGCTTTCGTACTTCAGCGCGCCTGGAAACCGGGGCCGAGCGTCTATTCCGACATCAACTTCATCCTGCTCGGTATCGCGATCGAACGGCTGACGGGTGGTCGTCTGAACGACCTTCCGTTGGGCGAAAGCCTTCGCTACGGCCAGCCGCCGGGCCCGGCGGTCGCCACCGAGCAGTGCACGTGGCGAAGGCGCGTCCTGAAGGGTGAGGTCCACGACGAGAACGCCTTCGCGCTCGGCGGCGCTTCCGGCCATGCCGGCCTGTTCGGCACGGTGGACGGCGTGCTGGGTTTTGCAAGCACGCTGCTCGACGGCAGCGCCTGCTCGCCCGCGATGCTCGAAGCCATGCGCACGCCCGTCTTCAACGACCGAACGCTCGGCTGGCAAAGCCGCTATGCCGGCTGGCACGGCGGGGAGGCGTGCTCGGTGGATACGATCGGCCATACCGGCTTCACCGGAACGGGGCTCTGGATCGATTTCGAGAGCGGGCTCGCCTGGACGCTGCTGACCAACCGCGTGCACCCGACCCGCCACCGCGAAACCGGCATCGCGGCGTTGCGCGTCGAGACCGGAAACGCGGTTTCTGACGCGGCCGGCTAAAGCGGTTCAGGCTTATGCGGAAGCGCTCTGTTCGACCGTTTGCCGATCAGCGCGAGGCGACCTGCGTGGGCAGGTCGGAAAGGTCGGCGACCACGACCATCCGGTTGATCTTGCCGTTCTTGAAGGCCTTCAGGAACTTCGAATAGTTCTTGAACACCACGCAGCCATTGGACTCGCCGGGCCGGCCGGCCAGCATGTAGGTATGGGCAAGGAAGCCGTCGCGGCCGTATTTCTTTTGACCGTCGGCCGGCAGCATGCGCACGGCCTGCACGCCGTGGAAGAGGTGCCGGCGCATCGTCAGATTGTAGACGTTCACCGGCGTCGGACCGTGGTTCTTGGCGCGCGTGTAGCGCGGATCGTCGGTCATCCGGCCCATGCCGGAGTGGGCTTCGAGGGTCTCGCCGCCCGGCAGGTAGACCGTCGCGTCCTTGATCGAGTAGACGGCGACGTTGGTGCCGACGTTCGCCAGATGCGACTTGTGCGAAAAGCCGAAGAGCCGGCTTAGAAAGTTGCCGTTGCGTTTTGGTGCGGCCGCTTCCGGCGCAGCCGGTTCGGGCCGTACGGTTTCCAGCTTCGCGATCTTCGGTGTCGCGACTTTCCGTTCGACGATCTTCGGCGCGGCGATCTTGGGCCTGACGGTTTCCGGCCGGATCGTTTCGGGTGTCACGGTCTCGGGCTTGGCGTAGGCCAGCTCGTAGTTTTCCGGTGCCGTCGGCTCGGCCGTAAGCGCGGGCTGTGCCGTCAAGTTCGGCTGCGGACGGGAAGAGGGAAGTGGTGCGTCCGGGAGCGGCGCCGGGACATCCTCTACCGTCTCGGTCTCGACCGGCGTGGTCACGGGCTCGGCGACGGCGACCTCGATGGCGGTCGCTGCCGGGTTCTCCGCAGCCGGCTCGTTCGGCCTGCCAAGGGGCAGGGGAACGGTATCCACTTCGGGCCCGACCGCCTCCGCGACGACCGGCTCGCTTCCTTCGACCGGTTGCGCCGCCGATGCAGGCTCGGCCGCCGGGACGGCAGCCTCGGCCAGTTCGGGTCCGGCGTTCGGAAGCGAAAGTTCGGGCGCCGGTGTCGGAACGGGCACGTGCGAAGGTTGCAGGCCGCGAGCGAGGTTCGGGAAGGTGGAACCTCCCGCCATCGCCGAGCGGATCGTCCGCTTCGCATCGTCGGAAAGCGCCGGCTCGACGAGCGCCGCGCTCTCCGATGATGCGATGGGCGCACTCACGGGCCGTCCCGAGCGTGAAAGGGCGATGGTCTTCATGCCGCGCGGCGCATGGAATTGTTCATGCGGGCGCGTGACCCGGCTTGTGCGCACCAGCGTGACGCCGGGCGAGGGCCGCGGCAGGTCCGTATCGGGCGCGAGGCTTGCCGTCTCGAGGGTTTCGGAGCTGTGATCGCGCATGAGTGCGGCGGCGATCATCGGATCGGAACGCAGGCGGTCGACGACCGAGGGATTCAGAACGACGACGCCCGCAACGGCGGCCATCGCAGCGAAGACGCCCACGCCGACATATCGCGCGAGGCCGGAACCTCCGGCTTCATGTGGCTGAAGGGCCCAGCCGTCGGCGGCGATCCCCTCGAAGCATGTTTCGCTCGACATTCGATCCCCCGGCGGCATTCCCGATGCCCGCCGTCATTCGTACCCGATCCTACGAAGCGTTCTTACGTTCGCATTTCATGGGTCCCAGAATCAACCAACCGGGTAACCAAGTCCTTTATGTTTTGCCGTTTTTCGTTCGCTCGCGGTAAACGAACGGTAAGGCACGGCGCCCGGGCCCGTCAGCGGACCGCGCGGAATGTGCGCACGAGCAGGCTCTTAAGGGGTTTGGCATGGTGATAGACGGTTGCGACCGCACGTCCCCTGAACGTCGCGACGCTCGTCAGGTTGACGAGCGGTGAACCGGTGGCGCCGAAATTGCTCTTGTAGTTCCCGTCGCCCATGCCGAGATCGAAATAGCGGTCGCCACGGGCGTGGCGCGCTTCGATCAGGCCGAGCAGCGACTGGATGCCCGGCGAATAGCGGCCATACGTCTTGAGGCCGGCGCCGCAAAGCGTCGAGACGGTGAAGTCGGTGCCGACCATGCCGAAATCAGCGGCGATCAGACGGTCGCCGGCCGTCATACCGTAAGCGACCGCGCGACCGGTACGAAAACCGGTGCGCGCGAACCGACGGTAGAAGGCGAAATAGGCGGGTTCGTGCAGAAGGTCGCCGGCGAAGCGGGCGGTGCGTTCGGCATGGATGAAGTCGAGCGCGGCGTCGACCTGTTCCAGCGTTTCCATAGCGCCGATGCGCACGGGACCGTGCGCCTCTTCGATACGGCGTCGCTTGCGGCGAAGATCCTTGCGGAAATGCTTTTTCAGATGGCGCTTCTGCCAGTCCTGGAAATCGGCGCCGTCGAGGGGGACGGCGTGCGTGCTGTTTTCGTTCGGCGTGCTGGCCTGGCAGTCGAGCAGACGGGCGATCAACGTCGCATGCTCGCGCACCTTGCGGAAGAAGACGATGTCGATGCCCGCGAAGGCACCCTGCAGCGCCCCGCGCAGATCGGCGTTCTCCGCCATGCGTTTCAGGACGTCGAGCGAACAGACGACGGCGTTGTAGTCCGAGACGCCGAGATCGGCCGGTTGGGCGATGCGGATGCCGCCCATGCGCTGGATCGTCATCGGCAGGACGGCCAGGAGAGCGCCGTCCGTCTCGCGGCGAACGGTGATGACGAGCGGCCGCGCGACGAGGCCAGGAACGAGGGTTTCGTACATGCAGGCGAGCCATTCCGGCCCCTGGAACACCGTGGCGACGGAGTGTGCGAAGAGCGTGCGGTAAGCGGTCGAGAGGAAATCGAAATCGTTCTCGATGCCGACCACGAGCCCGGTGTCGCGATCGAGCGTCGTCGGACGATCCGCCATGGCGATCGGGCGCGCGGAAGCGGTTCGCTCGACGGTATCGGCCGACGACATTCCATGCGATTCGGGTTCGACGCGCTCCGTCATCACGCGGTATCTCCCTGCGCGCGCCGATGCTTTGCGAACACGCGCAGCGGCGTTGGATCGAGCGCCGTGCGCCCGATCGCGGCTGCACGCAGGAGAAGCATGATCGCGACGTAGGAAACGGTCGTGGCGACGGCCGCACCTGCAAGCCCGAAGAGCGGCGTCAGAACGACGAAGCCGGCAATCCTCAGCGCAACGCCGGCGCCGATGACCGCGAGATATCGACCTTCGTTGCCGGTAATCATCAACAGCGGCGCGCTCGGCCCCGCCGCGGCGAGCGCAGCCGTTCCAAGGCACAGCACGAGCAGCCACGGGTAGAAGCGGGCGGTATCGGGATCGATCAGCACCAGGAGCCACGATCCGCCGATCGCAATGGCGACGAGACCCACGACGATGACGGCCAGCGTCACGCCGGCGACGACGTCGAGCAGACGGGCGAGTTCGCCGAAACGACGATGAAAGAAGAGGTCCGGAATGCGTCGCGTCGTCATGATGTTGGCCGAATCGGCCGCCGCGAGAAAGATGTTGGCGATGCGCGTGGTGACGAAGTACGCGCCGGCAAGGCTCGGTGAAAGCAGCAGGCCGATCATAAGTACGTCCAGGAACTGGTTGACGGCCTCCAGGCTCGTCGAGAACCAGAGCTTGAGCGAACGGTGTATCCAACTGCGCCGGAACGTGTGTGAGCGTATCTGCGCGCCGGCGGGAAACTGCCGTCGGATCCGGTAGGCGGCCATGGCCACCTGCGTGACGAGCGCCGCACCGGCACCGAGTGCGAGCAGCATGAAGATGTCCGCGATGTCGCAGCCGCCACCGGTAACGAGCACGAAGGCCAGATAGACGACGGCGGGAACGAACATCGCGAAGTTCGCGAGCCCGTCGCCTGCAATCATGCCGATTGCCGTGCGCACCAGATGGTTCACCGCCTGGAGCAGGACGAAGATCACCAGATAGGTGCTCGCAGCAAGCGCAAGGCTCGTGCCGTGCGCCACGTAAAGCGTGCCGCCGAGTGCCGGGAAGGCAAGGACGCACCCCGCGAGTACGAGTGTCGCGGAAAACGTCAGCGACGCTTTCAGGCCGGGACCGTCGTCGGTCGCGACGTGCTCGTTCCAGGCGCGAAGCAGGAATATCTGCTGGCCGAAGGTTGCCACCACGGCGACCAGACCGACGGCGGAGAACACCATCGAATAGATGCCGAAACGGGTGGGGCCGAGAACGCGGGCAGCAAGCGTGATCAGCGCGAAATTGACCGCGACCATGCCTGTCTTGATGGCGAACGCGCCCGCCATGTCGGCAAGGTTGCGGTCGGCGAGCAACCGCGTCACGCGTCGCGTCAACCCGCCGGTGGTTCGTCTGCCCTTGCCGCCGTCGCCCGAAACCGTGTCGACCGGCATCTTCATGCGTAGGTCACGAGGCCCTCGGGCGCGTCGGCGTCGATACGAAAATGACGTTGCTTGACGACGTCGCCGCTCGTCTGGCGGCCGAGCCGCTTCCACAGCAGCGCGGAGGCCGCCTTCGGATAGACGTGAAGGCCGCGATCGCGCGTCGAGGCGTTCTTGATGCCGAGCGTGCGCCGCATGACGCCGTTTCCGTAGTGGACGGCATAGGCGTTGCGGATCTCGCGCGTCCAGTGCTCCATCGTCACCGAGATGTTCAGGCAATCGTGGTTCTGTACGCGGTGCGGCGCGTAGAGCGGCCAAGTGATCATCTCGCCCGGCTTCAGAACGATCTCGTCGGCGTAGTCGTCGTACCAGAGCTCGTAGGGCAGATCCTCGTCCGTCTCTCGAAGCAGGATCTTCTCGATGTTCCGATCGTCCATGAAGACCGAGGAGCGGGGATAGAGAAAGACGCTCTTCTGCCCCTCGATCTGCCAGAGCGACTGGCCCTGAATGTCGGCGTGGTAATAGACCTTGGCGTTCGGCGAGGAGATCAGCACGCCGATGTTGCGCTTGAACGTCGAAAAGCCCGGCATGCGCCGTTCGAATTCGTCGAACACCTGATCGAGCAGGGCGCGGTATTCCGGCGACCAGTCCATGATGCGGCGCACGTTCATCCACATGCGGCCCTTCTCGATCGCGCGGATGGCGTCCTCGCCGCTAGACCCGCCGAGCTCGCCCTGGATACGGTCGGGCTTGTCCGTCTCGTGACACATGGATTCCAGCCCGAGTTCTTCCGGCGGGCACTGCTCGATCAGCCTTCCGAGCGCGGACCGGCTGAAGAGGCCGGTTTCGCGCAGGCGGTGATTGAGCTTCAGGCGTTCATGACCGAAGAGCGCGGCATGGCGCGGCTGCCAGTCTGCGATGATCTCTCGTTCCTCAGCCGTCGCGGTCATGAATCGGGCCCCTCTTCTCGTTGCAGACAGCGAAGCGATCCCCCGCGCCGCAGCGCGGAGTTCTTCGACGACGGGAAGAGTGGCACGAACACCGTTTCCATTTGCCCAAACGCATCGATCACATTTGAGACAACGGCGGTTTTTCTACGGTTTACGGACAAGGAAGCGGCCGGATGCGGCCGCTCGCAACGCCTGACGTCGCAGAGCGGGGCAAACGCTTTCGCCTGCTGTGGCGACGTCATGCGTACTGCTCCATGCCGGGCGATGGGCAGGTGCGCGCATCCGCAAGCATGGGCCGGCGAACCTTCGACAGGCCGCTCGAAGCGGTCTCAGTCCGGAACGATCGCCGTCGCCTCGATCTCGACCAGAGCGTCGGGCTCGACCAGATTGGCGACCTCGACGAGGGCCATGGCCGGATAATGCCGTCCGATCCGGTCGTGGTAGATGCCGCCGAGGTCACGCAGCGAGGCGCGATAGGTCTCGATGCTGCGAACGTACCAGGTCAGGCGCACCAGATGGTTCGGTTTTGCATCCGCCTCGGCCAGCACGGCGACGATGTTGGCGAGCGTCTGGTCTACCTGTGCGAGAAAGCCGTCCGCGAGCGTTTCATCGCCGTCCCAGCCGATCAGCCCGCCCGTCATGACGACGGTACCGCGCGCCATCACGCCGTTGGAATACCCGCGCGGCTTCTTCCAGCCGCCCGGCTGGAGAATCCGGAAGACTTCGTCGTCCCGCGTGCCCTCGTCCTTCGCATCCAATGGTCGGGTCTCCTGATCGATTATCGTGTTCGTTCGGTATCTGCCGATGTCTCGGCGGCCTCGGCGCGCGTCAGCATCTGCCGGGCGATGATGAGCTTCTGCACCTCGCTCGCCCCTTCGTAGATGCGCAGCGCCCGGATCTCGCGGTAGAGCGTTTCCGGCACGCTGCCTGCGCGCACTCCGTCGCCGCCGTGAAGCTGCACCGCGCGGTCGATGACGCGTTGCGCGTGCTCGGTCGCGATCAGCTTGGCCATCGCCGCCTCGCGAGTAATGCGCTCGGCGCCGGCATCGCGCGTCCATGCCGCGCGGTAGACGAGGAGGGCCGAGGTATCGACCTCGCATTCCATTTCCGCGAGCGCGGTCTGTGTGGTCGGCATGTCGGCAAGCGGCGCGCCGAAGAGTTCGCGGGTGCGCGCACGTTCGATCGTGGCGGCGAGTGCGCGACGGGCGAAGCCGAGTGCGGCCGCGCCGACGCTCGCGCGAAAGATGTCGAGCGTCGTCATCGCGAGGCGAAAGCCCTTGCCGGCCTGCCCGATCCGGTGATCGGCCGGAATGCGGCAGTCGTCGAAGCGAAGCCGGGCGAGCGGATGCGGGGCAATCGTGTCCAGACGCTCGGCGATCGTCAGGCCCGGCGTGTCGGCCGGCACGGAGAACGCCGCAAGACCGCGGGCGCCCGGTGCTTCGCCGGTGCGCGCAAAGACGACGTAATGATCGGCGATGCCACCGTTCGAGATCCACGTCTTCTCGCCGTCGAGACGGATCGTGTCGTTGCCCGCAGGCGTTGCGGAAAGCGCTATGTTGGCGACGTCGGAGCCTGCCGCCGGTTCGCTCAGGGCGAAGGCCGTAATCGAGCGTCCGGCACGCACGTCCGGCAGGATGCGCGCCTTCATGGCGTCGTCGCCGGCAAGCGTAATCGCTGCGCTGCCGAGCCCCTGCATGGCGAAGGCGAAGTCGGCGAGCCCGTCGAAGCGGGCGAAGGTCTCGCGCAGGATGCAGATCGAGCGCACGTCGAAGCGGCCGTCTTCCGGCGCGGCATAGGCGAGGAAGCCCGCTTCGCCCATGGCACGCACGAGCCGCCGACAGCTCGCGTCCACCTCGCCATGGTCGACGAGAGAGGCGACGTTCGTCGCCGCCCATTCCGCCGCCTTTTCGGCCAGCGCGCGGTGGCGCGGTTCGAAGAACGGCCAGTCGAGGAAGCGCGGATCGATCACCGTCAGTTTCCCTCGAAAACGGGCTTCGTCTTGGCGGCGAACGCCTCGAATGCGCGTCGGAAGTCCGCCGTCTTCATGCAGAGTGCCTGGGCGATCGCTTCGGAATCGATCGCCGCGTCGACGCTCATCGCCCATTCCGTGTGAAGCATCCGCTTCGTCAGCGAATTGGCGTAAGCCGGGCCGCTTGCGAGCGCACCGGCAAGGTCCTTGGCGCTCGCGAGCGCTTCGCCCTTGCCGACGATCCGGTTGTAGAAGCCCCAGCACTCGCCTTCCTCTGCGGACATGAAGCGTCCGGTATAAAGCAATTCGCTGGCGCGACCCTGGCCGACGATGCGCGGAAGCAGGGCGCAGGCCCCCATATCGCAGCCCGCAAGGCCGACCCGGTTGAACAGAAAGGCGGTCTTGGCGCCTTCGCCGGCAACGCGCATGTCGCTCGCCATGGCGACAATTGCGCCGGCGCCGGCACACACGCCCTCGACCGCGGCGACGATCGGCTGCGGGCAGGCGCGCATCTCCTTGACGAGATCGCCGGTCATCGTCGTAAAGGCGTGGAGATCGGCCGCTTCGAGCTTTGTCAGCGGCTCGATGATCTCGAAGACGTCGCCCCCCGAGGAGAAATTGCCGCCGGCACCGGTGACGACGACCGTGGTGATCGTTTCGTCGAAGCGCAGTGCATGGAACGTATCCCTCAGTTCGGCGTAGGATTCGAAGGTGAGGGGGTTCTTCTTCTCCGGGCGGTCGAGCGTGATCGTCGCGATCGCGCCTTCGACGGCGAGCTGAAAATGTTCCGGCCGATAGTCGGAAAGCGGCGCGCGGGCCTCGCTTTGTCGTTTCATCATTTCTTGCCTCCCTCGCCGGGCATCGTCGCGTTGCGCACCGAGCGCTTCACGTCGCCGAGCCGGCGCCACAGCCGTTCGCGGTCGTTCTCGCTCAGATCGCCGAGCAGTTCGGCGATCCAGTCCGCATGCGCGTCGGCCATGACCGCGAATTCGCTGTGGCCGTGCGGCGTCATGCGCACGCGAACCGAACGCCGGTCGGTCTCGCTTACCTGCCGCTCGATCAGCCCCTCCTGCACCAGCCGTTCGACGAGGCCGGTCACGTTGCCGTTCGAGACCATCATGCGCTGGGACAGTTCACCGAGAAGCACGCCGTCCTCGCTGCGAAAAAGCTGCGCCATCAGATCGAAGCGCGGAAGAGTCGTGTCGAACCGTTCGCGCAGGCGCCGGCGTATCTCCGTCTCGATGAGGTTCGAACAGGTGAGCAGGCGCAGCCAGAGACGCAGTTCGCTGCGATGGTCGCTCGGATTTTCCTGCAGCGCCGACTCGGCGTCGATATGCGCCGAAAGCTGGCGCTCGTGCTTGTTCATAGTTCTCCTCCGGCAACGGGAACGGCCTGCCCGGTGATAGCCGAGGCGTTCGCTCCGGCCAACCACACCACCGTACCCGCAACCTCCACCGGGTCGATCAACCGGCCCATGGGGTTCTGGCGCGTGAAATTGCCGAGAAGCTCCTCCTTTGGGCGGCCGGTCTTTTCGTGCAGTGCGTCGATCGACTGACGGATCATGTCGGTATCGGCATAGCCCGGGCAAACGGCATTGACCGTGACGCCGGTTCCTGCCGTTTCCAGCGCCACGGCGCGTGTTAGTCCGACGGCGGCGTGCTTGGAAGCGCAATAGGCGGAGGCGTAGGCGTAGCCCTTCAAGCCCGCCGTCGAAGCGACGGTGACGATACGCCCGAAACCCGCCTCGACCATGCCAGGCAGGACGAACTGCATGGCGGTGAGAAGCGGCTCGACGTTGAGCGCCATCATGGAACGAAGCTGGTCCACGCTCGTCCGTCGGAAGGGGGCCGTCTCGGCGCTGCCGGCATTGTTGACGAGTACCTCGACGGGTCCGTGCCCGTTTACGGCCTCGGCAAGCGCGGCTTCCAGCGCTTCGCGGTCGCGAACGTCGGCGTGGACGTGGCCGGCCGCGCCCAAAGCCGCCGCCGCGGTCGCCGCGCTTTCCGCCCTGCGCCCGAGCACGGTGACGCGATAGCCGGCCTCCACGAGGCCTCCGGCGATCGCATAGCCGAGGCCGCGTGTGCCGCCCGAGACGAGGGCGTGAGCGGTGCGCGAAGGGTTTGACAACAGCGTGATCCGATGTGGGCGAATTTGTTTTAGGTTTAAACAATCAGCGATGCCCCATCAATAGGACAGTTCGCCGGATGCCGAAACCGCCTTCGTCCCGCCGGATGGCGTTGCCGGCGGATGAAGGGGAAACGCAGGCGGTAAACCTTCGCTCGTTTTGGGGTTGAAAGTTTTAAGTCTAAAGCTTTTACTGCGTTGGGAACGAGGGCCGTACGCGATGAAAATTGCAGTGCTTGGCGGTGGAAACGGATGTTACGCCGCAGTCGCCGATCTCGCGGAGGCGGGCCACCAGGTTCGTTTCTGGCGTCGCAACTATCGCGATTTCGGCCCCGTAGCCGAGCGTGGCGCGCTGATCCTGCGCGACTCCAAGGGTGAGCGCGAGGTTCGCCCCGATCGCATCACCGACGATATCGGCGAGGCGGTCGATGGTGCCGCGCTGATCGTCGCGCCGCTTCCAGCCTTCGCGCAGGCCGATCTCGCGGAGCGGCTCGCACCGCATCTGACGGACGACCAGGTCATCTTCCTGCCGCCCGGCACGTTCGGCTCCTATGCCATGCTCGCCGCCTTGAGGGCGAAGGGGTGTAACGCCGCGATCATGATCGCCGAGACCGGAACGTTGCCATGGCTTGCGCGCAAGCGCGATGCCGGCACGGTCGCGATCACGACACGGGCAAGCCGCCTGCCGACCGGCGTCGTCCCGGCGCGGCGCAGCGAGGAAGCGCTGAAGGTCGTGGCCGAAGCCTTCCCGAACGCGATCGAACCCGTCGAGGACGGGCTGTCGGGTGCCCTGATGAATGCCGGGCCGATCATCCACCCGCCGCTCATCCTGATGAACGCCGGGCCGATCGAGCATTTCGACCGGTGGGATATCCACAACGAAGGCACCCAGCTCTCGATCCGCCGTGTTCACGGCGCGCTCGACGGCGAGCGTATCGCCATCCGCGAACGGCTCGGCTACGCGCCGCCGCATTTCCCGCTCGCCGATCACTACGAGACCTCGAACTGGATGTATGGCCATCTCGCCCACGACCGGCTGGTCGACTCGGGGGACTGGCACGAGACGCTCGACTTCGAGTCCCATCGCTACATGCGCGAGGACATCGCGATGGGTCTGGCGCTTCTCGTTTCGCTCGGCGAGTGGAGCGGGACGCCGTGTCCCGTCGCGGCCGGGCTCTTGTCGATCGCGAGCGCGGTCACCGGCGAGGATCTGCGCGCGAACGGACGGACCGTCGAAACGCTCGGTCTCGCCGACTACAGTCCGGCGGACCTCAAGGCGATGCTTGCGGAGGGCCCATGACGCGGACGGTGCCGGAGATCGCGACGATTGCCTGCTACGGCGCCGGGCGGATGGGCCGCGGCATTGGCCATTGCCTTGCCTATGCTGGATACGAAGTCGCACTGATCGATTCGCGCACGCGTTCGCACGAGGCGTGGACGGCCTATCGCGAACAGGCGAAGGCGGAGGTCCATGCGTCGCTTTCGGCACTCGCGGATATCGGCGGTTTCGAGGCCTCGGCGATCGGCGCGATCCTCGAGCGCGTCCATCTTTACGCACGATCCGAAGCCGGCGACGCTCTGGCTACGGCCGATCTCGTCTTCGAGGCGGTGCCGGAGACCGACGAGGCAAAGCGCGACGCGCTCGCCGAAATCGACCGGCTTGCGAGAGAGACGGCGATCGTCGCCTCGACCACCTCGACCTATCTTTCCACGCAACTCGCTGCGTGGAGCGGGCGACCCGACCGCTTTTTGAATGCACACTGGTTGAACCCGGCCTATCTCGTCCCGCTCGTCGAGGTGAGCCCCTGCGAAGAGACGGACGAAGCCGTTCTTTCGGCGGTGAACGCATTCCTGGAGGCGATCGGCAAGGTGCCCGTCACCTGCAAGGCTTCGCCCGGCTACATCGTGCCGCGGCTTCAGGTGCTGGCGATGAACGAGGCCGCCCGTCTCGTCGAGGAGGGCGTGGCGTCCGCCGAGGACGTCGACAAGGCGGTGCGATACGGCTTCGGCTACCGCTTCTCCGTGCTCGGCCTTCTCGAATTCATCGACTGGGGCGGCGGCGACATCCTCTTTCACGCGAGCCGCTACATGGCCGATGCGACCGGCGAGGACCGCTTCGCCACGCCGCCGATCGTGCGCGAGAACATGGCCGCCGGGCGCAACGGACTGCGTGACGGGCAGGGTTTCTACGACTACCGTGATCGCGAGATCGCCAGCTACCGGCGAGAGCGGATGGCCGTCTT
This sequence comes from Pararhizobium mangrovi, assembly GCF_006516965.1. GTDB lineage: Bacteria > Pseudomonadota > Alphaproteobacteria > Rhizobiales > Rhizobiaceae > Pararhizobium_B > Pararhizobium_B mangrovi. The sequence goes on along the minus strand of NZ_VHLH01000032.1, from coordinate 21,205 downwards.
TCTCGATCGTCTGAAGGATGCCAGCCTGCACCTGCCGCCGTCGTCCGGCGCCGGCGGGGGGCATACGGCGAACGAAGAAGGTGCGACATGAGCGATCTGACCTTCACCGTGCGCGAGAGCGTCGAGGAAGCGCCGCTGGTGCGTTCGCTGGTACTCGAGGCGCCCGAAGGCGAGACGCTGACGGAGTGGCACGCCGGTGCGCATATCCGCATTCACCTGCCGGAAGGCGGCGACCGGCCCTATTCGCTCATCGACCATCCCGACTGGCGAACGGGGCGCCACTACGTCGTGGCGGCACGGCTCGAGGACGAAAGCGCCGGTGGGTCGCGCTATATCCATGCGTGCCGGCCGGGCGACGCGGTGAAGAGTTCGCAGCCGATCAACCAGTTCGAGCTTCGCGAAGACGAAGGCGAGACGCTGCTTCTCGCCGGCGGCATCGGCATCACGCCGCTCTTTTCGATGGCCGCGGCGCTCGACCGGGCCGAGCGTCCCTTCACGCTTCATTATCTCGGCCGCGCGCAGGGCCAGCTCGCCTTCACGGAAGCGCTCGAGGCCATGTGCGGCGATCGTCTGACGGTGCATTACGACGACGCGGAAAAGGGGCGCCCGGACTTCGCACGGGTGATCGAGGCATTGCCGTCGGACGGCGCCATCTATGTCTGTGGTCCGGCGCCGATGATCGAGGCGGCGAAGACGGCCTGGGCGCTTGCCGGGCGGCCCGCCGAACGCCTGCATGCCGAGCTCTTCACCGGCGTACAGCCTCCCGTCGGCGGCGACCGGAGCTTCGAGGTCGAGATCGCTTCCACGGGCGCGGTCGTGACCGTCGGGCCCGAACAGACGATCATCGAGGCGCTGGAGGCCGCCGGCCTCGATATCGTCTACGATTGCCAGCGCGGCGATTGCGGGATCTGCCAGACCGAGGTGCTCGACGGCATTCCCGAACACCGCGACGTGGTGCTTTCCGACGAGGAAAAGGCCTCGAACACGGTCATGCAGATCTGTGTCTCGCGCGCGAAGACGCCGCGTCTCGTGCTCGATCTCTAAACGCAAGGAGGTAATGCGATGCCCCGATATGCGCCTCGATACGCAAACGATCCGTCTGCCGTCAAATCGCTGGTCGAGGCGGAGCGCGTGCATCGCGACGTCTATACCGACCCGGAGGTCTTCGACCTGGAGATGGAGCATCTCTTCGCCAACACGTGGGTCTATGTCGGCCATGCGAGCCAGATCCCGAATGCCGGCGACTACCTGACGACGGAAATCGGCAGGCAGCCGATCCTCGCATCGCGCCACACGGACGGTTCCGTCCACGTGCTCTACAATCGCTGCCCCCACAAGGGCACGAAGATCGCTTCCGAGCCCTGCGGCAACACCGGCAAGTTCTTCCGCTGCCCGTATCACGCCTGGTCGTTCAAGACGAACGGCAAGCTGCTCGCGATCCCCTTCAAGAAGGGCTACGAGGGAACCGGCCTGAAGGAGAGCGGTGCGGCCGAGGGGCTCGCACCGGTGGGCGCGAGCCATGTCTATCGCGACTTCATCTTCGCGAGACTGGCCGAGACCGGCATCGAGTTCGAGACCTTCTTCGGCGACAGCCTGTCCTCGATCGACAACATGGTCGACCGCTCGCCGGAAGGCAGGCTGGTGCTCGAAGGCGCGCCGCTGCGCTACATGCATCCGTGCAACTGGAAGATGCTCGTCGAGAACCAGACCGACACCTGCCACCCGATGGTCGCCCACGAATCCTCCGCCGGCACGGCGATCTCCGTGTGGGAGCGCGAGGAGGCCAAGGGCGGCAAGAAGCCGATGGCCGTCGAAGTCTACGCTCCCTTCATGGCGCCTTACGAGTTCTTCGAGGACATGGGGCTGAGGGTCTGGCCGAACGGGCACGGCCACACCGGCGTCACGACCTCGATCCATGCCGATTATTCCGCGATCCCGGGCTATTTCGAGGCGATGAGCGAAGCCTATGGCGAGGAACGCGCGAAGGAGATCCTTGGCGAAAACCGGCACAACACGGTCTATTTCCCCAACATCATGGTGAAGGGGCCGATCCAGACACTGCGTGTCTTCAAGCCGATCGCCGCCGACAGGACGCTTGTCGAAAGCTACACCTTCCGCCTTGCCGGCGCACCGGACATGCTCTTCGAGCGCACGCTCATGTATAACCGGCTGATCAACGCACCGACCTCGATCGTCGGTCACGACGACCTCGAAATGTACGAGCGTGCCCAGCTCGGTCTGCATGCCGACGGCCAGGAATGGGTGAACATCCAGCGGCTCTACGAGCCGGGCGAGGAAGCCGACGTGACCGCACTTGCCGGCGGCACGAGCGAGCGCGAAATGCGCAACCAGTTTCACGCCTGGGCGAAGTTCATGACCGCTTCGATGGAAGAGCCGGCCGGCGAACGCGTGCACGAGGCCGCGGAATGAGCGGCATAACCGAACGCGACCTGACGGACTTCGTCTACCGCGAGGCGCGCCTGCTCGACGAGCTGCGCTACGAAGACTGGCTCGCCCTTTACGCCGAGGACGGGCACTACTGGATGCCGGCGGAATGGCAGCAGACCGATCCGCGACTCCAGGCCTCGCTGATGTACGAGGACGTGCTGCTTCTCAGGATCCGCGTCGAGCGGCTTTCGGGCGCGCGCACCTTCAGCCAGAAGCCAAAGAGCCGCGCGCAGCACCTGTTGCAGACGCCACAGGTCGACGAGATGAACACGGACGAGAACCGGTATCGCACCTTCACGCCGTTCCACTACGCGGAGACCCGCGGCGACGAGTTCACCATCTTCGCCGGCTGGGCGCGGCACGAACTGAGGCTCGAGGATGACCGGCTGAAGATCGTCCTGAAGCGTGTCGAACTCGTCAATTTCGATGCGCCGTTCGGCAATATCCAGCTCTTGATGTGAGATCGCGTATGCATGCTGTTCTTGCCGATGCCGGCCGCGACGCGAGCGTGTTTCGCCGCTTCGAGCGGATCGCCGGGGCGTTTCCCGACCGGTCCTTCTTCGCGGTGCTGCCCGAAACCGCCAAGGCCTACGGGATCGAGGCCGAGGAGATCACCTATGCCGAAGGGCTTGCACGCATCGATGCGCTTGCGAACGCCTATCGGCAGGCGGGCTACGGGCGCGGCCACCGGGTCGGGCTGCTTTTGCAGAACCGGCCGGCGTTCGTCTTCCACTGGTTCGCGCTGAATGCGCTCGGCGCCTCGGTCGTGCCGATCAATCCGGACCTGCGTCAGGCCGAGCTCGAATACCTGATCGCCCATTCCGGCATGCAGCTTGCCGTCGCCGTTCTGGCGCGCGTGGACGACCTGAAGACGGCCGCCGCGGCTGCCGGATGCGAGATCGCGGTCATTCCGCCCGACGAAGCGCCCACCGAGGCGCGCGAGCGTGCCGTGAACACCGAGACGGGCGAGCGCGAGGACGAATGCGCGCTGCTTTATACCTCGGGCACCACCGGCAAGCCGAAGGGCTGCGTGCTCGACAACGAGTACTTCCTGCTCGCCGGCGAATGGTACGCGACGGTCGGCGGGCTCTGCACGCTTACGGTCGATCCGCCCGAGCGCATGCTGACGCCGCTCCCGCTCTTTCATATGAACGCGATGGCCTATTCGCTCGTGGCGTCCATCACGGTCGGCGGTTGCATCGCGGTGCTCGACCGGTTCCATCCGCGCAGCTGGTGGGCAAGCGTGCGTGGCTTCGGCGCGAGCGTGATCCACTATCTCGGCGTGATGCCGGCGATGCTGATGTCCGCGCCCGAGGGCGAGGCGGACCTCGACCATGCCGTGCGCTTCGGTTTCGGGGCCGGTGTCGATCGTGGCCTGCACGCCGAGTTCGAACGCCGCTTCGGATTTCCGCTGCTCGAAGCCTGGGCGATGACCGAGACGGGGGCAGGGGCCGTCGTCATCGCCGGCGAGGAACCGCGCCAGATCGGCACGAACTGTTTCGGCGCTCCGGGGTCCGACATCGAGGTGACGATCGTGCGCGACGATGGCGGCGAGGCGGCGACGGCCGAGCCCGGCGAACTTCTGGTGCGCCATGCCGGCAGGCCGGGGCTCGGCTTCTTTCGCGAATACCTGAAAGATCCGAAAGCGACCGCCGAGGTCTGGCGCGACGGCTGGTTTCACACCGGCGACGTGGTCGCCCGCGATGCGGACGGCAAGCTGCACTTCGTCGATCGCAAGAAGAACGTCATCCGCCGTTCGGGCGAGAACATCTCCGCCGTCGAGGTGGAAAACGTGCTCGCCCGCCATGCGGGCGTCGAGCAGGTCGCCGTGGCCGCGACGCCGGATCCGGTGCGCGGTGACGAGGTGGTGGCGCTCGTGGTGCCCGGCGAGGAAGCCGTTGCCCGCGACCGGGAGGCCGCCGAGGCGATCGTGCGGTTCTGCCTGACCCAACTCGCCTATTACAAGGCGCCGGGCTACCTCGTCTTCGTCGACGCGATCCCGCTGACGGCGACGTCGAAGATTCAGCGCGGCGAACTCCGCCAACTGGTCGAAACCCTGCTGGAAGAAGGCCGAGCCTTCGACACCTGCGCACTCAAGAAGCGAACGGCGTGAGCATGGCGAAGTACGGATCTCCCCGCCGTGGCTATCGCGATGTCGCCGTTGCCGTGCCGGTCAGCATTCCCTACGAGCGTTACTCGATCGAGACCGCGCACTGGTGGATCGCCCGCGCCCTCGAAAAGCTGGTGGAAGGGGCCGGCATCGAGAGCGGCGACATCGACGGGCTTTCGATCGCAAGCTTCACCCTTGCGCCCGACACGGCGGTCGGCCTTACCCAGCATTTCGGCCTTTCGCCGCGCTGGCTCGACAATATTCCGATGGGTGGGGCGAGCGGGGTCGTCGCCCTTCGCCGTGCAGCCCGTGCCGTCGAGGCGGGTGACGCCTCGATCGTCGCATGCATCGGCGGCGACGCCAACCAGGTTGATTCGTTTCGCCGGCTGCTCTCCTCCTTCTCGCGCTTTGCGCAGGATGCGAGCTACCCGTACGGCTACGGCGGACCGAACGGTTCCTTCGCGCTGATTACCGACTACTACATGCGCCAGTACGGCGTGAAGCGGGAGGATTTCGGCCGCATCTGCATTGCCCAGCGCGAGAATGCCCTGACATATCCGAACGCCGTCATGAAGAAGCCGCTGGATATGGAAACCTATATGGCTGCACGTCCGGTGGCCGACCCCATCCATCTGTTCGATTGCGTGATGCCGTGTGCGGGTGCCGAAGGCTTCATGGTCACGACGCCCGACATCGCCCGCGATCTCGGGCTTGCGCATGCGAACCTGCTTTCCACCATCGAGCGGCACAATGCCTTTCCAGACGACCCGATCCAGGTGCGCGGCGGCTGGGCAATGGATGTCGACGAGCTCTACGCCGTCGCCGGGCTCGGCAGCGATTCGATCGACGTTCTCGAAACCTATGACGACTATCCGGTCATCGTCATGATGCAGTTCGAGGATCTCGGCTTCTGCGCCAAGGGCGAGGGGGCGGAGTTCGTGCGTCAGCACGATCTTACCAATACGGGAAGCTTCCCCCACAACACTTCCGGCGGTCAGCTTTCGGCCGGGCAGGCCGGTGCGGCGGGTGGCCATCTCGGCCTCGTCGAAGCGATCCGGCAGATTACCGGCCGGTCGCTTTCGAGGCAGGTGCCGGATGCGCGCACCGCGCTCGTCTCCGGTTTCGGCATGATCAACTACGACCGGGGCCTATGCTCCGGCGCGGCGATCCTTCAGGGAGAAGGCGCATGAGCGTGCCGATCGAACGCCCGCCGCGCAAGGATCCGCAGAGGGTAACGCGTCCGCCCGAGCTGCCGCCGACCGAGCGCAGCCGGGCCTCGCTGGCGCTTTCGGCGGCTGCGGCGCGGGGCGGCTTCTCGATGCAGGTCTGCGACGCGTGCGGCGCGGTCGCCTATCCGCCGCGCGATGCCTGCGCGCATTGCCTCGGCCGTTCGCTCCGCTTTCGTCCGGTGGACGACGGCGGCGAAGTCCTTGCCGAAACCAGCGTCCAGACGAGCCCCAATCTTTATTTCCGGGAGCGTACGCCGTGGCGCATCGGCATCGTGCGGCTCGATAGCGGCCCTTCGGTCGTGGCGCACCTGCATGGCGACGTCACGGTGCCCTCACGCATCCGCATGATCCTGCGCCTGGACACTGGCGGAAACGGGGTTCTCATGGCACTGCCTGCCGGGCGGGAGAGCGAAAACATGGCCGACGATCCGCAGATGCGCGAGCTTGTCGCCGATCCGAAATATCGGCGTGTGCTGGTGACTAACGGGCGAACCGAAGTGGGGCAGGCCGTTGCGACCGCGCTTTCGCGTGCGGGGGCGGAAACCGTGTTCGTCGGTGTCGCCGAACCGTGGAAGCCTTTCGCGGGGCAGGAAGCGCTTGCGGCACTGCCGGGCATCGCGATGGTTCCGCTCGACCTGACGGACACGGACTCGGTCAAATCGCTTGCCGGTCAGATCGGCGGCAAGACGGATATCCTCGTGAACACGGCCGATCACGCGCGCCCCGGCGGGCTCATGGCGGACGGCGCCGCGGTGACGATGCGCGATACCTTCGACGTGAACGTCTTCGGCTTGCAACGCCTCGCCCAGCATTTCGGGGCCGGCATGCGCGCGCGCGGCGCGGACGGCACGAATTCGGCCGTGGCTTTCGTCGACGTGCTGCCGGTCTACGCGCTGGCGAGCACGCCGGACTACGCGCTCTACGCGGCGAGCGCGGCAGCGCGCCATTCGGTGCTTCAGGCGCTGCGCACCGAACTCTTGGCCGGTGGCGTACGGGTTATGAGCATCTTCACCGGCCCGATCGAGGACGAATGGCATCAGGCCGTGGCGCCGCCCAAGGTTCAGCCGGCACGCATCGCAAAGGCGGTCGTCGCCGCTCTTCGCGAGGGACGCGAGGAAAGTTTCGTCGGCGACATCGCCGAGGACATCGCAGCACGCTACCGCGACGACCCCAAGGTCCTCGAACGGGAGTTGAGGGTTTGAGCATCACCGCTTCGCACACCAGCGTGCTGGCCTCGCTGCTCGGCGAGCTTGCTTCCGGCGAACTCGAGATCGTCGATCTCACCCATACGCTGACGCCGGATTTTCCCGTCATGGTCCTGCCGCCGGAGTTCGGCCAGTGCCAGCCTTTCCGTATCGAGGAGGTCTCGCGCTACGACGGGCGGGGGCCGGCCTGGTACTGGAACAATCTCTTCATGAGCGAGCATGCCGGCACCCATTTCGATGCGCCGGCGCACTGGGTGTCGGGGCGCAATCTGCCCTTCTCGACCATCGACGAGCTTCCCTTCGAAAGGCTGGTCGGCCCAGTCGTCGTGCTGGACTTTTCCGCCGAGAGCGCTGCCGACGAGGACTTTCTCGTCACCCGCGCGCATCTGGAAGCATGGGAGGCGGAAAACGGCACGATCGAGGCCGGCGCCTGGGTGATCCTGCGCACCGACTGGTCGAAGCACCTGGGTTCCGACACCTACCTCAATCTTCGCGAGGACGGCGCGCACTCGCCGGGCCCGACGGCCGATGCCGTCGCGTTCCTCGTCGAAGAGCGCGACATCGTCGGTTTCGGGACGGAGACGATCGGTACGGATGCGGGGCAGGGCAGCCACCTGACGCCGCCCTATCCGGCGCATACCATTCTGCACGGCAACGGGCGCTACGGCCTGCAATGCCTTGCGAACGTCGATCGTCTGCCGACGCGCGGGGCCGTTCTCTTCGCAGCACCCCTCAAGATCCGGCAGGGTTCGGGCAGTCCGCTGCGCGTCTTCGCGATCGCGCCGTCGCGGAAGAAGGAGGGGCAGAATGGATGAAGCGACATTCACCGCACTCGTGACGGGGGCGAGTTCCGGGATCGGACTCGAAATCGCGCGACGGCTGCTCGATCGCGGTTGGCGCGTGATCGGACTTGCGGAGAAGGCACCCGATCTGAAGCACGAGCGCTTCGAGGCGATGGCCGTCGACCTGCTCGACGAGGCTGCCGTCCGGAAGGCGGCCGCGGAGATCGCCGAGCGCCACTCGGTCACGCATATCGTCCACAATGCGGGGCTCATCTGGCCGAACCTGCTCGAAGACGTGAAGGCGGAGGAGATCGACGGGCTCACGAGGCTGCACATCACCTCGCCGACGATCCTCACACAGGCGCTGGTGCCGGCGATGCGGCAGAACGGTTTCGGCCGGATCGTCTTCGTTTCCTCGCGCGCTGCAATTGGAACGCCGACACGCAGCGCGTATGCGGCGACGAAGGCGGGTGTCCACGGCCTTGCGCGCACATGGGCGCACGAACTCGGGCCGGAAGGCATCACGATCAACGTCGTCGCGCCGGGACCGATCCTGACGGACAATTTCTGGAGCATCGTACCGAAGGATTCCGAGCGGCAGGAAAAGATCGCCGCGCAACTGCCCGTGCGCCGGATCGGCACCGTCGAGGACGTCTCGCGCGCGGTCGTGTTCTTCCTCGAGCCCGAAGCCGGCTACGTGACGGGGCAGGTCCTTTTCGTCTGCGGAGGCAGCAGCCTCGGCGGCCTCTCGATATAGCGTACGGCCGCGGACGAACGACCGCGGGCCGGTACGACGGGCTTCGCCGCGCGGCAACTTTCGTGTTGCGTCGGGCGGGTGAATTACTTTAACTTTAAAATAATTCACGCCTCGCAACGGAGAGCACTGATGCGCATAACGGTGGTCGGCGGTGGCCCGGGCGGGCTCTATTACGCCCTTTTGACCAAGAAGCAGCGCCCGGACTGGACGGTCTCGGTCTACGAGCAGAACGAGGCCGAGGACACGTTCGGCTTCGGCGTCGTCTTTTCCGACGAGACGTTGCACGAGTTCCTGTCGCGCGACCGACCTTCGTTCGATCGCATCCGTACCGAATTCGCCTATTGGGACGACGTCGCGATCCACAAGGACGGTCGCGAGATGCGCTGCGCTGGCAACGGGTTTGCCGGCATCTCCCGCATGAAGCTTCTCGCCATCCTGCAGGAGCGATGCCGCGAAGAGGGCGTCGATCTCCACTTCGGCGTCCCGCTCGATCCCGCGGAGATCGAAACCCGATTTGCCGATTCCGACGTGATCGTCGCCGCCGACGGGGTGAACTCGCGTATTCGCGAGCATTACCGCGATGCCTTACAGCCGGACGTCTCCGTCAAGGCGAACCGCTTCTGCTGGATGGGCTCGACGCGGCCCATGGACGAGTTCAACTACTTCTTCAAGGAGACCGAGCACGGGATCATCTGCGCCCACTGCTACCAGTACGAGGCGGGTCGCTCGACCTGGGTCTTCGAAATGGACGAGGCGTGCTGGCAGGGCCTGAACTTTTCCGAGACGGACGAGGAGGATTCCCGCGCTCGTCTCGAAAAGCTCTACGCGGACGAGCTCGACGGCCATCACCTGCTTCTCAATCGCTCGCACTGGCGCCGCTTCCCGCGTATCTTCTGCCAGAACTGGTCGCACGGGCGCATCGTGCTGCTTGGCGACGCCAAGGCCTCGGCGCACTTTTCCATCGGCTCAGGCACCAAGCTCGCCATGGAATGCGCGATCGCGCTTGCCGATGCGGTGGTCGCCCACGGCGAAAGCAGCGTGGACGCGGCCTTCGCCGCCTATGACGACGCGCGCCGCGCCGCCTGCCAGATCATCCAGCACAACGCCGACGTGTCGCTCGCCTGGTTCGAGCACATGAACCGTTCGTGGGACATGGATGCCGAGCAGTTCTCGATGGTCGTCATGTGCCGCGCGAAGTCGATCACCTACGACAATCTCCTCGTGCGCGATCCGGCGTATGTCGAACAGGTCGACACGGCCTTCTACGAGCGCCACTACCACGAGACCGGCGACGACTACCGCAAGAGCCGGCCGACGCCGATGTTCACGAAGTACCGGCTGCGCGACATGGAAGTTCCCAATCGCGTGGTCATGTCGGCGATGGCGCAGTATTCTGCCGACGACGGCGGCAACCTGACGGACTGGCATTTCGTGCACTACACGTCGCACGCCGTCGGCGGCGCGGGCATGATCGTCACCGAGATGACCTGTCCCTCGCTGGATGCGCGCATCACGCCCGGCTGTACGGGACTGTGGACGGACGAGCACGAGGCGCAGTGGAAGCGCATTGCCGACTTCGTTCACGAGAACACCGAAACGCAGCTGTGCATGCAGCTCGGCCATGCGGGCCGCAAGGGCTCCACGCAGCTCGGCTGGGACCGCATGGACTGGCCGCTCGAGGACAAGGCGCGCAACTGGCCGATCTATTCGGCCTCCGCCGACCCCTACATGGAAGGCGTCAGTCAGTCTCCCAAGCCGCTCGACCGCGAGGACATGGATCGCATCAAGGCGGATTTCGTCCAGGCGACAGAGCGCGCCGACCGCGCCGGCTTCGACATGTGCGAACTGCACTGTGCCCACGGCTATCTGCTCGCCTCCTTTCTTTCGCCGCTGACGAACACGCGGACGGACGAATACGGCGGTTCGGTCGAAAACCGGATGCGCTATCCGCTGGAAGTCTTTCGCGCGATGCGTGAGGTCTGGCCGGCGGCAAAGCCGATGTCGATCCGCATCTCGGCCAGCGACTGGAAGGAAGGCGGCATTTCCGAAGCGGACACCTTCGCCATTTCGGAGGCCTTCGCGGAGGCCGGCTGCGACCTGATCGACGTTTCGGCAGGCCAGACGGTGGCCGACCAGAAGCCGACCTACGGCCGCATGTTCCAGGTGCAGTTCGCCGAGGCGATCCGCAACGTGCCGAAGATGGCGGTGATGGCCGTCGGCGCGATCACCGAGCCCGGCCAGGTCAACACCATCCTGCACACGCGGCGTGCGGACCTCGTGGCGCTTGGCCGCCCGCATATGTGGAACCCGTATTTCTCGCGCGAGGCCGCTGCCTGGTACGACGCCCGCAACCAGGCATGGCCGAAGGCGTATCTCGCCGGCCGCGACCAGGCCCATCGCGAAATGGCGAAGAAGCGCGAACAGGACCGGGATCTGCGTCGCAAGGCGCGGCCGAAACCGCCGGAGGTGCAGGCCGGGCGCCCCGATGAGGCCCCGGGCCAGCCGAAGGCGGCCGAGTGAACCGGGCGCGGCAGTGCTGATCGACGATCTGAAGCCCGCGGCGCACCGGGTGCTGCCGCGCCTTCTTCAAACGCAGGCCGCGCACGACGGCGATCGCCCCTTCATCGAGATCGGCGAGGCGCGCTGGTCCTTTGCCGAGGCAGCGGCTGTCGCCGCGGCCAGCGCCCGCATGCTCGACGAAGCGGATGTGAAACCCGGCGATCGGGTGGCGCTGATGGTCTCCAACCGCGCGGAGTTCCTCACCGTCTTCTTCGGCTGCGCCTGGCTCGGCGCCGTGGTCGTGCCGATCAATACCGCTTCTCGCGGCGCGCAGCTTCAGCACATCCTCGAAAATTGCGGCGCCAGGCTGATGGTGATCGAGGAGGCATTCGCCGAATGCCTCGAAACGCTCGATCGCGACGTGCTCGCGCTGGAAGATATCTGGTGGATCGGAGAGGCGGGTCTTGCGGCGACCCCGACACATGGCGGAGGGGAACCCGCGCCCGCCGATCTGAAACCGGGCGATCTCGCCGCGATCATCTACACGTCGGGCACCACCGGCCCCTCGAAGGGCGTGTGCTGCTCGCATGCCCATCTGGTCTGGTGGGGCGCGAACACGGCCCGTATCCTCGATCTCTCGGAGGGCGAGCGGCTCTACACCACGCTTCCGCTCTTCCACGTCAACGCCCTCAATACGGTCTATCAGGCTCTCCTGACCGGCTCGACCGTGATCGTCGGGCGCAAGTTCTCCGCTTCCGGCCTCTGGCCGGCGCTCGTCGAGAACCGTGCAAGCGTGACCTACCTTCTCGGCGCCATGGTGCCGATCCTGCTTTCGAGACCGGAAGGCGAATACGATCGCGCACACCATGTGCGCCTCGCGCTCGGCCCCGGCGTCCCGGCACGCTTTCACGAGCCGTTCCGAAAACGCTTCGGTTTCGAGCTCATCGAAGGGTACGGCTCGACGGAAACGAACTTCGTCATCGCCTCGCGACCGGGCGAGGCGCCGACCGGGGCGATGGGACACGTGCGGGAAGGCTTCGACGCACGCATCGTCGACGAGAACGACGACGAATGCGCAGCCGGGCAAGCGGGTGAACTTCTCCTTCGCGCGGACGAACCCTATGCGTTTTCGAGCGGCTATTTCGCGATGCCGGAAAAGACGGTGGAGGCGTGGCGCAATCTCTGGTTCCACACCGGCGATCGCGTCGTGCGCGAGACCGACGGCAGCCTGCGCTTCGTCGACCGGATGAAGGATGCCATCCGCCGGCGCGGCGAAAACATTTCCTCCTACGAGGTCGAGCAGGTTCTGCTCGCGCTGCCCATGGTCGCGGCGGCCGCGGTCTTTCCCGTCCCGTCGGACATGGCTGAGGACGAGGTGATGGCCGCGCTGGTGCCGGCCGCGGATGCGAAGATCGATGCGGCCGAGGTGATCGCCTTTTGCAAGGCACGGCTTTCCTATTTCGCGATCCCGCGCTTCATCGATATCGTCGAGGCGCTTCCGACGACGGAAAACGGCAAGGTCCGCAAGGTCGCGCTGCGCGAGCGCGGCGTCACCGATGCGACATGGGACCGGGAAGCCGCGGGCATCCCGGTCCGCTGATCCGTTCGCCTTACCCGACGGAGAGCGTCACCTCGACATTGCCGCGCGTGGCGTTCGAATACGGGCAGCGCTCGTGTGCGCCTTCGAGGATCGCCTTGGCCTCTTCGGCGGCGACGCCCGGCATGGTGGCGACGAGTTCCACGGTCAGCGCGTAGCCGACCTCGACGGGTCCGATGCCGACCTTGGCGCTGATCGCGGTCTCGTCGGGGAGCGACGTCTTGCGCTGGCGTGCGACCAGCTTACAGGCGCCGAGGAAGCACGCCGCGTAGCCGGCCGCGAAAAGCTGCTCGGGATTGGTGCCTTCGCCGCCGGAGCCGCCCATCGCTTCCGGCACGGTGAGGCGGACGTCGAGCTTGCCGTCCTCGCTCTTCGCCGTTCCCTCGCGGCCGCCGCTGGCGGTAACCCGCGTCTCGTAGATGATCTTCTCGGGCGTCATGGTCATCGGTATTCCCTTCAGGGTTTTCGAGATGGGTCGTCTTCGGCTTTCGCCCAACGCCCGGCATTGACGAGGCGTCGGAAATCGGCGCGGGCGCGCTCCGGCGCACGGGCGTGGCAGGCGCCGCGATTGGGTTCGATGCCGTCGATCGCGCGGAGCTGCCCCCACATTTCCGCGTTCTTCAACCCGACGCTCGCGCAGTTGATGACCGGCGCGCCGCCGACCGTGAAACCGCGTTCGCCGCCCAAGAGAAGGCCGGGCAGCACGCCGGCCGGCACGATGACGTCCGCACCCGCATCGCGCAAGGGTTGGGCGCAGGCGGCAAAATCTTCGAGCATACGCACGCGGGCATCCTCGTCGCCGGCGAATGCCTCGCTGAAATCCTCCGGACGGCAGGCGAGGCCGGTCACGCCGGTCAGCCGATCGGCGAGGCCGTAGCGGTCCGCCTGTTCGTGGTGCCAGACCTCGAAGACGGGGTCGAGGCTGACGAGGCCGAGCCGGCGTCCGAGCTGCGAAGCGGCGAGCATCGTCGCCTCGCCGACACCGACGACCGGGATCGCGAGCGCCGAACGCATTTCGAAGAGGCCGGGATCCTGGAAGTGGCCGATCACGCAGACATCCGCGCCCGCTTCTTCCGCCGCGAGCGCGTTGTCGATCGCGAGCACGGCGCAGCGCAGTTCGCTGAGACGGGAGAAGTCGCGGTCCGGCGGAGATACGCCGGCAACCTCGACTTCCGTGCCCGGTGCCGCGATCGCGTTCAGATAGGCGCCGAGGCGCTCCATGTACGGCCGGCTCGCCGTCTCGTCGATGAAGCTTTGCCAGAAGATCTTCATACGGGTTCTCGCTTTCACCCTATCGCCGGTTTCGAACGATCGCCCGTCAGGCGTGCTGGCCGCCGAGATAGCTGGCGATCAGACGCGGATCGTCGATCAGGTCACCCGCGGTTCCGTCATGGACGATTTCGCCGGTCTCCATGACATAGCCGAAATCGGCCGTCTCGAGCGCCGCTCTCGCGTTCTGCTCGACGAGCAGGATCGAAACGCCGAGATCGCGCAGCGAAGCGATGATGCGGAAGATCTCGCGAATGATGAGGGGCGCAAGCCCGAGGCTCGGCTCGTCGAGCATCAGGAGGCGCGGGCGCGCCATCAGCGCGCGGCCGAGCGCCAGCATTTGCCGCTCGCCGCCGGAAAGCGTGCCCGCATGCTGCTTGTGCCGCTCCTTCAGGCGCGGAAACCGGTCGTAGATATCGTCGATATCGCTCTTGATCTTCGCGGTCTCGCGCCGGCGCGTATAGGCGCCGAGGACGAGGTTGTCGCGAACCGACATGTCGGCGAAGAGCTCGCGCCGCTCCGGCACGAGACAAAGCCCGCGCTCGACGCGCTGCTCGGTTTCGAGCCGTGAAACGTCCTGCCCGTCGAAGGTGATGGTACCGGAAGAGGGCAGGAGCCCGATCGCCGCGGTGAGCAGGCTCGTCTTGCCTGCGCCGTTCGGGCCGATGACGGTCACGATCTGCCCCGGCTCGACGGAGAGCGATACGCCGCGCACGGCCTCGGCCTTGCCGTAGGCGACGGCGATATCGGAAAGCGCCAGAAGGGACATTACGCGCTTCCCCCGAGATAGGCTTCCTGCACCCGCTCGTCGGCGCGGATCGCGGCCGGTTCTCCCTCGCAAAGCTTGCTGCCGAATTCCATGACGACGATGCGGTCGACGAGGTTCATGACGAATTCCATGTCGTGCTCGACGATGAGGATGGTGAGCCCTTCCTTGCGCAGATTGTGCAACAGCTCGCCGAGCGCCTGCTTTTCCCTGCTGCGCAGGCCGGCGGCCGGCTCGTCGAGGACGAGGAGCACCGGATCGGCGGCGAGCGCGCGAGCGATCTCGAGAACGCGCTGCGTGCCGAGCGGCAGATTGCCGGCGAGTTCGTAAGGCCGGTCGCCGAGCCCGACTCGTTCGAGCTGGCGCATCGCTTCGCTGCGTGCGCGCCGCTCTTCCTCCCGGTCGAGCCGCAACGCCCCGGTGACGAAGCCCGACTTCGTGCGGGTGTAGGCGCCGAGGAGCACGTTGTCGAGCAGGGTCATGCGCGGGCGAAGCTTGACGTGCTGGAAGGTCCGGGCGACACCGGCGCGTGCGATGGCACGCTGCGGCTGGCGGGTCACGTCGCGTCCCGCAAAGGTGATGCGGCCGCCGCTGACGGGCATCGCGCCGGTCAGAAGGTTGAACATCGTGCTTTTGCCGGCGCCGTTCGGGCCGATCAGGCCGAGGATCTCGCCGGCCCTGAGGTCGAAGCTCACCTCGTTGACGGCGACCAGCCCGCCGAAGCGGCGCGTCGCCTTGTCGACGGAAAGCAGCGGCTCGCCTGTTGCCGGCTTGTCGCGCGGCGGCAAGGGCTCGCTTTCCGCCGGCCGCTTCGGCTTGCCCTCCGGCAGCCAGCCGGCGACGTAGGGCACGATGCCTTCGCGTGCGTACTGGAGGAAGAGGATGAAGAGGGCGGAAAAGACGACGATCTCCAGCTGACCCGCCGCGTTCGGTGCGATCAGCGGCAGGTAGTCCTGAACGCTGTTCTTCAGGAGCGTGATGAACGCCGCGCCGACGACGGCGCCGAGCAGATAGCCGGAACCGCCGACCATCGCCATCATCAGGAACTCGATGCCCATCGTCGCGTCGAAGGGGGTCGGACTGATGAACCGGTTCATATGCGCATAGAGCCAGCCGGCGACCGCGGTGAAGAGCGCGGCGATGACGAAGGTGGCAAGCCGGACCGCAAAGGCGTTGATGCCGAGCGATTCCGTCAGCAGATTGCCGCCCTTCAGCACGCGCATCGCCCTGCCGGTGCGTGAATCGAGCAGGTTGCGCGAAAGCAGCATCGCGCCCAGCAGGAAGATCCAGATGACGTAGTAGATCTGGTCGCTGCCGAGAAGCTGCCACCCGCCGATGGAAAGCGGGGGAATGTCCCGGATGCCGTTAAAGTTGCCGAGACCTTCCACATTGCCGAAGGTGAAGTAGATCGCCAGGCCCCAGGCGATGGTGCTGAGCGCGAGGAAGTGGCCGCGAAGCTGCAGGGTGGCAGCGCCGAGCACCATTGCGCCGAGGCCCGTCACGACGAGCGCGAAGGGTAGGCCGAGCCAGGGCGAAAGGCCCATGCGCGTCGTGAGCCAGGCGGTCGCGTAGGCGCCGATGCCCATGAAGGCCGCCTGACCGAACGAGATGATGCCGGCGATCCCGGTCAGGAGAACGAGGCCGAGGGCCACGAGCGCGTAGACGCCGATGAAGTTCAGGAGCGTCAGCGTGAAGGGCGCGAGATAGAGGGGTGCCGCCGCGAGCAGTAGAATGGCGAGGGCCCCGACGACGCGTGACATGCGCGAGTTCATTCCTCGGTTTCCTCCTCGGAGTGAACGGCGGTGTAGGAGCGCGCGACCAGCACGGGAATGAGGATCGCGAAGACGATGACTTCCTTGAACGCGCTGCTGTAGAATGCGGCGAAGCTTTCGAGGATGCCCACGCAGAGCGCGCCGATGGCGGTGAGCGGGAAGCTCACCATGCCGCCCATGATGGCGCCGACGAAGGCCTTCAGCCCGATGAGGAAGCCCGAATCGTAGAAGATCGTGTTGACGGGCGCGATCAGGACCCCCGAGACGCCGGCAAGCAGCGAGCCGAGCAGGAAGGCGATCGTGCCGGACTTTTCCGGACGCACGCCCATCAGCCGTGCGCCGGTCCGGTTGACCGCGGTCGCGTGCAGCGCCTTGCCGGAAAGCGTGAACCCGAAGAACACGAAGAGAAGGGCGGCAAAGACGATGGCGGCGATGACGATCAGCAGCGTCTGCCCGGAGATCGGTATGCCGCCGAGGATCATCGTGTAGTCGGTCAGGCTTTTCGTGCGCACGCCTTCCGGGCCAAAGAAGAGCAGGCCGAGACCGACGAGCGCGAAGTGCAGCGCGACGGAGACCGTCAGCAGGAGAAGCACGCTCGCGTCCGCGATCGGTCGATAGACGATGCGGTCGAGAAGCGGTGCGATCGGCAGGATGAGGGCGAGCGACAACACGATACGAAGCGGCATCGGCAGGATGATCGAACCGCTCGCCCATACGAGGGCGGCGGGGACGAGCGGAAGCACCAGATAAAAGAGCAGCCGCCGCGGGATCCTGTCGCGCTGGCCGGAACGAAGCAGGGAGACGACTTCCATCGCGCTCGCGAGGATTGCGAGCGCGACGGTCAGGCCGACCGTGCCGGGAACCTGCCCGGTTTCGAGCGCGGCCAGCGTCAGCGCGGTGAACGCCGCGATGTCGCCGAACGGCACGAAGATGATTCGCGTGACGGAGAAGATGAGGACGAAGCCGAGCGCGATCAGGACATAGATCGCGCCCGTGGCCACGCCGTCGATCGTCAGGATAGCGGCGATCTGCGCAGTCATCGATTTCCGGTTCCCGGCCGGTGGACGTTCAGTCGAGGCTCAGGGCTGGTAGACCCATTTGCCGTCGACGAGCTTGACGACCACGAGGCTGCGCTCGTCGACGCCATACGCCGAGTCCTGCGAGAAGTTGTAGATGGCGTGGACACCCTTCAGGTCCTTGATGTCATAGATCGCGTCCATCAGGGCCTGGTGGAACTCCGGCGTGCCGGGCTTGGCCTTGTCGAGCGCCTTCTCGGCGGCGGCGAGGAAGATCAGCCAGCCGTCGAAGGAGTAGCCGGAAAAGCCGTCCTTGGCGTCGCCGCCGTTCACCTTGTGGTAGATTTCGTGGAACTTCGTGCCGATCTTCTTGGAGAAGTGATCGTCGGGAAGCTGCTCGGTCACGACGACCGGTCCGGCCGAAACCTGGACGCCTTCGGCCGCATCGCCGCCGACGCGGATGAAGTCGTCGTTGAGCATGGCGGGCGTGCCGAAGAACGGGCCCTGGTAGCCGCGCTTGCGCAGCTCGAGCAGCGGCAGGGCCGCCTGGGTTGCCGAAGCGCCGTCGAGCACCGCCTGCGGGTTCGTGGCCATGACCTTCAGCGCCTGCGCGGTAACGGTCGTGTCGGTGCGTGCGAAGCGCTCGTTGCTGGTGACCTTCGGGTCGCCATTGTCTTCCTGCGCCTTGGCGCCTTCGTAGACGAGGTCGCCCCAGGAGTCCGAAAAGCCGATATAGCCGGTATTCTTGATGCCTTCGCGCGCCATGCGGTCGACGATCACCTTGACCATCAACGCCGGCGTCTGCGGTACCGCGACACCCCAGAGATGACCGTTCTTCGGCGGCTTGATCTTGACCGGGGACACGGCGATGAAGGGTACGTGCAATTCGTCGGCAACGGACATCATCGCCGTCGTCGAGGGGGCCGTCGCCGTGCCGATCAGGACGTCGACCTTTTCCTGCTGGATCAGCTTGCGCGCGTCCTGGGTAGCGGCGGCGGGATCGGAACCGTCGTCGAGCTTGATCAGCTTGATCTTCTCACCGCCGACCTCGTCCTGGTAGGCGTATGCCGCCTTCATGCCCTTGTCGTAGAGCGTTCCGATCGAGGCGCCCGGTCCGCTGAGCGAGGTCACGAAACCCACGCGGATCTCCGCGTTCGCGGCCATGGCGGTCGCGGAAAGTCCCGCAAGAAGCGTCAGTGTGAAAGCAAGCTTTTTCTTCACGAGTTCCTCCATCGAGGTTTGCGTTTCGAAGACCTTCGGACGTCATCCTCACTCGTTCGGCTTCGTTCGGAACGATCGACTGCGTTCGCCTCCCGCCACCGTTCCCGTAATGCCTGCCTTCTTTGGAAGGAGAGGGATTGGAGGCTGCTCCCGCGCGCCGGCCGGTTGATCCCGTTTGCCGAGCTATTATTTGAAGCTTAAAAGGATTATGTTTCGAGCGTCAACAAAGTGTTTGGAGAAGCCGCGGCGCATCGACACTTTTTTTACGACGACGTAAACATCTTGGGCAAGGGAACGTGACCGGCATGGATGAACGCGGGCAGGAGCGCACCGTCGAGACCCTCGAGCGAACTGCGAACGGCAGGACATGGCTGGTCGTCACGCTCGACAATCCGCCCGTGAACGCGACGTCCGAAACCGTCCGTGCGGATCTTCTCGCCGCGTTCGAGGCGATCGATGCGCGCCCGACGGCCCCCGACGGCGTGGTGATCGCCGGTCGCAACGATGCGTTCGTCGGTGGAGCGGACATCCGCGAATTCGGCAAGGCACCGGCCGAGCCGACGCTGTCCCGGGTTCTGGCGGCGGTCGAAGCCTGTCCGGTCCCGGTCGTCGCGGCGATCGACGGTCCGGCGCTCGGCGGCGGGTACGAGCTGGCGCTCGTCTGCGACGGCCGGGTGGCGACGGCACGCTCGATCATCGGTCTCCCGGAAGTCACGCTTGGCATGATCCCCGGTGCGGGCGGTACGGTCCGACTGCCGCGGCTGGTCGGCGTCGCCGAGGCGATCGCGCTGGTGACGTCCGGCAGTCGCATTGGTGCCGAAAAGGCGCTTTCGCTCGGCATGATCGACGCGATCGCCGAAGACGACGTCGTCGAAGCCGCGTGCGCCCTGCTCGAAAGACTGGAGGGGCACAAGGCACGGCTTCTCGACCGACCGGTGCCGGATTCGGCAGAGGGCGCCGTCGGGGAAGCCGAGAAGGCTGCCCGCAAGAAGGCCCGCGGCTCCAATGCGGTCGCTGCCGCGATCGATGCGGTCAAGGATGCGGCCCGGCTGCCGGTGAACGAGGCGCTCGAGCGCGAACGTCGGACATCGCTGGACCTTCGTCATGGCGAGCAGGCGGCGGCGTTGCGTCATCTCTTCTTCGCCGAACGCGCGGCAGGCTCACGCGCCAAGGCGGCCAAGCCGCTGCCGGTCGCAAAGGTCGGCGTGGTCGGAGCGGGGCAGATGGGCCGCGGCATCGCGCTTGCCTTCGCCACGCGCGGCTTCGACGTACGGCTCTGCGACGCTTCGCCGGACGCGCTCGCCGGCGCCGTCGACCATTTGCGCAAGGCGGCCGAATCCATGGAGGCGGCAGGCCGCATGCCTTCGGCGTCGAAGATCGTCGAGCGGATCTCCACGGGGGAGGTCGCTTCGCTCGGTGACTGCGATCTCGTGATCGAGGCGATCATCGAGGACATGGACGCGAAGAAGGCGCTGATCGGCGAACTCGATACGATCGTCCGGTCCGAAGCGATCCTCGCCAGCAACACCTCCTATCTGGACGTCGATGCGATCGCGGCATCGAGTGCGCATCCCGGTCGGGTCGCGGGCATGCATTTCTTCAATCCGGCACATGTGATGCGTCTCGTCGAAGTCGTGCACGGAGCGGCAAGCACGCCCGAGACGATCGCCACGTTGATGACCGTGTGCAAGAAGCTCGGCAAGGTCGCCGTGCCGGCCGGTGTCGGCGAAGGCTTCATCGGCAACCGCATCTTCAGCGCCTATCGCCGTCAATGCGAATACCTTCTCGAGGATGGCGCCTATCCCGAGGACATCGACGCGGCGATGCGCGATTTCGGCATGGCGATGGGTCCCTTCGCGGTCTTCGATCTCGCCGGCCTCGAGATCGCCTGGGCAACGCGCAAGCGGCTCGCGCCGACACGCGATCCGCGCGAACGCTACGTCGTGGTCGCGGACCGGCTGTGCGAAGCCGGCCGTTTCGGCAGGAAGGCCGGGAAGGGCTGGTACGCTTACGACGAAGCCGGCAAGCCGGTTCCCGATCCCGAGGTGCGCACCCTGATCGAGGAGGCCTCGGCGGAAAAGGGCATCATTCGGCGGCCGTTTTCTAGCGACGAAATCCGCACGCGGCTGCTTGCCACCATGGTCAGCGAGGCATGCCTCATTCTCGACGACGGCATCGCGGAACGCGCGGGCGACATCGATCTGGTTCTCGTCAACGGCTACGGCTTTCCACGCCTTGCGGGCGGACCGCTGTTCTGGGCCGCGCGGCAGCCGCGCGAGGCGATGATGGAAGCGATCGATGGGCTGACGGTGGCATCCGGCCTAACCGCGCGGCACGCCGAAAATCTGGAAAGCGTACTCGACGAGGTGTCGGCCCGAGGCCGCAGGCCTCGCTGATATCAAAGCGTTACGGAAACATCACTGGAGATAGGGTCAGATGGACAAGGCAACCATGGAGAAGAGTTCGGGCATGGCGCCCTTCGTATGGGACGATCCGTTTCTCTTGGACGACCAGTTGAGCGAGGAAGAGCGGCT
>NZ_VHLH01000031.1 GCF_006516965.1 Pararhizobium mangrovi | reverse complement strand
TGGCACCGTCCCCATGGCGGGATAAACGACACCGTGCCCATCAGCCGCCTCGGTCTCGATCAGGACAACCTGTTGAGGCTCCACATCTAAGGCGAACGGAAGTCTTGGCCAGCCTTCCGGTATCGCTCCGTGCACCGAAATCCCTGCCGACAGCGTTTTATCGGCGGAACGAAGAGATGCCCATGGTACGATCGAAGGGCAGGGTACCGCTATTCGTAGACGACTTGCCTCACGTCGATATGGCGCGCGCGGAATCCGGCCTCGCAGTACTGCAGGTAGAATTCCCACATGCGCCGGAAGCGCTCGTCGAAGCCGAGAGGGCGGATCGTCGACCAGGCGCGCCAAAAGCGATCGCGCCACTCGACGAGCGTGCGGGCATAGTCGCCGCCGAAGGCGTGCTCGGCAGTTAGGTTCAGTTCGCTTCGCGCCGCGACGTCGCGCAGGTGACGCATCGTCGGCAGCATGCCGCCCGGAAAGACATAGCGCTGGATGAAGTCCGGATTGGACCGGTACCGCTCGAAGGCGGCGTCGTTGATGGTGATGACCTGAAGGCCGGCCTTTCCGCCCGGCTTCAGGCAGCGGCGGACGCGGTCGAAATAGGTCGACCAGTATTTCTCGCCGACGGCCTCGAACATCTCGATCGACACCACGTGGTCGTAGCGGCCGGTCTCGTCCCGGTAATCGCGAAAGGCGATCTCCGTGCGTTCGCCGAGACCCGCTTCGGCGAGCCGTGCACGCGCGAAATCGTGCTGTTCCCTGCTGATCGTCAGGCCGGTGACGCGGCAGCCGATCTCCCGTGCGGCGTATTCTGCGAAGCCGCCCCAGCCGCAGCCGATCTCCAGCACGTGGTCGCCGGGCTCGATGCCCATGGCGGTCGCGAGCGCACGATACTTGGCGTGCTGCGCGCTCGCCAGATCGTTGGCCCCGTTCGAATAGAGCGCCGCGGAATACGACATCGTGGAATCGAGCCATTGCTCGTAGAAGGCGTTGCCGAGGTCGTAGTGCGCGGCGATGTTCTTGCGTGAGCCGGCGCGGGTGTTGGCGTTCAGCCAGTGGCGCAGACGCGAGACGAGCCGAACCACGCCGCCGGCCCTGCCGCCCATGTCGGCGGCGAGATCGGCATTGGCGAGGAAGAGCTGCAGGAAGACGGCGACGTCCGGGCTTTCCCAATCGCCGTCGATGTAGGATTCGGCAACGCCCACGGTTCCGCCGGCAAGCGCACGGCGCGGCAGGTTCCAGTTGGCGAGCCTCACCGCTGCGGCGGGGCCGGGTTCGGCCCCCTCGATACGGAAAACGCGCCCCTCGGGCGTGGCGACGACGAGCGAGCCGCGGCGCATGTGCACCAGCCGCTTCAGCACGAAGCGGGCGCGCAGCGGCAGGCCGCGCACCTGTTCGGCAATCGTTTTGCCACAGAGCGGTTCGGCCGCCTGTACGAAGTCCGCTGGACCGGCGAATGCGTTCATCTCGTCGCTCCGTGTATGCGCCATTCGGCGTCACCTTCCCTGTCGTCCCCGTCCAGACGTATTCCCGCGCGGTGAACGCTGACCGGCGCCGGCGGATCCGGCCGCGGAATGTAGCGCGCGCCTTTCGCCCAAAGCCGGAACGCCTCGATGTGGATGCCGGCGATCACCTTCCAGGTCATTGCCGGCATGTGCGCGAGCAGACCGAGGACCGTCCGGTCGTTCAGTGGCAGCCGCCGGGCGCTGTAGGTCGCCGAGAGGAGGGGGCCCTGCGCATCGGTCTCGAGGATCCGCCAGCGCAGCGCTTCGGCCGGCTCGCCGATGCGGAAATGGTATCGCATCGCCATTGGAACGAACGGCGAGACGTGGAAGCCCTTGTCGCAGCGCTGGCGAATACCGGCAGCGGTCTGCTCGCCCTCGGCGATCGGGCATACATAGGTGTGGCGTTCGCCGAAGGTGTTGCGCACGGCATAGATCAGCGCGATCGGTCGATCCTCGGCGTCGTAGGCGTAATAGATCGAAAGCGGGTTGAACACGTAGCCGAGCACGCGCGGATAGCAGGCGAGAAGCACCCGCCGCGCCTTTCCCGCAAGACCCGCCTGGTTGAGCAGGCTTTCGACGTAGGCGCGCAGCGTCGCATGTCCGCCATCAACATGATCGGCCGCATGAAAGCTCAGGACGTTGGCACGGTCCACGGAAAGAAGGCGACAGCTTTTCCCGGCTTCGGCCAGCCGGTCGATATCCACGACCATCGAGAAGACGGCGTAGGTGAAGCGGTGGGCGACCGGCTTCAGTCGCGCATGCATGACCTTGCCACTGTACAGGGCGAGCGGCGGCAGGCGGTGCGGTCGGGCGCGTGCCGGCCGGAGCGTTTCCATGGCGGGGCGAACGGTCATGATCGCTATTCCGCCGCCGCGGGTAGGGCGGGCTCCGGCTCGTCTTTGCCGATGCGCCAGGGGATGACGCCGCCGAGCGCCTCGGCGGCGGCGAGCCCGGAGACGAGCCCGTCCTCGTGAAATCCGTATCCGGTCCACGCGCCGGCGAAGAAGGTTCCATTCAGCCCCTGGATCGCTTCGAGCCGCGCCTGCACGGCCATCGCCTCGCCGGCGAACTGGGGGTGGGCATAGGAGAACTCGCCGAAGACGGACCCTTCGGCCGGTTCGCGCTCGGGGTTGAGCGTGACGAAGAGTGGACAGGCCGGATCGATGTCCTGCAGCCGGTTCATCCAGTAGGTGACGGAGACGGCGGCATCGCCGGGGCCGGCGTGCGAGCGATGGTAGTTCCACGACGACCATGCGCGCCGGCGCTTCGGCATGAACGCCGGATCGCGGTGCAGGACGACGCGGTTCGCGCTGTAGGGAATGGCGGAAAGGATCGCCCGTTCTTCCGGCGTCGGCTCTTCGAGGACACCCAGCGCCTGATCCGAATGGGTGGCGAGAATGACGCGGTCGAACACCGTTTCGGTGCCCGTGTCGTCGAGAATGCTGACCTCGCCGTCCCGTCTGCGGATAGAAAGGACGCCACGGCCGAGCTTCACGCGCGATCCGAGCGGAGCGAGCAGCCGGTCGAGATAGCGCCGGCTGCCGCCCGTCACGGTGCGCCAGTCCTGCTGTCGCGCGTAGATCAGCCGGTGATTGTCGAAAAACGTGACCAACTGTTCGGCCGAAAAGTCGAGAATGTTCTCGGATGGCGTCGACCAGATCGCCGCGGCCATCGGGGCGAGGTAAAGCTCGGCAAAGCTCTTCGAAAACCGGCGGTCGGCGAGATAGTCGCCCACCGACTTGCCCGCAAGTCGGCCCGAACGACGATCGGCAAGGCACTGCCGATTGAAGCGAACGACGTCGGCGACCATGCGCAGGAAGCGCGGACGCAGGAGATTGCTCTTCTGTGCGAAGAGCCCCCCGAGGCCGTTGCCGCACCATTCCATGCGGCCATGGTCGATCGACAGCGAAAAGCTCATATCGCTCGCATGCGTGCCGACGCCGAGATGGGAGAAGAGCGCGGTAAGGTTGGGGTAGTTCGCCTCGTTGTAGACGATGAAGCCCGTATCGACGGCGATCGGCGTTCCGTCGTAGTCGACCTCGACCGTCGCCGTGTGGCCGCCTGGCCGAGCTCGCGATTCGTAGAGCGTCACGTCGTGAACATCGCGAAGCGCCCATGCGGCGCTGGCGCCGGAGATGCCGGAGCCGACGACGGCGATACGCTTGGCTCCGCCGGAACGTGCGAACGGTGGGGCCGCACTCATCCGGTGAATGCCCCTGCGCGATCGTTCAGCGATGCCGGTGAGAAGATCCGTCCCCCCGATCCGAGTGCGGTGTGCACACCGTGTCCCATGCTTCCTTTCTCGTGTCGCATTCCGACGCCGCCGTTCTCGCCATTCCGATGGTCCGGATACGAGGGCGACGAAGCGATGGTTTCAGCGCGACATATACCGCGCAAGGCCGCATATGACCTTTCCGCTCACGGAAGCGTGATAATTATCTGGATATGAGATGGGAACACGATGTTGGACGGTTTCGGAGCTAAATCGAAAGGTGGATCAATCGACGGTCCTTCCCGGCGCTCGCGAGCCTTGCCCGCGGCGGCATGCGGATCCGGTTCAACCCGATGCCTTTCCGACGGGAATGTTCCGCTTTGCTGCCTCCTCGGCGATGATCTCGTGCACCTCGTTCTCCGGGACGCCGGATTCGTCGAGATCGATACTGCCGGCAATGGTGCCGACATCCACGGGATGAGCCTCGCGAGGAAGTTCATCGAGCTTTTCGCCGATCTGCCGGCGCAGCTTCTCGTTGCTCATGACGTTTCGTTCCTGTTTAGCCAGTCCCGGAACAGGCAGGACGAGCGAAGGTTCCCGGCGCGCCGCGCCCGCACCGTGGCCTGGTGTCGCAGCCATGCGCAAGCAGCGCACGGGGCGCACTTCGTCGTCGTCCGTACGTAATCGAAACGGTCTCTAGAAATCGGGAATGTACGAAAAGAAGAAAGTGGCTCCCCGGGCCGGATTCGAACCAGCGACCGATCGATTAACAGTCGAGCGCTCTACCACTGAGCTACCGGGGAACACCTGCGCATTCGCAGTTGGGCGCGCTATAGCAAACGTGTTTCCGCCTTCCAAGCCGTTTCGTCCAAAAAACTTCCTTTCGCTTGTCGCGCCTTAGAGAAACCTTCATTGAGGTGTGGCCTCCATGATGTCTTCGCACCGTTGGTGCGTCAAAAATCCGGTTTCCCAATTTTCCGATGCCTTCCCGTCAGAACGCCAAATTCTTCGCCTACCACCCGGGCACGAGCAGTCTTTCGATTGCCGGGCGAACCATCAGCCTGCCGAAGAACCGGTTCGCGCGGATCAGTGTCGGCTGCCTGTTCGTGCTCGGCGGTATTTTTTCCTTCCTACCAGTGCTCGGCATCTGGATGCTGCCGCTCGGCCTCCTGATCCTCTCGCAGGACTTCGCCTTCGTGCGCCGGCATCGCCGCAAGTTCGCGGTTCGCTGGTCGCGCTGGCGTCAGCGAAGGGCCGGCCAGCAGCAGGGCTGAGCGCCGTTCACCAGAAAAGGTCCAGCCGCTCGAGCCCGTGGAAATGGAACGTGTCGGCGACCTGGGGCTTTTGGGCGAGGCGAAGACCGGGCAGGCGCGCGAAGAGTGCGGGCAGGGCGATCTGAAGTTCCAGCCTCGCGAGCGGCGCGCCGAGGCAGAAATGCAAGCCGGCACCGAAGGAAAGATGGTCCTTGCGCGTGCGGTCGGGATCGAAGCGGTCCGGCTCTTCGAAATGTACGGGATCGCGGTTGGCGGCTGCGAGAAACAGGCCGATCCGCTCGCCCTTCTTCAACGCGATGCGGTCGATCTCGCAATCCGCCAGCACGTGCCGCATGAACAGATGGAGCGGCGGGTCGAAACGCAGGCATTCCTCGACCGTCGCGGCGGTCCGCTCGGCGGTTCGAAAGAGCGTCGTCGCGTCCCGATCCGATTCGAGGATCGTCCGTACGGCGTTGCCGATCTGATGGACGGTCGCCTCGTGGCCGGCGTTCAGAAGCAGGATCGCCGTCGAGACGCATTCGGCGTCGCTCAACCGTTCCCCGCCGCGTTCGGCGGTGATCATGTGCGTCAGCAGGTCGTCACCCGGCCGACGGCGCTTCTCCGCGATCCTTTCGAGAAGGTACGTTGTGAACGCGCGGCTCGCCGTGTTCGCCGCCACTTCGTCCTCGCGCGTGCGCTCGAACAGGTACATGCGCACCATGGCGTGCGACCATGCGAGAAGCTTCGGGCCATCCGTGGCGGGCAAGCCCAGCATCCAGGCGATGACGGTGACGGGCAGTACCTCGCCGAAACGCGAAAGAAGCTCGACTTCCCCGTCGCTTTCGAAGCTGTCGATCAGGTTATGGGCAAGGGCTTCGATCTCGCTGCGCATGCCTTCCACCTTTCGCGAGACGAAGGCGCGATTGACGAGGGTGCGCAGGCGCGTATGGGCCGGCGGCTCGAGTTCGAGCAGGGAATGGGCTTCCGCGGCATCGAAATCCTTCACGTGCGAGGCCGGCGGCGCCATCCCGAGTTCTTCGCGCGTGGCGATATGCAGGATCTGTCGGCCGAAGCGTCGGTCGCGCAGCAGATCGTTCACGCGTGCGTGGCCGGCGAAGCACCAATGGCCGAGATCTTCCCAGAAGACGGTGCCACCCGCCCGGTGTATCGCCGCATAGGTGCGGTATGGGTCGGCGTAGAGCGCCGGGTCATGGCTGGAGGCGGCGAGGCGCGAATGGCCGCCACCGACGGTGCTTGAGAGATCCATGGCGCAAGTATAACGGGTTCGTCCAACGCCGCGAAGAAGCATGCGCAGGCCATCCACCGAAAGGGGCTGCGTTCTTCCTATCTCCACGTTACTGCGGCCGGCGGCTCACGGCATACATCGCGACGGCGGCCGCGTTGGAAACGTTGAGCGAACGAATGCGCCCCGGCATCGAAAGGCACGCGAGGCGATCGACCGTCTGGCGCGTCTTCTGGCGCAGGCCCTTGCCCTCCGCGCCCATGACGAGGGCGATCCGCGGGCCGGAAATCACGGTCTCCAGCGGCTCGGCTTCGTCGGAATCGAGGCCGATTGTCAGGAAACCCAGGGTGGCGAGCTCGGTGATCGCCTCGGCGAGGTTCTTCGTCTGGATATAGGGAATGTATTCCAGCGCGCCGGATGCCGATTTGGCGAGAACGCCCGATTCCTGCGGGCTGTGCCGCATGGTGGTGACGATCGCGCCCGCATCGAACGCGACGGCGCTGCGCATGATCGCGCCGACATTGTGCGGGTCGGTGATCTGGTCGAGCACGAGGACGAGCGGGCTGTCGACGAGCGAATCGAGCCGGCGGACGGGCAGCGGATCGGCCTCGATCATCACGCCCTGGTGGATCGCATCGGGCCCGAGTTCGCGGGCAATATCCTGCGGCGAGACGATCTCGCACGGAAAGGACGGCGCCGAGGCATCCTCGAGCCCCAGCCTCGCCATCGCGTTACGCGTGACAAGCATGCGCGCGATGCGCCGCTCCGGGTTGTCGAGCGCGGCGCGCACCGTATGAATCCCGTAGAGGCGCACGGGCCCGTCGTTCGCGCCCGGTGGCGATGCCGAGCGGACACCGGGCGAGGTGGTACTCTCGCGCTTGGCGTCGCGATGGGCTCGCCTGAGGCGGGCGTAATGGGCATCCTTGGGCTTCGGAGATTCGTTCATGGGTGGCTTCTTACCCGAAGCCGCCGGCGAGCGCCAACGCAAGCGCGACGGATCGCACGATCTGCGACGCCGGCATGTTGACACGGTCGGGACGCGTCTGCATAACGCGCTCGCAGATCGGCACCGGCGCAAGGCGTTTCCGGTGCCGCTCGCGCCGGGCGTGGCCCTGCCGGTCCGGAGGGGTGTCCGAGTGGTTAAAGGAGGCGGACTGTAAATCCGCTGGCTAAGCCTACGTTGGTTCGAATCCAACCCCCTCCACCATTCCCGGCGCTTCGCACGCGCGATCTTCTGGCGGGTATAGCTCAATGGTAGAGCAGCAGCCTTCCAAGCTGAATATGCGGGTTCGATTCCCGCTACCCGCTCCAGCCTACCTAGCTGAAATTGCTGCTGTTTTACGATTAAGCTCATTGCGCCGTTTCACTGCCGTTTCAGAGGCGTTTCACTGCTATTTCGCCGGGTGCAGACTGGCCCTTGCCGCCGCGACGCGGCGATTGTTTTCGAGATCGTCGTTGCGGACGTAGACCTGTGTTGTCCTGGCGTTCGTATGGCCTGCCAGCTTGCGAGCCGCGTCGAGACTTCCCGTTGCAGCCTCCGCCTCCGAAATCGCACCGGCGCGTGAGTCCATCGACCAGACGTTCTTATCGACGCCGGCTGATTCTGCGATGGCCCGCCAGTCCGTCGCATAGTAGTTTTCGCGGTATGGCAGGGAGGTCGTCTCCGAAACGATCAATGGTCCCACCTTCGGCAGGTCGACATGCTGTAGGACGTGCTGGACCAACGGGCAGGCCGTCAGGTCGTGCCGGGTAGCGGTCTTGTTCTTCGCCGTCAGCGGCACCGTGAGGACGTCGTTTTCAATGTCGGCCGCCGTGAGGCCCTGCCATTTCGTTCGGCCGCGCACGATGCCGCCGTGCTCGCCGTCCTTGATGGGAAGCCATTCACCGATGATATGGATACGACGGAGGCCGGTGTCCCATTGGATCGCTTGCGTGAGGGCGATGGATGGCCGGTTGCTCTTGAGGGCCTGGTCGCAGATGGCGAGGGCGTGCTCGTAGTCCATTTTGATCTTCCGCGGAGCGGGAGCTTCGAACTCTATGAGCGAAAGAATTTCACGTGCGTCTTTGCAACCGTGTAAGCGTTGCTGAAGCCCGTAGGAGAGAATTGCGCGCAGCTTGCGGATGCCGCCGTGCGCCCGCCTTACGTGATCTCCCTTGGCCCATTCTCGATACCAGCGTCGAAAGTCGTCGCCCTTCAGCTTGACGACAGCGCGCTCGCCGACCGTCTTTTCGATCATGCGCAGCGTCGGTTCGTAGTCACGAATGCGGGTCGTGTGCTTGAGAGACTGAAACGGCGATTCCGGGTCGGTGCGATAGACGCGGATGAGCGAGCCGATCGTGCCGTCGAAGACGGGGCCGGTTTTCATGCCTTCCAAGTCGCCTAGCAGTTCGTCCGTCCAGGCTTGGCAGATAGCGGCGATCTGGTCTTCGTCGGCGTCATGGGCGATCTGCCTTACAGGCAAGCCTTTCGGTGCCTTCGAGCAAGCGCGTGACGGGTTCCAGTAATGCACGACGCTGCCGTCGGTGCGTTTTCGGGACTGATAGCCGGGACGGTCCCGCCTTAGCTTAGATGCCATCGAAATTTTCCTTTCCGTCATTCACCGCGACGAAGTTGTCGCGAGACGAATCAGAGTCCAAGCCGATTCGACGGTCAAAGAAAAAATGCACGGCACGGCTATCGGTCTTGCCGATGAGGCCATCTTTGCGGGGGAAAAGGTGTGTCGCGCGCAGCCGGGTCAAAGCCCGGTCGCTCAAACCGAAGTGCTCTTTCAGTTGCGTATCGTTCATGAAGCGCGGCGAGGTCATGCCTCACTTATAGCGGCGGGCCGATCGTCTGCCGGAGTGTCGCCGAAATTATTCATCCTCCCATATCGGGATGCGCTTCGTCTTCACGCCGACGAGCCGCAGGACATGCGCGTTCATCCGCTCGGCTTCCGACATGACGAGGAAGTCGACCTTCAGCGTGTGCTGCTCGCCGCAGGCGGCGCATTTGCGGAGCCGGCTGCGGACGGAGAGGATCGGGATGTTTCCGAAAAGCCGTTTGAGGTCGCCGGGGTGGTAGTGTCGGACTGATCCGCAGTAGCAGGACACGCGCACGAGGAAGCCGTCGCGCTC
The DNA here is from genome assembly GCF_006516965.1 of Pararhizobium mangrovi. Classification (GTDB taxonomy): domain Bacteria; phylum Pseudomonadota; class Alphaproteobacteria; order Rhizobiales; family Rhizobiaceae; genus Pararhizobium_B; species Pararhizobium_B mangrovi. The sequence goes on along the minus strand of NZ_VHLH01000031.1, from coordinate 38,602 downwards.
GTGATCGCTTAGGAGAATGGAGAGGGCTTTGCGGTCTGGTCGGTAGCCTTCGGGCATGAGAACGAAATAGGAACATATGCCTTGATGCGTCAAGCCGCCTTTACCGATTGCTGTCTTCAACTTTTGATTGACAACTAGGGGCTAGCTGCTAACGCTCTCGAGCTTTTAGTATTTGGGGCAGCCTATGAACAAAGTTGTATTCGTGCTCTTGGCGCTTGCCGTATCGGGGTGTGTAACACAAGAACAAGTTAATGCTTTGATGGAAACTCAACGGCCGCCTAGCGCACAACAGAAATCGGTAATTGTAAATGCCGCGCGTAACTATGCATATGATCCGTATTCAATTAGAGATGCGGAAATATCCGACGTAATGACGCTAAATAATAAGGGGCTGAAGGCGGTATGTATTAAGGCAAATGCCAAAAACCAATTGGGCGGATACACTGGGAGGACCGCGACTTCGGTTCAATTACTTGATGGACAAGCCGTTAGCCCGACTCCCAACGATCCGGCCTGTTCCTATCCGCAACTTCGCTATCATCCGTTTCCAGAATTAGAGAATCTCAAAAACCTCTAGCGACTCAGAAACGGCCATAGAGCGCGTGTGAGTCGATCGACGTGTCGTCGGCTGCATCGGTAGCCGGCGGCTGCTCGTCGCTGTCAGCAGGCATGCATTCGGGGAAGAGCGCTTCAAGGAAGAGCGGCCGAGCTTCGGTCATGACGCCGGTCGTGTCTGTGCCCGCCGCCTGGTCGGCGAGAACGTCGTTAATCGAGATCTTCGGCGCCCGCGGATCGGTCTGCCGGCGGTCTTCGTTCGCTTTAAGGATAAGGCCGGAGAGACGTGCGCGAAGGAGGTCGTGGCGCACCGCAAGCGCCCTGGTAGCGGCCATCTTGTCTTCATGGCGCTGGCGGTAGCGCGCTTGCTTCTCGGCGTTCGTGAGCGGCATAGCTGGGGGACCTGTTAATAAGAGACGACAAAGGGCGCCACATGGGCGCCCTTCCGATATAGCAGTTCGTGACCGGAAGATCGGTCAATCAATGAAGTCGACGTTGCCACACTCGACGAGATGGACGCGGCCGCCTTCATGGATGAAGACGAGCGGGCCGTCTTTCGTCGCGTGGACTTCCACGCGCTGGACGTTGGTGAAGATGTTGACGTTGGGGGCGTTGGCCTTCACCGACCGGGCCTGGATCGCTTTGACCTCGTCATCGGCGACTGAGCGGATCATGCGAGCGCCTCCCTCCTTCGATTTGAGAGATTCTGCGAACTCGCGGAGGAGCGGAAGCAAGTCGCGTGCTGAGGCCACTTTCGTTCGCTCGTCTTCGCGGCGATCTCCATGGTAGTTTTCTATAGAGGACTCGGCCGTAGCACGTGCCAAGGCCGTTAATTGCGAGTGCGTAGCCAGCACATGCTTTTCGACTTCTGTGTTCACGTTGGTCATGTGTGTTCCTTGGAACGATAAGACGGCCGGCGGCGCACATCGCGATTGATCCGTAGGGATGCAGCTACTTGGCGCAGGCCGGGAGAGATAACGGCGCAGGCATTTTCGCTATGATCCGATGGACAGGTGCTTCGAGGCGCCGCCGGTGTCTTCGATATAGCGGTCCCGCGACGAAGAGTCGTTTTCGCGCGTCACGCCGCTTCGGCCGGTCTGATCGCCTCGGGCCAGACGTTTCCGACTTCGCCGATGATGCGCATGATTTCATCGACGGAGCGCTCGCCGGTGACGGGACAAGTCTTCACGTCCCGGAGAAGGTCGATCATGTGGTGATAGGCTTTGGTCTCGATGAAAGCTTCGTGCCGCATTGGGGGTGTCCGTGGAGTGTGAGTGACTAGGAATCTATGAATCAGTAACGTTACCTTCGTCAATCCAGAATATTCGTTTAAGTTCAGATATTTGATAAGTAAACGCTGACTTATCAGAGATCGTCCCAGGCGTCTCGGGTGAGCCGGAGAAGGTCACGGTTGACGAAGGTGAGCTTGTCGGAGGCGAGAAGCTGGCGTGTGCGCTTGATGCTCTTCGACGAGTAGATCGCCCATCCTTCCGGCCTGTCCATCGATTTTAACGAGCACTGGCGCGCACGGGACGCTTTCGGCTTCTCACCTGCCGCACGACGGAAGACACGCGCCACGGCCTTCCTATGGGCCAGGGAAGCGTTGTCGAGGATGACGGTGCCGTGCAAATGCAGCTTCCCGTCGCCGGGCGCCACCTCGAAGCCGATCGCGAACGGCAGGACATGGCCGAAGGTTCGGCGCATTTCCTTGCCGATGGCGTTGGAGAGAAGGCGACACGGGTCCGCATGGTCAAGAGCCGTTCCCTCGCGTCCGATGCCGAGATCCAGAGACAAGGCCAGAGCGTTGTGCCGGCCGGCGACACGGATCGATGCGACGAACTTCTCTTCCGGTGACGATGCGCGCCACGTCGAGCGGATAGGAGAAGAGGACGATGAAGACGACGGGCGCGCGACGCTGGTCGACGTGGAAGGAAGGACGGGCGACGTAGACGACGAGGGAAGAGTGACGCGTGAAGAGGGAGCCGAAGACGTGTGCGAAGAGGGTGTGCGAAGGGGCGGATGGGTGGGTGCAGGAAGGGGTGTTTGTGGGGCTACTAGACGACCGCCAGACAGCGCGCGATCAAAGGTCTGAAAAGGCTCGGGAAAGTCGAGGTTTTCGATTGTCGGCGTTGACGCAATTTTGCACGGCGTTTCGGGGCTTTGAAGTTGGTCTAGCACGGCGTCGAGTTCATCGAGTTCGCGTTGCGTCAGGCCGTTCCAGACAGGTGCGTCCATCCGGTCGAGGTCGTCGAGGACGGCTTGTATGTGGCCGGGAACCGGCTTCGGGTTCGCCTCGACGATCGCGCGGATCTCGGCGGCGAAGGGTTCCATCTCGCGGCGTGCGTCGGCTTCACGCTGGCGACGGGCGGCGATGGACGCTTCCACGCGAGCATAGAGCGCCGCATATTTCGGATGACTAAAGGTCGGGGTGGTGGTATGATTGTCCATCGAGAAAACAGTCATGGGGCCGGTCGTGTTCGAGCACGCCGGCCTTTCTTTTTGAGGTTAGGCCGCAGCCTTGCGGAGAAGGCGGGCGAGGTCGCCGGCGATCGAACGGGCGACGGCTCGATAGGCGCCGGTCGTCGTGTCGGTGATCTTCACGCTCGTCCCGCGCCGAAGGATCTCGAAGGACTCGTCGAGGTCGAGCCAGCCGGCGTTCTGCGTGCCGGCCGGTTCTGCCATCCGGTCGAGCAAGTCGGCGACGGATTTCGCCGTCGAGCGCTTCATGCGGAGGTGAAGGTCGCTTTCGGGATGCGCGAGACGCACGGTGTTGCCGACGCGCTCGACGGTCCAGCCGGGAAGCTCGTCGGCGATCCGGCCTTCGTGAATGGCGGTGGTGAGGAAGCCGCCGATCGTATCAGCGAGTGAGGTGCCATCGCGGTGTGCGAGGGCGGCAAGCTGGGCATGACGTTCGACCGGAAGGCCGACGTTGATGGTTTGGGTCATTACGTTTTCCGGGGTCGGGTTACTATCACATAAGTATATAGCAAGTCCGTGCCCTGAAGTTCATCGGCGACGGGCGCCGATGCGATTTTTTCAGCGCGAGCGCCCGGCGTTGGCGATCATGTTGCCGGCGCGCATCTGGCGGCGCATCTCGTCGGCGACGACGCCGCGCATCGTGCCTTCCATCTCGCGGCCGATGCGCTTCGCAAGGTCGCTGTTCTGCTCGGGTGTGCCGCCGCTCGCGTTCACGGTGACGGGCGCAGAGATTGAGATCGTCGTCGTCGCTTCCTTGCTCGACGAGCGGGTAGCGGCCGGAGCGAGCGAGCGCCCGACGAGTCCGCCGTCGCTGTAGCCCTTCAAGGCCGAGCGGTGAAGCTGGTCGAGGTTCGAAGCTCCAAGCGTGCGCACGGCGTCAGCGCTCATGACGTATTCGCCACGATGCACCAGGCCGGCCGGATCATACTTCCCACCGTCGCCGGTGTAGCCGCCCGATGAGAAGCCGAAAATCTTGCCGAAGATGCCACCCTTCGAGACGTGGAAGAGGCCGGCAAGCGGTCCTTCGCCGAGAAGAGACGCCTGAATGCTCGCCTCGATGAGGCTTTGCAGCATCCGTTGTAGCGCCTGCTCGGCGCTCATGCTGCCGGTGAGAATGCCCGATAGGGCGCTCGTCGCCTGCTCGCCGAAATACCGGGAAGCTTCGGCGGCTTGGCGCTGTGCCTCGGCGGCGTCCTTCTGGCTTTGTGCGTATTGCCGGACCTTCTCTTCGCTTTCCGCCATGCCGGCGGCGAGCTTGCCGATCTCGGTGCGCTGGTGCGGCGAAAGCTTGATGCCGGCGTCCTTGGCCTGATTGAGTAGATCCTGCTCGTGCCGGAGCTTCGACGCTTCGACGGCGGTCATGTCGAGCGCTTGGCGTTCCTGGGCCTGCGCGGCAATGTAGCGCTGACTATCGGCGATGATGCGCGCATACTCGTCGCGCTGCTCGCGGGCGTGCTCGACGTTCGCCGCCTTCGTCACGTCCATCGCCGGCATGTCGACGGAGGTCCCGTCATAGGCTTTCCTGATCGTGGCATCGTCGACGCGGGCGAGACTGGTCCATTCCTTGCGCAGCGCAGCCGGATTGTTCCCGCGCTGGCGTAGAAGTTCCTGGGCGAGCCGGTCCTGCATGTCGCGGTCGAAGAGGTCGGAACCGGAGAGGCCGAGCGACGAGCGCAGGCCGCGCAGGGTTCGCCGCGTGATCTGGAATCTGCCGAGTGCCGACGAGCCGAAGGTGTTCGAAGGGTCGGCAAGCATCCGGGTCTGAAGCTTGTCGATGTCGTCGAGCGACATGGTGACGAGATTGCGGTTGCCGCCGGTGAAGCGGCCATAGCCGAGCGTTTCGTTGTAGCCGCGGCCTTTGTCGGTGCCTTCCGAAAAGCCGATCAGGTCGAGCATTCCGCGGTTAGCGGCCTCGCGCGCGTCCTTCGTCGTGAGTGCGTGGAGGGCCTGGTCGTGCAGGCGAGCGGCGTCCTGGGCCTCGCGTGCCGAACCGGCTTTCGCGAGCGCGGCCTGATATGCGTCGTCGATCCGGGCCTTCGCATCGAGGGTCGCCAGCGACTCGGCGAGTTCGGGGATCTCTTCCTTCAGCCCGTGGATGGCTTCGGCGAAGGTGCGGAAGCCGGAGGCGGCATTCGTCGCCGACGTGTTGACGTTGCCGAGCGCGCCGTTGACGGAATCGAGATGAGGCTTCGTGCCCGTCAGTTCGTTGCGCTGGTCGACGAGCGACTGCTTCAGCGCCGGCAGGGAGCGCTTCGCCAGTTCATCGATCGTGCCGAAGCGCGTCTTCAGCGCCTGGGCGAGCTTGGCGGCAGCGGCATCCGCCGCGCCGGCGGCGCCGGCCACGTTGAACGCGTCATTGATCCGTGCTTCCGGTGAAAGCTTCTGGCCGGCCTGGCGGGCGAGGTTCGGGTCGAGGATTTCGACGCCGTTCAGTAGACCGTGCTTCGCCAGGAATTCCGCCGTCGAGGCGAAGAAACCGGAGTTGCCGAAGGTGTTCAGCTTCTTGTGAAGCTCGTCGAGCGCGTCCATCGTATGATGCACCGCTTCGTCGATCGTGATGATGCTCGACGCGATGTTCTGCATGGCGTTGAAAAGCGCCTGGCCGATGTCGGTCATCGCGTTGGTGAAGCGCGGGTCGGAAACCGTATCGATGAGGTCTTCGACCTTCTCGCGCAGGCCGTCGACTTCCGGGCCGTGGAGTTCGAAGGCATCGCCGAGTGCATTGCCGAGCGCTTCGATCGCACCGCCGAGCGTGTCGCGGGCAGCGCGTGCCGTGCCGCCGAATTCGGTCTGTAGCTCGCGCAGGATGAGCTTTTGCGCTTCCGCCTGCCGGCCGGTCTCGACGAGGTTCTTGATGACCTTTTGCTGGTCGGTGGAGAAGTTCACGCCGACGCGGCGTAGCGCGGTGACGCCCTGGATCGGGTCTTGCAGCGCCTTGCCGAGTTGGGTCGCCGAAGACTTCAGGTCTTGTCCGAGCGCTTTGGACATATCCAGGACGGTTTCCGTCGCCTGGGGGAAAACGTCCTGCTTGATGTTCGTGAAAGTCAGCAGGAGCGACTGCGCGGAAAGGATCGTCTCGTCGCCGTAGGTCGTCACCTTCTGAAGGCTGGCGGCGAGCTTCTGTGCGGCTTCGGAGGTGACGCCGGCAACGCCCTTCGTCGACTTGAGCACCGTGTTCAGCTGGTTGACAGCGTTCTGCTGCGCGACTGTCTTTTCAATGAAGTTTTTGCCGAGTGCGCCAGCGGCGCCGATGAGCGCGAGCGGGGCGAGGTAGACCGTGGCCGAGCGGGCAATGCCCTTGAAGGCGTTCGTGAAGTAGGAGTCCATGCGCTCGCTGGACTGCTTCGCGCGTGCTTCCATGCGTCGATAGCCGGTGTCGGTGAGCACGCCGGCGCGGCGCATTCCGGCTTCGAGCTTGTTCAGCTTGGCTTCGAGGGTGACGGCGAGGATTTGCCCGTCGTTTGCCATTTCGTTTGTCCTTATGCGGCGGCTTCGAAAAGCGCATCGAAGTCGTCGGCGCCCATGTCGAAGATACTTTTGGTGATCTGGTGGTTGGCTGCGCGCGATACGGCCATGGCGCAGGCGACGGCGCCGTCGATCCGGTCGGTGGCCTTCGCCTTGTGCATCCGCACGAGGCCGGTGTCGCCGCGAGACGCGACGACGGAATCGAAGTGATGCCGAAGGACCGGATGCCCGCTGTGTCTGATCCGCCTTCCGTTGACGATGCGCTCGAGATCGCCGATCGCCGGTCCCATCGTCAACGGGCCTTGCCGCATCTCAATGACGGGAATGCCGTCCCGGCTGAGGCGCGTCATCATGGTGCGCGCGAGGGCCGGATCGAATCCGACTTCGCGAACGTCGAAGGTCGCGCAGAGGTTGCGAATGGCGTTCTCGACGGCGGTCGGTTCGATGATCGGGCCATCGATGACGACGAGGTGCCCCTGGTCGCGCCATAGGCCGTAAGGCACGCCGTCCCGGTGCGCGCGCTCGTCGAGATCGTCACCGGGAATGAAGAATGTCGGGCGGATGGTGATCCGGCCGTCTTCGTGCTTCCACGCGGCGACGATGGCCGTCAGGTCGCCGGAAATGGAAAGATCGACGCCGATGAAGCACGGCAGGCCGGCAAGGTCGTCGAGGTCGATCGGGAACTTCCCCGCGTCATAGGTCGCCATGTCGAAGAGTGGATCGCGGCTTTGCGCCTTCCAGACGTTCAAATGAAACTGCTCGAAGGCGTGCCGTTCGGCGGGTCGATGCTCGGCTTCGCGGGCGAGCGTGCGCAGCGCGTCGAGGTTCGGGAAGCCATGGGCGAGGCCGGGATTGACGCGGTGCCAGACTGCTTCGTCGCGCCAGTCTTCGCCGTCCTGCATCTCGAAGATGATCGGCAGGAAGGCCGGGTCTTCGATCTCGCCGGCGGCGACGCGGCGGGCATACTCGTATTCCGAAAATCCCAAGTTTTCGCTGCCACGGCCGGCGGTGGTGGCAACGACCATGAGGGCGCCGGCGGTCTTCGCCATGCCGGAGCGCAGCGCTTCCCATAGCTCGCGGCCCTTCCAGACGTGAATTTCATCGACGAGCACGAAGCTCGGCGTCTTGCCGTGCTGGGCGGCGCCATCCGACGAGATCGCCATCAGCGTCACGTCGTCGGCCTTGTAGACGATCCGCTTCGGCGCGTTCCACGCATCGTTTATCTTCGTGGCGGCGACGAGGCGCTTGTCGGCGCGAACGATGTTCGCCGCCTCGCGGAAGCCGATGCCCGCTTGCTCGCGATCGGATGCGGCGAAGATGACTTGCCCGGCCGGCACGCGCTCGGGGCCGAGCGTATGGAGAAGGGCAAGCGCGGCGGCGAGCGAAGTCTTCCGGTTGCCGCGCGGGATCATGAAGAAAACCGTCTCAACGATCCGCCGGCCATCCGGGTGACGGGGGCCGTAGATGCGCCGCACGATGCGTTCCTGCCAGGGGTGAAGCTGAAACGCACGACCGGGTGCGGAGCTTTGCGGATGGCGAAGGCGGCGCAGGAATTTGACGGCACGCTCGCCGCAGCCGAGCGGGTCGTCGATCGGGGTCTCGTCGAAGATCCAGGCGGGGAACGTGCTCGCTTTCATCGCACGTCGAGCGGGTTGTCGTCGGCTTCGGCCGGCTCGCCAGCCTGGACACGCGCGCGGCTGGTCGGCGAAAGGCCGTATTCGGCGGCAAGCTGCCGGGCCGTCTGCATGGCGCGGTTCTGCATCCCGAAGAGCGTCTTATCGAGGCCGGTGGTGCGGAAGGCGTCTTCGATCTCGCGGACACGGCCACGCGCTACGCAAAAATCCTCGATGCCGCCGAGATCGGCCTTCGTGATGATCCGATCTTCGATGAGGCGCGGCATGACGCGGCGCCATTCGGCTTTCGCATAATCGTTGAAGTAGCGGGGAACCGGCGGCGCCTTCGTCAGCGGTTCGCGATCCTGCGAGAGAGGCGGCTTCACACCGCGAAGGTGCGTGCTCATGACGTGGACGTGCCGCGCAGTTCGAGGCCGCGCCGGCGGCCGATCTCGACGATCTCGTCGAGGTCGAAGTGCTTGCCATCGTAGGTCACGCGATCGGCGGTCGTGAGGCCGGCGAGGTAGCGAATGCGGAAGACGACGTTGCCGTTCTCGGCTTCGCCGTATCCCGTCAGACGCTCGTGCATCGACGCGGTGACAATTTCGGCGCGCACCGTGGCGATCTTGGTCCATGTCTTCGAGATGGCGCCGCTGTCCGCGACGGTCTCGGTCTGGCGTTCGAGGCTGATCGTTCGGTCGAGTTTGCCGGCACGCATTATCGAAGTCCCGCGTTGAAGAGGTCGACGAGATCCGGCATCGGTTCGGCCGGCTGGTAGGCGTCTTCACCGCCGATCGGCGAGCCATCCGCCGCCCATCGCATCGTCGCCTCGACGGTCATCACGCCGTGCGTCAGGTTCTGTGCTGGATCGGGGTCACGCATCCATCGGACGGAAAGGTGCTCCCATTCGTCGATGACGAAGTCGGGCGAAGCCGGAGCGATGCGCAGCGCGTTCATCACGGCGAAGCCGATCGCCTTTGCCGTCTCGGCGCCGTCTTCGAGCGCCCATATGTGCGTGTTGAGGTAGACCGTAGCGACGAGTTGTGAGCCGGCGGCGTTGCCGAGAAAGATCGTTTGTCCGCTGGCGAGGATGATCGTCGGCATTCGATCGGGACGCGTCGAGCCGGCGCGCACGAGATCGGGTGCGACGAGCGCGGTGACGGCCGGGTCGGCGATGAGCCGGGAACGGATAGCGGCAGCGAGCGCGACGGTCGGTTCACGCATCGAAAGCTTCCTTGATCGACTTGTTTATCGCACGCGTGATGCGGCGCGTGGCTCGGGCCTTCAGGAGGCGATAGACGGGCCAGAAATACGGCTGGGCTTCCGCCTTGCTGGTCCCGTATTCGACGAGGTGCGCATAGCGCACGTCCTTGTTCCCGGCGGTGACGATCGCCTCGAAGGGTCCGGCAACGCGTGAGCCGCCGGGCTGCGAGTAGGGCGGCGTCGTCTCGCCAGGCAGCGTGACGGCGATGCTTTCGATGAGTTTGCCGGTCGCACGCGAGGGCATGGCGGCGAAGCGCATAGCGTTCGCCATTTCCTCGCCGGACTTTTCGAGCGCTGGCTTCACTGCCTCGCGCGCAGCCTCGACGACGCGTTCGAAGGCGGCAAGCGTCTCGGGAAGGCCGCTTTCAGAACGCATCGGTAAAGCTCCATTCCCGGTGCGGCCGGGCAAGGTCGGTGACGCCGAAGGGAACCGGAAGGGTGGAGACGCCGAAGCTCGCCGCCTCGCGCTGCTCGTAGTGATAGGCGGCGAGTTGGAGGACCGCCTCGACGAGATCGGCCGGCAGCGGGTCGAAGGTCGAGAGGGGTTTGCCGATGTAGCCGGCAAGCCATGCTTCCGCAGCGCCGAGCTTGTGAGCCAGAAGCACGTCGTCGTCGGTGCCGACGAGATTAAGCTGGGCCTTCAGAAGGTCGATGGAGACGAGGGTCGTCATTCGGGCGATCTTTCAGAAAAATCTAAATTGACGCTATCTTGTGTCGTGGACCGTCCGCCGGTCTCCAAAGAGATCGCGCAATTGGAAGGCACCCCCCGGTCATCGTCAGCGGTCGTGATGGTGATGCGGATGGTGCCGACCGTGATCGTCACCGCGTTCTCGACGGGCACCGTGCGACGTTTTCGCTTCGCGCTCGTCGGCTTGGTCAGCGTTCCCGTCTTCTTAGGAATCGGCGGATGCGCATGCTTTTGCATGGTTAGTGCTTCGCCGATCGTCATGCCTTTTCGGATGCGATGACTTAGCGTCTCGTAGCTGATGCCGCTCTTGGCCGCCCATTCGGCCACCGTCAGCGTCTCGCCGTCATGGGTATGGGGAAGGTTCTTTTTTGGGTTCTTCTCGCGATCGATAGCGACTTCAAGGGGAGTGCCACGCGAGAGGCGTTGCGCAATCGTCGACTTCGGAATGCCGGTGCGTTCGGACCATTCCTTGATCGAAAGGGTTTCGCCGTCGAGCGTGTAGAGCCGAGTTCGCGGGGGTTTCGGAAGGCGTTGGCCAGCGACGGCGACCATCGGCGTGGTGATCGCCGCTTCGATCGGCATGCCTTCGTCGAGCCGTGTAACGATGAGGTCAGCGGGGATGCCGTAGTCGAACGCCCATTCCGTGATCGGTTGGGTGATGCCGTCGAAGGTGACCGGGGTATCGGCGTTCATTGCTGGTGCTCTTCGCGTTGCTTGTGCCGGTTGTGGCAAGGCGCGCATAGCGGTTGCCAGTTGGAGCGGTCCCAGAAGAGACGGTCGTCGCCACGGTGCGGGGTGATATGGTCGACGATGGTCGCCGGGTTGCCGCAGCGGCGGCAGAATGGGAACGCGTCGAGGTAGTCGCGGCGAGCCGCTTCCCAACGCCGGTTATAGCCGCGTGCGCGAGCGTTCGGTCGGCGGGCGTCGTGGCGGGCTTTCCGGGCGCGAGCGCGTGCGATCTGGCAGGCGCAGCGCTCGCCGGCGGGCACGACGTTTCCGCAGGTGCAGAGGAAGGGGAAGCGAGCGGCCATTAGCTTGCGCCCCCTGCGAGTTCCTTCAAGCGGGCGATGTTCTCACGAAGCTGCTCGGGGCTGATCTCGCCGTCGTCATGGGGGCCGGGCTGGCCTTCGTCGTCGGCGCTGCCATGGATGGCCGAAAGCTTGGCGATGAGGCCGCGATGGGCGGTGATGATCTCGGCGGGCGTGGCGGTCCAGGTGGTTTCCGGTGTCCAGCCGAGCCATCCGGTGCCGATCTCGAAAAGGTTGTCGAGAGCTTTGCCCATGTCGAAGGGCTTTCCGGTCGTGCGCTTGTCACGTTCGGCCGGATGCTCTTCGGTCTCGTCGACGCCGAACGTCTCGGCGACGAAGCGGAAGAGCGCTTCGGAGAATGCGGAGAGGCCGATGACGCCGTGCTCGTCGATCGTGCGTTCGACGATCTGATGGCCGAGCGGGTCGAAGTCGGTGCCGGCGTCGATCATGTCGAGGATCGTCGAGATGGTCGTGATCTGGATCCCTTCGACGAGCCTGCCGAAGCCGTGCGCCTGGTAGAGAAGATGCGCGGCCCGCAACGATGGCCGAAGGCGCACGGCGTCGGAACCGTGCGCGATCGTCAGGGGAGAAGTTGCGAGCCGCATGATCGTTACGCCTTCAGCGTCAGCTTCGTGAGGGCTTCGCCGAGCACGACGCGACCGCCGACGCGGCGGCGAACGTGGAACTTGACGATGCCGTTGGAGGCGCCGGTGTATTCGTCGCGCAGCGTCGAGATCCCGACGCGGTCGCCGATGAGGTAGCCGGAAGCGAAGTCGCCGAAGATGATCGGCGACTTGCCCGCGTCGGGGCCATCCATGTCGACGGCCTCATAGACCGGGCGGCCCATAAGCGTCGGCGGCGTCCCGGCGGCAATCGACGCCTGCCAGAGATAGGAACCCTGCGCGTCGGTGAGCTTGCGCACCGCCGCCATCGTCGAGCGGTTCATGAGCCAGGAGCCGGTCGAGGAATAGCCGGAGGCGATGGCATAGAAGGTATCGATGATGTCGGTCGCGGTGACGGCATCGGTGCCCGCCTCGACGGTGCCGATCTCGTCCGAGTTCATCACGCCTTCGGCCTGGGTCGTGCCGTTGCCCTTTACGAACCATCCGGCCTCTTTCTGGCCGAAGCGGCGCGCGACGTGGGCGGCGATGTAGGCTTCGAGGTCGATCTGGGAATCTTCGAGAAGGACGCGCGTCACCGGGACGATGACAGCCATTTCGAACGGCTTCAGGTCGATCTGCTCGAAGGACGGTTCGCTTTCGGGGCGGTCATCCGTCTCGCCGACTTCGCCGACCTGAACTTCGTTGACGAGGCGAGGAAGCTGAAGGAGCGGGCCAGACATGCTGATGGTGCTGGCGAAGCCGCGCACCGGCGAGAACTCGGCGATGCGCTCGATGATCGTCTTCGCCGTCTGGTCCGGGGCGAGGATGCCGCCGGTGGACGGAGGTGCATAGGCGAGCGTCTTTTCCTCGACGCGGCCGCTGCGCAGGTAGTTCACGAAAGCCTTCCGCTCGACGTTCTCGTCGGGCGTGACGATCGAGGGGGCGTTCGCGACGAAGGGACGGGAAACCTTGGCTTCGATCTTGTCGAGACGGCCGACGAGCGCGGCGTTGTCTGCCGACTTCGCTTCGACGGCCTTCAGACGATCTTCGACGGCCTGCTGAAAATCAGCGAGTGCCTTCGTGACGATCTGATCCGGTTCGACCGGATCGGCTTCCTTCAGTTCGATATGGGTGTGCTGCACTAGCGTTATCCTTTGAAGTGCGCGGCTGCGCGGTTGATGGCGTCGGCAATCGCGAGCGCCTGGATCGCCGACTTCGCGCTGGTCACGCGCGCGGCCGGATGCATGGGGATCGTCACAAGGGACGCCTCAAGCAATTCGAGGGAATGGATCGTGCGACCGCCTTTGCGGGGCGCTGCCTTCCGGGTGATGAAGCCAACGGAAAGGCCGCGAACGGCGCCAGACTTCACGAGCGCGCGCACTTCGCGAGCGCGCGGAAGATCGTCGACGAGAAGCTTGCCCTTCAGGTGCAGGCCGCCTTCCTTGATGGTTGCTTCGGTCCAGGAGCCGACCGGGTCGTTATGGTCGTGACCGAAGAGCATCGGGATCGGCAGGGGCGCGTTCTCGAAAGCCTTCGGTTCGATCATGTCGCCGATGCGATCGGCGGAAGCGAACTCCCAAGCCTTGCCTTCGATCTCGCCGGCGTCGGAGACGGCGAACTTGCATTCAATCAGAAGCTGGTCATTCATCGGAGGGCGTTTCCTGGGCGGCAGCGGTGCCAAAAAAGCGCGCTTCGAGCACGGCGAGCGCGACGGGAAGGATCTCGGCGAGCGGCCGGTCGTGTGCATAGGCGACGACGAGGGCTTCCGCTTCGAAGGGGGAAGTGCCGCCGCCGATGAGGCCGAGCCGGATGGTCTCGACGAGATCGGCGATGGCATACTGGTGAGCGACGAGGCGGTTCAGGATTGCGCCGGCACCGCAGCCGAGCTTGCGTTCAAGCTCGACGAGCTGCTGCATCGGAAGGGCGAAAGCGCGTTCGGCGTCGCCGAAGAACTGCATCGTGCTGATCGTCATGCGGCGTCCTTCGCCGGCGGCGTTGCCGGCCGGGTCGTCGTGGTCGTGGTGTAGGGATTGGCGAGTTCGTCGCCGCCGTCGCGCGGCGGCAGGTTCATCGCGCCCCGTGCTTCGTTCGGGGTCATGACGCGCGCAGCGATGAGCTTTCCGAAAGCGTCGGTTCGGCCGGCGATGTCGGCGCGGGCGAGATCGTCGACGACGAACTCGATAAACACGTCGTCGTGCTCTTCGTCGTCGAGAAGCACGGTCGCATAAGCGTCCTGCCAGCGGTCGAGCCATGGCCGGAGTGCGAGCGTCACGAAGCTTTCGAAAAGCTGCTCGGCGTTGCTCCACGTCGCACGGTCGAGGTTGAAGAGAAGGTGCGGCGGCACGCCGAAGAGACGGCTGATCTCGTTGATCTGCTCGACGCGATGTTCGAGGAACTGGGCGTCGGTCGAGGCGAAAGACGCTTGTTCGTAGCTCATGCCTTGGTCGAGCAAGAGCGGCGTTTTGAAGCCGGAGTCCGAGGCGCGCCGGTAAGCGGCCATGACGTTTCGGACGGCAGTCTCGCCGAGTTCACCGGCATCCTTTTCGCGCGAGATGACGGCAGCGGGACGGGCGCCAGAACCGAAGAACTGTGCGGCGTGTTTCTCCAAGGTCATCGCCACGCCGATCGCCTCGCGGCCGAGCGTGATCGGCGCGACGCCGGCGAATGCGGAGACGTGGAGCACGTCGCGGAAACCGTAGTCGTGTTGCCCGCCATCGGAGAGGTTCAGGCGATAGATCGGGGCGCCGGTGAATTCGTCCTGTAGGCGCGTCACGCGCGAGGGATCCAGGCGGTGAAGCTCGAAGGGCCGGCCGTCAGGGTAGCGCGTAACGAGCGCGTAGCCGTGGCCGGTCGTGAGCGCGTCGAGGGTCATCGCCATGCGGAGATCGCCGGCCGACGTCCATTCGTTCGCACGGCCATGCACAAGGCGATAAGCCGGATGCGTCTTGTCCTGGTCCTTGCCGTCGCCGTTGTGGCGGTAGACCTTCACCGGCAAGCTGCCGACGTTTTCGGAGATCAAGCGCACCGCATGAAGCACTGCCGGCACGCGGAGCGCCGTCGTCGAAGTAACGGAGGGACCGGAGATCGTCGGGGCGCTGAATAGGTCGAGCGGCCAGCCGTTCGGCTGGGCGGCTGGCGCGCTCTTTACCTCTTCCGTGCTGCTGGTTGAAGGCGAGCCACGGAAGAGATTCGTGAATCGAGAGAGAACGGCCTTGTCGGCCATCGTGTTTGCTTTCGCGAATGTCGGAATAGGAATATTATCCTATTTTAAGCTTCGCTTAGCAACACGAAAATGCGCCTTGGGGCGATTATTTTGTCCAGGTGACGGGCGATGAAACGGCAGGGCGAACCGTGAACCTGTTTCAGAACGGATGACTAAGGGAGTGAAACGGCGCATTGTTTTTGCAGCGCTTCCCGGAGCCTTCCAAGCTGAATATGCGGGTTCGATTCCCGCTACCCGCTCCAGCTTAACAGACTAATTTTATTGCCGTTCTACGGTTAAGCTCAATGGTGCCGTGTCAACGCGCGTCATAGCCGCGTCACGGGCGCAGTTTCTGCCGGGCGAGCGCGGCAGATCGGTTGCTCTCCAGCACGTCGTTCCTCGCGTACCGCAACGTCGTCTTCGTGCTGCTGTGCGTGGCGAACTTCCGCGCCGGTTCAAGATTACCGGTCGCGCCGTCCTCCTCCGAGATTGCCCCCGATCGCGAGTTCATCGACCAGACCTCGCTTGGAACGCCAGCTTTTTTCGCGATCTCTCGCCAATCGGTGGCGTAGTATTTCTCGCGGTAGGGAATGCCGGTCTTCTCGGACACGATAAGAGGCCCAACGGCGGGCATGCTGTGGTCTTTCAGGACGCGCATCACCAATGGGCAAAGCTTCGGGTCGTGCGCGCTTTACGCCCCGTCTTCGACGTAGCATCGGCGCGTAGGACCAGATCAGGGGATACCACATTGGCCGACGGCCCGGGCCATCGCGTCTTGCCGCGAACGATCCCGCCATCTGCATCACCAGCCGCGTCAATCGACGCACCCGCCATGCCGTGCGCGACATCGAGTAACCCTGCCGGCGTGGCCTACCCATTCGTCGAGACATGGAAAACGAGCTCGGTCGGCGGGGCTATTTGCGTTTGCCTAGCAGCGATTGTTGTGAGTTGGCGGAACGAAGCCGTGATGATGTCGGTTTCTACGGCGTTCAACGAGGAGGAAACTCATGGACCATAGCAACCACACTCCGCTGACGGAAAACGAGCTCACCGAGGCCACCCTCGATGGCGCGACGATCTACGGACCCGGCGACGAGAAGATTGGTTCGGTCGACCATGTGCATGGAGCCGGTTCCGCCGCACGGGTAGCAGTTGACGTCGGCGGCTTTCTTGGCGTTGGAGCCAAGTCCGTTGCGGTTTCAGCGTCCGAGCTGAAGTTCATGCGCGACGAGAACGGCAATGTTCACGCCGTAACAGGCTGGACGAAAGAACAACTGAAGGACATGCCGGAACACAAGGATTGATCTTGTTTTATCAGTCCTCAACGAACTGACGCCCCCGCCGACCTTAGCGGTCGGCGGCGGCTTGTGGAACATTGCACGAAATGGCTGTCTTAGGGTGCTAATTCCAGCAAACGTAGGGAATGCGCACCATGTGGGCATGGCTTTTCAAGCATACGGATATTCTCAGCGTACTCCTGAACGCCGGCATGCTGGTGGTTTGGTTGGCTTATCTGAACTTCTTCTTCTTGGCGTTTCGAGAGGAGCGGAAACCCAAAGTCCTCATCAATCGGGGCGAGGGATCCGGACTCGACGGGTGTTGCATCATCAGCAACATGAGCACGCAGCCCATTTATGTTGAGAGCATTATCGCCACGGTTGAGATTGGCGATGAACAGTGGAGCCTTGCTGTAACTGACATTTCGGCACTTGAGGGCGATGCAGACCGAAAAAAATATACTCGGCAAGGACCCCTCGCGCGTGGGCAGTATCAAGAAATCGGGTCCTTTCGCGACCTAGCCACCCGTGTACTTGAGAGCCACCGAGGCCCTGACGTTGCGGCCTACCGTTCCGAACAGACCTCGCGAATTGAATTGAAGGTCATAGCTATTCATTCTTCGGAGGACATGCCGATCGCAGCTGAACGCAAGTTCGATGTGGTTACGAACGAAGAGGGCAAAACCTACCTTCAGCCACAGCGTGTAGCGACCAGACAGATCCGGACCCGACGCGAGCGGCGGGAAAATCTACGACTCCTTGAAACCTACATGTGAAGCGCGAGGATCACCCGGGGATAATACCTGCAGGCAACTCCCCAAAGTGTGCCAGGATCTCCGGTTCGTTCAGCACTTCGCCGGTCTCGGTGTCGACGGTTTGAGCGACGGCGATGACGCCGGAGACGCGCTCGGCATCCCGCTCGGCCCTACCGCGCGCCGCATCCGCCGACGGCTGTTCCGTCTGCCGGCCCTGCACGAGCTTGTGGCCCTGCTTCTCGAACTGCTGGACGATGTAAAGGGTCTTTTTGGCGCTGGATCCGCTCCCCCCCCCGTGGTGATGGCGACGGTAAGGGAACCGGCTTTGACACGCCAGTATTACACCGCCGGGAAAATCGAGAAAGATGCCGAATGCGTCGACACAGGCCGTTGAAATTGTTCAACCTTGTCCAGCCTTCCAAGCTGGATATGCGGGTTTGATTCCCGCTACCCGCTCCAGCCGGCCCGAACGATGCGCCGCTTTTCGAAAACGATTTACCGATCGTGACGAGGTTCGAAGACATCGGCTTACCGCCGCCGGCTCGTCGGCTTCGTGCCGGGATGGCTTCGTGGGTTTGGCTTACCGGTGTTCCAGCATGTCGCGAACGGCGTCCTCGGCGGCAGCAAGGGCCGCTTCGTCGCGGCTGCGGAGGACGATTTCCAGCGAAAAATTGCGGTCGCGAAAGCGCGGGTAGGAGCCGATCGACACCTTTGGGTGCTCCTTCTGGATCTCGGCCAGGGGAGCGGCGATGTCGCCTTCGCCGAAGGGTGAGGCGATCGCGCGGGCGTGGACCGTGCCACCGGTCTGAAGCGTCGGCAGGACCGCATCGAGCATCGCCTGGAAGACCGAAGGCACGCCGGCCATGACGTGGACGTTGCCGATCCTGAAGCCCGGCGCCTTCGATACGCGGTTTTCGATCGGCTCGGAGCCTTCCGGCATGCGCGCCATGCGCTGGCGCGCCTCGGTGAAGGCGACACCGCGCCCACGATAATGCTCGGCGAGAACGGCCATGGCCCGATCGTCGTGACGGCAGGGGACGCCGAAGGCACGGGCGATCGCGTCGGCGGTGATGTCGTCGTGCGTCGGGCCGATGCCGCCGGAGGTGAAGACGTAGCGATACCGTTTGCGAAGGGCATCGACGGCCTCGACGATCGCCGCCTCGTCGTCGGCGACGATGCGCACCTCCTTCAGGTCGATGCCGACGGCCGTCATCGTCGCGGCGAGATGGGCGATGTTCGCGTCCTTCGTGCGTCCGGAAAGCAGTTCGTCGCCGATCGCGAGCATGGCGGCGGTCACGGGGCTTTCGTCTGTCGGAACGCTCATCGATCTTTGATCCTGGAAGGAGAAGGCTTGCTGGCTGGCATGGAATATATGGCCCGGCCGGGAAGGCACAAGCGATCCTCGCGGACGTTGAACGCAGCGTCGACCAGCGCGGCCCTTCGCGATCGCTTCGCGATGCGATAGGGCTGGGTATCGATCGTATGAACAGGCAAGGAGCCGGACGATGTCGAAGATACTCGTGCTCTACTATTCCAGCTGGGGCCATATCGAGCAGATGGCCAACGCGGCAGCCGAGGGCGCACGCGGTGCGGGCGCCGACGTGACCGTCAAGCGGGTGCCCGAACTCGTTCCCCAGAACGTCGCGGAACAGTTCCACTACAAGCTGGACCAGGATGCGCCGGTCATCGACGACCCGCAGGAACTGGCACAATATGACGGCATCATCTTCGCGACGCCGACCCGCTACGGCAACATGGCCTCGCAGATGAAGAACTTCATCGACCAGACCGGCGGGCTCTGGGCCGAGGGCAAGCTCGTCGGCAAGGTCGGTTCGGTCATGGCTTCGAGCGCCAGCCAGCACGGCGGCCAGGAAACCACGATCCAGTCGTTCCACACGGTGCTTCTGCATCACGGAATGGTCGTCGTCGGGTTGCCCTACGCCTTTCAGGGCCAGATGGGTGTCGACGAGGTCAAGGGCGGAACGCCCTACGGCGCGACGACGATCGCCGATGGCGACGGCTCGCGCATGCCCTCCAAGGTCGAACTCGACGCCGCGCGTTTCCAGGGCGATCACGTCGCGAAGATCGCTGCCAAACTCGCAGGCTGAGGCGAAACATATCTTTTGTGCTCGGGGACGGTGCGCGAATGCATCGGCCCCTGATCGTCGCCGGGTGCGCCTCGAATGCGCTTGGCATCGCCGCCCTTGATCGCGCTGCGCGATGCGGCTACCCAACCCATCTCAAGCGGACGTGGCGGAATCGGTAGACGCAACGGACTTGAAGGATTGGGTGCCCGGAGGGAAACTGCCGGTGCAGAACTGCTCAAACTCGGGGAACCCTTTGATCTGGCGATCCCGAGCCAAGCCCGGCGGCAGCCGGGAAGGTGTAGAGACTAGACGGGCAGCACCTAAACGCGGACTTCGCGCCGCGCAGGGTGAAGGGATAGTCCAGACCGCAAACGCCGGCTTGTCGGCGGCGGCGAAAGCCGTGGACGGTACGAAAATCCGTAGGGGGAAACCCCGTGGGGGTTCGAGTCCCCCCGTCCGCACCACATTTGCGTAGATACGAAAGCCTATCCGAACGCCTTGAAGTAGGACGAAACCTGCGCCGAGGTGTTCGAAGAGCGCGTGACCTCCACGCCGACATAGGGCAGGCGGGTCCATGCCACCGTGCCCGAAAGCATGCCGAGTTCTTCGGTGCTGACGGCGATCGGCCGGCCGACTTCGGCGCCGATATCGGCACGCAGATAGATCTGGATCGATCGGCTCGACAGTTCGAGGACGGCGGCGGGAGTTTCCCGGCCGAGGCACTGCGCGGTCGCCTTGATGCGGCAAGCGCGGCCATCGCTCGGGTTCGAAGCTTTTGACTGCACGGCGGACATTCGGAACATCCTTTCCATATGGAAGTCCCGAGTATGGTTTGCCTTCGGTAAACGGCCGGTAAAGCTGCGGCCCGGAACGCGGCATTCGATAGCCGGGTTCTCGTCTTTGCCGATGACGCGAACCATGCTAGGAAACGTCCATGATCTCATTCTTGAAGAAGATGTTCGGTGGGTCCGAGGGCGGCGAGCCCGAGGCGAAGAGCGGCGGCGAAGCGGCCGGATCGGAAAACTATCGCGACTGCACGATCGTCGCGACGCCGATGCGGGCCGATTCGCAGTGGCGTCTGGCAGGCAGGATCACCAAGCAGATCGACGGTGAGACCGTCGAGCGCGCCTTCATCCGCGCCGATCTCTTTGCCTCCAAAGACGAAGCGGCATCCTTCAGCCTCAGCAAGGGGCGCCAGATCATCGACCAGAACCCGGCCCTTTTCGCGCCGGGCAGCAACGAGAACGTCTGAGCGTTCACGCGCGTTCATGTGAAGCCCTAAGGGCTCCCGCGGCGCGCGGGCGCATTGTGCGCGGGTTGATCCGTCGACCGGCTGCGACATATCGGCCTCGATCGGGCAAAGGGCTGCCCGTACGTTCCGGATATCGAGGCCCCCTTGACCGAGACCCTGCGCTTCATCCTCGGCGACCAGCTTTCCCGCCACATCGCCGCGCTCGAAGGCGTCGACCGTGACAACGACGTCGTGCTGATCGCCGAAGTCGCCGACGAGACGACCTATGTTCGTCATCATCGGCGCAAGATCGCTTTCCTGTTTTCCGCCATGCGCCATTTCGCGCGCGATCTGGAAACCGACGGATATACGGTGCGCTACGTTCGCCTCGAGGACGGGGAGACGAGCCTCAGCGACGTGCTTCAGAAGGCGGTGAAGGATCTTTCGCCGAAAACCGTCGTCGTGACGGAGCCGGGCGAATACCGCGTCCTCGAAATGATGCGTGACTGGCAGGAAACACTCGACTGCGACGTCGAGATCCGTTCCGACACGCGCTTCTTCGCCTCGCAGGAGTTCTTTCTCGACTGGGCGCGCAAGAAGGACGGCGACATGCCGAAGAGCCTGCGCATGGAATTCTTCTACCGCGAAATGCGCAAGGGCACCGGCTATCTGATGGACGGCGACGGGCCGGCCGGTGGCGAATGGAACCTCGATAAGCAGAACCGCGAGAGCCTTCCGGCGTCGATCGAGGAGCCGGAGCGTCCGAACTTCAAGGTCGACGACATCACGCAGGAGGTTCTCGACCTCGTCGAAGATCGGTTCGGCGAACACGGCGGCAGCCTTGAAAACTTCGAATATCCCGTCTCGCGCGCCCAGGCCATCCACTACCTGAAATGGTTCGTCGAGACGGCGCTGCCGAAATTCGGCACCTACCAGGACGCCATGCGCCAAGGCGCGCCGCTTCTCTTCCACTCGAACCTTTCCGCGCTCATCAATTGCGGGTTGCTCGGACCGCGGGAGGTCTGCGACCGCGCCGAAGAGGCCTGGCAGAACGGCGACGTGCCGCTGAACGCGGCCGAAGGCTTCATTCGCCAGATCATCGGTTGGCGCGAGTTCATCCGCGGCATCTACTGGCTGCGCATGCCGGATTACGGCAAGGAGAACTTCTTCAAGGCGAACCGCTCGCTGCCGGAATTCTTCTGGACCGGCGAGACGGACATGAACTGCCTGAAGCAATCGATCGACGAGACGTGGGAGAACGCCTACGCCCACCATATCCAGCGGCTGATGGTGATCGGCAATTTCTGCCTGCTCGCGGGTCTGGACCCGAAGGAAGTGCAGGAATGGTACCTGATCGTCTACCACGACGCCTATGAGTGGGTAGAAATGCCGAACGTCGTCGGCATGATCCTGTTTGCGGACGGCGGCCTTTTTGCCTCGAAGCCCTATGCGGCGTCCGGTTCCTACATCAACCGCATGTCGGATTACTGCAAGCATTGCGCGTACAGCGTCAGCCTGAAGACGGGCGAGGGTGCGTGCCCGTTCAACTATCTCTATTGGGACTTCCTGATGCGCAACGCCGAGGCGCTGCGCGACAACCATCGCATGCAGCTTATTATGAAGTCCATGGATCGCATGGACGCCACGAAGAAGCGGACGATGCGCTCCGACGCCGACAAGTTCCTCCAGTCACTGTGACGGCGCAACGCCACCGTGGCGCGCGAAGAAGGCGAGCATATCGTGCAGCACCGGTGCGCGGCCGCGAAACGGCCGGGCGAGTGCCACGACCATGCCGGCATGGCCGATATCCGGATAGGTCTTCACCGTATGCGGCACGCCGGCTGCAGCGAGCTTTTCGCCCATCAGCGTGGTGTTGCGTGGTCTGACCGTCGTGTCGGCCCTGCCGGTCGCAAGGAAGATCGGCGGCATGCCGGAATGGACGTGGTTGATCGGCTGCGTCGCCTTCAGGTCGGGCGCGTTGCCGAAGGCAGCCTTCGTCGAAGGAGCGGCGAGCGGCAGGAAATCGTAGGGACCGGACAGGGCGGCGACGCCGCTCAGGTCCGAGGGCGAAAGGCCTTCCGCACGCAGGAAGTGCGGATCGGACGCGAGCATCATCGCGTTGTACGAACCGGCCGAGTGCGCCGCTACAAAGAGCCGGTGCGGATCGCCGCCGTAACGCGCGATGTTGTGCACCGTCCAGGCGAGCGCCTTCGCGTCGTCCTCGACGAAGGCCGGATACCGCACCTCGGGCACCAGGCGGTAATCGGCGATGACCGTGACGTAGCCGGCCGCAGCGAAGGCGTTGCCGACGAAGGCGTAGTTGGCCTTGCTGCCGCTGTCCCACGAACCGCCGTAGATGAAGAAGACGACGGGCGTGCTTCCGCTGGCGTTCTTCGGTCGGTAGATGTCGAGCGATTGCCGCGGTTCGTCGCCGTATGCGACATCGTGTGCAACCCGGCGCGCACCGGAATCGTAGGGTACGAGGGTATCGAAGAGCGCCACCTTCGAGCAGGAGGCGAGAAGCGGCGTCATGGCGAGGGCGGCCAGGAAGGAAAGAATGGTGGAGCGCAAGATCATCTCCCGATTCGACGCCGGGAACTTGACCCGCGCGCTATCCGCAAGCAAGGCCGCCGCGTCGCATTGGCGCGCGGCGCACCCATGCAAACACGACGAAGTGAAGTTGCCGCTGCGCGGGCGGGCGATATGCTCGAAGAATATGCTCGCTGAGGTGGAGATGGATTCTTGATGGCGTCGAGGACGACGGCGATCGAAAGAGGCGAAGAGACCGGGCCGACGAGCCGGCGTTCCGGCAGGCTGGTCTACCGACAGTCCATCTGGACGCGACTGACCCATTGGGTCTGGGCGGTGTGCATCTTCTTCATGGTGACGAGCGGGCTGATGATCTTCAATGCCCGGCCGGATCTCTACGTCGGGCAGCAATCCGGCTTCGGGTTCGACAATACCGTGCTGAGCATCGGTGCCGAACGCACCGGTGACGGTGGCGTGCGCGGTGTGACGCGCGTCTTCGGACATCCATTCGACACGACCGGATTCCTCGGCGTCAGCGGCAGCGCGGATAACCCGACGATCCGTGCGATTCCGGCTTGGGCGACGATCCCTTCCTATTACGATCTCGGCACCGGCCGCGTGGTCCATTTCTTCTTCGCATGGATCCTCGTGGCGACGATGCTCGTGTGGTGGATCTCGGCGCTCGTCAATCGGCATCTGTGGCGCGACATCGTGCCGGGCGGAAAGGATCTGAAGCGCCTGCCGAGCGACATCGGCGATCACGCAAGGCTGCGCTTCCATCACACGCGGTCCTATAACGTGCTCCAAAAGCTCAGCTATGCGGGCATCCTCGTCGTCGTCATCCCGCTCCTCATCCTGACCGGGCTCACCATGTCGCCCGGTGTCGTGCCGTCCTGGTCCTGGTTGCTCGATCTCTTCGGGGGACGACAGACGGCGCGCACGATCCATTTCGTATGCATGCTCCTGGTGGTCCTCTTCTTCATCGTTCACGTGCTGATGGTCGTCGCGGCCGGGCCGATCAACGAACTGCGCTCGATCATCACCGGCTGGTACCGGGTGGACGACGAGGAAAGCGAAGAGGAGGGAGCGCGATGAGCGACGGGCCATCCTTCAACCGCCGGCGTTTTCTGGCGACGGCAGGGGCGGGCGCTTCCATGCTGTCGCTCGGGGGCTGCGACGCCTTCGACGCCATGCTCGGCCAGAACGACCGCGTTCGCGACGTACTGGCGAGCGCCAACCAGCTGACCTATCGCGCCCAGCGCCTGCTTTTCGGTGAGGAAGCGCTGGCGCGGACCTACGCGCCGAGCGAGATCCGCCAGCAGATGCGTCCGAACGGCTCGACGAGCCCGAATCAGGACGATTACACCAAGCTGCAGAAGAACGATTTCGCCGATTACCGGCTCGAAATCGGCGGGCTCGTCGACAAGAAGCTGTCGTTGAGCCTCGACGAACTTCGCAACATGCCCGCTCGCTCGCAGATCACCCGGCACGACTGCGTGGAAGGGTGGAGCGTCATCGCCAAATGGACCGGTGTGCAGCTTTCGCGCCTGCTCGACCAGGCGGGTGTGAAGCCGCAGGCACGCTACGTCCTCTTCCACTGCTACGATTCCATGGGCGCGACGCTCGAAGGGGTGCAGTACTATTACGAAACGATCGACCTGATTTCCGCCCGCCATCCGCAAACGATCCTCGCCTACGGCCTCAACGACAAGACGCTGCCCGTTTCGAACGGCGCGCCCCTTCGCGTGCGCGTCGAGCGGCAGCTCGGCTACAAGATGGCCAAATACATCCGCTCCATCGAGCTCGTTTCGGGCTTCGCCAACATCAATGGCGGCAACGGCGGATACTGGGAGGACCAGGGCTACGACTGGTGGGCAGGCACGTAGCACGCGCTATCGCAAGCCGCGCGTCCTTCTTCGCTCGGAGCGAGGTTCAGATCATCCGGAGACCCTTGAGGCTCGCGTGGCCGCTCTTGCCGATGATCACGTGGTCGTGGATCGTGATGCCGAGCGGCTTGGCCGAGGCGATGATCATGTGGGTCATGTCGATGTCCGCGCGCGACGGTGTCGGGTCGCCCGAGGGGTGGTTGTGGACGAGGATGAGCGCGGTCGCCGAAAGCTCGAGCGCGCGTTTCACCACTTCGCGGGGATAGACCGGCGTGTGGTCGACGGTGCCGGTCTGCTGCACTTCGTCGGCGATGAGCTTGTTGCGCTTGTCGAGGAAGATGACCCGAAAATGCTCCTTCGCCTCGAATGCCATCGCCGAATGGCAGTATTCGATGACGGCGGTCCACGAGCTGAGCATTGGCCGTTCCGTCAGCCGGCTGCGCAGGGAACGCTGGGCGAGGGCGGCGACGAGCTTGAGATCGGTCGCGGCGTTCTCGCCGATGCCTTTCGTCTCGCACAGCAATCTCTCGGGCGCGCCGATGACTTCCGGCAGCGAGCCGAAACGGGTCATCAGCGCCTTGGCGATCGGCTTGGTGTCGCGCCGCGGGATCAGGCGGAAGAGCAGGAGCTCGAGGAGCTCGTAATCGGCGAGCGCAGCCTCGCCGCCATTGCGGAAACGCTGGCGAAGGCGGTCGCGATGACCTTGATGGCCGGAGACGTCGCCGATCACGCTCGCCTCGGCAAGACCGGCTAACGCGTCGCTTTCGTCCGGTGCAATGTCCTGTTCCGCCCTGGAGCGTTTCGTCGTCATGCGGAAGCGCTCCCTCTCGTCGTACCGGCCGAACCCCTCGGTATCCGCCGATGACGGCGACCGAACGCCTCGCGATTGCGAAGCGCTTGCGAAGGGGCGCCGTCCGCGCCGTTCATGGCCTGCGACCCGCCTTACGCCGCGGGAAGGCCCGGCATGCCGAGGCCGGCTGGCGAAAGCGTGAAGATCTCGCAACCGTCCTTCGTCACGCCGACGGTGTGCTCGTACTGGGCCGAGAGCGAGCGGTCCCGCGTCACGGCCGTCCAGCCGTCGGAAAGAACCTTCACGTGTGGGCGGCCGAGATTGATCATCGGCTCGATCGTGAAGATCATGCCCTCGCGCATTTCCACGCCTTCGCTCGCACGGCCGTAATGCAGGATGTTCGGCGTGTCGTGGAAGAGGCGACCGACCCCGTGTCCGCAGAAATCGCGCACGACGGAACAGCGCTCTTCCTCGGCAAAGGTCTGGATCGCTTCGCCGATGGCGCCGATGCGCGCGCCGGGCTTCACGGTGGCGATGCCGCGCATCATCGATTCGTGCGTGACCGTGAGCAGCCGCTCCGCCGAACGGCGGATCGTGCCGACCGGGTACATGCGGCTCGAATCACCGTGCCAGCCGTCGAGAACGTAGGTGACGTCGATGTTGACGACATCGCCGTCGCGAAGCGGCTTGGCGTTCGGAATGCCATGACAGACGACGTGGTTGATCGAGGTGCAGCACGACTTCGTGTAGCCGCGATAGCCGAGCGTCGCCGGAACGGCGCCGTGGTCCATGCCGAACGTATAGACGAAACGGTCGAGCGCGTCCGTCGTCACACCCGGCTCGACGCGTTCGGCCAGTTCGTCCAGGCAGCGCGCCGCGAGATCGCAGGCCTTGCGCATGCCGGCGAAGCCTTCCTCGTCGTAGAGGCGGATCTGGCCGGTATTCTTGAGCGGCGCGGCCGCCGCCTCCACGTAGCTCACCATGATGTGCGACTTTCGTAAGTGCGTCCCGGTTCCAGATCGGGAACGCCGGCTTCTTCGATGGGAACGAGACCGCTCGGTGTGATCGATCCCGTATTAATTTCGCACCGGAGCGCGTAGGCTTCAACCCCGGCGGCGATCGCATGATCGAAGGCGGCGCAGTAGGCCTTGTCGAGATCGCGGCAGAGTTGCAACCGTCGACAATCCCTGCGCTGGATGACGAAGAGCATGATCGCGCGGTGGCCGCTCGCGACCATCGCCGCGAGTTCCTGAAGATGCCTAGCGCCGCGGCTTGTGATGCTGTCGGGAAATTCGGCAAGTCCGGGCTTGCGCATCAGATGCACGTTCTTCACCTCGACATAGGCGCGCCCGCGTACCGGATCGTCGAGCAGCAGGTCGATACGCGAGGCCTGGCCGTATTTCTGCTCGCGCTTCAAGTGGGCATAGCTCGCCAGATCGGAAACGAGCCCAGCCAGTATCGCTTCTTCGGCGAGCCGGTTCGGCAGTCCGGTATTGATGCCGACGATCGTGCCATCCGCCTCGACGAGTTCCAGTGCGTGCCGGTACTTGCGCGTGGGGCTGTCGTGCTCGCTCAGCCATATGCGCGAACCGGGCGCCGTCAGGCCCATCATCGAGCCCGTGTTCGGGCACGATCCGGTGATCGCCCGCCCGTCATCCAGTCGCGCATCGAAGAGGAAGCGCTTGTAGCGGCGCACGAGCACGGCAGGGGTGAGCGGTTCGGCAAACAGCATGGGCCGGCGTAGCGCGGTATCGATGGCCTGCGCAAGACGCCGCCCGGCGTCGCGGTGCTCAACGGGCCGGATCAGGCCATTTCGCGGACATAGGAGCCCGGTGCGTCCTCGATCGGCTTTCGTCTCGGAATGCCGACCTTGCGCGCCTTGACCTGCGTTCCGTCGATCGTCTCGATCCAACCCTGCCAGTGCGGCCACCAGGAACCGGCGTGTTCCTCGGCGTTTTCGAGCCAGTCGGAAACGTCGCCGACCGGCGGGCCGCCGGTATAATACTGGTACTTGCCCCGGTCGGGCGGGTTGACCACGCCGGCGATGTGGCCCGATCCGGAAAGGACGAAGGTCACTTCGCCGCCGAAGAACTGGCTGCCGATGAAGACGGATTTCGCCGGCGCGATGTGATCCTCGCGCGTGGCGAGATTGTAGACGGGAATGCGCACGTCCTTCAGCGAAAGCTTTTCGCCGCAAAGCGTCATGCGGCCGGCCGAAAGATTGTTCTCGAGGTAGCAATTGCGCAGATAGAAGGAGTGGTTCGCCGCCGTCATGCGCGTGGAATCGGAATTCCATTGCAGAAGGTCGAAGGGCATCGGTTCCTTGCCCTTCAGGTAGTTGTTGACGACGTACGGCCAGATGAGTTCGGACGCGCGCAGCATGTTGAAGGCCGACGACATCTTCGAGCCTTCGAGATAGCCGGTGCGCGCCATCGTCTTTTCCAGATGTGCGATCTGTTCCTCGTCGGCGAAGACCTTGAGATCGCCGGCGTGGCGAAAGTCCACCTGCGTGGCGAACAGCGTCACGGAGCGGATGCGCTCGTCGCCCGTCTTCGCCATCAGGGCGAGGGCGGCGGAAAGCAGGGTTCCGCCGACGCAATAGCCGATCGCGTTCACCTCTCGTACGCCAGTCGCCGCCTCGACCGTTTCGAGTGCGAAGCGGATGCCCTCGTCGATATAGGCTTCCCAGTCCTTGCTGGCGTGGCGTTCGTCCGGATTGACCCAGGAAATCAGGAAGACCGTGTGGCCCTGGTCGACCGCCCATTTGACGAAGGATTTCTTCGCGTTGAGGTCGAGCACGTAGAACTTGTTGATCCACGGCGGGCAGACGAGAAGCGGGCGCTTCAGCACCGTCTCGGTCGACGGGGCGTATTGCAGGATCTGGCAGAGCTCGTTCTGCGCGACGACCTTGCCGGGCGTCGTCGCCATCGTCTCGCCGAGCGCCAGACCCTCGCTGCCGGTCTGGCGCAGCCTCAATTCGCCCTTGCCGGCGGCAATGTCTTCGGCGAGCATGCGCATGCCCGAAACGAGGTTGGCGCCGTTTTCCGCGATCGTCTCGCGATAGAGTTCCGGGTTCGTCATCACGAAGTTCGCCGGCGACAACGCGCTGGTGACCTGCTTCATGTAGAAGGCCGCCTTGTGGCGCGTATGCTCGTCGAGCCCTTCGGCATCGTCGACCAGGTTTTCCGCCCATTTCGACGTGACGACGTAGACCTGACGCAGGACGTCGAAGAAGGCGACGCGCCGCCAGTCCTCGTCCTTGAAGCGCTTGTCCGGCGCCGGTGCCTCGCCGTCGGCACTGCCTGCGAAGCGGCGCATCGAGCCGGACCAGATCGCCATGTAGGCATTGAGCAGATGGGTCTGCGCGTCGAGGGCGCGGCGCGGGTCGGAAAGCCAGTATTCGGTGATGCGGGAGAACGTCTGGACCACGTCGTTGACCGATTCGGACATGGTGTCGATGCGTTCGCCACGTTCGCGCGGCCCCAGCCAGGCAGCGGCGGCACGGCCGAGTTCCTCCAGCATGCGCGCGAGGTTGCGGGCGAAGGCCTCCGGATCTTTGACGACGTAGCGTTCGATCGCATCCGCGTCGAAATCGTAACCGCCGGCGCCACCTCCTGCGGCGGCCTCGCTTCTTTCCGCAGACACGGCTTCCTCCACTCAAGCTGCAGGCTCTACGGCGATCCTACATGAAGCGCACCGCCTGATGTAAGTGCTTGCCGTCGCGACGGAAGAGACGAACGGCGAATTTCGCACTCTGCCATCATTTGACACATCTTCCGTTTAAGGGATTATGACGGAAGGGTATTGCGTTTTGGTCAGGTGCGAAGCGATGGGGTTTGCAAAAAATGCCGTGTCGGGCGGCGCTCGTGTGCCGTGGCGATCCGTGCGATCGGGAAACAGCGGCGTGCTCGCGGCGGTCCTCGTCTTCGGCACCGCTCTTACGGGCTGTCAGCAGACGAGCCTGAAGGAGGCGCTGACCGTGCCGCCGCCCGTCGAGACGAAGGGCACCTTCAGCACGGCTACCGCATCGACCGATGCCGAGACATCGACCTCGGCCCTTACCGCGTCGAGTTCCGGCAATGTCGGAACCGATACCGCGACGACGCCGTCGAGCGTCAGGGCGGCTGCGAAGTCGACGACGACCTCGAACGTGCGCCGGCAGCGCCGGCAGGCCCAGGCAACGCGCGCGCAGGCCGCCGCGACGACGCCGCAGCGGACTGCGGCCGCCCGAACGACCGCCGCCAACGGGCAGACACGCCAGTCCGGCACTGCCTCGCAGAATGCCCCATTCGTCGATGAGGGCGCGCGCCAGGGCGATACCTATCCGAAGTTCGTGCCGCCCAAGGAGGCGACCACGCAGATGACGGACGCTCAGAAGAAGGCCTTCGAAAAGACGATGGACGAACGCATGAAGGCCAACGAGCAACAGGCGGATTCGCCCGATGCCGTCGCCGAACGTCGCAAGCTTCTCGATGCCATCGCCAAGAACAGCACGCGCGACACGCTGAAGGCGATCGAAGAGACCGGCCAGAACAGCAAGGCCGGCCAGACCGGTACCTCCGCCCAATAGGGCGGGATGACCGGACCCGGCCTCCTCCGGGCTCCGCAGCTTGCCTTGCTCGGTGAAACGCGCTACCCGCGCCCATGCTCGAAGGGTGGTTCGCGTTCGCGCCGTCGCCGTCCTTCCTCTCCATTTCGTTCATGCAAGAGAATCCGGATAAGACGATGGACAGTGCCCTCAAGATCGGCATTGCGGGGCTCGGCACCGTCGGCGCCGCACTCGCCGCGACGCTCGCCGAACGAGCGGACTACCTCGCCGAACTGTGCGGCCGACGCATCGAAGTAACGGCCGTTTCGGCGCGCGACCGCAATCGCCGCCGAGGCGTCGACCTTTCCGCGTCCGAATGGTTCGACGATCCGGTAAAGCTCGCGCGCGAAGCGGAAATCGACGTCTTCGTGGAACTGATCGGCGGGGACGACGACCCAGCCCATGCCGCGGTCCGCACCGCGCTCGCACGCGGCTGCCATGTCGTGACCGCGAACAAGGCGCTGCTTGCCCGTCACGGCGTCGAACTCGCCCGCATTGCCGAAGAAAACGGTGTCATCCTGAACTTCGAGGCCGCGGTCGCCGGCGGCATTCCGGCCGTGAAGGTGATGCGCGAATCGCTCACCGGCAACCGGGTGCGTCGCGTCTTCGGTATCCTGAACGGCACCTGCAACTACATTCTGACGACGATGGAACGCGAAGGGATCTCCTTCGACGAATGCCTCGCCGAAGCGCAACGCCTCGGCTACGCCGAAGCCGACCCGACTTTCGACATCGGCGGCCACGACACGGCGCACAAGCTCGCCATCCTGACGAGCCTCGCCTTCGGCACCGAAATCGCCGCGGACGACATCTATCTCGAAGGCATCGAGAACATCTCGATCGAGGATATCCGCGCCGCTGCCGATCTCGGCTACCGCATCAAGCTTCTCGGCGTCGCGCAGCGTACCGATACCGGTATCGAACAGCGTGTGCATCCGACGATGGTGCCGGTCAGTTCCGAGATCGCGCAGGTCGATGGCGTCACCAACGCCGTCGCAGTCGAGGCGGACGTCCTCGGCGAACTGATGTTGTCCGGCCCCGGTGCCGGTGGCGAAGCGACGGCATCGGCCGTGATGGGCGACATCGCCGATATCGCCAAGAGCCGGCCCGGCGCCCAGCGTGTGCCGGCGCTCGGCACGCCCGCCGATCGGCTCGCGCCATACGAGCGCGCGCGCATGCGCAGCCACGAAGGCGGCTACTTCATTCGCCTTTCGGTAGAGGACAAGGCCGGCGTCTTCGCGAGCATCGCCGCGCGCATGGCGGAAAACGGCATCTCGCTGGAGTCCATCGTCCAGCGCTCGCGCGATCATACCGTTCGCGCAAGGCCGCAGACCGTCGTCCTCGTCACCCACGCAACGATGGAAGCCGCCGTACGCAAGGCCGTCGCAGCCATCACCAGCGAGGGCTACGTGCTCGGCACCGCGCAGGTCATCCGCATCGAGCGACCGATCGTCGACTGACGACATGCCTGCGTAGATATAGCCCGCATCCGGTGCGTATCGGCCAGTATGGATCGGGCTTCGCCGCTCGCGAGCGCGACGTTGCGCGTCCCGTTCGCTCCGGGTAAAGCTCGATCGGGGCAATGCGAGGGAGCGCGAGGCGATGGAGACGATGTCAGGCGAAAAAGGCGGGCTCGACCGGGTCCTCGCCCTCGAACTCGCGCGGGTGGCCGAACGCGCCGGCGTGGCGGCCGCGCGGCTGCGGGGCAGGGGCGACGAAAAGGCCGCGGACCAGGCCGCAGTCGACGCGATGCGTCGCGAACTCGGCATGCTTTCGATCCGCGGTACGGTCGTGATCGGCGAGGGCGAGCGCGACGAAGCGCCGATGCTTTATATCGGCGAGGAGGTCGGCGCCGGCGACGGACCGGCCGTCGATATCGCGCTCGACCCGCTCGAGGGAACGACGCTCTGCGCCAAGAACCAGCCGAACGCGCTTGCCGTCATCGCGCTTGCCGAGCGCGGTACGCTCTTGCATGCGCCGGACGTCTACATGCAGAAGATCGCGATCGGGCCTGGATACCCGGCCGGCACCATCGCACTCGACGCCACGCCGCGCGACAACGTCCATGCCGTCGCGAAGGCCAAGGGGATCGACGTGGGCGAGGTGACGGCCTGCGTGCTCGACCGGCCGCGCCACGCCGCGCTCGTCGACGAACTCCGCGAGACCGGTGTCGCGATCCGGCTGATCGGCGACGGCGACGTGGCCGGCGTTATCCATACCACCGATCCGGAAGAAACCGGCATCGATCTCTATTTCGGAATCGGCGGTGCGCCGGAAGGTGTGCTCGCCGCCGCGGCGCTGCGGTGTATCGGCGGACAGATGTGCGCGCGGCTGATCCTCGATACCGACGAAAAGATCACGCGCGCCGGACGCATGGGCGTCGACGATCCCGCCCGGATCTACGCCGTTGAGGACATGGCCGCCGGCGACGTCATCTTCGCGGCGACCGGCGTGACGGATGGCAGCCTGCTCTCCGGCGTCCGCTTTTCGAAGGATCGCATTACGACTCACACGCTGGTCCTGCGTTCCTCCAGCCGGACGGTGCGCGAGATCCGCGCGCACCATCGCGAAGAGGGCAAGTTCGACTGAAGCGCTTCGCGACCTGACTGAACGGATCCAGCGCTCTATTTCTGTTTCGCGCGGTGTTCGCGGAGCCAGGCTCGATCGGTCTGGCTGGAAAATGCTCCAGAGCTCGGTCATATCCTGCATCGTGCCGGCGCATGGATCACGGCCGGCACGATGCGACGCACATTGCGCGCCGAAATGAAACCAAGGACGCTCGCCTTCCGATGAACGAAGCCGCGCCGGCGCGCCAACGCGCTTTCCTTTCCGTCGAACGGTCGCTTGCCGGGCGCATGTGGATCTCGCGGCTCGACCAGCTCGGGCACAACCGCGCGCTCGCCATGGCGCAGACGCACGGCGTTTCCGAACTGATCGGAAGGGTGCTTTCCGCACGTGGCGTCGCCGTCGAGGAGGCACCGGGCTTTCTCGATCCGACCATCCGTTCGCTGATGCCCGATCCTTCCGTGCTGACGGATTGCGACGCCGCGGCCGAAAGGATCGTCGCCGCCCTGACCGCGGGCAAGCGCATCGCGATCTTCGGCGACTACGACGTGGACGGCGCCGCTTCGGCGGCGCTGGTCGCGCGTTTCTGCCGGATCTTCGAAAGCGCGACCGAGATCTACATTCCCGACCGCATCTTCGAAGGGTACGGACCGAACCCCACCGCGATCGACGAACTCGTCGACCGTGGCGCGGACCTGATCGTGACGGTGGATTGCGGCTCGACGAGCATCGAAGCGCTGGAACGCGCGCGCGAACGTGGCGTCGACGTGGTCGTCATCGACCATCACCAGCTCGGCGCCGAACGTCCACCCTGCGTCGCACTCGTCAATCCTAACCGCCAGGACGACCTTTCCGGCCTCGGGCATCTATGTGCGGCCGGTGTCGTGTTCCTCGTTCTCGTCAACGTCCAGCGTATGCTGCGCATGCGCGGCGACCCGAGAGCGGCGCGCATCGATCTCCTCGGTCTGCTCGACCTCGTGGCGCTGGCGACGGTCTGCGACGTGGTGCCGTTGCGAGGCTTGAACCGGGCCTATGTGGTCAAGGGGCTCGTCGTCATCCGCCGCATGCACAATGCCGGCCTCGCGGCGCTCGCGAGGCGCGCCGGCATCACCGGACCGCTGACGCCGCATCACCTCGGCTTTCTGCTGGGGCCAAGGATCAATGCGGGCGGGCGCATTGGCGACGCGGCGCTCGGCAGCCGTCTGCTCACCCTCGACGACACGAACGAGGCCGAGGCGATCTCACAGGAACTGGACAGTCTCAACAAGCAGCGTCAGGCGCTCGAGGCCGCCATGCTCGCCGAGGCCGAAGCCGAAGCTGCTGCCGAGGCGACGGGTGCCGGTGCACCGAGCGTCATCGTCACCGCGCGCGACACGTGGCATCCGGGGATCGTCGGCCTGCTGGCGGCGCGGCTGAAGGAGCGCATGCGCAAGCCGGCTTTCGCCATCGCCTTCGACGCGCAGGGGCGTGGCAGCGGCTCGGGCCGCTCCGTTCCGGGGTTCGACCTCGGCGCCATGGTTCGCGCGGCGGTCGCCGAAGGCCTGCTCGAAAAGGGTGGGGGGCACGCCATGGCCGCCGGCATCACGATCGAGCGCGCCAAGCTGGGCGCGCTTCGGGACTTTTTCGAGCGCTACTCCGCCCGGACCGTCGCGGCACTGGATGGCGACGATACGCTCGCCATCGACGGCGCGCTTTCCGCTTCTGGCGCCTCGCTCACCTTCATCGACGAGATCGAACGCGCCGGGCCCTACGGCTCGGGTCATCCGCAGCCGATTTTCGCACTGCCGGCCCACCGCCTGGCGGACGCCCGGCCGGTCGGCCAGAACCACGTCAAGGTAACGCTGGAAGGGCCCGATCGTGCACGGATCGGCGGCATCGCCTTTCGAAGCGCCGACACGCCGCTCGGCCAGGCGTTGCTTGCAGGCCGCGGCGCGAGCTTCCACTTTGCCGGAACGCTGGGTGCCGACCAGTGGCAGGGCGACCGCCGCGTGCAGATCCGCCTTATCGACGCCGCACCCGTCTTCGGTACGGGATAGCTCCGTCCGACGGTCGGCTCGCTTCAGTGTCGCCCCTCATGCTCGAGCGCTTGTGTGCCGGTCTCGACCTCGGTTAAAAAGCCTCGGCGCCATCCACGAGGCGCTCTCTCCGCGAAACGCACGGGATGCCATGATCGCGATCGAACCCACCGGTGACGACGAGCCGAACCCGCCCGACACAGCGAACGAGGCACCGGAAGACGGCCGCCAGGACAAGCGCCACCGCGTCCTGAAGGGGGCGACGATCCTTCGCGGACCGGAGCAGTCGGAAACCGAATGCGTCATCCGGAACATGACGCCGAACGGTGCGATGATCGAGGTGCCGGAGGGAACGCCCGTCCCGCCGACCTTCCTGCTCTACGTGGCGAAGGACGGCGTCGCCTACGAAACGGAACGGCGCTGGCGCACCGGCAACCGCATCGGCGTCGCGTTTCACGGCACCAGGGACAAGCCTTCGTGGCATTACGGATAGGCGCCGCATTCAGCTGATTGTCGGCCGCACGCCGAGCATACGGCGAACTTGCAGCCCCTCGTCCTTCGTCGGCTTGGGTAGTCGCCAGTCGAACCGGATCACGAGGATGCTTTGGCCGAAGGCGGAGAACCCTCTGCAGTTTCGGTTAACGGCTCAAGCGTCTCGACGTCCGGCGGGAAGAACAGGTCGATCCCCCGCTCGAACGCAAGGTGGGCTGCCTTCTCGCGGTTGCGAAGGTTTCCTTCATGGATGATCTGCAGCCACATAGGCTCGTTCGTCAAAGCAAAATGTGAGTGTCCGGTTTCCTTCAGACGCGTATGGTTGCCATGAAGGGAGCCAGCGGACCGGTCGGAAACGAAGGCTTCTCGTGTCTGCATACGAATGACGAATGGGTTGTACGAATAGAGATA
Source organism: Pararhizobium mangrovi (assembly GCF_006516965.1). GTDB lineage: Bacteria > Pseudomonadota > Alphaproteobacteria > Rhizobiales > Rhizobiaceae > Pararhizobium_B > Pararhizobium_B mangrovi. Next base: position 3,082 of record NZ_VHLH01000031.1, on the reverse strand, counting down.
GGCCGAAACGGTGTCGTTTGTCTTTTGGGCGCCGAAAGGAAAGGTAACCCACATATCCGGTTCCTGCGGATACCGATGCGCTAGAGCCGTACAGTATTTCAGAGCGATCCGGAGGAAGTCCGGGTGAATTGCGTCATCGTTGTCGAGACGTGTGGTGATAACATAATCGCTTTTTGGATTAAGCAGTTCGGATACGCGCCTCGCGCACAACCGACTGTCGGACTCCGGTTTTGCGCCGGAGGTGTCCTGCCAAGCCGGCTCGATGATATCCCGCCCCAAGGTCAGTCTGTCGAGAAAACGTTCGACATGCGGCCTGCGCGTTTCGTCGAACGCAAGAATCCATTTTTTCGGAAGCTTTGTCTGCGCTGCGACGGAAGGCAGGCACCAGCGTTCAAACAAGCGATTGCGTTCCTCGAACCAGGCCAGGAAGCCCTCTTCCGTCGCGATCGGACTTCTTTCTTCCCAAGAGGATTTGCGGATTGCATACCGTGTTAGAATAAAGAGCTCCGCTTTGATACTTGGATACTGCGTGTTCGGTTCCCAGATTTCGTCCTTGAGGATATTAGCCATGGCGGAAGTGAACGGTCTCTCGGTTACATGGGAAGAGAGGAAGGTTGGCGATGATCATGGTTGCTTCTCCGAGCATCCCATTGGTCATCGACTGCACGATCATTCTGGCGAAGTTGCGTTCGACCAAGCGGCTTCTATTAGATGTTTCTTCAAACGGAAGCGCGATCGTGCGATCACAGCATCATCGACCGTTAGCGAACAATCCAATTAACAGACAACTTTAGATGACGTTCTCAAAATAATTAAAATGGTACGCCCAAGGGGAGGAGGCGGCTTTACTCGTTAAGCCCCTAACATCCTTGCATGATTGATATTTTCCGCTTTAGAAGTGGGGAAAACATGTGGGGAAGGAGGCCCTTGTGCCGAACTACATCGAGAAGCGCGCGCGGCGATGGTATGCTGCGCTTGATATTCCCAAGGACGTTCACGGGAAGCGTCGGTTCTTCCAATCGCTGCAAACCGAAAACGAAAGCAAGGCCCTTCGACTGGCTGCCCCTCTCGTTGCGCATTGGAAACAGGAAATCGATCATTGGCGAGGTGATGACGAGACAGTCATCGAAGCGCGAGTGTGGAGGAAGCTTATCCACGAGGAGAGGGACCCCGCACAGCGAGAGCTTCTAAGAGACGCCGTTGTCGATCGCGTTGACAAGATATGGCAGCGAGGAGCGCCGCCACCAGACACCCGTGATGAGGAAGGCGACCCCCTCACGATGAAGGAAGCCAAGTCGCAAAGCACCACTTGGGCGGATGCCGATAAGTTCGGCAAGGTTGCGCTGACCGATTCAATCGAGATTGACGAGCACTTCGAGGAATGGCTTGCCGATCACGACGTTTCCGAGAAGACCACTAGTGATCACCGCCGCGCAATGCGCGACTTAAAGGAACGGTTCGACATTCCCGACGAGGTGGATCGCCGGGCCGCAAGTGACTTTGTGAGACACGTATTACGGCAGCGCCTTGCGCCGGCGTCGATAAACAGGCGACTGACCACCTACCGCTGTTACTGGCAATGGATGGTGGACCGTGGCTACCTTCCAGATAATCAGCGAAACCCTTGGGAACGGCAATCCGTCAAACCAAGGGAAGGCGACGAACAAAAGCGACGTGCCTTTACAGAGGAGGAGGCTGGCGCGTTGCTGGCAAGCCTTGCAAAACAAACCCATAAGTACCCGGACGATTTAGCCATCGCGGAGCTTATGGCCGTCACCGGTATGCGCGTAGGAGAAGTGGCAAGCCTCACCGTTGACGACTTGGAGTTCACCGACGAGGCAGTGTGGATCACGATTCCTGAGGGCAAGACCGAAGCGGCGGCGCGGAGCGTGCCTGTTGTAAACAAAACCGTTGCTTCTAGGCTCAAAGAGCGTGCCCAAGGGCGAGGCGAGGGATACGTCTTCCAAGCTATCAATGGCGCCTCGAAGGAAAACGGCCGCGAGAGCGCTTACAAAAAGAGGGTGGCGCGAGCCCTCGACAAGATCAATGACGTCCCGGAGATCGTTGCGAACCACAGTTGGCGCTATCGGGCGGTGAAACTCATCGAGATTGGTGGTGACATCGAGCGGCACATCGCGGATTATTTTGTTGGTCACAAGCAGCAAGGGCAGGGGCTCGGAAGGTATTACACGGGGCCTAACCCACCGAAGCTCCTAAGGGCGGCCCGAAAGGTGACCTTACCGAAAGTTCTTTCGTAAGCCTAAATTCGTAATTTATTCCTAAAAACTGAGGTTTTTATCTTGATATTATTGGATTACTAAGTTAAAAGAATTAAAAATCAAGTAAAGGGAGAATATATAGATGAAGGTTCGGATCAAAGAATTTGGTTTAGACATGGACGTGAAAACGAAGGGGATGACGCTGGACGTATACTCGCCTGATGGAAAGTCATACCTTGGTGACATCCAGATTACAAAGAGTGGCCTCACGTGGTGTAACGGGAAAGCGCAATCGGGACCGAAAGTTAGTTGGAGAGAGTTTATAGATTGGATGAACTCTTGAACTTCCCTGATGCTGCGATTTTCGCTAGCAGGTTCCAACACGCGTAAAAATCATCGGCGGGCGTTGGCTGAATGCCGACACCCCGGAAGGTTTGGCAGAAAAATTTGAGCGGCCAATCTGATATATAGCAGCGCTCGAAGGTTCCCCCGGCACCCCTTTCCAATTCTGGTCAAAAGCAAACGGATGGCCGGGACACGGCAGAGGGAGCCGCACCCTCCCAACTAGCAGGGCGCGCGCGAATAACTTGTCTGACGCCGTTCGTCCCGTCACGTTGAGTGCAACTCGTGAGCTAAAGAGAGACATGACAACCATGGCGGTCAGAAGCGACGTAGAGCACGAATGCTCGCGCATCTAAGAGGAAACCAGAGAGCTCTATCAGAAGTGGCGTTCAACACTCGGAGAGATGGCCTTCGGCTTCAGAGTTCTCTACTGTCAACGACGGAGCCAAACCAGGCCACTCGGGCGGAATAAAAGTCGGCCACGGCGATGGCAGGCGCGACGCACGAAGGGGCCCGATCGG
>NZ_VHLH01000030.1 GCF_006516965.1 Pararhizobium mangrovi | reverse complement strand
CGCTACGACAAGCTGGCAAGGAACTTTCTCGCCGCCGTCGCTCTCGCATCGGCAAGACTGTGGATGCGAACTTATGAGTCCACTACCTAGAATAGCGAGCCCTGCTTGGCAGGCGTTGCCGTCTCCTTCTGCGGGCGGCGTGGACGCGGTTGCGGCCGGGCCTTGCTCGTCCCTCCTGCCGACGTCCTGTCTTCGTCGCGCGTCACGGCGTCCACCACACCGTCGGAGAACTCGATGGCGATGGCGGCATTCGGTGCCAGGCTTGCAGCCGTCTTGACCGGAATGCCGGCTTCGTCGCGCACCAGCGCGAAACCGCGCGCGAGCACGTTCCTGTAGGAAAGCGATGCGAGCATGCGCTCGGCGGCCACGATGCGCCGCCGACGGCGTTCACCGGCGAGGTTCTGCGCGGCGTCCATACGGGCGAGCTGAGAGGCGAGCCGTTCGCCGCCGCGCTCGATCCGGGCAAAAAGGCGTGCGGGCTCACCGGAAAGGGTCGCGCCAATGCGCTCGATCCGGGCTCTCGCCCGCTCGCTTCGCCGCTCGATATGACGTTCGCCGCGAAATGCGAGTTCGCGCACGTATTGGCGCCGGTGGGAAAGGCTCGCCGCCAGGTTCGTCGGCGTCAGGCGTGCCGCGGCGCGCTCGAATGCCGCCCGCTTGTCGCGCTGGGCCGCGTCGAGCGCCCGGTCGAGGCGGCTTGCCGCCTCGTCGAAGCGTCGCCGGGGAAGGGCCAGCACACCATCCAGCGAAGGCAGTGCGCGTGCGAGCGCCCGCAGATCCTGCCGCCGAAGATCGAGCCGGCGCGTCGTCGCACCCCTCAGCCGGGCGGCGAGCCCGGCCAGCTCGGCTTCCAGTTCTGCGCGGACCGGAACCGCGATCTCCGCCGCCCCGGTCGGGGTCGGTGCGCGCCGGTCGGCGGCGTAATCGATCAGCGTCCAGTCGGTCTCGTGGCCGACGGCGGAGACGAGCGGGATCGTCGAGGCGGCCGCCGCGCGCACCACGATCTCGTCGTTGAACCCCCAGAGATCCTCAAGGCTGCCGCCACCGCGCGCCACGATCACGAGGTCCGGCCGTGGTATCTGGCCGCCGGGCGCCATCGTCGAGAACCCCTCGATCGCTGCAGCCACCTCCCGTCCGCAGGTTTCCCCCTGCACGCGTACGGGCCAGACGACCACGTGCAGCGGAAACCGGTCGGTTATGCGGTGCAGGATATCGCGGATGACCGCGCCCGTCGGCGAGGTGACGACGCCGACGACGCGCGGCATGAAGGGGAGGGCGCGCTTGCGCGTTTCGTCGAAAAGGCCTTCGGCGGCAAGCGTGCGGCGGCGTTCCTCCAAAAGCGCCATCAGCGCACCGGCACCGGCCGGTTCCAGTTGCTCGATCGCGATCTGGTATTTCGAGGCGCCGGCGAAGGTCGTCACCCGGCCGGTGGCGATCATCTCCATGCCTTCCTCGGGCTTGATCTTCAGCTTCGCGAAGGTCGTGCGCCAGACGACGGCCTCGATGCGCGAGCGCTCGTCCTTCAGCGAAAAATAGGCGTGACCGGAGGAATGCGGCCCGCGATAGCCGGAGATCTCGCCGCGGATGCGCACGCGTCCGAACGCGTTTTCCATGGTGCGCTTGATCGAGCCGGAGATCTCGCTGACGGAATATTCGACGAGATTGTCGCCGGCGACGGGCGAATCGGAACGGGATGATTTGGCCATGCACGCATTGCGCCCAAGCAAAGCCACACGGTCAAGCGCCATGAAGCGCCGTTTGAGATGTCGGGGACGGCGATCCTGTCGAATGAATGAGACGAACTGCGTCCGACCCTAAAACGGTTTAATGAAGCGATTAATTTCTTAAATCGATTAATATTCTGATTTCGTTGAATTTTCCGATTTTGCTACCTTGAAGTTCGCTGTCATATCTGTTTGATCGCGATCGTCTTGGGCTGTCGTGAACGGAGGATGGCATGTTGGAAAATCGCCGCGAATCGGGTGTGCGCAACCCTTCATTCGGTCTGGCCGAAGCCGGCTTTCGCAAGCTCGGGCACGTCCATTACAACGCCGATGTGGAAGTGTTGGCCGAAGCGGCGGTCTCGCGCGGGCAGGCTCGCCGCACGGCGCATGGTGCCCTTGTCGCCACCACGGGCCGCCACACCGGCCGTTCGCCGACGGACAAGCACATCGTGCGCCATCCGCGGATCGAGGACGAAATCTGGTGGGACGCCAACCGGGCAATGGAGCCGGCGCGCTTCCAGGTGCTGCTCTCGGATTTCCTCTCCCATGCCGAAGGCTGCGACCTCTACGTCCAGGACCTGATGGCCGGTGCCGATCCCGAGCATGCCCTGCCGACACGCGTCGTCACCGAATACGCCTGGCATTCGCTGTTCATCCGCAACCTTCTCATCCGGCCCGAAGAGGCGCAGCTTGAACGCTTCATGCCGCGCCTGACGATCATCGACCTGCCGAGCTTCAAGGCGGATCCGCGCCGCCACGGCTGCCGTTCGGAAACGGTCATCGCGCTCGACCTGACGCGCGGTCTCGTGCTGATCGGCGGCACCGAATATGCCGGCGAGATGAAGAAGGCTGTGTTCACGATGCTGAACTATCTCCTGCCGGCCAAGGACGTGCTGCCGATGCACTGCTCGGCGAACGTCGGGGCGAAAGGCGATACGAGCCTGTTCTTCGGCCTTTCCGGCACGGGCAAGACCACGCTTTCGGCCGATCCCGACCGGACCCTCGTCGGCGACGACGAGCACGGCTGGAGCGAGGAGGGCATCTTCAATTTCGAAGGCGGCTGCTACGCCAAGACCATCAAGCTTTCGCGCGAGGCCGAGCCCGACATCTACGCCGCCACCGAAAAGCCGGGGACGATCCTCGAAAACGTCGTCCTCGACGACGCGGCGTTGCCGGATTTCGACGACGCGACGCTGACGGAAAACACCCGCGCGGCCTATCCGCTGCATTTCATCGCCAATGCCGGTGAAAGCGGACGCGCCGGTCACCCACGGGCGATCGTCATGCTGACGGCGGATGCCTTCGGCGTCATGCCGCCCTTGGCGCGGCTTTCGCCGGAACAGGCGATGTTCCACTTCCTGTCCGGCTACACCGCCAAGGTCGCCGGGACCGAGCGCGGCGTCGACGAGCCGGAAGCGACGTTCTCGGCCTGCTTCGGCGCACCGTTCCTGCCGCGTCACCCGGCCGTCTACGGCGCATTGCTCGGCGAGCGCATCGAACGTCACGGCGTTTCCTGCTGGCTCGTCAACACGGGCTGGACCGGCGGGCCCTTCGGCACGGGACGGCGCATGCCGATCGCCGCGACCCGGCGCATGCTTTCCGCCGCGCTCGACGGGGAGTTGGACGAGGCGGATTTCCGGGTCGACGAGAATTTCGGTTTCGAAGTTCCGGTCGCGGTCTCCGGCGTCGAACCCGACCTGCTCGATCCACGCACGACATGGGCGGACCCGGCTGCCTACGACCGGATGGCGCACAAGCTCGTCGCCATGTTCGCGGAGAATTTCGCGCGGTTCGAGGCGCATGTCGGGCCCGCCGTGCGCAAGGCCGCGCCGGCGGTGCTTCGCAAAGCCGGCTAGGGTATTTTCCAGCCGGACTGATCCAGTCCTACGTCGTGAACGATGCAGAAAACGAAGGGATGGAGTGCTGGGCCAGATTCAATCGGGTCGCAAAGCGCTCTCGGATATCCGGCTGGCCGTCGCGCTCACGACTTGCCTTCGCCGACGCTCGGCGGAGGTGTCGGCATGTCGTCGATCTTTCCGGAGCCGTAGGTGCGTGAGTACCAGGAACTTGCGACCCAGGCTATGCCGGCGCCGACGACGATGATCCCGAGGATGAGGAAGACGGAGAGCCGGCGCGTCCGTCGTTCCGGGTCGTGCCATCCCGATTTCTTCTTCTGGTTTTCGTCTCGCATGCGACCACCGGTTTGACGGGCCGCGACCATGGCGCGAACTTGGCCGTCGAGCAAGGTGCGTCTTCGCATCCCCTGGTCTCATCGCGATCCGGCGTTCGGATTAGAACCGTCTCGAGCGCCCTACGATCCGGTCGAACGAGACCGAATGCTCCAGGCGGTCACGCCGCGCTCGGCTCCCGCGAACGGCGCCGGTCTTTATCCTTCGACGTTGAAGACCCGGAATTATCGTCCGATTCGGAATCGGACTCCTCGTCGGCGTCTTCCTGCGGTTCGACCTCGTCCTCGTCGTCTTCTTCGTCCGTTTGCTGCTTCGATTCCTCGTCGAGTTCGCCGACGACCTGGGTATAGGCGAGCAACGTGAACAGGCCGGTGCCGCCGAGCACGTTGCCGATCAGGGCGGCGAGAACGTAGCCGCCGAAGACATGGCCGAACCCCGCATCCCCGTTGATGACGACGAACCAGGCCTCCGCGCTGCCGACCACGACGTGCGAGAAACCGCCGAGCGCGATCACGTAGGTGATGACCAGTACCATCCAGAATTCGGCCGCCTGTGCGGTTGGCGTCAACCAGACGAGGCAGGCGATGAGGAAGCCGGAGATCATGCCGCCGACGAGGGCGTGCCCGAAGCTCGATTCCAGCACCTTTTGGCTGACCTCGGCGAAGGCGGTGTAGTCCTGCGGGGTCAATGCGCCGGAATACCGGATGAAGGCGGCAAGCATCAGCGTGCCGATCAAATTGCCGAGCAGCACGTAGGTCCAGAGCCTGGCGACCGCGAGGAAATTCTGCATCGTCGGATAGGCGCAGATCGGCAGTACGGCGGTGATCGTGTTTTCGGTGAAGAGCTGCAACCGCGCCATGATGACGATGAGGAAGCCCAGCGAGTAGCCGAGATGCTCGACGAGCGGCGCCCAGGACTGGTCGGGCAGGTGCGACTTGAGCAGCGATTCGGCCACGACCGAAAAGCCCATGACGACACCGGCCGCGACGCCCGCGACCCACAGGCTGACGCTCGGGCGGTGCAGTTCCTCGCGCCCCTGACGGCGAATGACCTCGTAGATGACGGGTGACCGGAAGCGGGCGACGGACTCGACCTTCTTGCGCTCGGTCTCGCTCAATCTCGCCTGGCTACGCCGGTTGGTATCCTTTTCGAGCACGCTCAATTATGTCCCGGAAACGAGGGGCATCCTCTGGAACGTCGGTCCCGTATCGCGATCCAATGCCCGAAGCAGCTAGAATGCGCAGATGCGCCACTGGTTCCCGAACGCGCCGCCGCTTGTTCGGCGTTGCGATTCGGCAACGCTCGCGAACGTTCTTCGCCAAGCCCTCGTCTGCCTCAATGGCGCTGTCTTTGTATGTGCATTTCCACGACCTAAGGTTGGCGTGCGGAACGGTGCTGTTCTCGTGTCTTCGTTCGGTGAGGGGGTCGTCGGTCTTCCTTGAGGTACATCATTGCGTTTGCCATAACGGCGAGCATTGCCGCCGCGCCGACCACGGCATCGGCCTTCCAACTCTTCGGCATGACGTTCTTCGGCAAGAAGAACCCGAACGAGGACGTCATCGGCGAGCCGATCGACTACAAGGTCGATATCCGCACGGTCCCCGACGAGCGGGGGCTGCGCAGCGCTGTCCAGGGCGCCTCCGATCTCTATAACGACCGAAAGAAACCCGCCTCGGGCGCCGCCGGCCTGATCGCCAAGGCGCGGTCGGACTACAAGAGCATTCTTTCCGCCCTCTATGCGCGTGCCGATTACGGCCCGGTCATCCATATCTACATCGACGGCAAGGAAGCGGCCGGCCTGCCGCCGGACACCGAGCTCGCCTCGCCGGCTCAGGTGCAGGTCGTCGTCACCGCCGGCCCCGACTTCACTTTCGGCGATGCCAACGTCGTCAATGCTGCCCCCCCGCCGACCACCTATCGCGACAAGGTGGACAGTCCGAAAAGCGCGGGTTTCGCGCGCGGCGAGCCGGCCCGGTCGGGCGTCGTGCTCAAGGCCAACCAGCTCGCAACCAACGCCTGGCGTCAGCAGGGATACCCGAAGGCGAAGATCGCCGAACAGACGGCCGTCGCCGATCATCGCACGGATCGGTTGAACGTGAACATGCGCGTCGACCAGGGTCCGCATGCGCGCTACGGCCTTGTCTCGGTCGAGGGTACCGGCCGCATGAAGCCGGGCTTCGTCGCCAAGCAGACCGATCTGAAGCCCGGCGAGGAGTACGATCCCGACGACATCAAGCAGGCCAACGACCGGCTGACCAAGCTCGACGTCTTCAAGTCGCTGAACATCCAGGAAGGCGACGTCGGCCCGAACGGCATCATGCCGATCACCGTCAAGGTGCAGGAGCGCAAGCTGCATCGCTTCGGCGTCGGCGGGACCTATTCCACGCTCGACGGTCTCGGACTGAACGCCTTCTGGCTGCACCGGGACCTCTTCGGCCACGCCGAACGGCTGCGCGTCGATGGTGCGGTCGGCGGCATCGGCGAGACGTCGAACCCGAAGGATTTCGACTATTCGCTGGGCGTCACCTTCACGCGTCCCGGCATCTTCGATCCCGACACCGACCTGAACGCCTCGCTGCTCGGTCAGCGGCAGGTGCTCGATCCCTATACCGAGACCTCCGTCGAGGCCCGCCTCGGCTTCACGCACACCTTCACGCCGGAGCTCACCGGCCAGATCGCCGGTTCCGTCAAGCGCGCGCGCTTCAAGGACGACTATTTCGGCACGCGCGACTTCCTGACCATCGGCCTTCCGGGCGAACTCACCTACGATTCGCGCGACAACGAGCTCGAGCCGACCCAGGGCTTTTATATCGACGGCACGGCGGAGCCGTTCTACGAGATCGAGTACGGCAATGTCGGCACGCGCCTGACGGCCGAGGGGCGCACCTATTACGGCTTCGGCAAGAATGACCGGGTGGTACTCGCCGGGCGCGCCAAGATTGGCTCGCTCGTCGGCTCGCCGCTCGACGAGACGCCGCCGGACATGCTCTTCTTCGCCGGTGGCGGCAATTCCGTGCGCGGCTACGACTACCAGGGCATCGGCGTGCGCCGTGGCGACGACGAGATCGGCGGGCGTTCGCTGTTCGAGGGTTCGCTCGAGGTGCGCACCAAGATCACCAACTCGATCGGCATCGTCGGCTTCGCCGATGCCGGCACGGTCGGGCCGGATCCCTATCTGGACTTCTCGCAGCCGCTGCGCGTCGGCGCGGGCGTCGGGCTTCGCTACTTCACGGGCCTCGGACCCATTCGCCTGGACGTTGCGGTGCCGCTCAATCCCGGCCCGGACGATCCCGATTTCGGCCTTTATGTGGGCATAGGGGAGGCATTCTGATGCGTATCGCGCTCGCCATTCTCGCCTTCCTGTTCACGGTCGTCCTCGCGCCGGTGTCGGGGCACGCACAGGACAGCGGCGCCAATTCCGAAAAGTCCGCCTTCACGCGCTTCGTCGAGAACAAGCTCTCCTCGGAAAACCGGCAGATCCGGCTCAACGACATCCAGGGTGCGCTATCTTCCGACGTGACGATCGGCGAGATCACCATCGCCGACAGGCAGGGCGTCTGGCTCAGCATCCAGAACGCCCATCTGGTGTGGACCCGTTCGGCCCTTCTCGTCGGTCGGTTGAAGATCGACGAACTCAGCGCCGACCGCATCGAGCTCCGGCGCAAGCCGCTGCCGGCCGAAGGTGCACCGGCGCCGTCCTCCTCGGGATTTTCCGTGCCGGAACTGCCCGTTTCGGTCGTGCTCGACCAGCTCAACGTCAAGGAAGCGGTCTTCGACAAGTCCGTCTTCGGCCTGCAGTCGCGCATATCGCTGAACGGCAAGCTGACGCTTGCCGACGGCAGCCTCGACACCGAGCTGCACGTGAAGCGCCTAGACGGGCCCGGCGGCACGCTCGACCTTGCCGCAAGCTACGCCAACAAGACGGAGAAGCTCGACCTCGACCTCACCCTCGACGAACCGCAGAACGGCATCCTCGCCAATCTCCTGAACATCGACGGCAAGCCGCCTCTGACCTTCAAGCTCGCAGGCGACGGCCCGATCGGCAATCTCGCGCTCGACATGACGCTCGACGCGAAGGGCGAACGCGCACTGACCGGCAAGCTGACGCTCGATCGCCAGGATGCCGGTCTGATGGTGAACGCCGACGTCCGCGGGCCGATCGCGAACCTCGTCGCACCGGCCTTCCGCGACTTCTTCGGGTCCTCGACGGCGCTCACCGCCAAGGCGCTCGTCAAGGACGGCGGCGGCGTGCGCGTCGACGACCTCGATCTCGACAGCGGGCCGCTGACCCTTTCCGTCCAGGCCGAGACGACGAAGGACAATTTCCTCTCGCGGCTGAACGTCGACGGCAAGATCGCCAATGCCGACGGCTCCGGCGTCCTCCTTCCCGTCGCGGGCCAGAAGACGCAGGTGAAGTCCGTCGACCTTTCCGTCGACTACGGCAATACCGGATCCGACCGCTGGAAGGGCAAGCTCGCCGTCAGCCGGCTCGGCACGCCGACATTCGGCGCCGATTCGGTCAATCTCGATTTCGGCGGCCGCGTCACCGGCATCAACACGCCCGACGACCGCTTCCTGAGCTTCAACGTCGACGGCGCGATGAGCGGGATCTCCACCAAGGACCCCAACGTCAAGACGGCGCTCGGCAACCGCATCACGCTCGATGTCGGAGGCAAATGGTCGAGCGGCCAGCCGGCCCGGATCGCCAACGCCGCGCTCAAGGCCAACGAGCTCGCCCTGACGCTTGCCGGCTCGATCAAGGATCTCGTCTATGACGGCACGATCGGCATCGAGGCGGCGAGCATCGCGCCCTTCGCGGCCCTTGCGAACCGACCGCTCGCCGGCTCCCTGAACCTTCATGCCAAGGGCACGGTCAAGCCGGTCGGCGGCGCGTTCGACCTGACCTTCGACGGCGCCGGCAGCGGCCTGCAGACCGGTACGGCGGCCCTCGACAATCTCCTCAAGAGCAAGGTGTCCATTTCCGGCGGGCTCGCACGCACGGCGGACGGGTTCAAGGCCGACGACTTCACCATCGCCAACCAGCAGGTCTCCATCAAGGCGAACGGCAGCTACGCGCCGGACAACGCCGATTTCGATCTCGACGTGATGCTGGCCGATCTCGGCCTCGTCACCGATCGCGCGACCGGAAAGGTCACCGTCGACGCGAGCGTCAAGGGCAACCAGCAGAACATGGCGCTGGCTTTCGACGCGCAGGTCCCCGACGGCACGCTTGCCGAACGCACGCTGCGTCAGGCTTCGATCGCCTTCAAGGGGCAGCTTCTCAACATCGACCCGACCAAGGGCCGCGCCTACGGCAACGGCGTCGCCGGCACCCTTTCGGCAAGCGGTTTCCTTTCCGGCGAACGCGTGGTGCTCGACAGCGACATTCGCGCGACGCCCGACGGCCAACGGCTGCGCGGCCTTTCCTTCCGGGCGGGCGGCACCACGCTGACGGGGACGATCGAGCGCGATGCGAAGGGCCTCATCGACGGCGAACTGAAGCTCGACGGCCAGAACATCTCGACCGTCGCCGCGCTCGCGACCCTCGACGCTTCGGGCTCGGCGACGGCCGACATCGCCATGTCGCACGCAGACGGAAGGCAGTCGGCCAGGATCGACGCCAGCCTTTCGAACATCTCGGTCAAGCAGATCCGCGTCGGCAGCGCGAAACTGAACGCCACCGTCGCCGATCTCTTCGGCGTGCCGAAGGTCGACGGATCGCTTACCGGTTCAGGGATCAGCGCCGGCGGCATCGATGTCGACAGCCTTTCGGCCAATGCTTCCAGGCATGGCGACCAGACGGACTTCACCGCGAAGGCGTCGCTTCAAAACGGCACCGACATCGACACGGCTGGAAGCCTCGCACAGATCGACGGCGGGTTCCGCATCGGCCTCGACAAGCTCGACCTCGCGCAGCGCGGCACGACGGCGAGCCTTCAAAAGCGCGCGGTCGTCACCGTCGCCGGACAGGACGTGCGCATCGTCGAGCCGCTCGACCTTGCCATCGCCGGCGGCCATGTGCGCGCCAGCGGCGAGGCCGGCGACAAGCTGGATCTGCATCTTTCGATCGACGCCCTGCCGCTTTCGATCGCCAACACCGTCAAGCCGGATCTCGCTGCCGCCGGCACGCTTTCGGGCAATGCCGACATCACCGGCACGCGCGCCGAGCCGGTCGTCGACTTCAAGGTGAACGGCAGCGGGCTGACCGCGCGGCCCGCCGCCGAAGCCGGCCTTCCCCCCTTCGACGTGAACGCGACCGGACGTACCGAAGGCAAGCGCGTCAAGCTCGACGCGAGCCTTTCCGCCGACAACGGCATTGCCGTCAAGGCGAACGGCTACGTGCCGACCGGCAAGGGACCGGTCGACCTCTCGGTCGATGTGGCCCGCTTCCCGCTCGAAACGCTCGACGGTCTCGCCAAGGGCCAGAAGCCGCGCGGAACGGTGACGGGCAACGCCCAGATCTCCGGTTCGTTCGCCGATCCGACGGTCGCCTTTCGCGTACGCGGCGACGACCTTTCCGCCGCTCCCCTTCAAAATGCCGGCGTCTCGCCGCTCGACCTGACGGCGAACGGCCGCTACGCGGACAAGGCGGTCGACATCGATGCGCGCGTCACGGGTGCGGGCGGTCTCGACGTTTCGGCCAAGGGCACCGTCCCGGCCGGCGGGAAGGGCTCGATCGACCTTTCCGTCGACATCGCCCGTTTCCCGCTCGAAACGCTGGACGGCTTCGCCAAGGGCCAAAGCCCGAGCGGCGTCGTCACCGGCAGCGCCAAGGTGTCCGGCTCGCTCGCCGATCCGGCGGTGTCCTTCCAGGCACGGGGAAACAATGTCTCCGCGACGCCGCTGAAGAATTTCGGCGTGGCACCGCTGTCCGTTACGGCGAATGGCCGCTACGCCGACAAGGCGGTGTCGATCGAACGCCTCGACGTTTCCAATTCGCAAGGGGTTTCGATATCGGCAAGCGGCCGTGCGCCGCTTTCGGGCGGCGGGCTCGACGTCCGGGCCGAAGGCCGCGCGCCGCTGGCGCTCGCCAACCGCGCGCTCGCCGATCGCGGTACGCGCGTCGAGGGTACGGTCCAGTTCGGCGTCAACGTCACCGGTTCGATCCAGCGTCCGGTCATCGGCGGCATGGTTTCGGCAAGCAATGTCGACGTCGTCGATCCGGACACGAACGTGCGCTTCGACAACATCCAGCTGATGGCCGGGATCGCGAACAACCGGGTGACGATCAACCGTTTCGTCGCGCCGCTCGCCTCCGGCGGCACGATCACCGCCGGCGGTTCCTTCTCGATCGATCCGACGACCAAGCTGCCGGCCAACATCACGATCAACCTGAACCAGGCCCGCTACACCGACGGCGACTTCATCACCGTCACGGCCTCGGGCAACCTCGCCGTGACGGGCCAGCTTCTGAGCGACCCGCTGATCAGCGGACGCGTCGACATCGCCCGGGCGGATATCGGCATTCCGAGCAATCTCGGCGGCGGCGCCAAGATGATCGACGTCACCCATATCCATACACCGGTCAACGTCCAGGAAACGCTGAACCGCGCCCGCATCAAGGCCGGCGGCAAGCCGGTTCCGACCGCACGGCCTAGCATCGTGCGCCTCGACGTCACCGTGAACGCGCCGCGCCGCATCTTCGTGCGCGGCCGGGGGCTCGATGCCGAACTCGGCGGCAGCCTGCGCGTCACCGGCCCGGTCACCGGCGTCGAGGCCGTCGGCAGCTTCGACCTCATTCGCGGTCACCTCGTGATTCTGACCAAGCGGATCGAGTTCGATTCCGGCACGATCACGCTGACGGGCGCGCTCGATCCGATCATCAACTTGACGGCGAGCACGGATGCCGGCGACGATACGAGCGTCACGATCACCGTTTCGGGCCGCGCGTCGGATCCGCATGTCGACTTCTCATCGCAGCCCTCGCTGCCGCAGGACGAGATCATCGCTCAGCTCATCTTCGGGCGCAGCATTTCCGATCTGTCCGCCTTCCAGATCGCGCAGCTCGCCTCCGCGGTCGCCGAGCTTTCCGGCAACCAGACCCTCGACGTCATCGGTCGCCTGCGCGAGGCGACGGGCCTCGACGAACTGGACGTGACGACGGATGCGGAAGGCAACGCGCAGGTGCGCGCCGGCAGCTATATTCGCGACAACGTCTATCTCGGCGTGGAAGCGGGCGCCGACGGCCAGAACGCCGTCGACCTCAACGTCGACATTACCAAGAACCTGAAGGCCAAGGGCTCGGCCGGGACCAACGAATCGACCCTCGGCCTGTTCTACGAAAAGGACTACTGAGCGCACCCCGCCGCCTCCGAAAATGTTGGGCGGCGAGGCGAAAGCCTTCAGTGGGCCATGAAGATCGGCAGCTTCGTCTCGGTCAGGATGTGCTGCGTCGCGCCGCCGAAGATGATCTGGCGCAGCCGGCTCTGCGTGAAGGCGCCCTTGACGACGAGGTCGGCACCGAGCGCTTCGGCCTCGGCAAGGATCGTCTCGCCCGGGCCGCGTTTGCCGGGTGTGGCCGCGACCTTGCGCGCCACGATCCCGTGCGCCCGCAGATAGGCGACGAGGTCTTCGCCGCTCGGTCCCGGCACGTGCGATCCCTCCACGGTCAGCACCACGACCTCCTCGGCCGCCTTCAGCACCGGCATGGCGAAGGCGACGGTGCGCGCCGTCTCGGTGCTCTGGTTCCAGGCGATGACGATGCGCGTCGCGATGGAGGAGGGGGCTTCGGGGGGTGCGATCAGGATCGGCCGGCCGCTGTCGAAGAGGGCGGCGTCGAGCGTCGTCGAGCGCGGGCCGGCGACCCGTGGTTCGGATCGGCCGACGACCGTCAGGTCGAAGGTGCGCGCCAGGATGCCGGCCATGTGGTCGCCCGGCGGTACGTCCTTCTTCCAGCCCCAACCGAGTCCCTTGGGGTCGCCGCCTGTCCGTTCCACCGCGTTTTCGCGCATGAACGCCTCGAAGGTCTCCCGCGCCTGCGCGTCGGAATGCTCCTCGTACTCGGCGAGCGGTTCGTAGACGACCGAGGCGCCGATGACGTCGGCCGCAAGGAAGGGCGTCGTCGCCGGCGCGAGTGCGAAACCGGTGAGCCGGCTTTCGAAACGTCGGGCGAAGAGAAGGGCGCTGTCGAGGATGGACCGGATGCGGTCGTGGTTTTCGACAGGAACGAGCAGTGTCTTCATCGGCGAGGTCGCTGGCTGGTTGACGTCCACTGAATTTGGGCCGATGAACGAGGCTTGTAAACACACCCGCCCGCTTTTTGCGCTTCGATCCGAAGGCCATGGCTTCCCAGTCCACAGTAACCGAGGACGCCCACTCCGGCGCACGGCGTGAATTCTTCACGCTGTTCCCGTCGATCATGCTGCCGATGTTCCTGGCCGTGGTCGACCAGACCATCGTCGCCACCGCGTTGCCGGCGATCGCCGAATCCTTTGGTGACGTCGAACGCATTTCGTGGGTCGTGATCTCCTATCTCGTCGCAGCGACGATCGCCGCCCCCGTCTATGGCCGGCTCGGCGACGCGCTCGGGCGACGGCGGCTGATGTTCATCGCAATCGCGATCTTCATGGTCGCCTCGCTCGTCTGCGCCGCCTCGGTCAATCTGATGATGCTCGTCGCCGGGCGCGTGCTGCAGGGCTTCGGCGGCGGCGGGCTGATGACGCTTTCCCAGGCGCTCGTCGGCGAGGCGGTACCGCCGCGTGCGCGCGCCCGCTTTCAGGGTTATCTCGCCTCCGTCGCCGTCACCTCGTCGATGTTCGGTCCCGTCGCCGGCGGTTTCCTGACGCAGTATTTCGGCTGGCCGTCGATCTTCCTCGTCAATATCCCGGTCGGCTTCGCGGCGATCGCGCTGGTGACGCGGGTGAAGAGCCGCCCGACGGGTGCGCGGGCGGGACGGTTCGATGCCGGCGGCCTCGGCCTCTTCGCAGCTTTCGTCGCCTCCTTCCTGATCATGCTCGAGCAGGCGCAGAAGCTGGACGCGGCCCTGCTGCCTTCGATCCTGACTCTGATCGCCGTCACGGTGCTCGCCGCCATCGTTCTCGTCTGGCGCGAGCTTCGAGCGCCGGACCCGCTCTTTCCGGTCCACGTCTTCCGCAACCCTTCGATCTGGCGCTGCGATCTGCTGGCCTCCTGCCACGGCGCGGTGCTCGTCTCGCTCATCACCTATCTGCCGATCTACCTGCGCGTGACCCGCGACGCGAGCGCGGGCGAGATCGGCGTCTTCCTGCTGCCGATGATGGCTTGTGTCGGCATCGGCTCGATGACGACGGGCCAGATCGTCAGCCGCACCGGTCGCGCCGCCATCATGCCGTCGGTCGGTCTCATGGTGGTGGCCTTCGGCATGGCGGTCCTCGGCTTCGCCGCCGACCACATGACGAACCTTCAGCTTTCGCTGGCGCTCGCGGTAACGTCGCTATTCATCGGCACGGTCATGGGCGTCGTGCAGGTCACCGTACAGACGGCGGCCGGCCCCGCGATGCTCGGCACGGCGGCGGCCTCGGTCCAGTTCTCGCGCTCGCTCGGCGCCGCCTTCGGCGCGGCCACGATCGGCGCCATCCTCTTCGCCGTGCTCACCATCCTCGATCCGCAGGCGACGGCGATCTTCGCCAAGCTGTTCGAGCCGACGGGCGACCCGCTCACCGGCGTTTCGAAAGACGCCATCGCGATGGTCCAGGGCGACATCCGTTTCGCTTTCAACGTGTGCTTCCTGACGATCTCGGCGATTGCCGCCGGCGCCTCCGCGCTGGCATGGTCGATCCCGATGCGCCGCATATAGCATCATCGACGGGGTGTCGCTGCCGGCCTCATCCGCTATAACCGCTCGAACGACGAATGCGGGGAAGGAACGGCATGCATATTGCAGTGGTGCTGGTGCTGATCGGTCTGCAGGTGAAACACTTCGCGGCGGACTACCTGCTTCAGCCGAAATGGATGCTCGCGAACAAGACGAACCTCGCGCATCCGGGCGGTTACCTGCACGCGCTCGTCCATGTGGCCGGCAGTCTCATCGTCCTCGTGCTCTACGGTGTCGCCGCCGTTCCGATGACGTTGATCCTCGTCGCCGAGGGTCTCGTCCACTTCGCCATCGACTACAGCCAGACGCGCTGGGCCGAGCGCCATGCCGGCGCGTCGAACACGTGGACGTTCTGGGCCGCGCACGGAACGGACCAGTTCCTGCACCAGCTCACCTATGTCGCGGTGGTCTACATGGCCGCGCTGTTCCAGTTCGGCTAGCGCATTCCCGCGTGACGGGAAAACGATCGCATAGGCCGACTCGTCCTCGAAGCTTCGAAGCGGCCTTCGTCGGTCAGGATACGGAACGGCTGAAGATCCACAGGCGTGCCGGCGGTATGTTGCGCACGATCCAGTCGAGCGGCCTCACGTCGAAATCGGCGTTCTCGGCGGGGATCGGCGATTTCGCGCCGTAGCAGATCTGCACGATGGGACGGCCGGGCGCCATCCGGTCGAGCAGGCTTTCGATAAGCTTGAGACGACGGTCGTTCGGAAGATTGAGAAGCGGAATGGCCGAAACGACCGAATCGAAGCGACCCATGCCCGTCGCGCGCTCGATGCCGTCGAGATCGAACGCGTCGCCTTCGACGAAGCGAACGCGCGGAAATCGCGTGCGAAGGTCGCGCATGAAATCCGCGGAGGTTTCGACGGAGACGAGGTTTTCAGGCGCGATCCCGCGTTCGAGGATCGCCTTCGTCACCGCACCCGTGCCCGCGCCGAGTTCGAGCACGGGCAGGCCTGAGGAGGGGTCCGTCACGCTCGCCATGCGGCGCGCGGTGATCGGCGAGGTAGGGGCGATGGCACCGACCGCCTTCGCGTCGCCCATCCATCCTTTGAGGAAGCGGATCTGCTCGTCGAACCGTTTGCCCAGGCTCTTTTGAGGCTGGTCGTTCATGACATTCTCCCTTCCTTTGCGGCGAACCGGCGGCGCACCATGCGAGCCGTTCTTTCATCCCCCATGCATGGAAGAACGGGCGACGAACCAAGTTGTTCGCCGCCCGTTTCGTTCATTCGCTCAAGGTGTCGAAGAAGTCCTTCATCCTCGAAAAGAATCCGGACGATTCCGGACTGTTTTCCTTCGATGAAAGCTCCTCGAACTCTTCCAGCAACTCGCGCTGGCGCCGCGAAAGGTTCTTCGGCGTTTCGACGGCGATCTGGATGTAGAGGTCGCCGTGCTGGTTGGAACGCAGGACCGGCATGCCCTTGCCCTTGAGGCGGAACTGCCGTCCGTGCTGCGTGCCTTCGGGAATGCTGACGCGCGATTTCGTGCCGTCGATCGTCCCGACCTCGAACTTGCCGCCGAGCGCCGCCGTCGTCATCGACACGGGCACGGCGCAGAAAAGGTCCGCCCCGTCGCGCTGGAAGAATTCGTGCGGGCGCACGGAAAGGAAGATGTAGAGGTCGCCCGAAGGGCCTCCGCGAAAGCCGGCTTCACCCTCGCCGGCGAGGCGTATGCGCGTGCCGTCCTCGATGCCCGAGGGAATGTTCACCGAGAGCGAACGCTCTTCCGTCACGCGGCCCTGGCCGTGGCACTTGTCGCACGGATCGGAAATCGTCTGGCCGCGGCCCTGGCACGTCGGGCAGGTACGCTCGACGGAGAAGAACCCCTGGGCCGCGCGTACGCGGCCGTTGCCGCCGCAGGTCTGGCAGGTCTGCGGCTGCGAGCCGGGCTTGGCGCCCGAGCCCGAACACACGTCGCAGGTGATGGAGGTCGGCACGTGGATCTGCGCCGTCTTGCCGGCGAAGGCCTCCTCGAGATCGACTTCCATGTTGTAGCGAAGGTCGGCACCGCGTTCGCGCCCGCCGGTGGAGCGCCGGGCGCGCCCGCCCATCATCTCGCCGAAGATGTCTTCGAATATGTCGGAGAACCCGCCGGCGCCGAAACCGCCGCCTCCGCCGAAGCCGCCTCCCGCACCGCCGTTTTCGAAGGCGGCGTGGCCGTACCGGTCGTAGGCGGCCCGCTTCTGCGGGTCCTTCAGCGTCTCGTAGGCCTCGTTGATTTCCTTGAACCGAACCTCGGCATCCTTGTTGTCGGGATTCTTGTCCGGGTGGTACTTCATCGCGAGCTTACGGTAGGCGCTCTTCAGCTCCTTTTCGTCCGCACCCCGCGCGACACCCAGCGTCTCGTAAAAATCGGCCTTTGCCATGCGTCTGTGACCCCGTAAACCGTGAAGCCCGGCCGCAGGCAAGCTGCAGCCGGGCCGTTCTTAGGATGGGTTTTCGCTTACGCCGACTTCTTGGCGCTGTCGTCCTCGTCGTCGATCTCCTCGTAATCGGCATCGACGACGTCCTCGCCGGACTGCTGGGCGTCGGTCTGCGCGTCACCCTCGGCCTGTTCGGCCTGCTGGGATTCGTACATCGCCTGTCCGAGCTTCATCGACGCTTCGGCGAGCGCCTGCGTCTTGGCCTTGATGTCCTCCGGATCGGCATTTTCCTGCTCGACGGCGCCCTTGAGGTCCGAAAGCGCGGTGTCGATGGCGGACTTGTCCTCCGCGGAAACCTTGTCGCCGTAGTCCTTCATCGACTGTTCCGTGGAATGGATCAGGCTTTCCGCCTGGTTCTTTGCCTCGACGCCCTCGCGCCGCTTCTTGTCGGCCTCGGCGTTCGTCTCGGCGTCCTTGACCATCTGCTCGATGTCGGCATCGGAAAGACCGCCGGAAGCCTGGATGCGGATCTCGTGGCTCTTGCCGGTGCCCTTGTCCTTGGCCGAGACGTTGACGATGCCGTTGGCGTCGATGTCGAACGTCACCTCGATCTGCGGCACGCCGCGCGGTGCCGGCGGAATGCCCATCAGGTCGAACTGGCCGAGGCCCTTGTTGTCACCGAACATCTCGCGCTCGCCCTGGCCGACGCGGATCGTCACCGCGCCCTGGTTGTCCTCGGCGGTCGAGAAGGTCTGCGACTTCTTCGTCGGGATCGTCGTGTTGCGCTCGATGAGGCGCGTGAACACGCCGCCCAGCGTCTCGATGCCGAGCGAAAGCGGCGTCACGTCGAGAAGCAGCACGTCCTTGACGTCACCCTGCAGTACGCCGGCCTGAATGGCCGCGCCGATGGCGACGACCTCGTCCGGGTTCACGCCGCGATGGGCTTCCTTGCCGAAGAACTGCTTCACCGTGTCCTGGACCTTCGGCATGCGGGTCATGCCGCCGACGAGAACGACCTCGTCGATCTCGGCAGCCTGCACGCCGGCATCCTTGAGGGCCGCCTTGCAGGGTTCGACCGTGCGCTTGACCAGATCCTCGACGAGCGCTTCGAGCTTGGAGCGCGAAAGCTTCATCGT
This sequence comes from Pararhizobium mangrovi, assembly GCF_006516965.1. Classification (GTDB taxonomy): domain Bacteria; phylum Pseudomonadota; class Alphaproteobacteria; order Rhizobiales; family Rhizobiaceae; genus Pararhizobium_B; species Pararhizobium_B mangrovi. The sequence continues at coordinate 43,704 of NZ_VHLH01000030.1, read as the reverse complement.
CAGGTGCTTCGGGCCGGACTGGTCGGCCGTGATGAAGGGCAGGTTGATCTCGGTCTGCTGCGAGGAGGAGAGCTCGATCTTCGCCTTCTCGGCGGCCTCCTTGAGGCGCTGAAGGGCGAGCTTGTCCTGCTTCAGGTCGATGCCCTGTTCCTTCTTGAACTCGTTGGCGAGATACTCGACGAGACGCATGTCGAAGTCTTCGCCGCCAAGGAAGGTATCGCCGTTCGTCGACTTCACCTCGAAGACGCCGTCGCCGATTTCAAGAACCGAGATGTCGAAGGTACCACCACCGAGATCGTACACGGCGATCGTCTTGCCTTCCTTCTTGTCGAGCCCGTAAGCGAGCGCGGCCGCCGTCGGCTCGTTGATGATGCGAAGCACCTCGAGCCCGGCGATCTTGCCGGCGTCCTTGGTCGCCTGGCGCTGGGCGTCGTTGAAGTATGCGGGAACGGTGATCACCGCCTTGTCGACGCTCTCGCCGAGATAGGATTCCGCCGTTTCCTTCATCTTCTGAAGGATCGTCGCGGAAATCTGGGACGGCGAATACTTCTCGCCATGCGCTTCGACCCAAGCATCGCCATTGTCGGCCTTGACGATGCTGTAGGGGACCATGTCCTTGTCTTTCTGGGTTGTCGGATCCGCATAGGTCCGGCCGATCAGACGCTTGATGGCGAACAGGGTGTTCTGCGGATTGGTGACCGCCTGGCGCTTGGCGGGCTGGCCGACAAGGCGCTCGCCGTCTTCGGTGAAGGCGACCATGGAAGGGGTGGTGCGTGCACCTTCGGCGTTCTCGACGACCTTGCCGTCCTTGCCGTCCATCACGGCGACGCAGGAATTGGTCGTGCCAAGATCGATACCGATTACTCGTGACATATTCTTCTCTCCTTCAAGCGGGCTGTCGGGATCCGATCAGGCATTCCGTCTGACAGCCCCTAACGGGAACGTTGGTTTGCGATAACCACGGCGGTCGCCGCAGGGTTGGAGCGTATATAAGAAGCGGTTTTTTGGACTGCAAGCGGGCGGAAAGCCGATGCGGCGAATTCCTTCACACACGCGTGTTCGCTTCGCATCCCGTTGTTTTCGAATGATCTATCGTGTCCAGAACGTCGGCAGCAGCACTACGTAGAAGGTCGCGAGCTCGAGCCGGCCGAGCAGCATGCCGAGCGAGATCAGCACCTTCGCGGTCTGCGAGATCGATTCGTAGTTCGTCGCCGGCCCGACGATCGGCCCCAGTCCCGGGCCGATGTTGCCCATGGCCTGCGCGCTCGCCGAAAAGGCGGTCAGGAAGTCGAGGCCGGTCGCCGTCAGCGCCACGGCGATGGCCGCGAAGGTGATCAGATAGAGGAAGAAGAAGTTGCGAACGGCGCTGATCTCGCTCTCCTCGACGGGCTTGCCCTGGTAGCGCGTCGCGATGATCGCGTTCGGCGAGAGCATGCGGCGCAGGCTGGCGCTCATGCCCGAAAAGAGAAGTTGCCAGCGGAACACCTTGATGCCGCCGGCCGTCGAACCCGCGCAGCCGCCGACGAAGTAGAGCATGAAGAAGAGCCCGACGGCGAAGCTGCCCCAGGACGAGAAGTCGCTGGTGACGAAACCGGTGCTGGTGATGACGGAGATGACGTTGAAGGCCGAGCCGCGCAGCGCTTCGGGCGGCTCCATGCCCTGCGAGATGTTCCACAGCGTCGCGAGCGCGATCGCCGCCGCCGTCGTCAGCATGAACGGCTTTATCTGCTGGTCGAAGACCCGGGTGCGCCCGCGCTGCACCAGGATGACGGCGTAGAAGGCGAGCGGCAGGCCGCCGGCCATCATGAAGATTTCAAGGATGATCTCGATCGGCACCGAATTGTAGAAGCCGATCGACGCGTCCTTTACCGAGAAGCCGCCGGTGGCGATCGTCGCCATGGCGTTGTTGACGGCGTCGAAGACCGGCATGCCGGCCATCACGAGGCAGGCGATGCAGGCGATCGTCAGCGACACGTAGACGATGGCGATCATGCGCGTGAGCTGGCGCACCTTCGGGAAGGGCTTTTCCGAGATGTCGGAGGATTCCGAGTGGAAGAGCTGCATACCACCGACGGCGAGCGCCGGCAGGATGCTCAGCGCCATGACGATGATGCCGACGCCGCCGATCCAGTTGAGCAGCGAGCGCCACAGAAGCAGCCCGTCCGGCATCGTGTCGAGCCCGGAAAGCACCGTCGCACCCGTCGTCGTCAGGCCCGAGACCGTCTCGAAGACGGCGTCGATATAGGTGATCTTCAGCGACGAGAAATAAAGCGGCAGCGCCCCGAACAGGCTCGCCGAAAGCCACGCGGTGACGGTGACGAGATAGCCCGTGCGCCGGTCGGGAAGCCTGAAGTCGGGCCGATGGAAGCCGGCGGCGAGCGACGAGCCGACGATGCCGACGACGACCGTGCAGGTGCCGAAATTGATCGCGTCGCGTATGCGCCCGGATACGAGGTCCACCGCGCCCGGAATGAGCATGGTGGCGGCCATCGCCATCAGGAACACGCCGTTGATGAAGAGGACGAAATGGAGGCGCTCCGAGGTCACCACCGCAATCCCCGGCTCACCATGCCGATCGTCGACGCCCGTTCGATCGAGCCGGGCATGCTGGTCGCCGTGCCCCTCATGCCGGAGCCCGCGAAAATCGGCCTGCGAACTGTCCGGGCGCACGGCGAACCGACGCCGTCCGCGTTTCACGCTCGCGGTCGCGGCGGTGAACCAATCCGATCAAAGCGACCCCCCGGTCACATGCATCGACATGCCCTAATGCGCCTCGTCCCAATTGTCGGCGGCCCGCACGTCGACGCGAAGCGGCACCCGCATGGCGCGCGCCGGCATCGCCGCCTCCTCCATGACGGAGCGCACCAGCGGCATCGTCGCCTCGACCTCGTCGTCCGGCACCTCGAAGATCAGTTCGTCGTGGACCTGCAGCAGCATGCGCGCGGCGAGGTTCGAATGCGCCAGTGCGTCCTCCATGCGGATCATCGCCCGGCGGATGACGTCGGCGGCCGATCCCTGGATCGGCGCGTTGATTGCGGCACGCTCGTTGAAGGCGCGCATCGAGGGGTTGGCCGAGCGGATCTCGGGATAGTGTGCCCGCCGTCCGAAGATCGTCTCGACGTAGCCGTGCTGGCGCGCGAACGCCTTGGTGTCCTCGATATAGTCGCGGATACCGGGGAAGCGCTCGAAATAGCGCTTGATGTAGTCGCCGGCCTCGGATCGCTCGATGCCGAGCTGGTTGGCGAGCCCGAAGGCGGAAATGCCGTAGATGATGCCGAAATTGATCGCCTTCGCCCGCCGGCGCACCTCGCCCGGCATACCCTCCACGGGAACGCCGAACATCTCGGACGCCGTCATGGCGTGGATGTCCATGTCGTCGGCAAAGGCCTGGACGAGCTGCGGGATCTCGGCGACATGGGCAAGCACGCGCAGTTCGATCTGGCTGTAGTCGGCCGAGACGAGCTTGTGCCCGCGCTCAGCGACGAAGGCTGTGCGGATCTTTCGCCCGACCGCGGTGCGGATCGGGATGTTCTGCAGGTTCGGTTCGGAGGAGGAGAGCCGGCCCGTCGTCGTCGAGGCGAGCGCGTAGGACGTGTGCACCCGCGTCGTCGTCGGATGGATGTAGCCGGGCAGGGCGTCCGTATAGGTCGATTTGAGCTTGGTGAGCTGGCGCCAGTCGACGATCTTGCGCGGCAGCTCGTGGCCGGCGGCGGCGAGGTCTTCCAGCACCTGCGCCGAAGTCGACCATTGCCCGCCCTTGGTCTTGGCGCCGCCGGGAAGGCCGAGCTTGCCGAAGAGGATCTCGCCGAGCTGCTTCGTGGAGCCGATGTTGAACGGTTCGCCGGCGATCTCCTGGATCTCGGCTTCGAGGGCGGCAGCCCCCTGCGCCAGTTCGCCCGAAAGGCGCGAAAGGATCTGCCGGTCAACCGAAACCCCGCGCTCTTCCATGCGCGCGAGCACGGCGACGAGAGGACGTTCCAGTCGCTCGTAGACGGCGATCAGCCCGTCGGCGACGAGCCGCGGCTTGAGCACGAGCCAGAGCCTCAGCGTGACGTCGGCGTCTTCGGCGGCGTAGCGCGTGGCCGCCTCGAGATCGACCCGCTCGAAGGTGATCGCCGAACGGCCGGTGCCGCAGACCTCCTTGTACGGGATCGGCGTATGCCCGAGCCAGCGCTCGGAAAGCACGTCCATGCCGTGATTGCCGCGTCCGGCGTCGAGCACGTAGGAGATCAGCAGCGTGTCGTCGAAGCCGGCGATCGTCACGCCGTGGCGCTTCATCACCAGCCAGTCGTATTTCAGGTTCTGACCGATCTTGAGGATGGAGGCGTCTTCGAGCACCGCCTTCAGGATCGAAAGCGCCTCGTCGAAAGGCACCTGATCCTCGACGAGGCCACCCCCGAGAAGGTCGTCCTCCTGCTTGCGGTGGAGGAGCGGCACGTAGGCCGCGCGGATCGCAGCCCCGCTCGCATCGCGCACGTCGTGCGTCAGCGCCAGCGAAAAGCCGACGAGATCCGCCTGCATTGCGTCGAGCGAGTTCGTTTCCGTGTCGAACGCCACGAGGCCGCTCTGGCGAGCCTCCTCGGCCCACAGCTTCAGCGTCTCGAGGTCGCGGATGCAGTGGTAGCGGGCATGGTCGATCGTGCCTGCCGCCGCCGCCTCGGAGCGCTTTGCGGCAAGGGCCGCCGGCGTCCACGCCCCGTTGGCGAACGCATCCGACGCGCGCGCACCGACCGCTTTCGTATCGGCATCCGCATCCGCATCGCCGGGGTCGAGGTCCGGCCCGTGCGCGGCACTGCCCGCTTCGCCCTCGACCGTCTCGGCTTCGACCGTCGCAGCATCCGTGCCCGTCGCCTCGGCCACGCGCCGCGTCAGGGAGGAGAATTCGAGGCCCTTCAGGAAGGCGACGAGGCGTGGGCCGTCCTGCGGCTCGAGGACCAGCGCGGTGAGGTCGAGATCGACGGGCGTATCCGTCTTCAGCCGAACGAGGTCACGCGAAAGGCGCGCCTGTTCGGCGAATTCGAGCAGGTTCTCGCGCCGCTTCTTCTGCTTGATCTCGCCGGCGTGCTCGAGCAGCGTGTCGAGATCGCCGTATTCGTCGAGGAGCTGGGCGGCCGTCTTCGGGCCGATGCCCGGAATGCCAGGCACGTTGTCGATCGAATCCCCGACGAGCGCCTGAAGGTCGATCATGCCTTCCGGCCCCACGCCCCATTTCTCGCGCACCTCGGCGGGACCGATCTGACGGTCCTTCATGGAATCGTAGAGGGAGACGTGCTCGCCGACGAGCTGCATCAGGTCCTTGTCGGAGGAAACGATCGTCACGTCCGCGCCGACGCCCTCGGCGAGCCTCGCATAGGTGGCGATGATGTCGTCGGCCTCGAACCCCTCCCGCTCGATACACGGAATGTTGAATGCGCGCGTCGCCTGCCGGATGAGGGCGAACTGGGGAACGAGATCCTCCGGCGGCGCGGAGCGGTTGGCCTTGTAGTCCGTGTAGAGGTCGTGGCGGAAATTCTTCGCGGAGTGGTCGAAGATGACGGCGAAGTGCGTGGGTGTGACGCCGACGGACGTGTCGCGCGCATCCGAAAGCAGCTTCCACAGCATGTTGCAAAAGCCCGAAACGGCGCCGACCGGCAGGCCGTCGGACTTGCGCGTCAGGGGCGGCAGCGCGTGATAGGCGCGGAAGATGTAGCCCGAGCCGTCGATGAGGAAGAGGTGATCGCCTGCTTTCATGGCATCCGCCTTTAGAGCAAACGCGCGGGAATGGAAACCGGCGGATCACGAAGCCGCGCAGCGCCTTCTCGCGCCCTCGTTTTGCGCCCTTCGGCAAGGTTACCGATTTGTAACGGCGCCGGTGCCTCGACGGTCCTTGAATCGCCATATTCCGACGCCCAATTCGTACCTCGAAGGCAGCATCGTTTGCCGCCCTTCCGGCGATAAGGCCAGTCCCCCGCCCTCGCCGGATCTGGAACGAAGGTCTCCCCCTCTCCGGACCTTGCGTTCCAAAAGAGTGCCGCCGTGGTGCCCCCTCCAGCCACGGCGGCTTTTTCTTGTCCGGTCGTCGCAGTGACGTAGGGATACGTCCATCGGCGTGGAACGCTTCCATTTTGCGTGACAGGCGGTAAGGTCGCGGCAAAAATCACCGACCAGCGAGGCTCACTTCCATGCCGGACGTAAACGCCGTACTCGAAAAGGCCGACGGCAATCTCGATGCCGGGATCGAACGCCTGTTCGAACTCATCCGCATTCCCTCGATCTCCACCGATCCCGCCCATGCAGGCGATTGCCACCGGGCCGGCGAATGGCTCGTCCAGGAACTGCGTTCGCTGGGTTTCGATGCCGACCTGCGCGAGACGACGGGTCATCCGATGGTCGTGGCGCATCACGCGGGTGCCGCGCCCGATGCGCCGCACGCGCTCTTCTACGGCCATTACGACGTGCAGCCGGTCGATCCGCTGGAGCTTTGGGAGACCGACCCCTTCATGCCGGAACTGCGCACCGGTGCCACCGGGCGCAAGGTCGTCACGGGACGCGGATCGGCGGACGACAAGGGCCAGCTCATGACCTTCGTCGAGGCCTGCCGTGCCTACAAGGAGGCCGAGGGCGGCTTGCCATGCCGCGTCACCATCCTCTTCGAGGGCGAGGAAGAGTCCGGTTCGCCCTCGCTCAAGCCCTTCCTCGACGCCAATGCCGAGGAACTCAAGGCCGATTTCGCGATGGTCTGCGACACGAACATGTGGGACGCGGACACCCCGGCGCTTTCGGCGGGCCTGCGCGGCCTCGTCGGCGAGGAAATCACCGTCACGGCGGCCGATCGCGATCTGCATTCGGGCTATTTCGGTGGCGCCGCGGCGAACCCGATCCACGTGCTCGCGAAGGTCCTCGCCGACCTCCACGACGAGACGGGCCGGATCACGGTTCCCGGCTTCTACGACGGCGTGGAGGAGACGCCGGACGACGTGAAGGCGAGCTGGACCGCGCTCGGAAAGTCCGACGCCGACTTCCTCGGCGAGGTCGGTCTTTCGAAGCCGTCCGGTGAAACCGGGCGCAGCGCGCTGGAACTGACCTGGGCGCGGCCGACGGCCGAGGTCAACGGCATCCACGGCGGCTATACGGGCGAGGGCTTCAAGACGGTCATCGCCGCCGAGGCGAGCGCGAAGGTCTCCTTCCGCCTCGTCGGCACGCAGGATCCCGTTGCCGTTCGCGCGTCTTTCCGCGAATTCGTGGAGGCGCGCATTCCCGACGACTGTTCGGTGCGCTTTTCCAAGCACGGCGGATCGGGCGCCATCCAGCTACCCTACGATTCGCCCCTGCTGACCAAGGCGAAAGAGGCGCTGTCGGACGAATGGCCGAACCCTGCGGTGATGATCGGCATGGGGGGCTCGATCCCGATCGTCGGCGACTTCCAGAAAAAGCTCGGCATGGACTCGCTGCTCGTCGGCTTCGGCCTGTCCGACGACCGCATCCATTCGCCCAACGAGAAGTACGAGCTGACGTCGTTTCAGCGCGGTATCCGTTCGTGGATCCGTATTCTTCATGCGCTTGCCTGAAGCAAGGCCACGCACCGTCGTTCTTTCGCTGCTTTCTCCGCATAAAAGCCGCGTGAAGCACACTACGAGACCAATGAAGCGATGACGATTTCGACGAATGCGAGCCCCTTCGACCAGACGATGCGGCTTCGCCTGCTCCAGATAGGCGGAGGCCTCGTCGCTTTCGCACTCCTCGTCATCCGCCCCGTCTTCTCGATGGAAGCGCACGAGTTCATCGAGGATACGGGCCTGCTGGTGGTGGTCATCGGCATCGCGGGTCGGCTGTGGAGCACGCTCTATATCGGCGGACGCAAGAACGACGCGCTGGTGACGACCGGGCCGTACTCGATCACGCGCAATCCGCTCTACGTCTCGTCGTGCATCGCCGCGGCGGGTGTCGGCCTCATGGCGGGTTCGCTCGTCATCGCGGCCACGCTCTTCGTCCTCGCCTATTGCGCGCTCGGCATGGCGCGCAATGGCGAAGAGAAATATCTCGACTCGCGCTATGGTGCGGCGTTCGCCGCCTATCGGACACGAACGCCGCGCTTCTGGCCGCAGCCATTGCTTTATCGCGAGGGCTCTTCGCCGACCTTCTCGCCGAAGGCACTGCGGCGGACCTTCGTCGACGGACTCTGGTTCATCGCGCTCTTTCCCGCACTGGAACTGGTGGAGCACTTGCAGGACGTGCACGTGCTCCCGGTCTGGCTGACGCTCTATTGATGCGGTGAAGGCACGAGGAGCGCGGGCTGACGGCCCATGTAAGGCCTCCTTAAATCGCCGCATTTAAAGTTCACCCGCTCTAGCGTGGTCTAAGGGGCCGAATCGTCGGGGACTGATGGCAGCCAGAAAGAAGACAGATCGCCGGGTCGAGCCGACCTTCGCAGGCCGTCCGCGCGCGAACGACGACGGCCTGCGCATCGATGCGGGCGAGCGCGTCGGCGGCGGTGGACGGCCCTCGGGCAAACCGCGGAAGACGAAGTCCTCCACGCGTCGTGATTCGGGAACCGGCGGCGGTGGCCGCGGCGGCAAGGGCGGCGGTTCCGGCGGAGGCCGTGGCGGCGGTGGTCGCCGGCGGCGTCTCGGCCTGTTCGGCTGGATGCGCCGCGGCATCTACTGGTGTCTCGTGGTCGGCATATGGGGCGTCATCGGCATCGGCTGCGTCGTTGCCTATTACGCCGCGCAGATGCCGAGCGCTTCGACCTGGGCCATTCCCGACCGGCCGCCGAACGTCCAGATCGTTTCCGTGCATGGCGACGTCATGGCCAATCGCGGGGTGACCGGCGGCGAGGCCGTCTCGCTCGACGAGATGTCGCCCTACATTCCCGAAGCGCTCGTCTCGATCGAGGATCGTCGCTTCTATTCGCATTTCGGCGTCGATCCGGTCGGCCTCGGCCGCGCGCTCGTGACCGACATCGTGCACGGCCACGCGGTCGCCGGCGGCTCGACGATCACGCAGCAATTGGCGAAGAATCTCTTCCTCTCGCCGCAGCGCACGCTCGAACGCAAGATACAGGAACTGATGCTGGCCTTCTGGCTGGAGCACAAGTTCACGAAGGACCAGATCCTCGACATGTATCTGAACCGCGTCTATTTCGGCTCCGGCGCCTACGGCGTGCAGGCGGCGGCGCGGACCTATTTCCACGAGGACGCCAAGGACGTGACGCTGGCACAGGCCGCGCTCATCGCCGGCCTCGTGAAAGCGCCCTCGCGGCTTTCCCCGCTCAACCATCCCAAGCAGGCGCACCAGCGCCAGCGCGTCGTCCTCTACGCCATGAAGGACGCCGGCTACATCGATCAGGGTGATATCGATGCGGCGTTGAAGGCGAAGCCCGACCGGAAAAAGAAGAAGAGCTACTGGACGGGCTCCGAAAACTACGCCGCGGATGCGGTGATGGACCGCCTGCCGAAGCTGATCGGCGACGTGAAGGAGGACGTCGTCGTCACCACCACCATCGACGCGCAGCTTCAGCACGATGCGGCGGGCGCGATCGACGATGCGCTGGCGAAGGACGGGACGAAGGACAAGGTCGGCCAGGGCGCGCTCGTCGCCATGGACGGAACCGGCGCGGTGCGCGCGCTGATCGGCGGACGGGACTACGCCAAGAGCCAGTACAACCGTGCCGTCGACGCCAGGCGCCAGCCGGGCTCCTCCTTCAAGCCCTTCGTCTATACCGCGGCGATGGAGATGGGCCGCACGCCCGCTTCCGTGCGCAACGACGCGCCGATCAAGATCGGCAAATGGTCGCCGACGAACTACGAAGGCACCTACGAGGGGCCCGTTACGCTGATGAAGGCGTTGACGGACTCCATCAACACCGTCGCCGCGCAGCTTGCCGTGGAGGTCGGGCCGAAGACCGTGGTGCAGACGGCGCACCGGCTCGGCATCGAATCGAAGATCGCGCCCAACGCCTCGATCGCGCTCGGCACATCGGAAGTCTCGCTGCTCGAACTGACCTCGGCCTATGCGCCGTTCATGAACGGTGGCTACCGCGCGCAGCCCTACTTCATCTCAAAGGTGACGACGAGCGAGGGCAAGGTGCTCTACGACCGGGGGGACCCGACGCCGCAAAAGGTGCTGCAGCCGAAGATCGCCGCCGAGATGGACGCGATGCTGGAAAACGTCGTCAACCACGGCACCGGCCACAACGCCAAGCTGAAGGGCTGGCAGATGGGTGGCAAGACGGGCACGACGCAAAACTGGCGCGACGCGCTCTTCGTCGGCTTCACGGCGAACCTCGTCACCGGCGTGTGGTTCGGCAACGACGACGGCTCCTCGATGAAGCACGTGACGGGCGGCAAGCTGCCGGCGACCGCCTGGCACCAGTTCATGGCCGCCGCGCACGACGGCATCGACCCGAGCCCGCTTCCCTATTCCGACATTCCCGTCGACGACGGCTCCAACCCGGCACCGGCGAACGACGGGTCCGGCATGCCGGTGGCTGATGCCGGCGGCGATGGCTACCCCCAGGGCGGCAATGGCGGCCAGCAGGGAATGGCGCGCGGCAGCTATGACGGGGGATACGACGACGCGCCGGTGCCGCCGGCCAATGTCGGCGGTTACGAGGCGCCGCGCCGCGAGCACCGTTCCAGCCTGCTGGACGTGCTACTCGGTCGTTAGATCCGCATTCGGGGAATGGTTCGAAGCGTAGCGAGCGCGCCGGATCGATGTCCGGCGCTCGCTTCGTGTGCCGCGCGGCCTGATGGCGTCGGGCGCGGCGCTTGCGTGTCAGAGCGCCCTGAGACCCGATCGAATTCGGCCCGGCGCTCCTCAGTCTTCCGTATCGTTCGCGACGCCGGGCCGGATCGCTCCGGCCGGGAAATGCTCTCTTGGCGTCGTCGGGATCTGTCCGGTCGGGGCGGCTCAGAAGCCGCAGCGGCGGGCCGCTTCCTGGGCGAGCTCGGTGCGCTTGAGGCCGCGACGGCCGAGTTCGTTGTCGGACAGGCGGGCGAGGCGCTCGTAGGTGAGGGCCATGTTGCGGGCGCGGCCGATGTCGTTGAAGAAACGGCCGACGGCGCCGAAGGTCCCGGTCATGTGATGTGCCATGATTGTCTACTCCGTAAGCAGTGCTGAATTTTCGTTCAGTGCTCAAATGGAGTATATTGCGCTGCACCACAACGGACATCGATGCATAGCTGGCCTGCGGCAGGGACTTCCCCGGCTGCTCGCCATGGCGCTTGCCCGCAAAGCGCATCCCGTCCGGACCGAAGATCGGGGGCGCGCTCGGCTTCGCAGGCGCGACGACGCGTTCCGGCGGCCGGGGCATTCGGGCCCGGCCGCCGGGAATGCGTCAGCGGTGGCAGGCGGGGTTGCGTGGGTCGTGGCGGCAGTCGATCGTGCGGCCGTTGCGGTCGCGCACGTAGCGGCCCCGGTCGTCGCGGTCGTTGCGATCATGATCCCGCCGGGCGTAGCGGTCGTGATCCCGGTCGCGGCGCGCGTCGTCATGGTCCCGGTCCCGGTCGTAGCGATCGTGGTCGCGGTCCCGGTCGTACCGGTCACGATCGGGGCGATCGCGGTCGTAGTCCGGGCCGCCGTCGGCCGGGCCGATCACGACGTCGCCCGGTGCGCCGTAGCCGGGGCCGGCGGTCTCGACGCAGCCGGAAACGGCCGTGCCCGTCATCGCCAGGGCGGCGAGAAGCATGATGATCCTGGTCTTCATGGATGGTTTCCTCTCCTTGCAACGCGTTCCGGCGACACGGAAATGATGGCCGGATACCCTCCGCGAAACAATGTCGCGCCCCGATCGTTCCAGCCGCCGCTCGCGATCGGTGCGTGCGGGACGATCGCGGCGTGCGAGGATCCCCGGGCCCGGCATGCCGACATGCGCCATCGTCCTCCGGCGCAGGGTGCGCGACGGCAGGTCGAGGGCATTCACGGCAATCGGGGCGGGGCGCGGGCAGCCGTGCCGGCCGAATTCGAAAGCCGGAAGAAGTGACACGGCTTCCCGCGCCCCGACGGCGTATTTCGGGGCTCCTTTCCCAGGTACACCCCTACTTGACCGCGACTCCGGGCCCTCTGCAGGATCTTTGACGTGGATTTCGACCCGCTCGTCCGGTTCGTTTCGTTGAACCGGCCGCCGAAATCGTCCGGCAGGGAACACCCGCCTTCACCGATCCCGACGCGAACCTTCATCCACGCGCCGACCCCTTGCACGCCGCACAGGCGAACCGGTGCGTAGTCACCGGCGGGACCCATTTTCCGCGGACACTCCGGCCGGCGGCCACGTTAACCACCGACGGAAGCGCCGGCCCCCTCCCGCATTCCAACGTCTCGCGAACACGCCCGAGCGAAGGGGACGAGGGGGATGGTAGGGCATGGCGTGGGGGCGGGGATGAAAATATTCGTATGCTCGGGCGGCTTCTTTCTGCGTGGTCCCTCCAAGCCATAACCACGGCAGTCGATTAGGCGGTTGGTCCAGTGCCCGCGCTCATGTGATCCATAACAACAAAGTGTGCGGGGATTTATGAATCGCACATACACTATGCGTCAGCTTGAAAACGACAATGTGATTGTCGATAAGGATTGCTGACTTAAAGGATTGAGGCCGTCAACGGTAAGTAATGCGCGTTGTATGGATTTGAAATTCGGCTTCATTGGATCTATCTATTTTATAAAGCCGTTGTGGTAGAGAACGCTACGCAACGAATCTTCAAAAGACTTGAAAGACCGCGCTCTCCTAAGTTCTTCTATGTTTTGTTCCTGCGCTATTCTAACTAATATCTGTCGAGTTCCGTGTTTTTTTCGAACTACACTCTTTACTATTCCTTCAAAACTGGCTTTTGGATCCAAAAGTTTCTCAGCTGCCAGAGGGGTGGTGGGCATGAGGTTCTCAGGTATCGCTCTGACTCCTAAAGCTGTTCTAACGGCAGCGTGATCACATAATGCCCATGCTTCCAACTCTTTTTCCGGCGACAACATAACTGCGGTTCGCGCATCGAAGCCACAGATTTCGTGGGCTTTCTGAATTAACTGTTCTCTACGGCGCTTGATATCTTCAGCTTGTCCTCGACCGCCTAAATCAGCATGAACAAAAATAATATGAAACTCGTTCCGCCGCGCGCAAATTTGCTCGGCGACGTTGTCAAAAGAGCGGTTATCTATACCGAACTCAACTGAGGGGAACTCGCCTACATCACAAGGCTTTTTCCCGGACACTCTAACGATGTCGTCAAGAACTTTCGGAATGAGAACATTAAAATATTGGGAATCAGTCGCGCCTTCATAGAACGCTGACCACGATAGGTACATTAAATTCCGCCCGCCTTATTCCGAAGAAGTTCTTCAACTTTAGCGGGATACAAGTGATGTTCATCATCAAATAATCCTTTATCTGGCGCTATTCTTCTCATTCTAGTACGACTCTGTGAATATTTATTGTCGGCCGGAATACTACGAACCATATCTGCAAAAAGAACTTCGTCAGAGCGAAGGGCGCGCATCACTGCGGGAGAATGCGTGTTCAAAAGTACTTGAAAGTAGTCGCCAGTCTCATCTTGGAGTTCAGTAGCGTCACGTAAGAGGTTTATGAGCTCCGGGATTCGGCCTTCATGAACACCATTTTCTGGCTCTTCAAAACACAGGATTCCCTCCCGATTCGGATCGTCAATTACCACAAGAAGAGCAAGTAAACGAATAGTGCCATCACTTATAACCCGCGAGCTGAAAGAAACGCCATCACGAACTTCAACGTCGAATGAATATTCCCGGTTTTTAGCATTATCCAGGACGCGAACACTTTTGACTTGCGGAATTAGCATCGCAAGATCTGCAGAAATGTCTGCGATAGCGCCAGCGGGCCTATTTTCGGTCATCGACAGCCGTTGGATTTCTGCGAGGCTAGCAGCTAAGTTCGAGGCATTGCTTTTCAGTCGCTTGTCTTCAAAACGATCATTCGCCTTGCGAGCTTCGGACGGATTAATTTCCAGAAATTGCGGTCCAGCAACCAGCTTTTTTAGCGCGTACAGATGTCGAAATTCAGAAGTTGCAATCGTCGAAAGCGCGCTTCGCGAAGCTTCAGCTGCAGGAAGCTGCAACGGATTGCCTCTCTTCGAGGTACCGCTTTCTGCTACACCGTCTTGTCTGATTGTGAACACCCGAGCCCTTCCGTGGGTATCTCTTTCTGTTTCCAAAAAGGGCGTTTTTCGGCCAGACCTACTGATCTTCTCTAGCGTTCGAAAAGCCATTCGATCGTCTTCAGCCCTAATAACTCTACAGTCTTCATGAATGATAAATATTCCATGAGGACTTTCTCTGATCTCGATCGCGATTTCATATCGTAAACGCTGAGCTGGTGTTTCGAAGGTAGTGCCGAAATCGTCAATACCTCGAATAGGAAGTAGAACCTCAATAGCGAATCGCATGATAGTCTGAATTCCAGAGGGCGTCTGTCGAAACAGTTCTTCGGGCTCACCCCTGAGTTCTTGCATAGCTTGACGCACATCGACTTGCGCAAGTCGTGAAAAGAACTTTAGAGCGTCAAATAAATTTGACTTGCCGGTGGCGTTCGGACCGACCACGGCTACAAAAGGTCTTAAGTCTGCCGAGAACCTCTGGAATGTCTTGAAGCCGTCGATTTCAATTCTGGTAATCAAAAAAACCTACCATGCTGTTTGGCCGGAGCTGGCTTCTTGCAAAACCGAATGCTCATCCAATCAGTCGCAAAAGTCTACAGTCCTCAGGCCAATCTCCGCCGTCCCCACGGTCAAAGAAAGGGTGGGGGTTCGCCACTGACGTTGTTTTTGAAGGCATTAGGGATTCCTCGGTAAAATCCGAAGATAACGGACGAGAGGTTGCCGGCTTTCCGCAAACGCTGACGATACCGATGCGAGCCTTTACGGTGTTTCAGGGCATTTGTTGCCCGAGGCGGTTTGGCGGATCGCTCATTTGGTCTGCGCTTCCCGCAAACGCTTTCTATGCCGCACCGCCAGTTGTCCAATATGGCTTCGGGCGTTCCTCGTCTGAAAGCCAGATCGTAGGCTTTTCACCCGTGGCTGAGGTCCTTAGCTCTATGCTTGGGCTCTCGGCGTTCGTTGCTTAAAACGATTTACTGGATCGTTTTGTCCGATGGCGCGGACTTCTACTCACTCATCCCCCATCTTCAACGCCGCAATAAACGCCTCCTGCGGGATGTCCACCTTGCCGAACTGGCGCATGCGCTTCTTGCCGGCCTTCTGTTTTTCAAGAAGCTTGCGTTTGCGGGTGGCGTCGCCGCCGTAGCATTTGCTGGTGACGTCCTTGCGCAGCGCCGAGATGGTTTCGCGGGCGATCACGGTCCCGCCGATGGCGGCCTGGATCGGGATCTTGAACATGTGCTTGGGGATGAGGTCCTTCAGGCGTTCGCACATGTCGCGGCCGCGCTTTTCGGCGGCGGCGCGGTGGACGAGCATGGAGAGCGCGTCGACCGGCTCGCCATTGACAAGGATCGACATCTTCACGAGGTCGCTCGCCCGGTATTCGGTGATCTGGTAGTCGAAGGAGGCGTAGCCGCGGCTGATGGATTTCAGCCGGTCGTAGAAATCGAAGACGACCTCGTTGAGCGGCAGGTCGTAGACGAGCATGGCGCGGTTGCCGACATAGGACATGTCCGCCTGCACGCCGCGCCTGTCCTGGCAGAGCTTGAGGATGGGGCCGAGATGCTCGTCCGGCGTCAGGATCGTGGCGCGGATCCACGGCTCGCGGATCTCCTCGATCTTCATCACCTCCGGCATGTCGGCCGGGTTGTGCAGCTCGATCTCTGAGCCGTCGCGCATCGTCATGCCGTAGACGACGGACGGCGCGGTGGCGATGAGGTCGAGGTCGAACTCCCGGCTCAGGCGCTCCTGCACGATCTCGAGGTGGAGAAGGCCGAGGAAGCCGCAGCGGAAGCCGAAGCCCAGCGCTGCGGAGGATTCCGTCTCGTAGGAGAAGGAGGCGTCGTTGAGGCGCAGGCGCCCGACGGCGTCGCGCAGAGCCTCGAAATCGCCGGCGTCGACGGGGAAGAGGCCGCAGAAGACGACCGGCTGGGCGGGCTTGAAGCCCGGCAGCATGGTGGCGGTCGGGCGCTTGTCGTCCGTGATCGTGTCGCCGACGCGGGTATCGGCGACCTCCTTGATGGCGGCCATCAGGAAGCCGATCTCGCCGGGCTGCAGGTTTTCCACCTCCACCATGCGCGGCGTGATGACGCCGACCTTGTCGACCCGGTAGGTCGCCTCGGTGCCCATCATGCGGATGGTCTGGCCCTTCTTGAGCGTGCCGTCGATGACGCGCACCAGCACGACGACGCCGAGATAGGTGTCGTACCAGCTGTCGACGAGGAGGGCCTTCAGCGGCTCTTCGCGGCTGCCGCCGGCCGGCGGGGGCAGGCGCTTGACGATCGCCTCGAGCACGGCGGGGACGCCGACGCCGGTCTTCGCCGAGATTTCGAGCGCGTCGGAGGCGTCGAGGCCGATCACCTCCTCGATCTGTTCCTTGATGCGCTCGGGCTCGGCGGCCGGCAGGTCCACCTTGTTGAGGACGGGGACGATCTCGTGGTCGGCGTCGAGCGCGGCGTAGAGGTTGGCGAGCGTCTGCGCCTCGACGCCCTGCGAGGCGTCGACGACCAGCAGCGAGCCTTCGCAGGCCGACAGCGACCGGGCGACCTCGTAGGAGAAGTCGACGTGGCCGGGCGTGTCGATGAGGTTCAAGACGTAGTGCTCGCCGTCGGACGCATCGTATTCGAGGCGCACGGTGTTCGCCTTGATGGTGATGCCGCGCTCGCGCTCGATGTCCATCGCGTCGAGGATCTGGTCCTTCATGTCGCGCTCTTCGAGCGAGCCGGTCATCTGGATCAGACGGTCGGCGAGCGTCGACTTGCCGTGGTCGATGTGGGCGACGATCGAGAAATTGCGGATGTGGGAAAGGGGCGTGTCCATGGGGCGGGATGTAGCCCATTTGCGGGGGCGACGGAAGCCGGGCGGGGCGGCGTTTTCCCTTTCGCGGCGGGTGCGCTAGATGGCTTTGCGAACGGCGAGAGGGACGAGCGATGGACGAGGCGACGGAACGGGCGATGCGCGAACGGCTGATCGTGGGGCTGGACGTGGCCGATGTGGACGCGGCGCGGGCGATGGCGGGGCGGCTCGGCGATGCCGTGTCGTTCTACAAGATCGGCCACGGGCTCGTCTTTTCCGGCGGGCTGGAACTGGCGCGCGAACTGATAGAGGGCGGCAAGCACGTGTTCCTCGACGTGAAGCTGCTCGACATCGACAACACGGTGGCGAACGGCGTGGCGGCGATCGGCAAGCTCGGCGTTTCGATGGTGACGATCCACGCCTATCCGAAGGCGATGCGCGCGGCCGTCGCGGCGGCGAAAGGCTCGGGCGTGACGCTGCTCGGCGTGACGGTGCTGACCTCGATGGATGCCGCGGACATGGCGGAGGCGGGCTATGCGAACGATCCGGCCGCACTCGTCAAGCGGCGGGCGGAGCAGGCGCGCGACGCCGGCATGGGCGGGATCGTGTGCTCGGCGGCGGAGGCGGAAACGGTGCGGGCCATCGTCGGGCGGGATATGGCGGTGGTGACACCCGGCATCCGGCCGGCGGGGGCCGCGGCCGGCGACCAGAAGCGGGTGGCGAGCCCGGCGGATGCGCTGAGAGCGGGCGCGAGCCACCTCGTCGTCGCCCGGCCGATCATCGCGGCGGACGACCCGAAGCGGGCAGCGGAGGCGATCCTGGCCGAGATGGCGGGGGCCTGAGGAGAATGGCGGAGGATGGGCGCACGCTTCTGACCGGCGACGAGATCGAGACGGTGTTCGAGCGGCTGAAAAAGGCGATGCCTGGCAAGACGAAGGGGGCGAAGGGGCCGAAGGACCAGCCGGACCCGTTCCGCTCCTGCATCGCCTGCATGCTTTCCGCCCAGTCGCGCGATACGAACACGGCGAAGGCGACGGCGGCGCTCTTCAGGAAGGCGCGCACGCCGGAGACGATGCTGACCCTTTCCGACGATGAGCTGATCGAGGCGATCAAGCCGGCGGGGCTTTATAATTCCAAGGCGCGCTCGATCCGCAAGTTCTGCCACATGCTGATCGAGGAATGCGACGGCGTGGTGCCGAACACGCGCGCGGGGCTGATGAAGATGCCGGGGATCGGGCGCAAATGCGCCGACATCGTTATGGCCTTCACCTTCGAAGAGGACGCCATCGCCGTCGACACGCATGTCGGGCGGGTGTGCACGCGCACGGGGCTCGCGCAGGGAAAGAGCGAGGCGAAGATCGCCGAAAGCCTAGACGAGCGCGCACCGGACTGGGCCAAGCCCGAGGGGCATTTCTGGCTGATCCAGTTCGGCAAGCGGGTCTGCACCTCGCGCGCGCCGAAATGCCCGGAATGCGTGCTGAACGACGTCTGCCTGTTTCCGCAGCGGCTTTGAGGGTGTCGTGCTTGTGGTTGCGCCGTAGCAGCGGGCACGCCGCTCGCGACGAACGTGGTTGGATCCTCGGGTCAGGCCCGAGGATGACGGCTGGCTGGGCTAAGCAATTTTGCCCGACCCGTTCCGTTCGCGGCGGCGGTCGAAATAGAAGAGGGCGATGACGCCGAGGATGACGATGGGGATCGCGACGATCGAGATCCATTTGACGCTGTGGAGGAGGGCCGGCAGGCGGTCGGCGGCCCTGCCGAGGAAATAGGCGGCCGTGCACCAGGCGCCGACCCACAGCACCGCGCCGATGACGTTGGCGAGAAGGAACTTCGGCCAAGGCATGCCGGCCGATCCGGCGACGAGCCCGTTCAGCTGGCGCAGGAGCACGACGAAGCGCGAGACGATGACGATCCAGAAGCCGTGCCGCTCGATCTTTCCTTCGGCGCGCTTGTAGCGCTCGTCGGTGATGCCGATCTTCGAGCCGTAGGAGACGATCACGCGCCGGCCGATATGCCGGCCGATGAGATAGCCGATATTGTCGCCGAGGACGGCGCCGGCGAACCCGGCGATCGCGACCCAGACGATGTTGATCTCGCTCGCCCCGGCCGCTGCGGCTGCCGCGATCAGCGCGCTCTCGCCGGGAAGCGGCAGGCCGAGCGTTTCGAGCGTCATGCAGACGAAGAGCGCGATCGGCCCGTAATGCTGGATGGTCGGGATGAGCCAGTCGCCGATGCCGTTCATGCGGGGTGGCGCGCGACGGGGGCGAGATCGAAGGGCGTCATGGCGGCTCGTACCGGTTGTCGTTCGCCCATGAGGTAGCGCAGGAACGCGCGGACTCAAACCGGATTCTTTTCCGCGTCGGGATGACGGGCTACGTTTGCGGTTCCGGGCTGTTTGTGAATGCGTGTTGTCGCTGACGTCTGGATTGGGGTGGAGAGCGGACCGGCGGGTTGTGGGTGCAGGCCTGCGAAAGCGGCCATTCAGGTGGCCGCAGCATTAGTCGCGATGCGCCTGGTCGAGGTCAATCAACAAACTGCCTGCAGGTTCTGGAAGCAGCCATCCCGAAAGTTGCCGACAGGGGAGGGCGTTCTTAGGCAGCGGCTACTTCGACTGCCACCTTCGACACGTTGTAAAGTACCATCGTCCCGCCAACTGCCTGAGCGGGATCAAAAAGTGCGAGATTAATGCCATCGCTGACCGAACTGCGATAGACCACGCCGTCGAAGCCGCTCTTCTTAATGAACTCACACAGGTACTGGCTCGGAATGTAGTCAATCGCCGCTCCCGCCGGCTGAACCGGTCGGGTCAATTCTCCGCCCAGGCGTTCAAGGAACGGCAAATCGGCGCGAAGTTGGCCGATTGCGCTAGATTCGGACAAAATGAAGGGCGAGACGAGCTTGCGAGGGTTGCGCAAGTCTACAGCCTTGATCTCGGGAATGGTGAAATTAGCGACGCAAGCAACCTCGCCAGTATGTGGCCTGATCTCGGCCACAGCCGTTTCGGGCAACGATCCCAGATAGAGATAAGGAATGCCTGCCGGATTAGCACGACCATGAGACGAGCGTCTTTTCTGTGGTGCACCCATCTTGTCAATTGTGAAGACCTCATCCTCGGTTCGCATTCGCGCCCGGAACCATTCACGAGGCAATTGCGGTGCCAAAAGCATGCCGAGCAGCTGGTAGAGACGGTCTAGGTCAATGTCGACGTTGAGAAACCAGCGATTGGCATACATCATCTCGTCGCGCAGCTTATCCCACTGCGCGAGACCTTCGCTGATGTAGCTAGCCGACGGGACGAAATTACTCCGGACAATCTCCCCGTCATCTAGAATCTCGCCGAGCAGCTCCTTTGCGTGGGCAAGGTCCATGCGCTGGTGGCTGAAGAGTTGCCAGTCCTCCTTCATCCATTCGACCAGCGACTTGCCGTTCTGATTCGGCTCGTAGACATTGACCAGCAGCTCGAAATAGTTGGCGAGCTTGCCAGGCTCGACAAGCTGGGTGTAGGCGGTCCCACAAAAATCGCACATCCCATGGCTGGGATCGAGCGACGGGAAGAGCTGATCGCGCAGGGCGCGATCATCGAAGCACTCCGGGCAGCAGAAGCGCTGTGCCATGGAGTTCAGCTGAGATAGTCGGCAAGCGTCTCGATATGATGCTTCATCGAGAGCTTTTTAACGTAGCCGAGGCCCGGGAAGTGGCCTTTAGTGTGAAGATCGCGAAACTCCTTGATAGCTT
The DNA here is from genome assembly GCF_006516965.1 of Pararhizobium mangrovi. Classification (GTDB taxonomy): domain Bacteria; phylum Pseudomonadota; class Alphaproteobacteria; order Rhizobiales; family Rhizobiaceae; genus Pararhizobium_B; species Pararhizobium_B mangrovi. Next base: position 23,080 of record NZ_VHLH01000030.1, on the reverse strand, counting down.
CGGTCTCAAGAAGATGGGACGTGCCGCTGTCCAGTTTCGCGATCAGCTTTGCCAGCGCCTGGGCAAACTTGCCGGCGGGATCGGTCGGGGTATCCTTCGTCGTTGAGACGAAGTGGTAGACGTACATGACATCGTCCTTTTCAGGATCGATGAAAGTCAGATGGATTGCGACGGCGTAGGCCGGGCCTCCACCTTCGCTGTAGACGTCCCCAACGATGAGAAAATCACCAAAGCCCGCCATGCCAAGTTCGCCATAGGTGACATGAAGATCGGAAAACTCCTCCATCGGCAGATAATCGGCATTGCGCTGCCGCTTGAAGCCGTCGCGCACGAGTACACGCGTGCTCTGGTCGAAGTGTTTTCGGTAGAGCAGCTTCGCACGATCTTCGACGAAGACGTTGGTAAGGCTGGCCATGCTGTCCTCAAGCTCGGCCGCCAGCCACTTTGGGGCGGTGAAGCCGGCGTGCACTAGCACCGGATGGTGATCGGCATGATGGTCATAGCACACCGTCACTTCCTCAACGGTCATGTCGCTACGCAGCAGTATGCCGGCAGCGAGATTGTCGCTGCCGATAAAGCCTTCTTGGAGGAGGTTAGTGATGCTCGCCCCGTCCTGCTGATGGTCGCCGTGGTACGGGTTCACAATCACGATCGCGCGCCCACCGGCAGCGCAAACCGAATTCAAGGTCTTCTTAAGGCCGCCAAGCGACTCGCGCACAGGCTCGATCACGGGCACGAAATTCTTCTCGGCTAGCAGCGCCGCCATCTCGCGGATCGTGATAAGCTCGAACTGCTTTCCACGGAAATAGGGATGATACATGCGCCGATTAGCTCCAGGACATGGCCGTGTGCAGCGGGGTCGCGGTAGCGTCGATCAGCCGCGGTTGGTCAGCACGGCGCACTGGCACTGATAGCGCTGCAGCTTGCAGGGACTCGGGCAGACGTTCAACAAGGTCGCCGAGTGGTGCCAGATCGCGTGTCCGCTTGAGCGTCCGCACCATCTCGACATGGAGCGCAACGGGGTCGAGGGCGACAAAAAGGTCGCGCATCGCCGCATGCCGCTGCGTATTGGGAACCTTAGGCACCATCACTCCCATCGCCCGCAGGATCGCCGCGGCTTCGACCATGCGTAAAGATTCAAACACGGTCACCGGGCAGATGCGGGCCGGGCAGTCGACCGCTTCTCGCATCGTTGTGATCCGGTAACGCTTGGAGAGACACATCACTCCGACATCAATCGGGACCGTTGCCAGCACGCCCTCGATATGGCCTTCGCTCGCGATCACGTTCACTTTGGCAAAGACGCGCTTGTAGTTCTCAACCTGATTGGCGAGCCGCGCGAGCGAATCCCGTTCCGACTTGATTTCATAGACAGTTGCGGTCCCGTTCAGGATGACGAGATCCGCCTTGCAGCGGCCGGCACGAAACTCATTGAGCATCGAGGCCGTGCGGAGTGAGTGCGTGCCCATTAGCACTTTTTGGCTGATCGCCGCGCGATAAATGTATTCGTCGCGATGCCCTGCGATCTTCAGAATCTCGAACGCCAAGTTGAAGGTATCGCCGACAGTCGCGCGAGGGTCGGCGCGCTCGCGCAGATTGGTCTGCTCGATCAGCCGACGGAACAAGCCGGATCGACCCTTCTTCGCCATTTCACGGAAAACCGTGGCCGAGAACAGCCGAGCCAAAGCAGACAGTTGCGCTGCGTTGTAGATCTTCGTTCCCCCTTATGGACCTTGCATCGTGCAGACGCGATGCCCTTTTAATGCAAAATGCTCCAACATGGAATTGAGGATTCGCCAGATCGAGGTGAAACGCTGGCGAACAAAGCTGTGGAGCTCTTTGAGCAGGTCGCCGACTTCTATCTCCGCCTTAGCGGATCGGCCACTATAAACCCGACCTTCCGCTCCCGGTCTCGCTTGGGCTGAACAATATGCAATGAATGAACGGCAGGTTTTGTGTGATCCTCAGCCAAGCCTGAGAGACCAACATAGAGTCGGAAGCCGTCCGACCGATTCCGGTAAACGGTCGGTCCGGTTTCGAATCATCTCTCGGCATTGCTGCCGTTGTCATTCGTCGTCGCGGACGTGAGGGCCTTCCGAAGGAGGTCCGGCAATCTTGGGTCGGCCATCTGGGCAACGTTGAAGCGCATCCATTCCGTCGCGGTCTGACCCGCACTGAACACGTTGCCGGGCGCAAGAACGACGTTGTCGGCGAGGGCTGCACGGGCCATGTCTGCCGCGTTGATGCCGTCGGGCAGGCGGGACCAGAGATAGAAGCCGCCGACAGGCTCGATCCAGGGTTCGATGTTCAGGGATGCAAGAAGCGTGGTCGCCTCGCGGCGCCGCTTCGCGAGACGCGTGCGCAGGGCGGCGACGTGCCGGCGATAGCTGCCGTCCGACAGGACGTGCGCAACGATCTCGGCCGCCATCGGGCTCGGGCCGCCGAAGTTCGTGGCAACCTGAAGATCGACCAGTTCCTCGATCCAGCCTGCCTTCGCTGCGATGTAGCCGCAGCGCACCGATGCCGACAGCGTCTTCGAGACGCTGCCGATGCGAACGGTGCGCTCGAGTCCGTCGAGGACGGCGAGGCGAGGCGAAGGTTCCGGCTCGAAGTCCGAGAAGATGTCGTCCTCGACGATCGTCAGGTCGTGATGCGCCGCAAGCTTCAGAACACGATGAGCGACCTGCGGCGAGAGCAACGAGCCCGTGGGGTTGTGAATAGCGGAGTTCGTCACGTAGATGCGCGGACGGTGAACTTTCAGAGCCGTTTCGAATGCTGCAAGGTTCGGCCCGTCCTTCGTTCGCGGCACGCCGACGATGTCGACCCGGTGCGCTCGCATCAGCGCCCGGAAGTTGAAGTAGCAGGGATCGTCGAGCAGGACCGTATCTCCGGGTTGCAGAAGCAGGCGGCAGATGAGATCGATCGCCTGGGTTCCCGACGAGGCGAGCAGGATCTCGTCGGCGCCGATGCGCAAGCCTTCGTCGGCGAACTGACGTGCCAGAAGATTTCGCAGGCGAAGCGAGCCGCGAGAAGGCCCGTAATCGGCCAGCAGCGCGCCTTCGGCCTTCGCGAGCGATCGCACGGCCCTGCGGATTGCCGCATCCGGCATCCATTCGGTGGGAAGCCAGCCGCATCCGGGCCGGATCGTCTCGGCACCGCCGTCCAGCGATTGGCGTGACACCCAGAATGGATCGACCGCACGATCGATCCTCGGTGCGACCTCCCGAAGCGCGAGCGGCAGGCTGCCGACCACGTAGAAGCCGGAGCCGGGCCGCGACCGGATCAGACCCTCGGCGCCGAGCCGCTCGTAGGCCTCCGCAACGGTCGAAGGCGAGAGGCCCATCGTCTTCGCCGTCGCCCGGATCGAAGGCAGCTTCTCTTCATGGGCCAGCGACCGGCCGGCGATGCGCCGACGGATGCTCTCCATCACGAGCCCTATCCGGGAACCGCCCGGGGCCTTCTCCCGCATCCGTATTACTCCTTCGACCCGTACAGTTCAGTCCAACTGTATTCGATCGTCCCTGTCCGGGCGACCCCCCGATGCGCTATCGAGCCGGTTCAATCGGGGTATAACGGCATGGATCAGACGACGGCGGGATGGGGCAGCGGACTGTTGGGCGTGCTGATCTTCAGTGCCTCGCTACCGGCGACGCGGGTCGCGGTCGGCGGCTTCTCGCCGCTGTTCCTCACCTCGGCGCGTGCCGTCATCGCGGCTCTCCTTGCGGCTGCGCTGCTGTTCGTGCTTCGGCAGAAGCGACCGGGGTTCACCGATCTCGGATCGCTGGCCATCGTGGCGATCGGCGTCGTCATCGGTTTTCCGCTGCTGACGGCTCTCGCTCTCCAACACACCACGGCAGCTCATTCGATCGTCTTCATCGGGCTTCTGCCGCTGATGACCGCGATCTTCGGCGTCGTTCGCGGCGGCGAACGGCCAAAGCTTCCCTTCTGGATTTTCTCCGGACTCGGAGCCGTCGTCGTCGCCGGGTTCGCCCTTGTCCAGAGCGATGATGTTTCGCTGATCGGCGATACGTTCATGATCGCAGCGATCGTTCTTTGCGGACTGGGCTATGCAGAAGGCGCTACGCTCTCGCGACGTCTGGGCGGATGGCAGGTGATCTCCTGGGCGCTGCTGATCGCTCTGCCCGCGATGGCCCTGATCGCGCTCTTCGCCCTGCCGACCCGGTGGAACGACATCACCGGCCCCGAATGGCTGGGCCTCGCCTATGTCTCGATCTTCTCGATGCTGGTGGGCTTCGTCTTCTGGTATCGTGGCCTTGCGCTGGGTGGCATCGCGGGCGTCGGGCAGCTGCAGCTCCTCCAGCCCTTCTTAGGCCTCGCTTTGGCTGCCCTGCTTCTCGGCGAGAGCGTTCCTCCTTCCATGATCGCCGTCACGATTCTCGTGGTCGCCTGCGTTATCGGTGCCAAGCGCTTCGCCCGATAACGGCTTCTTGTCGCAGTCGATCGTACTCGGCCGATGGCCGCTTTCGGGAAGGATCTGATCGGGATCGATCGTCCTGGAAGGGGTCGGAACCAGCGGCGACGCCTTCATCGACATCATGAGCGTCGGCGACCCGATCGGCTTCGAGGACGAGGCGGAAGGCCGGCGCAGCCGGAAGAAGCTCGCCGGGTTCGATTTCGACAAGGCGGTCTTCTGCCATGGCGGTGCCGTCACGTCGAAGGCCTCCGAGCGGATGGCTCGCTGAACGGCCGACCTGAGATCGCGCCTTTGGCGATCACCGGCTGCCGGTGCGCGGCGACAACCATGGATCGTGCGAAGGGCGAAGGCGGTTTTGCAGCTCCGGTCCCTGCATGTGGCATCCTGCCGGAGCGAGTCGCGGGACGGCGTTACGCCACTCGGGCCCGAACGTCCTCGATGAAGGCCTCGGCGATCGCGCCCGGGCGGGTGAGCCAGATCTCGTTCCGGTGGGCGGCAATGTGGGTGAGCGCGCGGCGCAGTGCACGCAGGCGATAGGGCTGGCCGGTGAGGTAGGGGTGGAGGGCAATGCTCATGACGGCGGGAGCGCGGGCCGAGGCTTCGAGCATCTCGTCGAACTGGGCGACGATCATGTCGGCGAAGCTCTCCGCCGAAGTGTAGCGGGCGGTGATCTGGGGAATGTCGTTGATCTCGTGCGAATAGGGCACGGAGACGATGCCGGTGCCCGAACGCGTGCGCATCATGGTCGGCTGGTCGTCGTGGCACCAGTCGAGGAGGTAGGTGTAGCCCTCCTCTTCCAGAAGATCCGGCGTGACCGCGCTTTGCGATATCCAGGGGCCGAGCCAGCCTGCGGGAACGCGGCCTTCGTGGCGGCGGTAGGCCTCGCTCGCCTGGCGGATCAGGGCGCGTTCTTCCGGCTCGGCGAGCACGCCCTGCTCCTCGGCGTTGGTGCGGCCATGGGCGACGATCTCGTCGCCGCGCGCGCGGAAGGCTTCGACGAGGCCCGGGCAATCCTCGTAGACGGCCGTGTTCGGCAGGACGGCGAGCGGCAGGTCGAGCGCGTCGAAGACGTCCTTCATGCGCCAGACGCCGACGCGGTTTCCCCATTCGCGCCAGGCATGGTTGAGGACGTCGGGCTGGTCCTGCTTGCCGGGCGCGAGCTTGGCGCCGGTGTGGCTGTCGAACGAGAAGGTCTCGATGTTGAGCGCGACGTAGACCGCGAGGCGGGTGCCGTTCGGCCAGTCGAAGACGGGGCGGTCCGGCAGGGCCGAATAGGGGTAGCGTCCGTAGGACGTCGTCGCGCTCGGCATGGGGGTCCTTCCTTCGTGGCGGCGGTTCGATGCCGGGAACCGGTCGTCGGGACGTGCAGGCCGAGGAGGGTAGGGCGAGCCGGGCAGAAGGAAACGGGCGCGGTGCGATCGCGTCGGCGGTGAGCGGGTATGGGTGACGCGATCGCTTTCGCGCCCAGTGGCGGGGTATCGCCGAACGCCGTAACGGATCAGGCGGGAATCAGGGCTTCCACGAGGTCGGGATCGGCGGCGATCTGGCCGTCGAGCATAAGCATGGCGATGCCGTGGACCAGGGCCCAGGCACGAAGGGCCTCGGCCTCGACGTGGCCGGCGGAGGCGCCGTCCGGAAGTCGTCGCGCGGCGTTTTCGCGGAGCATGCGGGCGGCTTCGGTCGGCTCGTCGGCGGATTCGACCGGAGCCGAGGCGAAGGTCAGGCGGAAGAGGGCCGGGTTTTCGAGGGCGAAGCGGACATAGGCACGGCCCGTTGCGGCGAAGGCTGACTCGCTTGGCCGGCATTCGGCGGCGGCCTTCTTCTGCGCGTCAGCGAGCCGGGCAAGGCCTTCCCGCGCGAGGGCGGCGACGAGGGCCGTCTTGTCCGGGAAATGGCGGTAGACCGCTGTGGCGCTGACGCCGACCGACCGGGCGAGCGCGCGCAGCGAGAGCGTCTCGGCGTCGTGCCGGTTCAAATGGTCGAGACCTGCTTCGAGAAGGGCGGCACGCAGGTCGCCGTGATGGTAGGATTCTTTCATGTTGACACTGTTATCATTGCCGGTATGGTAACAATGTAAACATTCACGGGGTGTTCGGCCATGGCTTTATCGAGCGCCGGATCATCGAGCATTGTGGAACCGGATCTGCCGGTCCGGTCGGACATGACGGCGATGGATGGAAACCAGCCCCCTTCGGAAGAGCGGGCGTCAACCGCGAGCACGGCGACCAAGAAGGCCAGTGACGCGAACGGACCGAGAATACCCGGCGTTCTTCGCGCCCATGGCGGCGGGGCTCTTGCGCTCGTCGCGGTCAACGTCGCCGCGCCGCTTCTTATTTACGACCGGGTGGCACCCTACGCGAGCGATACGGTGGGGCTGATCGCGGCCGGCGTGCCGCCACTTGCGTGGTCCGTGGTCGAGTTCGCATGCCGGCGACGGCTCGACGCGGTGTCGATGCTCGTGCTGGCGGGCATCGTGCTTTCGCTCGCGGCAGTGCTCCTCGGCGGATCGCCACGCCTCCTGCAGCTTCGCGAGAACCTGGTGACGGCCCTCGTCGGGCTTTCCTTCCTGGTGTCCGCCGCGATCGGCCGGCCGCTCGTCTTCGAGCTGGCGCGTGCGTGGATGCGGCGGTCTTCCGAAAGGGAGGCTGTGGCCTTCGAGGCGAAGCGCGACGCGCCCGGCTTCCGGCGAACGATGATGGTGATGACGCTCGTCTGGGGCGCCGGGCTGCTTGCCTCGGCCGCGATCGCATGCTGGCTCGTCTTCGTGCTTTCGATCCACGACGATCTGATCGCCGGGCCGTTCGTCGGCTATGCGACGATGGCGTTGCTGGCACTGTGGACCATGCGCTACGCCCGGCGGCGGCGTGGGAAGCGGCCCGAGGACGGATCGTAGTAATGGAGCGGACAGCCGACCGGAAGGCTTTTACCGGCGTTCCGTATCGAAAGTCGCCGACCGACCTTGCCGCCCGCGTCGGTATTCCCAAAAGGCGCTCGATACGCTGACGGTTCATTCGAGATGTCGAGGGCGGCGGTAACGCTGTTCGCAATCGGACCTCGAGAGCCTTAATCTTTACTCCTGGTTATCTTCGGTTCTGTCGCGCTCGTGCCGCTCGTCCAACGGGAACGGTGGGAGCCAGGATTCGCGGCGGATGGTCCACAGTTCGTAGGTGGGGGTCAGCTGGTCGGGAGCGTCCAGGGATCCGAGGCCGATCTCGATCTCGTCGGCGCTTCGGTAAAAGACGGGCGACCCGCAGCGTGGACAGAAGGAGCGGTCTCGATAGGCGCGGACCTCGCCTTCGATGGAGACGGCGTCCTCGGGAAAGATCGCCAGGGCCTGGAAGAGCGTGCCGGAATGTTTGCGGCAGTCGAGGCAGTGACAGATGCCGACCCGGTTGGGTCGTCCCGTGGCGACGATCGTGACGTTGCCGCAAAGGCAGCTTCCGGTAAACCTTTCCATGGTGCGATGATCTCTTCGTTGAGCGGGATCCGACGATGGCATTCTCGTCGCATGTTCGTCGATCGTCTTCCGGCTGGCGAAAGCCTGCGCCGTCGGCGGGCATGGAGGAGACGGGTCGACTGGGTTTTTCCGTCCGCGTCCGCGTGGATGCCGGAAACGTCTCGATCGAGCGTTGCGGCGCCCATGCGGACGCGGATGATCAGAGCGTTACGAACGTCGTGCGCCGACGAAGCCGACGAAGTTTCCTTCGGGGTCGGTCGTCTGGATCACGTAATCGCCTCCGGGGACTTGCGCCGGGCCGTTGACGAGCGTGCCGCCGTTCTCCGTGACCGCGGAGGTGGCTGCGTCGATGTCCGGGACGCGGAAATAGGTTTGCCAGCGGGCCTTCGGCGTGTTGCCGTTCGTGTTCATCATGGCGCCGAGCATCGAACCGTCGTGGTCGATGAAGGTGTAGTCGCCGGCCTCGCCCATGGGCATCACGTCGCCCCGCTGCCAGCCGAAGAGGCTGCCGTAGAAGGAAAAGGCGGCGTCCTGGTCGGGGGTGACGAGTTCGTTCCAGGCGCCGTGGCCGGGGGTCGTCGGCTCGAAGGCGCGGCTCGGTTCGTCGGAGAAGCCGCGCATCAGGCAGAAGGGTGCGCCGGCGGGGTCGGTCGCGAAGGCGAAGCGGCCGACATTCGGGATGTCCATCGGGCCCATATGGACGGTGCCGCCGAGCTCCGAAACGCGCGCGGCATCGTCGTCGACGTCGGCGGCGAAATAGGCGAGCCAGCCGCGCGGCATTGCGCCTTCCGCCTTCATGAGGCCGGCGATGCCGTCCTCGGTACTTTCGACGATGCGGTAGTCGCGTTCGAGGCCGCCGCCGGGCTTGCGGTAGGTCCAGCCGGTGACGGCTGAGTAGAAGCGTTCGGCGGCGTCGGGGTCGCCGGTGATGAGTTCGTACCAGATCGGGGTACCGTTCGCGTTCTGCATGGTCAGGCCCTTTCGTCCACGATCGGCTCGAAGCCGCCATAGATCATGCGCTTGCCGTCGAAGGGCATGGAATGGTCCTTCATCGCCGTTTCCATCTCCGCGGAGACCGCCTTCATGCCGGCGTCGCGGGTGGCCTTGTCCGGCCATTCGAGGAAGGAGACGACGACGGTCTCGTCGTCCTTGGCGGCGACGGAACGGTAGAAGTCCGTGACCTCGCCATGGGGGACGTCGTCGGCCCAGTTCTCCGTGCAGCGCAGGGCGCCGTGGCGCAGGAAATAGGGCGCGAACGCCGCTGCCTGGGCACGGAATGCCTCGCGGTTGGCAGTGGGAACCGCGATCACGAATGCGTCGAAATAGGCCATGCTGGTTCTCCTTTCTTCTGTTGCTGATTGCGTTTGCAGGGGGTTCGGCCCTTCCTTCGGCTCAGCCGGCGCGCTCGTAGCGTGGGGCGTTTTCGCGGAAGGGCTGCAGTTGCGCTTCGAGGGCGGCACGGAAGGCCGGGCGGGCGGTGTGGTGGTCGAGATAGGCGCGAAGGCGTGGCAACGGCTCGAGAAGGTCGAGGCTTTCGGCCGTGCGGAGCACCGTCGTCATCATGAGATCGGCCGTGGTAAAGCGGTCGGCGACGAGATGGTCGCGCTCGCCGAGGGCGTCGGCGAGTTGGGTCAGGCGCTTTTCGGCCATCGAGCGGATGCCCGGCCGGACCTTCGCCACACCTTCCTCGCCGATATCCGGGTTCATCGCCTGGAAGAACAGCATGGCCATCATGGTCAGAGAGGGCTCGACGCTGTTGAGGGCGGCGAAATGCCAACTGAGGCAAGCGTTGCGCGTTTCCGTGTCCTTCGGCAGGAGGACCGTGCCCTCCTCGGCGATGCGCCAGACGCAGGCGCCGCTTTCGAACATCGGTTTGCCGTCGACGGTCAGCGCCGGAACCTGGCCGAAAGGTTGGCGGGCAAGATTTTCCGGCTTGCCCTGCGTGCCCTGTGGGAGAAGGTCCGTCTCGTAGGGCAGGCCTTCCTCCTCGAGCGCCCAGCGTACGCGCAGATCGCGGACGTGGCCCTGCGCGAAGTCGGGGACCCAGTCATAGGCGGTGACAGTGCGGGTGGTCATGGGCGGTCTCCTTTGTCGTTCGATGGTTCCGGGAGATCGAAGGAGCCGGTCTCGACCGGCCCTGAAGGGGCGTAGAAGCCGATGGTGACGCCGCTCGGCGAGATGGCGCTTTCCTCCAGCCGGAAGCCGGCGGCCGGCGCATCGGCGAGCGCGCGCTTGCCGTGGCCGAGGATGACCGGGAAGGTGAGCAGGAAGAGGCGGTCGATGAGGCCGCGGTCGATCAGGCCGGGGTAGAGCGTGCTCGAGCCCTGCACGAGGAGGTTCGGGCCGTCGGTCTGCTTCAGCGCCGCGATGGCTTCGAAATCGGCGACGCGGTGGCTGTTGTGCCATGCGAGCGGTTCGCTCGAGTGCGTGAGCACGAATTTCTCCGCCGCGTTGATGGCGCGCGCGAGCGGCTGGTCCTCGCCGGCATGCGGCCAGTAGGCGGCGAAGATGTCGTAGGTGCGCTTGCCGAGCAGCAGCGCGAACTCGGCGGAGAAGATGCGGTCGATGAAGGCGCCGGTCTCCTCGTCGAAATGGGGGACGGTCCAGCCGCCATGGGCAAAGCCGCCGGAACGGTCCTCGTCCGGCCCGCCGGGGGCTTGGACAACGCCGTCGAGGGACTGGAAGAGGCCGGCAACGAGATGGCGCATGGGGTCTTCTCCTCAGTCGTCGAGTTTCGGGTACCAGTCCGTGCCACGGCCTTCCGGCGTGGTGTCGAGCAGGATCCAGAGCGGGTTCATGTCGGGGGCGAGATGCGGATCCTGGCCGGGATCGGCGGTGGCGAAACCGGCTTCCGGGCTCCAGAAATGGCGGATCGTGCCGTCGGCGCCGCGGTGGAAGACGGCATAGGCCGGCATGTCGGCGTCGCGGTCGCGGTTGTAGTCCGCCCAGAAATCGCCGGTCGGGTCGCTATAGACGGAAAGGTGCGTCCAGCCGCGTTCCTTGGCGTATTTCCGGATGCGTTCGATCGGCGAGCGGGCGACGACGGCGAGCGCCGCGCGCTTTTCGATATGGCGGGCCTCGCCGTCCCAGGCGTCGAGCTGCGCCGAGCACATGGGGCAACCGGTCTCGCGTTTGGGGCCGTACATCATGCAGTAGACGATGAGCGTGTCGTGCTTGCCGAACATTTGCGAGAGCGCGACCGGGCCTTCGGGTCCGTCGAACCGGTAGTCCTGCGGAATTGCGCCGCCTTCCGGCAGGGCCCGGCGCATGTCGTTGACGCGGGTGATGTGGCGGCGCAGCTCGATCTCCTCGACGAGCAGCGCGGTGCGGGCGGCGCGATAATCGGCGCTTTCGTTCGGCCATCGCATCGGCTCGGCGCGGGCGAGGTCTGCGGCGGGGGTGAGCGTGTCCATGGGCATCGGCGGGGTTTCCTCGATGGTGGATCGGGTGTCGTTCGGAAGTGTCAGTCGGCGGCGGCGCGTTCGATCGCGGCGATATCGAGCTTCTTCATCGCCATTATCGCGTGCATGACGCGAGCGGCCTTCTCGCGGTCCGGATCGGCGATGAGGGTCGGCAGGACGGTCGGTACGATCTGCCAGGAAAGGCCGAAGCGGTCCTTCACCCAGCCGCACTGCTCGGCTTCGGGGTCGGCCGAAAGGGCGCTCCAGTAACGATCGACCTCGTCTTGCGTCTCGCAGGCGATCGAAAGCGAGACGGCTTCGTTGAAATGCGCGAAGTCGCCACCGTTCAGTGCCTGGAAGGGGCGGCCGAAGAGGGTGAAATCGACGATCAGCACGTCACCGGCACTGCCGGCCGGCCAGTCGGTCGGGCCGCGGGTCACGCGGTCGATGCAGGAATCGGGGAAGAGGTCGACGTAGAAGGTCGCGGCTTCTTCGCCGTTTCGATCGAACCAGAGACAGGTCGTGATGCCATCCATCGCCTGCGTCCTCCACGGCCATGCTTGACAGACTAGGTTGATATCAACATAAATAAGGCATGTCAAGACGCATACAACCGAAAGCAGAACCGGGCGCTACCGGCGAGCCGGTGCCCGACGATTCCTCCCACCCGTCATCGCATGCCGGACCGGCCGACTACGCCATGACGATCCATGTACGCGACCATTGCCTGTGCCTGCATGCGCAGCGGGCGGCGCGTGCCATTGCGCGGCGCTTCGACGAGGCGTTGAAGCCGCTCGACCTCAAGAGCGGGCAGTTCTCGCTGCTGACCTCGCTGAACCGGCCCGAACCGCCGACGCTCGGTTCCGTCGCCGAGCTTCTGGCGATGGACCGCACGACGCTGACGGCGAACCTCAAGCCGCTCGAACGGCGCGGGCTGGTGACGGTGCGTGCGGACGAGGCCGATCGCCGGTCCCGCCGGCTGGGGCTGACGGAAGAGGGCCGTGCGCTCGTCCGCCGAGCCGGACCGATCTGGCAAGCGACGCATGCGGCGATCGAGGCGGAATTCGGCGGCGACGCGGACCGGCTGCGTGCGGACCTGAATGGGATTCGCGAGGCTGCAGCGAACGGCTGAACGGAAAGCGCCGCGGCCGGTCGAGCTACGAGGTTGTATGAAGGGCGGGCGGAGAAGACCGTATGTTCATTCTCTGTCGGAAGCGCACCCCGGCTTTGCAAGGGGCAATCGCTGGTGCTGCGCCCGGTTACCCTGATGCGCCGTCGTCCTACCCACGGACCGGCGTCATCCTCGGGCTCGACCCGAGGATCTAACCATCTTGCCGCACGACTGGGGTGTCGGGTGTCCGTAAGAGCGCTCCGCGCGTGTTCGATACGGCACGCCGCTCGTATTGCGATGGGATTGGATCCTTGGGTCAAGCCCAAGGATGACGTGGGGAGGGGGTTGGCGTTTCTGGATGGGGTAATTTGCGATGATGCGGAAGAGTGACGTTGTTGTTGGGTCCATGGAGGAATGAAGGACGGGTGCTTGTTTTCGATGATGCCGAAAGCGCCTCCCCACGGACCGGCGTCATCCTCGGGCTCGACCCGAGGATCTAACCACCTCTCCGCACGATCGTGGTGATGGGTGTCCGTAGGAGCGCTTCATCCGTGTTCGATCCGGCACACCGCTCGTATTGCGATGGGGTCGGATCCTTGGGTCGAGCCCAAGGATGACGGAGGGAGGGGCTGGCAATTCGCTTACGCGCCGGACTGCAACTCCTGCGATTCCTGCGTCAGCGTGGTGACGAAGCGTTTGGTGCGTTCGCGTTGCGGGTCGGTGAAGATCTGGCGCGAGGGGCCCTTTTCGATCACGTGGCCGCCGTCGACGACGACGACCTCTCCGGCCGTGCGGAGCGCCAGCCTCAGATCGTGGGTTGCCATGACCATGGTTGTGCCTTCGCGTGCGAGCTGGCCCAGAACCTCGACGACCTCGTCGGAAAGTTCGGGGTCGAGGGCAGACGTCGGCTCGTCGCACAGCAGAATGCGCGGCGAAGGGGCCAATGCACGGGCGATCGCGACGCGTTGCTGCTGGCCGCCGGAAAGCGTCGAGGGCCAGGCTTCCGCCTTTTCCGCCATGCCGACCTTTTCCAGAAGCTCCATCGCACGGGCCTTCGCGCGTTCGCGCGGCCAGCCGAGCACGGTGACGAGACCCTCCATGACGTTGTCGACCGCGTTGCGGTGGGGAAAGAGCTGGAAATTCTGGAAGACCATGCCGGTCTGGCGGCGCAGGGCCAGGATCTCAGCGGCCGGGACGCGCTTGCCCGGTTCGAAGGTCACGCTCGCCTCGCCAAGGCGCACGGTGCCGCTCGTCGGCTGCTCGAGAAGGTTGATGCAGCGAAGCAGCGTCGACTTGCCCGCACCCGACGGGCCGATGAGCGCGGTGACGGAGCCTTCCGCCATGACGAGGTCGACGCTGCTCAGGACCGTCGTCGTGCCGAAGCGCTTCTCGATGTTCGAAAGTTCGATCATGACCGGGCCTCCAGAAAGCCGCCGGAGCGTTCGAGCCGGCGTTCCAGCCGCTCCTGCACTGCTGTCAGAACGGTGCACATGGCGAGATAGATGAGCGCGGCCTCAATATAGAGAATGAGCGGTTCGTAGGTGGTGGCGACGATGCGCTGGGCGGCCTGGAAGAGCTCCGGCACGGTGATCGCCGCGGCGAGCGACGTGTCCTTGACGAGCGAGATGAAGGAATTCGACAGCGGCGGCACGGCAACGCGCGCGGCCTGCGGCACGATGGTGCGCCGCATGGCCTGCATCCACGTCATGCCGATCGAATAGGCCGCTTCCCACTGCCCGCGCGGAACCGAGGCGATGGCCGCGCGCAGGATTTCCGAGGTGTAGGCACCGACATTGAGCGTGAAGCCGATGAGGCCCGCGGTAAAGGCATCGAGCGTGATGCCGACGCTCGGCAGGCCGTAGAAGACGACGAAGAGCTGGACGAGAAGCGGCGTGCCGCGGAAGATCCAGACGTAGCCGCGCACGAGAAGGACGACCGGCTTCGGCCCGAAAAGGCGGCCGATCGCCGTGACGAGCCCGAGCGCCAGGCCGAGCGCGAAGGAAATCAGCGTCAGCGGAATGGTGAAGGCGATGCCGGCCCATAAAAGCGAGCCGAGCGAGTGCCACATCAAGACGAGCCAGTCCGGCATCGCGTCCTACTCCTGGGAAAAACGATCGCGGGGCCGATCCTTGAAGCGGCCCCGCGCAAAAGCTCTCGATGACGACGGATAGACTATTTCGAGACGTCTTCGCCGAAATATTTCTTGGAGATCTTCAGGTAGGTGCCGTCCTTCTTCATGTCGGCCAGCGCCTTGTCGATCGCGTCGAGGAGCTTCGGTTCGCCCTTGGCGATGAGGACGCCGGACTGTTCGGCGTTCGCCTCCTCGACAACGCGCTTCACCGGCGCCTTCGGCTGATGCTTCTTGAAGTCGAGATAGGACAGGCTGTCGTTCACCGTCGCGTCGGCGCGGCCGCTGATGACGAGCTGGATCGACTGGTCGAAGCTGTTCGTCGGCACGAGATCCGCGCCGTTCTTCTCGGCGAGCTTGCCGAAATTGCTGGTCAGCGTCTGAGCCGCCTTCTTGCCCTTCAGGTCGGCGAAGGATTTGATCGTGTCGTTGCTTTCGCCGACGATCAGCACAGCCTTCGAGGCGATGTAGGGCGTGGAGAAATCGTATTTGTTCTGGCGCTCCGGTGTGATGCCGACTTCGTTGATGACGGCGTCGTAGCGCCCGGCGTCGATGCCGGCGATGAGGCCGTCCCAGCGACCTTCGACGAACTTCGCCTCGACGCCGAGGCGCTTGGCGATCGCGCGGCCGATGTCGACGTCGAAGCCGGTCAGCTTGCCCGAATCAGTATGATAGGTGAACGGGGCATAGGTGCCCTCCGTACCGATGCGCAGTTCACCGGACTTCTTGACCTGCTCCAGGCTCGCGGCGTGCGCGCCGAGCGCGGCCACGAACTGCGTCGCGGCGACGGCCGCGAGGATCTTCCACGTCTTCATTGTTGGTTCCTTCGATGGGCCCGAGAACGGGGGACGAAACGGTGCGGCACTATGTCGAAAGACGCGGTGCGGGCACACGATCGTTATTCTCCGGCGGGTGGCATGCCGCGAAAAATATGACCACGGAGCGGGGACGATAGAGTTTGTCGTTTCACGCAGTTCCGCGGTCCGGGCGGAGCTGCAACGAGAAGACGCCGCGGCTTCGGACCGCGGCGTCTTTCTTGATCGAGCTGAAGTTTTCGCGTCAGGCGCTGCGGGCCTGCTCGGGATGCTTGCCCTCTTCGAACTCTTCGACGATCTTCGAGCAGAAGGCGTCGAGGTCCTTCGGCGTGCGGCTCGTCACGAGGCCTTCGTCGCAATGGCATTCCTCGTCGACCCAGGTGCCGCCGGCATTGCGGATGTCGGTCTGGAGGGAGGGGAAGGAGGTGACGGTGCGCCCATCGAGCACGCCGGCTTCGACCAGTACCCACGGCGCATGGCAGATGGCGCCGACCGGCTTTTTCTGCTCGAAGAAGCCGCGCACGAAGTTTACCGCATCGCTATTGGCGCGGATCGTGTCGGCGCCGACGGTGCCGCCGGGAATGACGAGACCGTCGAAATCGTTCGGCGACACGTCCGAGATCGTCTTGTCGACGGAATAGCTTTCGCCCGGATCGAGGTCGCCGTTGACCGTCTTGGCGGTGCTGCTTTCCAGCCCGACGACGGTGACGGTGCCGCCGGCCTTCTGGACCGCTTCGCGCGGCTGTGCGAACTCGGGGTCCTCGGTGCCGCGCGGGGCGACGAGGATGGCGATCTTTCTGCCTGAAAGGCTCATGGCAAAGCTCCTTGGGTGAGCGCCGACATGGAGTGGCCGGCGCTTCGTTATGGTTCGCCGGGCAAACCGAAGAGCGGTGCGGAAAGTTCCGGTACGCTTCGAATGCGATCCCGGCGGGCTTTCACCATGCCGTGATCTTGGGCCGTGATCTAAAGCGGTGATCGATAGTCGTCGGTTCGAAGTGCGGCGCTCAGTGCGCCGACGACATGTCGCCGAGGACTTCCTTGCTCTCGACGGTGGAGTCGGCCTTGAGCTTGTAGACCATGGGCACGCCGGTCGCGAGGTTGAGGCCGGTCACGTCGTCCGGGCTCATGCGGTCGAGGATCATGACGAGGGCGCGCAGCGAATTGCCGTGGGCGGAGACGAGAACCGTCTCGCCGCGAAGAACGCGCGGCAGGATCTCGGTCATGTAGTAGGGCCAGACGCGCGCGCCGGTATCCTTCAGGCTTTCACCGCCGGGCGGCGGCACGTCGTAGGAGCGGCGCCATTCGTGCACCTGCTCCTCGCCCCAGCGCTGGCGCGCGTCGTCCTTGTTGAGACCGGACAGATCGCCGTAGTCGCGTTCGTTCAGGGCCTGGTCGCGGATCGTCTCGACGCCCTTCTGGCCGGTGATGTCGAGGATGATGTCGAGCGTGTGCTGCGCGCGGGTCAGCACCGAGACATAGGCGACGTCGAAGGTCATGCCGGTGTCCTTCAGCGCGTTGGCGCCGAGTTCGGCCTCCTCGCGGCCCTTGTCCGTCAGGTCCGGATCGCGCCAGCCGGTGAACAGGTTCTTGAGGTTCCATTCGCTCTGGCCGTGGCGAACGAGGACGAGGGTTCCGGACATCGCTGGGCTTCCTTCTCGACTGGGGCGGGCGGTTTGCCCTCGGGAAAAATTCTTAAGGGAAATGACGGGGACGCCAAACGGTTTCCGACGTGATCGGAGACTGGCGCTATGATGACCGGCGCTATTCGGCGAGGCCGAGAACGTCGAGCATGGAATAGAGACCGGGCTTACGGGTGTGCGCCCATAGCGCGGCCTTGACCGCGCCGCGCGCGAAGATCGAGCGGTCGTCGGCCTTGTGGGCAAGTTCGACGCGCTCGCCTTCGCCGGCGAAGGTGACGGCGTGTTCGCCGACGACGGATCCGCCACGAAGGGCGGCAAAGCCGATCGTGCCCGCCTCGCGCGTGCCGGTGTGGCCGTCGCGTCCGCGCACCGAGGCTGCGTCGAGGGAAACGCCGCGCCCTTCCGCCGCCGCTTCGCCGAGCAGGAGGGCGGTGCCGGACGGCGCGTCGACCTTGTGGCGATGGTGCATCTCGGCGATCTCGATGTCCCAGTCATCGCCGAGCGCTTCCGCTGCCTTTCGCACGAGCACGGAGAGCAGGTTGACGCCGAGGCTCATATTGCCGGACTTGACGATGCGCGCGTGGCGGGCGGCGGCGCGGAACGCGGCCTCGTCCTCCTCGCTGCAGCCCGTCGTGCCGACGACATGGACGATGCGGGCCTGCGCGGCGAGGCCGGCGAACTCGACGCTTGCAGCCGGCGAGGTGAAGTCGAGCACGCCTTGCGCTTCGGCAAAGATCGGCAGCGGATCGTCGCTGACGGTGACACCGCTCTCGCCGAGACCGGCTAGAAGGCCGGCATCCCGGCCGACATGCTCGGAGCCTTCGCGCTCGATCGCGCCTGCGAGGTGGACGCCATCCATCGCATCGACCGCGCGGATGAGGGTGCGGCCCATGCGCCCGCCGGCGCCGACGACGACGAGGCCCATGCTTTGTGCGCGATCGCTCATGCGGAAGGTTCCCTTGCTGGTGCCGCCCCCGCCTGGTCGATCGCGACGTCGGTATCCAGGCCGAGCGCCTGCATGCGGTGGAAGCGGGCATAGATGCCGTCGGACCGCTGCGCGAGATCCTCGTGGCGGCCCTGCTCGGCGATGCGGCCGGACTGCATGACGATGATGCGGTCGGCGCGCGCGATGGTGGACAGGCGATGGGCGATGACGACGACGGTGCGCCCCTCCATCGCGTGGTCGAGCGCCTTTTGCACGATCGCCTCGGATTCGGTGTCGAGCGCCGACGTCGCCTCGTCGAGAAGCAGGATCGGCGCGTTGCGCACGAGTGCCCGGGCGATCGAGACGCGCTGGCGCTGGCCGCCGGAGAGCGTCACGCCGTTCTCGCCGACGGGCGTGTCGTAGCCCTGCGGCTGCTCCATGATGAAGTCGTGGGCGTAGGCGAGCTTCGCCGCCTCCTCGATCTCCGCGTCGGTCGCGTCGGCCCGGCCGTAGCGCAGATTGTCGCGGATCGTGCCCTCGAAGAGGTAGGGCTGCTGCGAGACATAGGCGATCTTTTCGCGCAGCGAGCGCTTGGTAATGCCGGCGATATCCTGCCCGTCGATGCGGATGGCGCCTTCGTTCGGGTCGTAGAAGCGCAGGAGGAGAGCGATCAGCGTCGACTTGCCTGCACCGGACGGGCCGACCAGCGCCGTCATTCGGCCGGGCTCGGCGGTGAACGAGACGTTCTTGAGGACCATGCCGGTGCCGGCATAGCCGAAGGAGACGCCGTCGACGACGATCTCGCCGCCGGAAACGGCGATGTCGCGCGCGCCGGGCGCATCCTTCTGGTGCGGCTCGGTGTCGAGGATCTCGTAGATCATGCGGGCGTTGACGGCGGCGCGTTCCAGCGTGACCTGCAGGCGTGCGAGCTTGCGGGCGGGATCGTAGGCGAGGAGCAGCGCGGTGATGAAGGAGAAGAAGGAACCGGGCAGGATGCCGCGATAGATGGTGTTGTAGGCGGCGTAGGCGAGGACGCCGGAGATCGCGATGCCGGCGAGGCATTCGGTCAGCGGCGTCGTGCGCTGGGTCAGCCGCACGATGCGGTTCGCCTGCCTTTCGGCCTTTCCGATCAGCCGGTCCGCACGCGCGGAAAGCTGATCCTCCATGGTGAAGGCCTTGACGATCGCGATGCCCTGGATCGACTCCTGCATGTTGCCGAGCACCTGGCTGTTCACGATCACCGCCTCGCGGGTGACGACGCGCAGGCGCTTGGCGATGTAGCGCAGCGCGAAGAAGACCGGCGGACCGACCAGGAAGACGAGCGCCGACAGGAACGGATCGCGCGCGACCATCACGCAGACGAGGGCGACGAGCGTCAGGAGATCCCGCGCGATCGAGGTGACGGTGAGGTTCATCACGTCGCGGATGCCGTTGACGTTCTGGCTGATGCGCGCGGAGATCTGGGCGGAGCGCCAGTCGGAGAAATACCCGACGGAAAGGCGCATCAGATGGTCGTAGAGGCGGCGCTGGTAGCGCGCGATGATGTTGTTGCCGACCTTGGAAAGCGCCACGGCCTGCCCGTAGGAGGCGAAGCCGCGCGCGACGAACGCGGCGAGGATCGACAGGCAGATGATCCACACGAGGCTCGCGTTCTGCTTGGCAAAGGCCTCGTTGACGACGTCCTTCATGATCCACGCCGTGAAGGCGGTGGAGGCGGCGGTGACGGCGAGACAGCCGATCGCGAAGACATACGTGCCCGTATAGTCGCGCATGTTCTCCGAGATCACGCGTCTCAGCACGCGGAAGAGCGCGTCCGGATCGATGCGCTTTTCCTTCCTGGGATCCTTGATCTTCACGTCGCCTGCTACCCGGTTGGCCGAAAGCCGATGGCCGTTCGCGTGCTCAATAGCGCTTTGCCGCCGCCGTGACTATGCCTGCCAGCGCCGCCCGTCCGTCGACAGACCGAAACGCATCGGAGAACGGGCATAGGTGGAAAGTCCCGAAAGGGCGGCGAGCGGGTGGGTGAGAACATAGGTCGGGATTTCGGCGAGCAGCGCCTGATGCGGTGCCTTGTCCTCGAAGCCCGCGCGAAATTCCGGCTTCTTCAGGGCTGCCATGATCTTCTGCGCGATGCCGCCGCCGATATAGACGCCACCGCGCGCCATGAAGACGAGCGCCAAATCGCCGGCGAGCCTGCCGAGATAGGTGGCGAAGAGCGAGACCGTCTCGACGGCGCCGGCATCCGCGCCTTCGAGTGCGGCGGCGGTGATCTCCTTCGGCTGGCGCGCCTGTGGGTCCCGGCCGTCGGCACGCGCGATCGCGGTGTAGATGTTGACGATGCCGCGCCCGCAAAGGAGCTGCTCGGCCGAAATGCGCCCGCCGATCGCTTCGAGATGCGGGAAGATCGCGCGGTCGCGCGC
Organism: Pararhizobium mangrovi; assembly: GCF_006516965.1. Taxonomy (GTDB): domain Bacteria; phylum Pseudomonadota; class Alphaproteobacteria; order Rhizobiales; family Rhizobiaceae; genus Pararhizobium_B; species Pararhizobium_B mangrovi. Next base: position 2,748 of record NZ_VHLH01000030.1, on the reverse strand, counting down.
AGTGCGCGGGCCGACGTCGACATGGCCGCCTTCGCCGGGCACGGGGATCCAGATGTGGCGGGCGTTGACGAGGCCGGCGACGCCGAGCCCCGTTCCCGGCCCGAGGACGAGGCGCGAGGCATGCGCTTCAGGGTCTCTGCCGCCGATCTTTTCGCGGTTTTCGTCGTCGATGAAGGCGACGGCGAGCGCCTGCGCCTCGAAATCGTTGATGACGACGACGTCCGAAAAGCCGAGTTCGGCGATCATGACCTTCGGGCGCACCACCCAGGGCGCGTTGGTGAGGTCGATCTCGTCGCCGTCGATCGGGCCGGCGACGGCGAGGATGGCCGTCTTCGGCACCGCATCGAGGAGCGGCAGAACGTTCTCGCGGATGGCCGCGTCGATCGTCGGGAAATCGGCGGTATGGAGGATCGGCAGCGTGCGCGCGTCGGCGTTCGGGCCGTCGATGATCGCAAAGCGCGCATTCGTGCCGCCGATATCGCCGACGAGAACGGGAAAGGCGTAGTGCGGCTGTTCCTCGATCGGAACGAGCGACGCGGCGAGCTTGCTCTGCATGGCGGTCATTCTCCCGGCTCCATCGTGCGCAAGAGCCGGTCGGCCGTCGCCCGATTGAGCGCCATCGGCAGGTCGTAGACGATCGCCAGACGCGTGAGCGCCTTCACGTCGACATCGTGCGGCATCGCCGTCAGCGGATCGACGAAGAAGACGAGGGCGTCGATCTCGCCGGTGGCGATCATCGCGCCGATCTGCTGGTCGCCGCCGAGCGGCCCGCTCTTCATGCGCCGAACGGTGAGCTTCGGGCAGGCTTGCTGGATGCGCCCGCCGGTGGTGCCGGTCGCGACCAGGGTGAATGCGGAAAGACGCGCCTCGTGCGATCCGGCGAAGGCGCACAAATCGTCCTTCTTCTGATCGTGGGCGATCATGGCGATGCAACGGGCCTGCGGCATAGCGCTCTTCGAGCTCTCGGGATTCGTGGCTTCTGCCCGTCTATACGAGTGACGGCGAGGAGGAAAGGACGGAGCCGGGGCGCCGGATGTCGCCCGCCTACCGCATGTCGGGACGCGGACGCGGCACCGGAACGGAGGCGACGCTTTCCTCCGCGCTTGCAAGCGAAGGCGTGGCATCGGCGGAGCCGCGATAGATCGCCGCGCCTCGCGACGATACCGCCGGCGCCTGCAGCACCGCACGGCAGGCGACGGGCAGGTCGGCGAGCGTGGTGTAATGGGGTGTCGCCGGCTTCGCGCTCGGCTTGGCCGGACGCCAGGGCTCGTCGGTGAACCACCAGGCGAGCTGCTTGCCGCAGCCGTCGCCGGGCGGGATCTTCGCCTGCGGCTTGCACTTGTCGTCGCCCGGCGGGCAGCGCAGGCGAACATGCATGTGGGCGTCGTGATGCCAGTACGGCCGGACCTTGCCGAGAATGCTGCGGTCGCCCTTCCAGATGCGGCAGAGCTCGCGCTTGATCGGCGGGTGGACGAAGATGCGCTGGACCTCGGGCTCGCTCGCCGCGCGCATGATGAGGCGCGCCTGCGCGTTCGACCAGTGCGAACGGTCGAGTTCGAGATGGTTCTTCGCCTGAACCATCGAATCGAACTCGATATTGTTGCGTTCGCGGGTCGAAAGAACGCGGTTCGGCATCGGCGTCAGCCAGATATCGGCGTCGAGACCGATCTGGTGCGAGGCGTGGCCGTCGACCATCGGCCCGCCGCGCGGCTGGGAGATGTCGCCGACGAGGAGGCCGCGCCAGCCGTCCTTCGCCGCCGCCTCACGCGAGAACTTTTCCAGAAAGGCGATCAGCCGCGGATTGCCCCAGTTGCGATTGCGCGCGGGATGGACGACCTGCCATGTCGGCCCCGTCAACGGAAGGGCGACGGCGCCGGCAAGGCACCCCTTGGCGTAGGAGCCGATCGAATCACTTTGAAGTGCGGCCGGGAGCTTCTTCGCTCCGAAAAGCGTTTTTGCTGCAGTCTCCCGACCGGCAGCGGCCGAAGGGCCGGCCATAAGACCGAGTGCGAGAAGGGCATAGGCGGCGGGCGCAAGGGCCCGGACGGCAAAGGATTTCAGCATCGTGCATCTCATCGAATCATCCGATGTCCGGCATGCGCCGGACTGCGCATCCCCACAGAAGATAACACGTCGTCACGATGCGAACAGGGTCGGCGGATAAAGCGGTGCGGCGATCGGGGAGACAGCCCGTGGTTGACTTTTTGCCACGTGCGCATGACCTAAGAGGTCACGCTTTCGTAACGCTGTGTCGTCAAGGGTGAAGGTCCACGCGTAACCGGTACCGATGAAGAAGCTCTTTTCCTTCCTGATCGCCGGCGGCGTCGGCTTCGCCGTCGATGTCGCGGTTCTGATGGTGCTGCTGCACATCGTTCACATGGACGTCTATTCCGCACGGTTCATCGCGATCGGCTGCGCGCTCGGCTGCACCTGGCTGATCAACCGCAACTTCACCTTCGACCGCTCGGCCCATTCGCTCGCCGTCGAAGGCGCGCGCTACTGGAGCGTCGGGCTTTCCTCGGCGCTCGTGAACTACTGCGCCTATTCGGCCCTGATGATGATCGACGGCGACATTCCGCCGGTGATCGCGCTCATGGTCTCCTCGGGTTGCGCGACGCTGCTTTCCTACACCGGCTATTCGCGCTTCGTCTTCCGGCGCTAGATGTGAGCTTTCATTAGGTTGTCCATCCGGTCCGGACCGGGGATGCTGAGGTTGTGAGACTTCAGAGTCCAGGGAGGGACCGGATG
>NZ_VHLH01000029.1 GCF_006516965.1 Pararhizobium mangrovi | reverse complement strand
ATCCGGTCCCTCCCTGGACTCTGAAGTCTCACAACCTCAGCATCCCCGGTCCGGACCGGATGGACAACCTAATGAAAGCTCACATCTAGCCGTGATCATCTTCGAAGGGAGATCCTGAGGCGGTGTCCCTTGTCGTGGCCTTCGAACGGTCAGCCACCCGAACGTCCGCTCCGCGTCGGACGCATTTCCCGGAAAGCTTTCCGGCGTTCGATGACCTACGCCTATAAAGGCGCGTTCTATCGGCGTTCCCGTTACGTCTACCGGAAGCAAAATGCTTCCAAGTCGACATCGAACGTTCGGCCGCAATCGCTCTCCGCGCGATCCTCGACTGATCTTGCGATCTTCATTGCGTCCTATTGCGTCGGTTCACGAATGATCCTCGTCAACCTTCGCCGTCAGCACCGTGGTGGCCGATTCATCCTGCGCCGCCCGCGTGGTGGCCAGTCGTCGGGGTCGACCGATGACGACGATGGCGGTTGCGGATGAGCGGCCCCGTAATGGTGCTGGTGGGGGTGCCAGTCGAGAATTGGCCCCTTCGCCCCCTTGGAAATCGACAACACTGCGGCGTCGCACGCCCGCGTCGCCGTACCCCCTCAAATCCCTGGGAAAAGTGGGAAAACGCCCTGAGCGATCCCGCATTCCCGCTTTTCCCACCCGGTGGAGAAGTACGATGAACACCCCGAATTCCAGTCAGCTGCGCGTCATCGACGCCGTCACGGCGCAGGACGGCGCCCCATTCTTTCACCTCGAAGGTCCGAGCGGGACCTGTTGGATCTCCGGCAGCGATCCGCAGAAGTCGAAGAGAGAGACGATCGATCTCATTGATCGGCGCACCGGCGCACACCTCTACACCACGCGGACCTACAACGAATTCCTCGACCTCCTTCAGAATACCCTGCCGGAACGCGACGTCCTGGTCGCCTATCAACCCGGATGGACCGGCGACGCCTTTGTCGTCGGCGACGGGCGGATCATCGGCGAGGGCATCGAAATCGTCACCTTCGATCCGATCGAAAAGTTCTCGCCCGCTGGAACGCTCGAAGACTGGCAGGTCGCGATCGACCCCTTCATCGCCAACCAGCCGCTGCCCTTCTTCGTCTGTGCGCTCGCCCTTGCCGGTCCGGTGTACCGCTTCTTCGAGGATTCGATCTTTCCGCCGCAGGTGGAACTGGTGGGCGAGCCGCGCAGCGGTAAGTCCACGCTCGGCATCCTTGCGGCATCGACCGGAGCCGGCCGGGCCCACGGGATCGGTGGAGCGGAAAGCTGGAACATGACGCAGAACGGCTACGAACTTCTACGGCGGCTCCATCGCGACCATTTCCTCGTGCTCGACGAAGCGGAAGGGTCCGGACAACACGGCGCGGCCCGACGCGACTTCGCGCAATCCATCGTCTTTCAAGGCGCGACGAGCACAAGTAAAGTCCGTTATACGGACGAAGGCTCGGCACCGCCGATCAGCATGCCGGTCCTAAGCACCACCAACACGCCGCTGCGCGACGTTCTTCGCGGTGCATCTTCGAACGTCATCGATGCGGCTACATCGCGAATGCCGTCGATCCGGGTCGTTCGCTCGGAAGAGGCGGTGGGCCTTCCAGTGCTCGACCGTCTGCCAACGGGCTACACCGATCTCGAAGCGGCCGTGCGCGGCTTGCGGGGAGCGGTCGGCAACGCCTACGCGACGGCGCTGCCGGCATTCGTCGACTATCTCGTCGAACGGCTCTCCGCGGAAGGCGACGCCCTGCAGGAACGCATTCGTCTCGAGATGGGCCGAACGCGAGACCGTCTGCGAAGGACGGCCGCCGACGGCGACTCCCGGCACCGCGACATGCTCGCTGCCGTGGAGGTGACGGCGACGCTCGCGCAGGAAGCCGGCGTATTGCTGCAGGTCTGGGGCAGTCCGGCGCAGATCGTTGATGTCGTTCATCAGGAGATCGTGGCGTACGGCCGTTCGACCTCCGTGCGGCCCGAGGACGAGTATCGACGGTTCTGGCGGTACGTGGCGGAACAGCGAAAGCGGCAGAGGGTCGGATCGCTGCACGTGGCTTATCTGCCATCGGAGCGCTTTCCGGAGGGGTGTCCCATCATGATCGATCCAGACGAGGCCAAGGCCTACGTCGAACCGGACCATTTCAATCGAACGTTCCCCGGGGCGTTCGCCTTCCTGCGCCGCATGCGCGACGCCGGACGGCTTCTTGTCAACGACTCCGAAGCGCACCGGCTCCAGATCCATGCGCCGAGCGCGATGAAACGGCTCGGCTTCGGTCGCGTCTTCGCTATTCGGCTCGATGAAAAGGATGCCCGAAGGGTTCTCACGCGGCGGTTTCAACAGCGTCGATGAATGGGTCTCGCAAGCACTGGTTCCGACTACTGCCTTGACAAATAGGAATAAAATCCTGTAACGTGCTTTCATCGTGACGCGCCGACGCATGCTTGGCCCAACCGGAGAGGCACCATGAACGCACCGCGACGACACCGTGCCGAACCGCCGCCATGGCCATGCAGGCCGGGGCGTCACGAGACATCGACGACAATGACGAGGGGTCCGTTTCGGGCCCCTCTTTTTTATGAGGAAAGACGATCATGACCGTATCGACCGAAACCGCCGCCGGCGGCGTTGCCGCCAAGCCCGACCCGGCGCTGATCCTGCTCGGGCGCGACGAGAAGGGAAAGGCGCACGCCTCGTGGTTTGCCACCGGCGAGGCCGCACTCGCCCGGCAGGCGGCGAAGACCATGGGCATGGCGGCGATGCCGATTGCCAACGAAGAGGTCCGGGACATCGCCGGCGGCTTGCCGCAGGGCAAGCTCTTCGCCAGCGGCCGCGCCTTCGTGCCCTTCGTGAAGGGGACGACCTACGACGCGCTCGCCAAGCACCTACCGGCCGGCAGCGAGCCGGTGGCGAAGAAGAAAGCGGCCGCTTCGGCCGGCGCATCGGCTGTCGGTAGTGCGGGAGGCAATCGAACTGGCGGCAGCGGCGCAGGCGCCGGCAGCGGCCAGTCCGCCCCGCCGCGGCCCGACGACTGGTCGAAGTTGAAGCCCGGCCATGGGGTGCTCGCTTCGCTGGATCCCGACGATGGCTGGTGGCCGGCGGTCGTGCGCGAGGACAAGGGCGACGGCGTCTTCGTGCTCGCCTGGGCGGAGTGGCCCGAATGGGACCTCTTCCTGCGACGACGCGAGCAGATCGCCCTCGTGCATCCGAAGTTCGCCGGCCAGCCGAGCACCGAGGCCGAGGAATGACCGGTAACGGCAAAGATGCCGCACCGGGCGATCGCGATCCTCGGCGAGCAACGGTGCGCAAGCTGAACGACGGCCTGCGCCAGACCTTCGAAGGCGGCGACATCCTGATGACGCCGGCCGTGCGGTCGCTGCCGATCCCCGAGATGAAGGACCTGCTCGTTGCCGTGCAGCGCTTCGACGCCTTCACCGAGGAGAACGACCCGCATGGCGAGCACGACTTCGGCTCGATCGAACAGGGCGGGGCGACCTACTTCTGGAAGATCGACTGCTACGACCGCGACCGGGTGTTCGCTTCGCCGGACCCAGCCGATCCGAGCGTCACGGCGCGGGTGATGACCGTCATGCGGGCGGACGAGTACTGACCATGGTGCATCGAACCCAAACCCGCTCATCGGACACCGTAGCGGGCGACGTGCGGTATCGCCGCCGGCTAGTCGGTCTCGCGACCTCCGGCCTTCGCCCTGCGACCTGCCTTCAGCGCCTTCGGCGGCTCGGCCCCCGGTTCGGGCTCACGGAACAGCCTCGCGACCGGCACTGCGAGCACCCCGGCAAAGGCTTCCAGCGTGGCGACGGTGACGTTCTCGCTGCCGCGCTCGACGCGCCCGACATAGGCGCGGTCGATCTTGGCTTCGAGCGCCAGGCGTTCCTGGGACAGGCCGCGTTCAACGCGCAGCGATCGCAGGTTCCAGCCGATGAGGGTGCGGGCATCCATGACGATCGCAAGAAGCCCGAACACGGCTTGACAATCGACGGACCATTAGTCCCCTATTGTTTAGCGTCGGCAGCAGCCCGCACGCTCATGGCGACCGAGGGGACGAACGGGTCGCCAACCATATCGATCCTTCGAGCAAAGAGAGGGTGCTCATGACCGCCTACCTTCACGGCCTTCGCCATACCTTCGACTTCACCGGCCGGGCTTCGCGCTCGCAGTTCTGGCTGTACACGCTCGGCGTGCTCATCGCGCTCATCGTCGGCGCGGTGATCGACTCCGCCCTGGGCTTTCCGGACCCGAACGGGAACATGCCGGTGACCGGCCTCGTCTCGGCGCTGCACGTCATCCCGTCCTTTGCGATGGCGGTACGGCGCTTGCACGACAGCGATCGCCGGGGCTGGTGGATGCTGATCTCACCGATCCCGTTCATCGGCCAGATCGTCCTCATCGCCTTTGCCTGCGCGCCGTCGACGCCGGGGGCGAACCGCTTCGGGCCGCAGCCCGGTTATGGTGGCGATGCCGTTACAAACGGCCACAGCGGGGCAGGGGTGGCGTCCGAGGCGCCGGGCGCAGCATCGACCGCCGGCAACGGGAGCTCGCCCGTGCACGAGCTCGAGCGGCTCGCCTCCCTACGCGACAGCGGTGCCATCGACGATGCCGAGTTCCAGCGCATGAAGGGGCAGGTGCTCGGGCAGGGCAGCGCGTGATGCGCGCGCCCCTTCACCCGGCAAAGCGAACGGACGGGGTGGCGGCGAACCGTACGCCTCGTCGCCTCTCGGACGCTGAAGCATGAACGGGGATGCCGAAGCCTTCATGGTCCTGGCGTTGGTGCTCTGGCTGATCGCGACCTTGCCAATCTTCATCGCCTTCGCCCGCAAGCATCCGAGCCGGTGGGTGATCTTCATCGTCACCATCGTCTTCGGGGCGACCCTGATCGGCTGGCTCGTCGCCCTCGTCTGGTCGCTGCACGGCTTCCATCGCAGCGAGGGCGGCACCGCGCCGCATGGTGGGGAGTCCGGGCTCAACCTCTTCGGCAACGACGAAAAAGCCGTACGGGTCGCCCGGCCGGTCGCGGCATTGGAAGCACCTTCCGCCTCGCGCGATGTCGCGTGGGCCGCAGGCCAGATCGAACGTCTCGGGCAGCTGCGCGCCGAGGGGCATCTCGACGAGGCCGAATATGCGCGGTTGAAGGCGGGCGTGTTGGCCGAGGTCGGGGGATAAGGGTCTTGGGGCCTGAAAAGGCCGAAAACGACCCCCATTATCGCTGTTCTCGGAACAAATATGGTCTCCTGTTAGCTGCCGTTCGACCAAATCTCGTCAGGGGCCACAGTCCTCGCCGTATGCCCCGCACCATGGGTTGCGGCATACTTCGGCATTCTATGGGAGCTTATAACTGAGGCTTTACGAATATTTGCGACGTTCACGACGCATCGGGGAGTGAAGCATGTCTCGTATTCGTCGCATGATAGACTGGTTCACGCTCGCATCGGTTCCAGATGAACTTCTCGTCGCGCAGCACGACGAGCTGAAGCCGCAGATCCCGCTTCTTTACGCATTCCTAAGCCTCAATGCGATCGGCATCGCCTATACCCATTACGGATTGGCTCCGTTCTGGATGACGGTCTGGGTGCCGTCGATCCTTGGGGCCGCAACAGTCCTGCGTCTGGTGGCTTGGTTCACCCGTCCTCTCGGCACGATGTCCGTCGTGGCGGTGCAACGCCATTTGCGCATTACGATGGGTCTCGGCGCGCTACTCTCTATGATCTACCTGGCATGGGCTTTTGGTCTCGATGCATACGGGCACACGCTTCAACACGCGCATATCGCGATCTTCATCGCCCTGACGGTCATGGGTTGTTCTTTCTGTCTGACCCGTCTGCCGCAGTCCGCCTTGTGCAACATCGTCATCGTGACCGTTCCCTATGTGCTCCACTACGCATTCTCCGGCAATCCGGTCTATGTCGCGATCAGCCTGAACATTCTCTTCGTCACGCTCGCCATGGTCCGGGTCATGCTCAACAGCGCTTCCAGTTTTGAAGCGCTGGTGCGTACGCAAAGCGAACTGACCCGTCTCAACCACGAAATGACGGGACTGGCCCATACCGATGCATTGACCGGCCTTCCCAATCGCCGCCAGTTCTTCGCCAAACTCGATGAGGAACTCCGTCGCGACGAGGAACGGCAGGGTGAAGTCGTGGTCGGCGTCATCGATCTCGACCGTTTCAAGGTAGCCAACGACACACTGGGACATATTGTCGGGGATCAGCTGTTGGAGGCATGCGGCCAACGCTTTCGGGAAGTCCTCGGGCCAGACGTAATGATAGCGCGTTTAGGCGGAGATGAGTTTGCTTTTCTGACGTACGGAAGCCCCGGCGAAACGTGGGCGTTGGCGGTTCGCGTATGCCAGGAGTTCGCGCAGCCCTTCATCGTCGAGGACAGTTCCGTCTTCCTTGGTGCCTCATGCGGCCTCGCCACGACACGCGACGTCTCGAACGATGCCAACGTCCTCTATGAAGCGGCCGACTACGCGCTTTACCGGGCCAAGGCCGAAGCGCCGGGCTCCGCAGTGTATTACTCCGCCGAACATGAAAGCGAGATCCGGCAGGATCGCGCGACCGAGGCTGCCCTGCGCACGGCGGATCTCGAAGCGGAAATGACCGTCCATCTGCAGCCCATCGTCTGGGTGAAAGATGGAAGCCTGAAATCCGTCGAAGCGCTGGCGCGCTGGACGAACCCGGAGCTCGGTTCGGTCGGACCCGACGTCTTCATCGCGATTGCCGAACGGTCCGGCTTGATCAATCGATTGACCAAAATACTCTTCCGTAAGGCGCTGCATCATCTCGCCGACCTGCCCGAAGACATCTCGCTTTCCTTCAACCTCTCGGCATATGACCTCACCAATCACGAAACCATCCTTTCGATCGTCGCCCTCATTCGCCAATCTGGCGTACGTCCCGATCGCCTCATTCTCGAACTGACCGAAACGGCGGTGATGCAGGATCTCGAGACCGCACGGACGGCGATGGACCTCCTGCACCGTCTTGGCGTGTGTATCGCACTCGATGACTTCGGAACGGGACAATCTAACCTGAGCTACGTGCACAAGCTTCCCATCGACCTCGTCAAGCTTGATCGAAGCTTCATGGCAAATATCGATGATCCTTCCAGCCGAAACCTGGTCTGCGCCGCCGTCAGCCTTTGTCAGTCCCTCGAGCTGACGTGCATTGCCGAAGGTGTGGAAACGGCGGAACAATTCGCACTGCTGCAGAGCGTTGGATGTGACGCCTATCAGGGCTATTACTTTTCGAAGCCGGTTCCAGCCGCCGATCTCGTTGCGGACCTGACGCAGGCGAACGGAAGCGTCGGCTTATAAAACCTGTTGGTCGCGAACGAGGACAAATGCCCACGCGAAGTCTGCTACGTCTTTCGAACTTCGATCAAGCCGCAAGGAACGGCCTCTATCGACCCCATTGCGGTCGTTCGTAACACACAGCTTGCTTCCTGAAAGCTGTCATCTCTTCCGCGCCATGATGCCGAGATTAGCAAGACGAAATCAATCGCACTTAAGCAGGCGACCGCTGCGGCGACCTCTATTCCACGATCGATCTATCGACATAGCGTTTGAAGCTGCGCCGGAGATATCGATACGCTTGGCCTGGAAACTAGCAGGCCAGACATTGGATCTGTTCGATAATCTCGCGCTCGCGATAGGGCTTCGGATAGAAATGGACTTCCGCCGGAATGACGATGTCCTTACTGTCCATGATGCCCGACGTGACGATAAGTTTGATTGGCGGCCAGCGATCGCGGATGAGCGCAGCCAGCTTAAGGCCATCCATCGTTCCAGGCATGTCGACGTCCGTGAAGACGACGCGGATGTCCAGTCGGTTCTCAAGGATCTCGACTGCCTTGGCCGCGTCGTGTGCCTCGATCGCCTCGAAGCCAGCATCCTCGATCATGTCGACCGCCTGCATGCGCAGGATCGGCTCGTCCTCGACGATGAGGATGACGCTGCGCTTCTGCGTTTGGTCGTTGGGCGTCGGCATGGGGCTAATCAGATCTGCTGCATCTGCGAAAGCGGGGCTCTCATCTCGGCCTGCAGGCCTTCTGTTCCATAATTGATGGAGGTACTTCCGGTTCCAAGCAATCCCATCTTGATCAATCGAGACCCGAAGCCACCACGCCCGTCCGGCTCCGTCGCTGCAGGGCCGCCTTGCTCCGTCCAGGTAAGGGCGAACGTATCCTCCTCTGCATGATCGATGCACCATTCAATCGAGACGCTTCCCGCTTCGACGGACAGGGCCCCATACTTGATGGCATTCGTGGCCAATTCATGCAGGACGAGCGTCATCGAAAGGGCTGCCCGCGCCCCGAGCACGACATCCGGGCCATCAAGCGCGAAGCGATCCGACTGGTTCAAGGTCTTGACGACGCCGGAGACAACGTTCCGGATGGGCGCTGCCGACCAGTTTTCTTGAAGCAGAATCTGATGGGCCGTGCTCAGCGCATGGATCCGGCTGTTGAACGCTTCGACCGCATCCTTCTCCGTCACCGACCGCAAGGTCTGTCCGGCGATTGCCTGAACCATGGCGAGCGTGTTTTTCAGGCGATGGCTGAGTTCCTGGTTTAGCACCTTCTGCAGCTTCTCTGCCTGAATGCGCGCGATCGCTGCCTGGGCGCGGTCGCCCACCTGACGGATGAAGGCAAGGTCGTCGTTCGAAAGCTGACGCGCAGTATCATGATGGACGAAGACGACCATGACGAGTTTACCATCTTCCAGAATGGGAAGATTGCACAGCACTCGGATGCCGAGCTCTGCCAAAGCGTTTTCGCTGTCTCTGGTGCGCTCATCGACGGCGATGTCTTCGATCAATACGGGTCGTCCCGCAACGAGATCGTCGATGAACGAGCCGTAGTCGCGAAAGCGGTAAGTCCCTTCGACGGGTTCGGCACCCGGCGCGCACCAGTTGGGGTGCATGAAGACCGTTTCGTTCTGGAGGTCGACCGAACCGAAACCGGCTCTCGTCGCGCCGAGGAGGCCTGCAAGGATTTCAGCGGCTATCGTCGCGATGCCGGCGACCTCGTTACTGTCACGCAGTCGTTCGCCGAGTTCGCTCAACGCTTCCTGGCGCCGGATCTGCCAGACCCGATCGGTAACATCGTAGCCTTCGACGAAGATACCGGTAACCTCGCCGTTCTCCTCCAGTGGCTGATAGACGAAGTCGAGATAGCGTTCATCAACCGGCCCTTCCGGGCTAGCCTGCGAAGCAAAAAGCGCTGCCTCCACCTGGTAGACTTCACCGGTCCGGTAGACCTTGTCGAGAAGGTCGGCGAACCCCTGTTCTGCAGCATCAGGTAGCGCTTCGCGCACCGACCTGCCAAGAACATCACGCCCGCCAACCATCCGTTGGTAGGCGGCATTGGTCATATCGAACACATGTTCCGGACCGCGCAGCAACGCCATGAAGCTTGGCGCTGCCTGGAACATCGACGTTAGGCGCCGACGTTCTTCTGCTGCCCGCCCGTGAGCGCGGCTCAACCCGGCAACCAGATCTTCGCGATCCGCCAGCGCACGCCGTAGCGCAAATTGCGCCATCACCTGATCGGCCAGTTTCGATAGCGCCGACACCTGCTTCTGCGTGAGCCCTGCCGGCCTCGGCTTGTAATCGATGACACAGAGCGAGCCGATAGCGATCCCGTCTTCGGTGACCAGTGGCGCGCCGGCGTAGAAACGGATATGCGGCTCGCCGGTTACGATGGGGTTCGACATAGTCCGTGGATCGGACATCAGATCCGGAATGACCAGCATCTCGCGGCTGCCGAGCGCATGAGCACAGACCGACTGGTCGATCGGCGTTTCGCTGGGTGTAAACCCGACTTTCGCCTTGAACCATTGTCGATCCTTCTCGACAACGCTGACGAGTGCCACGGGAGCGTCGCAGATCTGCGCAGCGAGTTGCGTAAGATCGTCAAATGCCTGTTCGGCCGATGCTTCGACAATGCCGAGCTGCGTGATGGCCTTCAGGCGAGTGTCAGTATCGCAATCTAAGGAAGTAATCGTCTGGCTCTCTGGGGTCAGAACGGCGTTGCTGCGCGACATGTCGCACTTTCGAAGAAGGCGGAAATGCCTTGAAATTTAACTTTATAAAAAAAGAAATGGCGCATCGCAACAATTGCGAATGGCTTCGCGTAACGTTGCAGTAGCTCTGGAAAACTGGCCATCTGAAACCTGTCAGACCGCTTCCAACCCCATTGTCGACATGCCCTGATAGCATCGGAATGTATGAACGAGGGGACTGCATCTGTTGCGAACGGAACCGTCCTCTGCAACGACATGAAGTGGCAAGACCTCATGAAAACCGCCGAGAAACATAGAGCGCTATTCTAGCAGGTCTGAAAACTGTTAGATAAAGTTTGCGCGGACCTAGCCAGAATAGCTGGCATCATTGCCCCCGCCGTTTAACTTCTGATCGGCATCTAGCCCCTAGCACGGGTCTGAAGTTGGCTCGTCCAGGCTTCCTCGAAAGACAGGGCCGTGGTCGGGCGATTGTAGAGATAACCTTGCGCATACTCGCAAAGCCGTCCTCGGATGAGGTCGCGCTGCGCCTCCTCCTCGATGCCTTCGGCGACGACCGAAAGCTTAAAGGTCTCGGCGATGTGCAGGAGCGCATCCACAATCGAAAGGTCCATCTCGCTCTCGGTCACGTTGGCGATGAACGACTTGTCGATCTTGAGCGAGGTGACGGGATAGTCCTTCAGCGCCGAGAGCGAGGCGAAGCCGGTACCGAAATCGTCGAACGCGATACCGACGCCGAGCGCCTTCAGCGCATGAAGCTGCTCGACGATGCCCGGGTCGCTGGTCAGCAGGATGTTTTCCGTGATCTCGAGCTTCAGCGCGCTCGTCGGCAGGCCGTGCTCGGCAAGCGCGCCGGTGACGACCTTGATAAGGTCGCCGGTCCTGAACTGTACCTCAAAGAGGTTCACCGCCACATGGAAGTCGGGATCGTAGGTTTTGCGCCATGCCGCGGCCTGGCGGCAAGCCTCGCGGATGATCCACGAGCCGACCGGCACGGCGAGGTGGCTCCTTTCCAGAACCGGCAGAAAGACAGCGGGCGGCAGGACGCCGCGATAGGGGTAGTTCCAGCGCAGGAGTGCCTCTGCGCCTGCCCAGGCGCCGTCGGCCAGCCGCACGAGCGGCTGATAGTAGAGTTCGAGTGCGCCTTCCTCCCAGGCCTCCTGAAGCTCGAGGATGGCGTTGCCCCGTTCGAGGGCGTTGTGGCGCATCGTCTGTTCGAACATACGATAGCAGCCTCGACCGCCGAGCTTGGCCTGGTACATGGCCAGATCGGCGTTGCCGAGCAGATCGAGTGCATTCGCCTCGTTGGTACGCACGACGAGCCCGATGCTGCCGCCGACATGCACGAGATGGCCGTTGATGACGATCGGCTCGGCGAGCGCGCGCAAGATGCGGTCCGCGAGACCGGCCGCCTCGAACAGGTCTACCGCGCCGTCGAGAAAGAGGACGAATTCATCGCCGCCGAGGCGCGCGACGGTCCGTCCTTCGGCCTTGAACCGGCCGAGACGCTCGACAACCGTTTGCAGCACGAGGTCGCCATAGGCGTGGCCGAGGCTGTCGTTGACGTCCTTGAAGCCATCGAGGTCGATAAGAAGCGCCGCCGAACGGCGCTCGGCCGCGATCGCAGCATCCATCCGCTCGATCAGCGATCGCCGCGTCAGAAGGCCCGTCAAGGCGTCGTAGCGGGCCTCTTCCCGGGCGCGTACGAGGTTCATGTGTTCCATTGCGAGACCGGCAAGGCGCTTCAGGTCGGCGAGCTGGCGGTCGTTGAGCACGCGTGGTTCGGTATCGAGAAGGCAGAGCGCCCCGAGGCGATGCCCCTCCGGAGTAATGAGGGGTGCGCCAGCGTAGAAACGAATTCCCGCGTCGCCTGATACTCGTGGCAAATCCTTGAACCGCGCGTCAGTCCTCGCGTCTTCGGCGATGACGACCGCATCGGATTGGATCGTCGTTTGGCAGAATGTTTCCGGACGCGGCAAGTCGCCGTTCAGCGTTCCGCTTTCAACGTGGCAGATCTGCTGCTCGGCGTAGAGGATGGATAATGAGATGTTCTCGATGTGGAACACCGAACGTGCAAGTTCGATGATGTCATCCAAATGAGGCCCCTCGAGCGCGCCGGCACGCTCATACAGCGCGATTGCCTCGAGACGAGTATTCTCATGATTAATAGCCGACGACTGCACGACCCCTCCCAGAATATGAAGATAAGTATGCCGATCAGTGGTTAAGAAGGCGTGGAAGCTCTCAGGTATGCGGAAAGCGATCGGTTTTAACGGGGCGTTTACCGTGTTGGCAACGAGGAAGCGTTCCGGGCGCGCTTAGCGGTGAGCGCGTGGAACGGAGGGCGACGACCTCGAGTTCAAAATGGTAATCGGTAGCGAGTTATGGGGCAGCCGTATTGGCCAAATCAAAAAACGCTTCACCGTCGATACGCCCGTGTGCCGAATTAGCTCGGGAGGCCGGCGCAGGAGCATTTCCCACCTTGAGATGCGTTAACCCGCCGCCGCTAATGCTTGAGCCTGACGATCGATTGGATTGCCGACCCGGATGAACCTCAATGTTCTACGTTCTAGTTTCGGACAGCTCGTGGGCCGGGTTCCAATTCCAGAAGCTCTGCGCGAGGAATATGCGGACTACGTTTTGAAGCGTCAGGAGCGCATCACCTTGCCGGCGGTCATCGTCGGCACGGCGATCATGGTGGGCCTGTTCGGCCTCGACATTTCCATTCTGCCCGACATTCTAGGCATGGCCGCCGATGTTCGATTCGGCGTCGTCCTGCCGGTCGCCCTCGCTCTAGGAATCTATCTCTATCGAGACACTCGACCGATCTGGGTGCATTACGCGATCGGGGGTGGAACGGCGCTTCTCTACGGAACGCTCGCTTGCATCTTGGTCGTGAGTTCCTACGCGCCGCTCGCGCCGATGTACCTGACGGCGAACAACGTCACCGTCATGTTCGTCGTCCTCATCCTTGAATACCCGCCAGCGCTAGCGGCAACTATGGCAGTCGCGCTCATCGTCATACAGGCCGCGATCCTGTCGATGTCGCACGCCGCTTCTGCAACGCTTTTATTCATGATGACGGGTATCTCGGTCTCAATCGCCGCCGCCGGTCTTTACGGTAATATCCGCATGGATCGCGACCGGCGCCTCCAGTTCCTAAGCAAGCAGCGTGACCGACAACACCTTCGCGCGCTCGCCTCGCAGAACGCGCTTCTCGAACGCCTTTCGGCGCTTGATCCGTTAACAGGCCTTTCCAATCGGCGCGGCCTCGACGCCGTGATGACTTCTGCCATTGCCGACGCTCAGGCAAATCCGCGAACAGCTGTGGTCGCGGTTGCAATGGTCGACATCGATCACTTTAAGCTCTTTAACGACTCGCAAGGGCATGTCGCTGGCGACGAGGCGTTATGCGAAGTCGCCGAGGCATTGGCAGGTGCCGTTGCCGGAAGCGACCTCGTCGCGCGTTACGGGGGTGAGGAGTTCGCAATTGTTATGCCGGAAGCCGAACCGCTCGCTCTCGAAATGGCAGGAGCGCGTTTGCGTGCTGCCGTGAACAAGATGAATCTCGTTCACCCTTCGAGCTCGACGGCGCGTACCGTAACGGTATCGATCGGCATCGCTTATGCCGATCGAACGCTCCTGCCATCCATGACCCCGCAAATCCTAACGGAAGCGGCCGATTCGGCTCTCTATGAGGCCAAGAGTGGCGGGCGGGATCGTGTTGTGGTTCGAGCCTGTAAAATTGAGCCGGAACCGTTTAAAATAAGCTGGAACAAAGACGCAATTTGACATCGGAGCATGCGGGCGGCTCCCGTTTTATGAACGTCTTAGTGAACGGTTGACACAGAGCGGCCAGTTGCCGCTCCACATCTGCTCTCGTGGTCGAGACATCAACACTCATGACATCGAATCGCTCGCTGCGGCCGGCAATTCCGAGGGGAGCGTGTAGCCTTTCACCTTGGTCTGGCAGCGACGGATAGGTCGGAAACAAGTCTCTTCCAGTGCGAAATCGTTCGCGAACTGCCTGCTGCAACTTACTCTTTAACGATCCGGTAAACCTGCATGCGCGAGCATTGAAGCGTTTCCGCGATCTGACTGGCGGACATTCCCTCGCTATGAAGCCGTCGGACCCGGTCGTGATCGATGCGTCGTCGGCCGCCTTGATAGACTCCCCGATCCTTCGCACGTTCGATCCCTTCGCGCTGCCGTTCGCGAATGAAGCGACGTTCCATCTCCGCGACCATGCCGAGAACGGTAAGAACCACATGGCCCATCTCGCCACGCGTGGACACGTGCGGGTCGAGAACGGTCACGAAAGCTTCCCGCTGCTCGCATTCGTGCACAAGGTTCAAGACATCTCGCGTGTCGCGTCCTAGCCGGTCGAGTCGGGTGACCACGAGTTCGTCGCCGGGACGTAGAAAGGCGATGATATTTTCGAGTTCGCTCCGACCTTCGCGGCTTCCACCGGAGACCTTTTCCGAACGAACGACGCTGCAGCCTTCGGCTTTGAGCCGTTCGGCCTGATGGTCGAGATCTTGATCGAGCGTGCTGACGCGGGCGTAACCGATGCGAGCCATGTGTCACCTCAGGGTTTAAGCTCGATCGTAGCGTGTCACAAATAGTCAGCGTCAACCCGGATGTTACATGGGGTGTTGTAACCTCGAAGGTGTCACGCGAGGGTATGCCCTGAAGTGACGTAAGGCCATACGGCAGGTTTGCGGCCATGCCGGTCTTTCCGGGCCGCCCCGGCCGATCCCAAAAGCCGCCATCCGTTCGAACGCACCGAAACGACGGTTTTTTCGAACGCCGCCTTCGGTGCAATAGCCATCGAAGGTGACGGTGCTTGGTCGAAGCGGCCTTTGATAGCTGCGATATGCCGATCGTTGGATCGACCTGCGCTTCAGCCGCTTCGCCGTATCGATTGAGAAATCTCACCGGCAAATGAAGCGCGGTGTCGGCCGCTCCGAATGTCCAACCTCCGAGAGCTTGCCTTGCGGCATCCGCTCCCAGACGTGCAGTTCCACGTCGCTTCCTGCTTCTGCGGCGCGCTTGGCGTTCGTTATTGCATAGTCGGGTAGCGCCCCTTTTGGGTGCCGACGTGAATTGAGACAGCAGGTAGAAGAGTTCACGATCGGTCGCGTCGGTTCAATCACGTCCCCGCGACCGCCTGTTTCGCTTGAATGCGCGGGCGATTGTTCGCACATTGGCGGAATGGCAGAAGCGAGGACCAGAACCGACACCGAGCGTGGCTCGAGCCCGGCATCGCGCGGTGCGGCCGGCGCCTATATCGAGGGCGAGCTCGGCGCGCTCTATCTGCTGGCGCTCCTGACCGGCAATAGGGCGCCGGGGCTGCCCGATGCGCGCGTCACCAGCGTGCGCTTCCAGGGCGTCGAGCAAGGTTTCAAGCTCGATGACCTCATCATCAAGGGCGTCGGCGCCAGAGGGGATGCGCTGCTCGAAAT
The DNA here is from genome assembly GCF_006516965.1 of Pararhizobium mangrovi. Lineage (GTDB taxonomy): Bacteria > Pseudomonadota > Alphaproteobacteria > Rhizobiales > Rhizobiaceae > Pararhizobium_B > Pararhizobium_B mangrovi. The sequence continues at coordinate 47,578 of NZ_VHLH01000029.1, read as the reverse complement.
CCAGTCGAAACGCGACATCCAGTTTTCGCCAAAGGACGCGGTCTACAAGGACGTCGCCCATCAGATCGCCAGCAGCACGATCAGCGACGTGCCGGCGGAGCGCCATCTGTTCGGGATCGCCACGCAGCGGACCAGCCGCAAGATTTCGGGCGCCTATCAGGATGTGCTGGGCTGGGCACGCAGCGTGGAAACAGCGTACGAGTTCTTCACCCGGCTGGGCGCCAAGGGCGTGGCGAACGACGACATGCGCGCGTTCGTCGCGACGACGCGCGCGCATCTGGTCGCAGGCGGTGTCGCCGATGAGGATGAGGCGATCTGGCGGCTGCTCCGCCGGATGCTGATCCTCGAATTCGATTTCGAGGCAAGTGCGCCGATCGCGCGGACCTATGGTCTGGCGCTTGCGCGGATGGCGCTGGCCGACGAGCAAGTCGCACGCGCCGAGGCGCTGTGGAGCCGGCTGGTCGATCTCTCGATCCAGACAGGCACGCGGGGTGGCGAAATCGACGCTGCCGCGCTCAAGGCCAATCTCGCCGAGGCCGATTTCAAGCTCGCCGGTGAACGCGATTATGCCCCGGCACGCGCGCGGCTCGCCGAACTCGCGCATAACACCCTCGCGCCGATCGGGACGAGCGTCGCGGGCGTGACGCTGCCGCGGCTGATGGCGGTCGCGGCGCTCGACGAGGCGGCGGAGACGCAGCGCTTCATCGTCGTGCGCGGCGATACCGGTGTTGGCAAGTCCTGGGTGCTGCGCCACTATGCCGAGCGCGTCGCCGCGCGCGCCCCGATCATCGTCCTCGACCGTGAGGCGACACCGCCGAGCGGCTGGCTGTACCTGGCGAACGCGCTCGGCATTCCAGGATCGGCGGACGCCTTCCTGACCGATCTGGCGACGAGCGGCGGGGCGTATCTCTTCATCGACGGCATCGACATGATCGACGATGCGGGGCGCCAGCGCACGATCAGCGAGTTGCTGCGGGCAGCTTCCGCTATTCCCGGCTTCACGGTGATCGCGACCGCACGGGGGGGCGACGCCAGCGACGCCATTCCCTGGCTCGACGCTGGAATCGCGACCGCGCTTGGCGGGCTGCATGCGGTCGAGGTCGGGGCGCTGTCGGACGAGGAAGTCGCGATCCTGGTCGACCAGGCGCCCGAACTCGGCATGCTGCTCGATGCCAGCCATCCCGCGGCCCAGCTTGCGCGCAATCTCTACCGCCTGTCGCGATTACTCCGCGAGCCGAGCGCCGCGTCGGTGCGGACCGAAGCCGAGCTCGCGCAGCTGTGGTGGACCAGTGCCGATGGCGCGCCTGCGGCCGAGGTGCGGGCAGCGCAGCGCATCCTCGAGGCGCTGGCGACCGCCGCGCTCAAGGGCGAGGCCGGGATCGATCTCGCCGAGGATTCGCCGGCCCGCGACCATCTGCTGGCTGCGCAGTCGGTCCGCGAGGCCAGGCGCGACCGGCTCGATTTCTACCATGACGTGCTGCGCGACTGGGCGATCGGGACCTATCTCGTCGAAGACCCGTCCCGCTTGGCCGGTTTCGACCTGAGCGGGCCCGTATCGCCGCGCGTCGCCCGTGGCGTCGAGATCGCCGCGCGGCTCCTGCTCGAGACGGGCAAGGATGCGAGCGCCTGGCTCGACCTGCTCGCGCATCTCTCGCCGCCGAGCGCGCACGGGTCGTGGCGCCGCCAGGCGATCATTGCCCTCGTCCGATCCGAAGTCGCCATAGACGTGCTCGATAAGGTGAGCGTCTCGCTCCTCGCCGAACTGTCCACCACGATCGTCGCGGTCGAGACGCAGGTGGCGGCAGACGTCATCACCCTGCCTGACGGATCGAAGGTCGATCTGCCACGGTCGTACCGGACCGATGTGACGGGATCGTCGGTCCTGGTGCTGCGCTGGGTGCTCGGCCACGCCGCCGAGATCCCCATGTCGGCAATCGGCGCGGTGGTCGAGCTGGTCGTGGTCCAGACCTTCTTCCTCAAGATGCTCCCCTCGCTCGCCGAGCGCACCGCCCGGCTGCTGTTCGGCTGGCTCTGCCAGCTCGATCTGCGCGACACCCCGGTCACGATCCCGGGAATGGACGGTCGCGCACGCTGGGCGAGCGACGCACGGCGGCAGACGATCGACAAGCTCCGGCTAATGACGATGCTGCTCGGGTCGTTCGCGCCGGACGCGCTCAAGGCCTATCTCACCGCGATCACGAGCGACGGCGACCATCACAAGATGAAGGATCTGCGCCAATTCTCTAGCGTGATCGCGCCGGTCGCGCCGGCCGAGCTCGCGGCGATGGTCAAGGCGAGCCTGATCGAGAAGAAGGACAATCGGCGCGCGCGGGACCGGGCGATGGAGCGCGCCTTCAGCTTTGCCGACAGCGACTATCTGCCGCCGTCGCCCGCGCAACCGCCGTTTCTCGACCTGCTGAATGCCGCGCCGGCTGAAGGACTGGCGCTGATCCGGGCACTGGTCGAGGAGGCGATCGCGTTTCGCACCGACGGGCGCGAGCCCGGCGACGATGGTATCGCAGTCGACTTTGGCGAGGGGCCGCGCTTCTTCCCCTGGGCCTGGAGCTATGGCTGGTCGCGGGGCCGCGGCAATGAATATGCGGCCGCCTCCGGGCTTTTGGCGCTGGAGGCGTGGAGCCAGAAGCGGCTCGATGACGGCGATCCGGTCGAGGCGGTGTTGGCCGACATTCTCGGACCCGAGGGGAGCGCCGCCGCCTATCTGCTGATCGCGATCGATGTTCTCCTGTCGCACGGCACGATCGCGCGCGTGCCGCTCGCGCCGTTCCTCGCCAGCCCGCAACTGCTCGCCGACGATCGCACCCGGCAGATCCATGATCAGATGGGGTCGGGGCTCGACACGCTTGGGCTGAACAAAGAGCCGAAGGGTCCGGTGCGCATGGCCGATCTTCGAGCACGCCCGTCGCGCGGCTATTCGCTGGTCGACACCCTGCCGAATTTCCTCGCCGATGAGCCGGTCGGCAACGGGTTGCGGACAGCGCTCGCGGCCGCGGTCGAGACGCTTGAGCCTTATGGCGCGCACGCGACGTTGAGCGACCCGGAGCTGGCCGGACGGAACGCGCTCAACCTCCTCACCCGGGCGAACTGGTTCGAGCGGGACGGCGGCAATCTCGAATATCGCTCGCCGCCGGACGAGGCCGCGCATTTCGCGGCGCTCGAAGCCAAGCGCGACGTGTCAGTCCAGGCAAGCGGCATGGAAGCGCGCATTTCGATGGCCGCCGAGGGCGGCGACTACGCGACTGCCGACACCGCGCGCGACGCGGTTGCCTATGCAGAGGCCGGCGTGCCCGATGGCAGCGATACCGACGTGCTCCAGTCACGCTCGACGCGGCTGATCACGACGGCGCTGCTGGTCGCGCGCGACGGCGACGACGCGCTGCTCGCGGCGAACGAAGCCTGGGTCCGGCAAGTGATCGCCATCGCGCTTGAGGAGCAATCCGATCGCGGCGGCGGCTCGCACGACACGCTGCGCTACAACCGCCCGGCGATCGCGATCTTGGCGCTGATCCATCTCTGGGCGCGGCAGGGCCAGACCGGCGACCGCGATGCGCTGGTCGCGCTGGCGACACGACAGGACCGGGCGCTGGCCCCCGCGGTGGCGGCGGCGGTCCAGCGCATCCTCGAGATCGAGCCACGCCTCTTCAAGGCGATGATGCGCGCGGCTTTTGCCAGCATGACGTGGCGCTGGAAAAGCTACGAGCCGGAAGACGAGGCGCCCCACGCGGCGTTCGAAGCGGAACGTGCCGCCGGGATCGATGCGGCGGTGGCGGCCGAGCTGGCCTGGCTTGACGGCGGTGCGGAGCCGGACTGGCCAGCCTGGCCCGACGAGCGTCCGAACCTGCGCCGGACTAGCCGGATGCGAGTGCCGGGACCGGTCACGCCGGAGGAGTTCGACGCCGACGACGTGCTTGAGACGGCGATCGACGCGTCGCCGGCGATCCTTCATGCCGATCATCGGGCGGCCGCCCAATGGCTCGCGATGATCCAGTCGGTGCCTGCCGGCGCGATCGGCTGGCGGCAGGAGATCGTCTCGGCCTATGCCGAGTGGACGGGGCGAATGAACGGGCTGGGCTATGCGGCAGATGCCGAGGTCAGCCGCGACCCGAACAACTGGAATATGCACTATTACGCCTTCTACGCCGAGCGGCTGCTCGACGGGGACGATGCGGCGTTCGCGGCCGACTTGCCGTTCGTGACCGACCTGCCGGACGCGCCGTTCGGCGAAGTCGCGCAAACGGTCCAGCATGCCGCCGACGCGCTCTATTTCAACGACAGCGGCCGTGCGGCGGCGCGACCGGTGGCGCTGCGCGAAAAGCTGGTCGGCCGTGTGATGACCCTCAACCGGTGGCAGCATGCCCGCGACCCTGCCGAAGCGCGGATCGACATGGAGAGCGGCGGCGTCATCGCGAAGATGCTGTTCAACACCTATGGGATGATCAACGGGACGCACAGCTATTTGCCGCGCGCCCTGTTCGACAGGGTCGATCCATTTCTGCCGGTGCTGCGCCCGATGTTGCCTGACGGGCAGACCGTGTTCGTGGCGTGCTGCACGATGAACCTGTTGCTGGTTGCGCCGCGCGCGCGGCATCTCGACTTCCTGCTCGACGCAGCCGAGGCCTGGTTCGGCCGCACGACATCGCCGGGCCTCTGGATCGCGGCGGGCGTCGGCCGTCAGGTCGTGCAATGGCTCGAGGCGGTGGTGGTCGAGGACCCGGGATTGCTCGCGCTAGCTCATCCGGCGCGAACGCGGATCGATCGGGCGCTTGGCCAATTGGTGGCGGTTGGTGTCGCCGAGGCGCATGATCTGGAGCGGCGCATCACAGCGGAGGCCGAAGCCCCGGTCGTCGCGCCCGTCGCCGGACTGAGGCTTGGGGCGGGGCGCTCCCCGCAGTAGGGATAAGGCAAGACCGTCGGGCTCGCCTCAGCGAGCTTGTCCCTCTCTTCCCAAATCGCCTTGGGCACAAAGCAGCCTGTGGGTTGACTACCGCGTGCTGACACCGACTGCCAGCGTCTTTCTGAGACGTTTGCGGATCTTCGTCAGCGCCTCGTCCGCTTCCTGGTCGTTTTCAACTTTCTTGGGCATAAACGATCTCGCATTTCCGCTGGTGGCGCGCGGAGACGACGGCCGCACTAGGCTGTAGTGAATTTGCGCTTCTGGGTGGCCACACCATCGATGACCTATTTTTTGGTGGCGCCCGAAATACTACGGTCGACACGCGTACCTACCGAAACGAGCGACACGAACGGTCCCGAGTCTCAGAGTACCTTGACCCCCTAGATGAAGGCCGCGATTGCGCTCATACCATCAAGGTACAGCTTGATGCGGGGCGATTGCATCCCGACTGGCGTGGACTTCAGGAATGAACCGACGTGGTTGACTGCATTCGGACCGACTCTTCCCAAGCCGGTGCCATGAAGCTCCCCCTTGGCCAGGGCAGCGTTCATCGCTTTGCCTGATCGCTCTGACCGATGTGCGATGTGATTGCGGATCGCGATCCACGCGTTAACCGACGCCTTCTGAGCTGCCGTACGTCCTGTGATCCGACCCGCTGATGCAGGCACAAGCCATCTGTTCGCAGCTTCGATTAGCTCGCCAAAATGGCTGAATGTGATGTTGTTGCCGCCGGCATCGACGAGCTCAATTATGTCGCCCTTCTTGATATGCACCGGCACCGAGAGGCTGGCATAGTTGGTGTAAATGGTCTTCTGCTTGGTACTCATACCCGCTTCGAGGGCGTCTTTTAGGTGTTGTCGGAAGCGGGTCGTGTCGCGGTTGATGTACGCGATGAGCAGATCGCTGACGTAGCCTTCCCAAAGCACGGCGGCCGCAAGGAACGTGTGTTCAACAAGCAGAGTACGATCCTTGTCCCCTGTCACGGCGGCGAAGGCCGTGTCATAAAACGAGACCACGTCTGCCAACCCGGCAGCAAAGTCGTTGCGAACATCATCCGGATCCGTTTTTCTCATGTCGCTTACCTCCCCGCGTGCGATGAGATACATACCCGCGCCAATACCAAGGACAATCGCCACGAGATCAGCAAGACAGACCGCTACTTCACCGCGTTCCTATTTGCCCTTATTTCATCGGCGCTATAAAGGAACCTCGCTGGCATCGCAAAGACCGAGCTCAACCTAACGAAACTAAGAATCGGCATACGCTCCAAATGTCCGTTTAGGGTCAAATTCGTCGCCAGCGTGACGCCGATAGCTGCAATAGGTCGTCAAGCTGACGAGGCAAAACTTTGCCTGATGAGGCAGATCCAGAACGGCAGCTTACCGCCGAGCGATACCCAGAACCGGACTGTCAGCACCCGGCACCAAAACTGCCGATGCAATCACAAACCAGGACGGCTTTGATTGGTTGGCTTTTTCGCCATGCACGTCCAGACGGCGAAGTGGGGAAATCAGTCCTTGCATGCCTCACGACTCAAGAAGCTCTGAGCCTTCGTTGAGACCGTCAGCCTGTGTAGCCCAGTCCCCTTGATACAGAAGCAGCGGCCTGCGTCACCAACTTGATAAACCGATTGATGTCGGAATCTTGTGTTCGGAACGATGGCGCCGCGATGTTCAGGCAGGCTATGATGCTGCCGTCGATAGCGAAGACAGGCGCAGAGACCGAAACGAGCTGGTCGCTCACTTCGCCTCGGCTGACGCAATAGCCGCCTGCCCGAATACGGCGGACCTCCTCTTCCAACTGGTCACGCCGTGTCAACGTGTTCCTGGTGAACGCGATCAGCTTCTCCGGAAGCTGGCGATCGCGCTCTGCCGGAGGAAGAAACGCCAGGATCGCCTTGCTCGAGCCCGCGTAGAGCGGCCTGCGCCTGCCGATCACCGCGTGCACCCGTAGATCCCGTGACGGTTCGAACTTGGCGATGCAGAGCGCCTCGGCATCATCCCGCAGGCGAAGTTGCACCGTCTCGTTCACCTTGAGCCCCAGATCCTCCATGATCGGGCTCGCCAGCTTGACCAGATCGATCTGCCCGGAGGCGGCAGTGCCGAGAACGAGAATGGCGTCACCGAGCCGGTAGCCGTGCGAAGCGTCGCAAAACACCATGGCGTGTCGTTCCAGTGTACGTAACAGCCGGAAGGTTTTTGCTTTCGTCTCTCCGACGCGGCGCGCGATCTCCGAAACGCCGCATCCCGGCCGTCGAGCAACCTGCATCAGCACGACCAGCGCCGCGTCAACAGATTGAATTACATAGCGATTATCTTCATTCACTGGTGTTCGAGTCGTCTTCTGAACTTGTCATCCCAACGTCGTATTGGCTGCGATAAATCAGGCGTCGTAAGCGTATCACCAGTTAATACGCAACGTTTTTCCGGTTTGACAAGCCGAAAACCCCTTTGCTGTACTCGGGAAAATGATCGGCATTGGCAGTGCCGGTCGAGATACAAAGTTTAGGCGATGAAAAACGGGGAGTGATGCAATGGGTATCTCGATAACGCGACGCGAGTTTGGGCGAGGCTCGTTGATCCTGGCCGCAGCGGCCTCGATGCCAGGCCTCGCCAAGGCCAAGGATACCGCTCTCACCATCGGCGTTGCCGCGCCCTTCACCACCCTCGATCCGCACGAGCAGTCCAATTCGCCGAACAATGCGACGAGCCGACACATCTTCGACAGCCTGATCAACCGTGGCGGCAAGGCCGAGAACAATCCGCAACTCGCGACCAATTGGAACAATACCGACGACACGCACTGGGAATTCGTCCTGCGGAAGAACGTCAAGTTCCACGACGGAAGCGATTTTACCGCCAAAGACGTGGTGGCTTCGCTTCTGCGGGCACGCGACAAGCCGAGCCAGTCCTTCGCCTCCTACACGCGCAACATCAAGCAGGTCACCGCAAAGGATCCGCATACCGTCGTGGTTGAGACGACTGTGCCGGATCCGATGATCCTCAACTCGCTGAGCCGCATTCGCATCATCAGCGCGAAGTACGCCAAAGCCGATGTATCTGAGTTCGACAGCGGTAAAGCGGCGGTCGGCACCGGTCCGTTCAAATACAAGTCCTATATGCCCGGCGATCGCCTGGTGGTTACGCGTAACGAAGACTATTTCGCAGGGCCGGCCCACTGGAGCTTGGTGACGCTGCGCATCCTGCCCGACAATGGTGCGCGTCTGGCGAACCTGCTGTCCGGCGATGCGGATCTCATCGAGAACCTTCCCGCGCAGGGCATCGACCGCGTGAAGGGCAGCAGCAAGTTCGATATCATCCGGGGCCAGTCGACACGGCTCGTGTTTCTCGGAATGGACATCGAGCGTGACAAGACACCGGACATCACTGCCAAGGACGGCTCGCCGCTCGACAAGAACCCGCTCAAGGATGAACGAGTCCGTCGCGCTATGCTGATGTCGATCAACCGCAAGGCCATCGTCGATCGTGTAATGGAAGGCAACGGCACCGTCGCCCACCAGTTCGTCGCGGAGGGATATGCCGGACATTCCGACGACGTCGAACCCGTCAAGTATGATCCGGAGCAAGCCAAGAAACTGCTGGACGAAGCTGGCTGGAAAGATGGGTTTCGGCTGACGCTGCACGGTCCATCTGGCCGTTACGTCGATGACAGCCAGGTGCTTCAGGCGGTTGGCCAGTTCCTTGCCCGCATTGGTATCGAGACAAAGGTCAACGTGATGCCGTGGGCGGTCTATTCGGAGAAATACAACGACAAGTTATACGGCGTGTATCTGGCTTCGTGGGGTATCAACACGGGCGAAGTTTCGAATCCGGCTTTGGCGCTCGTTGCCAAACGCGATTCCAAGGCAGGTACCGGTCGGTATAATGCCGGTGGCGTGGACGATCCGAGACTCAATGCTTTGATCAAGGAGGCGACCCGTACGCTCGACGAGAAGAAGCGCACGCCGCTCCTTGAGGAAGTTTCGGAAATCACTTTCAACAACCTCTATCTTTTGCCGATGCACTACGAGAACGTAGTCATGGGCGCAAAGAAGACGATCAAATACGAGCCGCGCGGCGACAAGTACACGCTCGCATATGAGGTCAAGCCGGCCTGACCGCCGGCTATCCTCCTTCTTCTCCGTTCAAGGGAAATCCATGCAGGAACTTGGCACATCCGCGGCCGCGGCGCGTGCGCGCGCCATCTATGACTACGGTCATACCGCGATCTTCGCGTCATCCTTCGATCCGCGCTTCCACATGCTTCTCTATGTGCCGCCGGCTGCCTCCGACGGGCGGAAGATCGATCTTCTTGTCGCCGTGCATGGGACGGGCCGCACCTCGGCCATCGAATTTCGCGACGGCTTCGCCGAGTTCGGCCGCTATCACGACTGCGCGGTGCTCTGCCCGATCTTCCCGATGAACGTGAGGGGAGACGGCGCGCGATCCGGCTACAAATACATCGAAGAAGCTGACATCCGCTACGACAGCATCCTTCTCTCCATGGTCGAAGAGATGGCCGAGAAATACGGCCAGGACTGGAGCCGCTTCGCGATGTTCGGCTTTTCCGGCGGGGGGCACTTCACCCATCGCTTTGCCATCCTGCATCCCGAGCGGCTGTGGGCGGCCAGTATCGGCGCGCCGGGCTCGGTGACGCTGCTCGATCCAGGCCGCGACTGGTGGGTCGGCATCCGTGACGTCGCGGAACGCTTCGGCAAGCCCTTCGACGCCAAGGCGCTCGCCCGCGTGCCGGTGCAGATGGTCGTCGGCGGGCTGGACCTGGAAACGTGGGAGATCACCCACAAAGAAGGATCAAAATACTGGATGGATGGCGCAAACGACGCCGGAGAAACGCGCGGGCAGCGTCTGCGAACGCTGGCGCGTTCCTTTGAGGCCGCCGGGGTGAATATCACATTCGATGAAGTGCCCGGGGTCGCGCACGACCGCATGAAGGTCCTCGACCGCGTCAAGGACTTTTTGGCAGAGACCCTTGCCCGGAGGCGCGCAGCATGAAGAACGCCACGATCGTAGCGCCGCAGCCCGAGGCGGTGGAGGCCGGCGCCGAAGTTCTCGAACGCGGCGGCAACGCCGTCGACGCAGCGCTCGCCTGCGCCTTCGTTCAGGGTGTCGTCGACCCGCAGATGAGCGGAGTCGGCGGCTTCGGCTCGATGCAGGTCTACATGCCGAAGCGCGGCGTGCATGAGATTCTCGAATTCTATGCGCTCGCTCCTGCTGCCGCCACGCCCGACATGTGGCTCGACAAGCTTCTCGGCCAAAGCCGCGATGGCTTCGGCTTCGTGCTCGAAGACAACATTTCCGAGATCGGCTATCTTGCCTGTTGCACGCCGGGATCGCTGAAGGGATACGAGACGGCGCTGCGCGACTACGGGACGTTTGAGTGGGCGGACCTGATCGCGCCTGCAGCCCGGATCGCCCGCGACGGCTTCATGATCCGTCCGCACATGCACTGGTACTGGACGAAGGAACAGACCGCCGACGGGCAGGTGAACACACGCGACAAGCTTGCCTACTCGCAAACCGGCCGCCGGGTCTATTTCCATGAGGACGGATCGCTGCGGTCCGTCGGCGATCGACTGGTCAATGCCGATCTCGCCGCTACGCTCGAACGGGTCGCCGAGAGCGGCGGCTCCGACATCTTCTATCGTGGCGAAATCGCGGAACAGATCGCGGCCGATTTCAAGGCCAGTGGCGGACTGATCGACCTCGACGATCTTGCCGCATATGAAGTCAGCAAGGCGCGCCCGGTCGAGGCGACATATCGCGACCATCGCATCGCCACCAGCCCGCCGCCGGGCTCGGGCTTTCCGATGCTCGAGCTCCTTAGGATCCTGGAGAATTTCGACATCGCGAAGATGCGCCACGGTGGCGCGGAGCATGTGCGCATCCTCTTCGAAGCGATGAAACGCATGACCCGCGACAAGGATGCCCACATGGGGGACCCCGCCTATGTGGAGGTTCCCGTGGAGCGCTTGCTTTCCGACGAGAACACGCGCGCCCATGCAAAGAGCATCCGCAAGGGCGAGCGCGCTAGCGTCGAGCGTCTCGACCTGTCACAGCGAGACACGACTCATATCTCGGTCATCGACCGCGACGGAAACGCCGTCGCGATGACCCACACGCTCGGCAGTCCCTCCGGTGCGATCACCGAAGGACTGGGTTTTATGTACAATGGCACGATGAGCCGCTTCGATCCTCGGCCGGGTCGCGCCGGATCGATCGCCCCGCGCAAACGGCGAGCGAGTTCGGCGGCACCGACCATCGTGTTTCGAGGCGACGAGCCGTTCATCGTTATCGGCGCACCGGGCGGAAGCTATATCGCGCCTACCGTGGCACAGGGCATCATGAACATGGTCGATTTCGACATGAGCATTCACGAGGCCGTCTCCGCACCCCGCATCGTCGGCGTCTCGAACACGCTCGATATCTGCAACCGCATCACCCGCGCGGTCGAGAAGACCATGCGCGAGGAGGGGTATACGGTGTCACGCTCACCTCAGACTTATGCCTTCGCGGCGTTGCACGCCATTCGTATCGATGACGGTATCTCGCGCGGTGCGGCCGATCCGCAGCGCGACGGCATGGCCATCTCGGTCGGCTGAACGGCGGTTACGGGATGTTCGCTTCCATTGTCCGCCGGCTGATCCAGGCTCTGTTCGTTATCGTCGCGATGACGATCATCGTCTTCATCGGCGTGAACGTCATTGGCAATCCGGTCGACATTCTGATCAATCCGGACGCCAACCAGGCGGAGCGTGCTCGGCTCATTGCCCATCTCGGTTTGGACAAGCCGCTGTGGGACCAATATTTCGTTTTCGTTACCGGCGTTCTGCACGGCAATTTCGGCAACAGTTTTGTCTACAGTAGGCCGGCGCTCGACGTGATTCTGGAACGCTTGCCCGCAACCATCGAACTTGCGGTCTCCGCTCTGGTCATCGCGATCGTCATCGGCATCCCGCTTGGCATGTATGCGGGGCTTCGTCCTCGCTCGCCGATCTCCCGGTTGATCATGACGGGTTCGATCTTCGGGTTTTCGTTGCCGACGTTTTGGGTCGGGTTGATGTTCATCCTGATTTTCGCCGTGCAACTGGGCTGGCTGCCCTCGAACGGGCGCGGGCAAACGGCCGAACTCTTCGGTGTCCAGTGGTCTTTCCTCACCCTCGACGGTCTGCGCCACTTGCTCTTGCCGGCGCTCAACCTGGCGCTTTTCAAAACGTCGCTCGTGCTGCGTTTGACCCGCGCCGGCGTTCAGGAAATCCTACCTCAGGAATATATCAAGTTCGCTCGCGCCAAGGGGCTTCGCGAAGGCCGCATCGTCCGCGTCCATGTCCTGAAGAACCTGCTCATCCCTGTGGTCACGGTCATCGGCGTCGAGTTCGGATCGCTCATCGCCTTTTCGGTCGTCACGGAAAGCATCTTCGCTTGGCCGGGCGTCGGCAAGCTCATCATCGACAGCATCCAGATGCTCGATCGTCCGATCGTCGTCGCTTACCTGATGATGATGGTTGTGCTGTTCGTGTGCCTGAACTTCATCGTCGACGTGCTTTACACGCTGCTGGATCCGCGCGTCCGGATTGGCGCGGAGGGATAGACTGTGAACCCAAATCTTGCAGAGAGCACGGACGGTGCAATCGTCGAGCCTCAGCCGGAAGCGCCGGCGGAAGAGGGGCGGCATCTCTGGCGTTCTTTCTTCGCCTCGCCCGGCGCCGTGGTCGGCCTTGCCCTTCTGGTGATGATCGTTCTCGCCGCCGTCTTTGCGCCGCAGATCGCCCCGCAGAACCCATACGACCTAAACCAGATCAGCATCATGGATGGGCGCCTGCCTCCTGGCGGGGAATCGATGATGGGTACACACTTCCTGCTCGGCACGGACGGGCAGGGGCGCGGCATCTTCTCCGGCATTCTCTTCGGCCTGCGTACTTCGCTTCTCGTCGGCGTTCTCTCCGCTCTAGCGGCGGCAAGCATCGGTACCCTCATCGGGCTTTTTGCGGCCTATGTCGGTGGGCGTACCGAGAATTTCCTGATGCGGCTGGTCGATCTCCAGCTCTCGTTCCCGACGATCCTGATGGCGCTGATGATGCTCGCCGCGCTCGGCAACGGCGTAACCAACGTGATCATCGCGCTTATTATCGCCGAATGGGCAACCTATGCCCGTACGGTCCGCGGCACGGCTCTCGTCGAACGCGAGAAGGAATATATCGAGGCGGCTCGCTGCCTGAAGCTGCCGACGTGGCGAATCCTCTTCTTCCACCTGCTGCCGAACTGCCTTGCGCCGGTAATCGTCATTTCCACGATGCAAGTGGCGCGCGCCATCAGCCTGGAAGCTACGCTGTCCTTCCTCGGCCTCGGCGCATCGGTTACCCAGCCGTCGCTCGGCATGCTGATTTCCAACGGGTATCAGTATCTCCTGTCGGGGCTATACTGGATCAGCTTCTTCCCGGGCATCGCGCTCTTGCTGACGATCGTCTCGATCAACCTGGTCGGCGACCGGCTGCGCGACATCCTCAATCCGCGGAACGTCTAGAATGACGCAATTGCTGGACATACGGAATCTCGTCACCGCGTTTCCCGCCCATGGCAAGCCCGCCGGCTTGCGGGCAGTCAATGAAGTGTCGCTGAAACTCGATCGAGGCCGCATCCTCGGCCTCGTCGGGGAAAGTGGGTCCGGCAAGTCCGTGACCGGTTTCTCCATCATGGGACTCGTTGACCGGCCGGGTCGGATCGTTTCCGGCAGCATCTTGTTCGATGGCACCGACCTTGCGAAGCTTCAGGGCGAAGAGATGCGCCGTCTCCGCGGCCGTCGGATCGCGATGATCTTCCAGGATCCGATGATGACGCTCAATCCCGTGCTGCGGATCGGGACGCAGATGATCGAGGCGATCAAAGCGCATGAACCCGTGCCGGATCGCGAGGCGCGCGAGCGTTCGCGCGATGCGCTGGGCCAGGCGGGTATCTCGAGCCCGGAAGAACGCCTTGCCGCCTATCCGCACGAATTTTCGGGCGGCATGCGTCAGCGCGTGGCGATCGCCATCGCCATGCTTCACCGGCCCGACCTGATCATCGCCGACGAGCCGACGACCGCCCTCGACGTGACGATCCAGGCGCAGATCATCGCGCAGGTCCAGACGCTGGCGGAAGAAAACCGCACGGCGGTCATCTGGATTACCCATGATCTTGCCATCGTCTCGCGCCTCGCAGACGAGATCGCTGTCATGTATGCCGGACGCATCGTCGAGACGGGGAGCGCCCATGATGTGCTTGCCGCGCCCCGCCATCCCTATACGCGTGGCTTGATCGCCTCCGTGCCGAGCCAGAACACGCGCGGAAAGCCGCTGGCGCAGATTCCCGGCATGACGCCGAGCCTTGCACGGCTGCCGCAGGGTTGCAGTTTCCGCACCCGCTGTCTACGCGCCGACGACGCCTGCCTCGTCGTGCCGGGCATCGAATGGCAGGGTGATCATGGCTACCGCTGCTTCCATCCGACCGGAGGATCCGACTCTTGACGTCTCCCGCAAGCGGAAGCGCCACACCCCTCCTGCAAGCGCGCGACATCGCAATGCGGTTCGGCCGCAAGCCGGACATCGCCGCGAAGATGGCGATCGGTCTGAAACTCGCCAAGCCGGGGGGCATCGTCCACGCGCTCGACGGTGTCTCTCTCGACGTTGCGCGCGGCGAGGTCGTCGGCGTCGTCGGCGAGAGCGGCTGCGGGAAATCCACCTTCGGCCGGGTAATGGCAGGGCTTCTGAAGCCATCGGCCGGCGAGGTGCGCTGGAACGGCCGCTCGGTCGGAAAGCGGGCTTCGGCCAATGACGCCGCTGCCGGGCTAGGCACTCAGATGATCTTCCAGAACCCGATGGCAGCGCTCAATCCGCGCATGTCGATCGAGAACATCGTCGGCGAGGCACCGCGTGCGCACGGCCTCATTGAGGGCAAGCGGGCGGACTACGTCGACGCCTATCTGAAGATGGCCGGTTTCGATCCGACGATGAAGAAGCGGCTGCCGCACGAATTCTCCGGCGGTCAGCGGCAGCGCGTGAACATTGCGCGTGCGCTGGCGGTGCAGCCCGAACTTCTGATCTGTGACGAGAGCGTCGCAGCACTCGACGTCTCGATACAGGCGCAGATCCTCAACCTCTTCACGCGCCTGCGCAGCGAACTCGACCTGACCTATGTCTTCATCAGCCATGATCTCGGCGTGGTCGAGCATATTTCCGATCGGGTGTTGATCATGTACCTCGGCAGGATCGTTGAGGAGGCGCCAACTGAGGAGGTGTTCCGCCGGCCGAACCACCCCTACACACAGGCACTTCTGTCTGAAATTCCGCGCATCGACACGACCAAGCGCCGCTTCCAGCCGATCAAGGGGGAACTTCCAAGCCCGCTCTCACCCCCGACCGGATGCCATTTCCACACCCGCTGCCCGTATGTCATGGACCGATGCAGGGTCGATGTGCCGAAGTTGAAGTCTTTGGGTAACGCGCACCTTTCCGCGTGCCACCTCAATGAATGACCGGTTAATTAAAAAGCGCAGGAATTGATTAAAAAGATTTTGGATCTGAATATTGAGCCCCTGATGGTCGGCCGCTTTGTCGATCATGCTATCACAATCCCTCACCTCCGCTTTCCGTCCCAATGAACGACAGATTTTGCGAGAAGATCACGGCTGCCCGAACGATTACAATTAGCTTACGTTGGATCATTAGGGGCAGCTTTTCCGACGCCGCCGCCGAAACCGGACAGCCTGCTCACGGCCCGCAAATGTGTCCCACCAGCCAGTCGAGAGCAGTCTGGTTCGATTATCGGCTTACGCTTGAAAGTACGACGGGTTGGTTGGCCATTCCTCGCTCTTTTTCGTGAACTCGCCTAATCTGACGCGATGATGATCGATCAAGCGGAGGATGCGCAGCCGTGCCGTATTCTCGTCCTCGGTGGCACCGGCACGATCGGGCGCGCGACCGTGCGAACGCTGGTAGCGCGGGGGCATGACGTCGTCTGTCTCGTCCGGACCCAGCCGGATCACGCGGACTGCCTTTCGTGTTCTACAACTGATCTGGGCCTATCGGGAGTGGACGTTCGCCCGTGCGACGTGACGGACGGCGCGTCGCTTGCGCGCGACGGCATTCGGGGCGAGCGGTTCGATGCCATGCTCTCATGCCTCGCATCGCGGACCGGTACAGCGCGCGCACCTCGCAACGCAGCGATACCCGTAATTGGCAAAACGACCACCGCAACCAAAGTGTGGGGTAAATTGGTGCTGCACGTTCGACAAAATACAGAAAAACACGCAATTACAGTAACTTGACAGGGTAGAGTGGCGGAGAGGGTGGGATTCGAACCCACGATACGGTTGCCCGTATGCCGCATTTCGAGTGCGGTGCATTCGACCACTCTGCCACCTCTCCGCGGGGTCCGGTCGGCGCTTGTTCGGCGCGGGCGCCTTCTTAGCGATTGCGGGGGAGCGGGGCAAGGGGAGGGGGTGCGGAATCGGCTTGTCGGCTTGACTTTTCATGCGCGTGTTCGTATTGCCCGCGGGTTCGCATGCGGGACCTCGTCTCGCGTGCGCTCTATTCGTGGTGCGCTCTCGATCGAGGGGCGCCTGTGGTGCGTCGGGTTTCGGCGCATCCTGCGGATGCAATCGACTGACAAGAAGACGGTCGCCGGCCTGGCATCCATAGCCTGCCGGCAGGTCGTTTGAGAACACGGGAAAGGTCCAAAATGTTCGCAGTCATCAAGTCCGGCGGCAAGCAGTACCGCGTCGGTGCGGAAGACGTGCTTACCGTCGAGAAACTCGCCGGCGAGGCGGGCGACACCGTCGAGTTCGCCGAAGTGCTCATGGTCGGCGAGGGCGCGGACGCCACCGTCGGCACGCCCTTCGTCGAAGGTGCCAGGGTCATGGCCGAAGTCGTCGACCAGGGCCGCGCGCGCAAGGTCATCGCCTTCAAGAAGCGCCGCCGCCAGAATTCCAAGCGTACGCGCGGCCATCGCCAGCATCAGACGGTCGTGAAGATCGGCGAGATCCTGACGAACGGCGCCGAACCTTCGAAGAAGGCAAGCGCGACGAAGACGCCGGCCGCTTCGAAGACGGACGGCGCGAAGGCCGATACGAAGGCGGGTCAGCCGGGCGAGCCGACGCTTTCCAACGCCGCCCCGGCGGACAAGGGCGCGCTCTTCACCGCACCGGTCGGCGATGGCGACGACCTGACCAAGATCAAGGGCGTCGGCAAGGTGGCGGCCAAGCAGCTCAACGAGCAAGGCATCACCACGTTCGTGCAGATCGCCGGCCTTTCCGATGCCGACATCGAGCGCGTCGACGAGGCCATGCCGTTCAGCGCCGCGCAGCTTCAGGATTGGCGCGAGCAGGCCAAGGAACTCGCCAAGTAGGGCTTTCGACCCGAACGGTATCAGGAATTCAAGGAGTTAAAGAACCATGGCACATAAGAAAGCCGGCGGTTCCTCGCGCAACGGGCGCGATTCGGAGTCCAAGCGCCTCGGCGTCAAGAAGTTCGGCGGCCAGGCCGTGCTCGCAGGCAACATCATCGTGCGCCAGCGCGGCACGCGCTGGCATCCGGGTGCGAATGTCGGCCTCGGCAGGGATCATACGATCTTTGCGAAGGCGGAAGGCAACGTTTCGTTTCGAAAGAAGGCGAACGGGCGCACCTACGTATCCGTCATGCCAAAGGCAGACGCAGCGGAATAGCCGGCATCCGCGAACATCAGCCGGCGTCTCATCGACCCGGCCGCATCGTTCAGGCCACGAAGTCCGAAAGGGGGAGATGGGGCAGACCATCCCCCCTTTTCTTTCGGACCGAGGAAGGAGCCGACGATGCAAGCCGATCCCCAATGGAGCCGGAGCAGGGACGACAGCAGTCCCGGACCCGGCGAACGTCTCTCGCCCGAATGTCCGATCCTCCTGACCGAGCGGCTGGTGCTCAGGCCGCCGCACGTCGAGGATATCGACGCGATTGCCGATCTCGCCAACGATGCCCGCATCGCGACCATGGTCTCGCGCATGCCGCATCCCTATACGCGCAAGGACGCGGTGGATTTCGTCCGAAACGCGAAAAAGGGCGCGATCGGCAAATGCGTCTATGCGGTAACGCTGGCGGAAACGGGCACGTTCTGCGGCTGTTGCGGTCTCGATCCGCAGCCGGAAGCCGATACGCTGGAACTCGGCTACTGGCTGGGCGCGCCGTTCTGGGGAAAGGGCTACGCGACGGAGGCGGCGCATGCGCTCGTCGACATGGCCTTTCGCACCCGCGACATCGACCGGTTGCATGCGCGCTGCCGCGTGACGAACGCCGCGTCCAGGCGGGTCATCGAAAAATGCGGTCTCCAGTACCAGGGCGAAACGACGGTGGCTTCGCTGGCGCTCGGGCGGCAGGTGCCGGTGCGCTGGTACAGGCTCGACCGGACGACGTGGATCTCGCTGCGCAGCTGGTCGGGAAAGCCCGCCATCGCCTCGACGTAGGCGACCGGGAGGATGTGACGACCGGCGGGCGGCTTTCCGTCCGCCGGGCAAAGGTTTTGACCGTGAAGGGGCGGGCCTGTAACGCTCGTTCCGGTGCGGGATCGGCCCGGCCGAAGGGGCCGCGCCCGGCAAGGATGGCGTTTCGACCATGAAGTTTCTCGATCAGGCACGCGTTTTCATCCGCTCGGGCGACGGCGGCGCCGGCTCCCATTCGTTCCGGAGCGAAAAATATGTCGAGTTCGGCGGCCCGGACGGCGGCGACGGCGGGCGGGGCGGCGATGTCTGGGCGGAGGCCGTCGCCGGCCTGAATACGCTCATCGACTTTCGCTATCAGCAGCACTTCAAGGCGAAGATCGGCATGCACGGCATGGGGCGCAACCGCACCGGCGCGCGCGGCGCGGACGTGACGCTGAAGGTCCCCGTCGGAACGCAGATCTTCGAGGAGGACAACGAAACGCCGATCTGCGACTTCACGGAGGTCGGCCAGCGCTACCGCCTCGCGGCAGGCGGAAACGGCGGTTTCGGCAACACCCATTTCAAGACGTCGACGAACCAGGCCCCGCGGCGCGCCAATCCGGGTCTCGAAGGCGAGGAAAAGACCATCTGGCTGCGGCTGAAGCTGATCGCCGATGCCGGCCTCGTCGGCCTGCCGAACGCCGGCAAGTCGACCTTCCTCGCGACCGTCACGCGCGCCCGGCCGAAGGTCGCGGACTATCCCTTCACGACGCTGCATCCCCATCTCGGCGTCGCCTCGTTCGACGACGGCGAGTTCGTCATCGCCGATATTCCCGGCCTTATCGAAGGCGCGCACGAGGGTGTGGGGATCGGCGATCGTTTCCTCGGTCATGTGGAGCGCACGCGCGTGCTGATCCATCTCGTCTCCGCGCGCGAGGAGGACGTCGCGCTCGCCTACCGCACGGTGCGCCACGAACTCGAAGCCTATGGGCACGACCTTGCGGACAAGCCGGAGATCGTCGGCCTTTCGCAGATCGACGTGGTGGACGAGGAGACGTTGGCGGAGAAGCGAGCGTCGCTCGCAGCCGTCTGCAGCAGCGATCCCTTCGTGCTTTCCGCTGCCGCACATACGGGGCTCAGGCCCGTTCTCGGCGCCGTGCGCGGTGCCATCGACGCTGCGAAGGAGATCGAGGCGCGGTCCGTGCGTCGCTTCGGAGCCGTTCCCGACGAAGGCCCCGTGAAAGCCGACGGCGATGCCTGAAAAGGGTGAGCGGATCGCTGGCTTTCGGCGCGTGGTGGTGAAGATCGGCTCGGCGCTGCTCGTCGATCGCCGCTGCGGGCTGAAGGGCGCTTGGCTCGATTCCCTGTGCAGCGATCTGGCGGCACTGAAAGCTTCGGGTGCGGACGTGCTCGTCGTCTCCTCCGGCGCGATCGCGCTCGGGCGTTCGGTTCTCGGCCTTCCCGCCGGCGCGCTGAAGCTGGAGGAAAGCCAGGCGGCGGCGGCCGTCGGTCAGATCGCACTCGCACGTGCCTGGTCGGAGCGTCTTTCCGATCACGGCCTTGCGGCTGGCCAGATCCTGCTCACGCTCGGCGACACGGAGACGCGACGGCGATACCTGAACGCGCGCGCCACCGTCGGCCAGTTGCTCGGTTTCGGCGCCGTGCCAATCATCAACGAGAACGACACGGTCGCGACCGGCGAGATCCGCTACGGCGACAACGACCGGTTGGCCGCACGCGTGGCGACGATGAGCGGCGCGGATTGCCTCGTCCTTCTTTCCGATGTCGACGGGCTCTATACGGCGCCGCCCGGCAGCGACCCGGATGCGCGCCATCTGCCGCACATATCCGCCATCACGCCGGAGATCGAGGCGATGGCCGGCGATGCCGGTTCGGAGCTTTCGCGCGGCGGCATGCGCACCAAGATCGACGCCGCGCGCATGGCGACGGCCGCCGGATGCGCCATGGTCATTGCCTCGGGCAAGCTCGACCATCCGCTGGCGGCGATCGACGACGGGGCGCGCGCGACGTGGTTCGCACCGGCCGGAACGCCCGTGACCGCACGCAAGACCTGGATCGCCGGTCAGCTGGTGCCGGGTGGCAGCCTCGTCATCGATGCGGGCGCCGAACGGGCGCTTACGGCCGGCAAGAGCCTGCTGCCGGCCGGCGTTCGCGCCGTTTCCGGCCGTTTCCGGCGTGGCGACGGGGTCGCGATCACCGATGCGAACGGGCGCGAGGTCGCGCGCGGGCTTTCGAGCTACGATTCGGAGGAAGCGGCGCTGATCGCCGGTCGCAAGTCCGGTGAAATCGAAGCCGTTCTCGGTTACGCCGGCCGGGCGGCCATGGTCCATCGCGATGACATGGTGTTGACAGGCTCGGGCGAGCCCGCGAAGGAAAACGCTGGACTGGCTTTGCCGCGGGGCGAAGCGGAGGGACATGCCGATGCTTGACGAAACGGCGGCAAACGCCTCGACCGCCGAAATCATGGACGGGATCGGCAAAGCCGCGCGTGCCGCAAGCCGCCCGCTCGCGACCTTGGGTGGCGAACGGCGCCGTGCGGCCCTTCTCGCCATGGCCGAGGCGATCCGGGCGGCGAGCGATACGATCCTTAAAGCCAATGCACGCGATGTGGCGGCAGCGCGCGAGAGCGACATGGGTGCGGCGATGGTCGACCGGCTGGCGCTCGATGCGGACCGCATCGAAGGCATCGCCACGGGAATCGACGCCATCGCCGACCTGCCGGACCCGGTCGGCTCGGTGATCGCGAGCTGGGACCGCCCGAACGGGCTGAAGATCGAGCGGGTGCGCACGCCGCTCGGCGTTATCGGCGTCATCTACGAAAGCCGGCCGAACGTCACCGCCGATGCCGGTGCGCTCTGCGTCAAGGCGGGCAACGCCGTCATCCTGCGTGGCGGTTCGGACTCGGTGCACTCCTCGCGGGCGATCCATGCCTGCCTGGTCGAAGGCCTGAAGACGGCCGGCCTGCCGGGCGAGGCGATCCAGCTCGTGCCGACGACGGATCGCGCGGCCGTCGGCGAGATGCTCGCCGGGCTCGACGGAAATATCGATGTCATCGTGCCGCGGGGCGGCAGGAACCTCGTCGCGCGCGTCAGGAACGATGCGCGCGTGCCGGTGTTCGCTCACCTCGAGGGCCTTTGCCACGTCTATGTGGATGCCTCGGCGGATCTCGACATGGCGAAGGCCGTCGTCGTCAACGCCAAGATGCGCCGGACGTCGGTCTGCGGTGCGGCCGAAACGCTGCTCGTCGATCATCGCGCCGCCGGCACGCATCTCGGCCCGCTGATCGAAGCGCTCGGCGAGGCGGGCTGCGAAGTCCGCGGCTCGGCCGCGGTGGTCGATCTCTTCGCCGACGTCGCGCCCGCCGTCGCAGCGGACTGGTCCACCGAATACGGCGACGCGATCATCTCGGTGGCGCTCGTCGAAGGCGTCGAAGGGGCGATCGCCCATATCGAGCGCTATTCCTCGCATCATACCGAGGCCGTCCTCGCCGAGGATGCGACCGTCGTCGAACGCTTCTTCGACGAGGTGGATTCGGCGATCCTGCTCCACAACGCCTCGACGCAGTTCGCTGATGGTGGCGAGTTCGGCATGGGCGCCGAGATCGGCATCGCCACGGGCAAGATGCATGCGCGCGGGCCGGTCGGCGTGGAACAGCTCACCTCCTTCAAGTACCGCGTGCGCGGCAGCGGTCAGACGCGGCCTTGACGGTCCGTCCCGTAGCGCCGGGCGCGATCCGGCCGGTCGAGCCGGTCGCGCGTCGTCATCTGCGCATTCCGCGCGCCGAGCCGGGGCTTGTCGTCGGTCTCTTCGGCGGCTCGTTCAATCCGCCCCATGCCGGCCATCGGCTGGTGGCCGAGATCGCCGTCCGGCGGCTCGGGCTCGATCAGCTCTGGTGGATGGTCACCCCCGGCAATCCGCTGAAGGACCACGGGGAACTGGCGCCGCTTCCCGAACGCATCGCGCTCAGCGAAGCGTTGACCCACGACCGGCGCATCCGCGTGAGCGCGTTCGAGGCCGCGTGGACGCTGAACTTTTCCGCCGAGACGATCGCGCTCGTTCAGGCGCGAAACCGCGGCGTGCGCTTCGTCTGGGTCATGGGCGCGGACAGCCTTGCGAGCTTCCACCGATGGCAGAACTGGCAGGAGATCGTCCGACGCCTGCCGATCGCCGTGATCGACCGGCCAGGCTCGACGCTGTCCTTCCTTTCGGCCAAGCTCGCGAAGACCTTCGGCAACGCCCGCGTGGACGAGGAGGACGCCGGCGCGCTCGCCCGGATGCGGCCGCCGGCCTGGACCTTCATCCACGGTCCGCGTTCCTCGCTGTCGTCCACCGAATTGCGCCGTACGCGCTCCGGGCGGGCGGGGCATTCGGAAGCGTGATACGGAACGTCTTGAAACCTTCAATTTTGCGAGGCTATGATTACATCGTTGTTTGTGAGCCGGAGTCGGATGCTCGAGCGCATCGCTTCGAGTTTCGATGAGCCGGTTCGGTTCGTTCGTCCACGGGAAGGAAAGACACTGCGAACAGCACACAAGGGAGACGCCAAGAGCGTGTTCTCGACAGCGCCGGAAAGCGGAACGGAAATCGCCGACCGGGCGCTTCGCATCGTCCTCGACAGCCTCGACGAGGCAAAGGCCGAAGACGTCGTTTCCATCGACATATCGGGCAAGTCCGCCCTCGGCGACCATATGATCGTGGCGACCGGGCGGTCCAACCGTCACGTCATGGCGGTCTGCAACCAGTTGCTCGGCGCCCTCAAGGAGCAGGGCTTCGGCTCGGCGCGCGTCGAAGGGCTCGACCATGGCGAATGGGTCCTGATCGATGCCGGCGACGTGATCGTGCACGTGTTTCAGCCCGAGATCCGCGATTTCTACAATCTCGAGAAGATGTGGATGATCCCGGATCTCGCCGACGATACCGTGCACTAGGCTCGAGCCCGTCGGCAGGGACGACGCCGCAAGACGCGTTCGATCGCTGCGGACGGACGGGCCGAGCCGGAATCGTGCCGGGCCGGTGAAGGGAGAGACCGATGCGCGTGCGCATCCTCGCCGTCGGCCGGCTGAAGGCCGGGCCGGAACGCGAACTCGTGGCGCGCTATGCCGACCGGCTGGCGAAGATCGGACGCGGCCTCGGCCTGGAACCCGACACCACGGTGGAGATTCCCGAAAGCCGCGCCGGCGATGCCGCCACGCGCCGGCGCGAGGAGGGGGCAGCATTGTCGCGCGCGCTGCCGGAACGGACGGTCCTGTTCGCGCTCGATGAACGCGGCAAGCCGCTCGATTCGCAGGCGCTCGCCGCGCATATCGGTGATTTCCGCGATGCCGGGCGGGCCTCGCTCAGCCTTCTGATCGGCGGGGCGGACGGCCTCGATCCGGCGTTGAGCGAGCGTGCCGACGTGACGATCGCGCTCGGACGCATGACATGGCCGCACCAGCTCGTCCGGGTCATGCTTTGCGAGCAGCTTTACCGTGCGGCGACGATCCTCGCCGGACATCCCTATCACCGCGCGGGATAGCGCCCGTTCGAGGGGTGTTTACCCGGCAGTCGGTGTCATGGTTAATGCCGCCTTAAGTCTTCGACCCGTAGCCTCGATCGCGATGATTGCTGCCATTCGTCCATCTCGCAGAGACCGCCCGTGGCCCTTTCGCGGCACGACGATGCTCGCGCTTTCGACGATGCTTGCGCTTCTTCTCGTGCCGGCACGTGCCGAGAAGAACCCTTCCGACAATACCGACGTCGCACAGCCGATTTCCACCGCGACAAACGACGCCGCGACCGGCGATGCCACCGATCCGGATGCGCTGGTCAAGAAGGCGCACGATCAGGCCGAGGCGCTCGCCGAGCGCAAGCGTGAGACGCGCGCGGAGATCGACCGCCTTTCGAACCAGCTGTCGCTTTCGAAGGACGAGGTCGCCAAGCTCAAGGCACGCATCGACGGGCTCGCCAAGGATCGGGCGGCACTTCGCGACGAGCTCGTCTCCGCGGCGTCGCAGCAGAAGGATCTCGAGACACGTCTGTCCGACGACGAGGACCGCCTGGCGGCGCTGAAGACGGAGCAGGACGGGATTCACGCGAATTTGAAGGCGCATCGCGGGCGCCTTGCCGAGGTGCTCGGCGCGCTGGAGCGCATGGGCCAGGACCCGCCGCCGGCCCTGCTCGTGGAGCCGCGGGACGCGCTTTCGTCCGTGCGAAGTGCCATCCTGCTCGGCTCGGTCGTGCCGAGGATGCGCGGACGCATGCGCGCGCTTCTCGACGAACTCGACCGGCTTGCCGCCGTGCGGGCGTCGATCGCCAAGCAGCAGGAAGGCGTGAAGGCGACGCTTTCCCAGCTTGCGGAGCAGAAAACGCGGCTTTCCCTGCTGATCGAGAAGAAGAAGGCGCTGCAGTCGCATAATCGCGATCGCCTGCAGACGCAGAGCGAGGAGGCCAAGCGGCTCGCCGACCAGGCGAGCAGCCTTCAGGACTTCATCGGCAAGCTGGACAGCCAGATGGATACGGCCGAGGCGACGATGCGCCAGGCGCGACTTGCGCAGGAGCGCCGGCGCGCCGAGACGGAAGCGGAGCTGCAGGCCGCCCGCCGGCGCGTGGAGAACGGCCTGCCCGACAAAAACCGCATTACGCCCGCATACGCGTTTTCGTCCCTGAAGCATGCGTTGAACCTGCCTGCGGCCGGCCGGATCGTGCACGGCTTCGGTGACGACGACGGCACGGGCCACGCGCTGAACGGCATCATGGTCTCCACCCAGCCGGGCGCGGTCGTCACGGCGCCGGCCGACGGGAAGATCGTCTATGCGGGTCCGTTCCGCAGCTAT
The DNA here is from genome assembly GCF_006516965.1 of Pararhizobium mangrovi. Taxonomy (GTDB): domain Bacteria; phylum Pseudomonadota; class Alphaproteobacteria; order Rhizobiales; family Rhizobiaceae; genus Pararhizobium_B; species Pararhizobium_B mangrovi. Next base: position 22,393 of record NZ_VHLH01000029.1, on the reverse strand, counting down.
GGCGAACTCGTCATCCTCGACGTCGGCGACGGCTACCATCTCGTCATGGCCGGCATGGAGGAGATCGACGTGGACGAAGGGCAATTCGTCGTCGCCGGCGAGCCGGTGGCGCAGATGGGGCAAACGAGGCTTGCCGCCGCCTCGGCATTGGCGGTAGTCTCCGGACAACCGACGCTCTACATCGAGTTTCGAAAAGACGGCAAGCCGGTCGATCCGTCGCCCTGGTGGACGCAAACAGTTTCTGGAAGGGTGAAGAATGGTACGTAAAGTCTCACTGGTCGTGGCGGGCGCGCTGGTCGGAGCGGCGGCCATGGGTGCGGTTCAATCGTTCTCTCTGCCGGCCGAAGCGGCCGGATCGCAGACCTACAAGGAACTGTCGATCTTCGGCGACGTCTTCGAGCGCGTGCGCGAGCAGTACGTGCGCAAGCCGGACGAACAGAAGATGACGGAAGCGGCCATCAACGGCATGCTTTCCTCCCTCGACCCCCATTCGAGCTACATGAACGCCGAAGAAGCGCGCGACATGCGCACGCAGACGCGCGGCGAGTTCGGCGGCCTCGGCATCGAGGTCACGATGGAAGACGACGCCATCAAGGTGATCACCCCCATCGACGACACCCCGGCGAAGAAGGCCGGCGTTCTCGCCGGCGACAAGATCACCGAGATCAACGGCAAGTCCGTTTCCGGCATGACCCTTCAGGACGCCGTGGAGGAAATGCGCGGACCCGTCGACACCAAGGTCGACCTGACGATCGACCGCGAAGGCGCCGCCAAGCCGCTCCACGTCACGATCAAGCGCGACACGATCTCCGTCGCGGCGGTCAAGTCGCGCGTCATCGGCGACATCGGCTATGTCCGGGTCATCTCGTTCACCGAGAAGACCTATGATGGGCTGAAGAAGGCGATCCAGAACATCCAGCAGAAGGTCGGCAAGGATAAGATCAAGGGCTACGTCCTGGACCTTAGGCTCAACCCCGGTGGTCTTCTGGACCAGGCGGTCGACGTTTCCGACGCGTTCCTGCAGGGCGGCGAAGTCGTCTCCACCCGCGGACGCAATCCCGAGGAAACCCGGCGCTTCAATGCGACGAAGGGCGACCTGACGGACGGCAAGCCGGTGATCGTCCTCATCAACGGCGGAACGGCCTCGGCTTCGGAGATCGTCTCCGGCGCCCTTCAGGACCATCACCGCGCGACCGTGCTCGGCACCCGATCCTTCGGCAAGGGTTCGGTGCAGACGATCATTCCGCTCGGCGAGAACGGTGCCCTGCGGCTGACGACGGCGCTCTATTACACGCCGTCGGGCAAGTCGATCCAGGGCACCGGCATCAAGCCGGACATCATGATCAAGGAGCCCATTCCGGACGATCTCAAGGACAAGATCCAGGCGCCGGCCGAGACCGAACTGAAGGGCCACATCAAGGGCGCGGACGAAACCAATACGGGTTCGGGTTCGCTCGCCTACGTGCCGCCGGATCCGAAGGACGACGTGCAGCTCAACGCGGCGCTCGACCTGATCCGCGGCAAGACCAAGAACGCGGCCTATCCGCCGAGCGACAAGGATCAGGCCAAGGCGGACACGCCGGATCAAGCTTCGAGCAAGTAAGGTCTGACAGGATCGATCGTGCCGGCCCCTGGTCGGCACGATCTTTTTATGCGGCGTCGCTCTTCGATCGGGGATCGAGACGCCCGATCGAGGCGAGAGGCGGGTGCGGAGCGAACTCGACAGGCCACTCGGGCAGGATGCCCCGGCACCGCGCGAACCTCGCGGCCGACCCGCCTTGCGCGTTTTCGCCGGCGTCTTCGTCGCCGGTCTCGTCATCGGCGGATCGATCTTCACCGCGCTCGACCGTCCCGTCTTCGGAAGCGGCCGTAACGGCTCGCTCGTGATCGCAAGCCGCAAGGGCGAACCGGCAAAGCCGGCTTCCGCGAGCGCACCGACCCCGGCTCCTTCGAAGCACGCCGCCGCTCCGTCGACCGCGACCCCGGCTCCTTCGAAGCACGCCGCCGCTCCGTCGACCGCGAGCCCGGCTCCGGCGAACGCGCACGCGGTTGAGACGAAACGGCCCGTCCCTTCAACGACCCCCGGCACGATGCAGAGCGCTTCGGCCGAAGGGCAGCAGAGCCTCGACGGCATGAAGCTGATGCATGTCGGCGGAAACGATACGGGCCCGGCGGTCGTCGCCCCAGGCGAATACGATACGGGCGGTCTTTCCTATAATCCCGCTGCCAGCCTGACCCACCAATCCGACTTCGGGCCGCTTCCCGTGAAGGGCCCGGACGGAACGCGGCCGATGGACGCCTATGCGCGAACGGCGGCGACCGGATCCGGCGCGCCGGTCGCGATCGTCGTCGGCGGCCTCGGTCTCAGCCAGACGGGAACGCAGCGCGCGATCGACGAACTTCCGTCCGGCGTGACGCTCGGATTCTCGCCGAACGGCAACAGTCTTCATCGCTGGCTGCAGGCGGCGCGCAAGGCGGGCCACGAGGTCATCCTGCAGGTGCCGATGCAGCCCTACGGCTACCCTGCCAACAGCCCGGGTCCGCACACGCTTACCGCAGAGGCTGCCTCGAAGGACGAGCTCGGCGAGCTCCATCGCGCCATGGGCCGCATCACGAACTACGCCGGCGTGATGAACTACATGGGCGGCCGGCTCCTTTCCGACGCCGACGCGTTGAAACCGGTGCTGAACGACATCGATGCGCGAGGCCTCTATTTCCTCGACGACGGCTCCGCCGCCCAGTCGCGCGTGGCGACGATGGCCGCACGGATCGGCATGCCCTACGCGGTCGCCGATCTTACCCTCGACGAGGGGTCGGGACGCTCGGCGGTCGAGGATGCGCTCGACAAGCTCGCCGATCGCGCGCACCGTCAGGGCAGTGCCATCGGCGTCGCGTCGGCGTTTCCGACGACCATCAGCGCCGTCGCCGACTGGGCCGCGGCGGCCCAGGCGAACGGCATCCGCCTCGTCGGCGTGTCGCACCTCGTTCATCGACCGGACACGGACACGCAACTGCAAGGAAACGCCGAATGACGGATGGCGCACCGAAGCGCGAAGACATGCCCTATCGCCCCTGCGTCGGCATCATGGTGCTCAACGGCGAGGGCGAAGTGTGGGTCGGCCATCGCAAGGTCGAGATCGACGACGAGAACGACGGTTCGCAGATGCTCTGGCAGATGCCTCAGGGCGGGATCGACGAGGGCGAGGAGCCGCTTCAGGCCGCCTACCGCGAACTCTACGAGGAAACGGGCATGCGCTCCGTCACGCTCGTTGGCGAGGCGCCCGACTGGTTGACCTACGAGCTGCCCGACACGGTGCTCGGCACCGCGCTCAAGGGGCGCTACCGCGGCCAGAAGCAGCGCTGGTTCGCTTTTCGCTTCGAGGGCGAAGAGAGCGAGATCGCCGTCAATCCGCCGCCCGACGGCCACCCGACGGAATTCGATTCCTGGTCGTGGACACCGATGCGCCGCGTGCCGGAGCTGATCGTTCCGTTCAAGCGACCGGTCTACGAAGAGGTCGTTGCGGTCTTCGCTCCGCTCGCCGGGGCGTAGCCAACGATCGTTGGCCATAAAAAAGCGGGCTCGACGGCCCGCTTTTTTTCGTCTCGTGTAGTCGCGGCCGCGTTAGGCCGGAATGACGGTGTTCTTGATGGTCGAGAGCTGGTGCAGGTAGGTCGCCATGTCGGCCTTCTCCTCCTCCGAATCCATCTTTTCCATCCGCTCGTGCGCTTCGTTGATCCAGCCTTCGACCTGCTCGCTGTTCGCGTCGTCGACATGGATCGCCGATTCGGCAAGCACCGTGCAGCTTGCCGGCAGGATGTCGGCGAAGCCGCCGAAGATGACGTAGCGCTCTTCGGTCCCGCTTCCGTCCGTGACCCGCACGACGCCGGGATTGATCGTCGTCATCACGGGCGCATGGTCCGGCATGACCGTCATTTCGCCGTCGCTGCCGGGAATGACGGCCTGGCGGGCTTCGCTTGAAACGAGAAGCCGCTCGGGAGAGACGAGTTCGAAGGTGAAGGTGTCCGCCATGGTCGCGCGATCGCCTTTGCGAAGAAGGAAAAAGGGCCGCGCCGGGTCGTGCCCGCCGCGGCTCGCTCATGCGTCGGTCAGGCCGCTTCGCTGGCCATCTTCTTGGCCTTCTCGACGGCCTCTTCCATGTTGCCGACGAGGTAGAATGCCGACTCCGGAAGATCGTCGTATTCGCCCGCGCACAGATCCTTGAAGCCCTGGATCGTGTCCTTGAGCTCGACCAGCTTGCCGGGCGCGTTGGTGAAGATCTCGGCGACGAAGAAGGGCTGCGAGAGGAAGCGCTCGATCTTGCGCGCGCGCGCCACCGTCAGCTTGTCCTCCTCGGAAAGCTCGTCCATGCCGAGAATCGCGATGATGTCCTGCAGCGACTTGTAACGCTGAAGGATCTGCTGCACCTCGCGCGCGACACCGTAGTGCTCGTCGCCGACAATCGACGGGTCGAGCATGCGCGACGTCGAGTCGAGCGGATCGACGGCCGGGTAGATGCCCTTTTCGGCGATCGAACGCGAAAGCGTCGTCGTCGCATCGAGGTGGGCGAAGGTCGCAGCCGGTGCCGGGTCGGTCAGATCGTCGGCCGGCACGTAGATGGCCTGCACGGACGTGATCGAGCCCTTGCTCGTCGAGGTGATGCGCTCCTGCATCTGGCCCATGTCGGTCGCAAGCGTCGGCTGGTAGCCGACGGCCGAAGGAATACGGCCGAGAAGCGCGGAAATCTCCGTGCCTGCCTGGGTGAAGCGGAAGATGTTGTCGATGAAGAGCAGCACGTCCTGCCCCTGGTCGCGGAAGTGCTCGGCGACCGTCAGGCCAGTGAGCGCCACGCGGGCACGCGCGCCGGGCGGCTCGTTCATCTGGCCGTAGACGAGGGCGGCCTTGGAGCCTTCGCCGCCGCCTTCCTTGTTCACGCCGGACTCGATCATCTCGTGATAGAGATCGTTGCCCTCGCGCGTGCGCTCGCCGACGCCGGCGAAGACGGAATAACCGCCGTGCGCACGGGCGACGTTGTTGATGAGCTCCATGATGAGCACGGTCTTGCCGACGCCGGCACCGCCGAAAAGGCCGATCTTGCCGCCGCGGGCGTAGGGCGCGAGCAGGTCGATGACCTTGATGCCCGTGACGAGGATCTCGCTGCTCGTCGCCTGGTCGACGTAGAGCGGCGCTTCCTGGTGGATGGCGCGCCGGCTTTCCGTCTTCAGTTCGCCGGCTTCGTCCACCGGCTCGCCGATGACGTTCATGATGCGGCCGAGCGTCTCGTCGCCGACCGGCACGGAGATCGGCGCGCCGGTGTCGGTCACGTCCTGGCCGCGCACGAGGCCTTCGGTGCCGTCCATGGCGATGGTGCGCACCGTGTTCTCGCCGAGGTGCTGCGCGACCTCGAGCACGAGGCGGTTGCCGTGATTGTCGGTCTCGAGCGCGCTCAGGATCTCCGGCAGGTAGTCGTCGAAGCGCACGTCGACGACGGCGCCGATGACCTGGCTGATCGTGCCGGTGCCGCCCTTGCGGTTGCTCGGCGCGTTCGTGCCGGTCGTGGCGCTTTTCTTCGCGGCGGGCTTCTTTTCCGCCGTCACGTCGGTCTCGGTTGCTGCCTTAGCCATCGTGAATGACCCTTTTCCTTGGAATTCCTCAGAGCGCTTCGGCGCCCGAAATGATCTCGGTAAGCTCGGTCGTGATCTGCGCCTGGCGCTGGCGGTTGTACTGGACCGACAGGTCGTCGATCATTTCGCCGGCGTTGCGCGTCGCGTTGTCCATGGCGGTCATCTTGGCGCCCATCTCGCCGGCCGCGTTCTCGAGCAGGGCGTGGAAGATCTGCACCGAGATGTTGCGCGGGATCAGGTCGCCGAGGATCGAGCCGGCGTCCGGCTCGTATTCGTAGATCGCGCCGCGCAGCGGATCCTCGCCGTTTTCCCTTTTCGGCTCATCGCTCGCGTCGCCGCTTTCCGGCTCGACGGCAGCGGGAATGATCCGCTGGCCCGTCGGCGTCTGCGTCATGACGTTCTTGAATTCCGAATAGTAGAGCGTACAGACGTCGAACTCGCCCTCTTCGAAGAGGCCGATGATCTTCTTGCCGATGCCGTCGGCGTCGGAAAAGCCGATCTGCTTGACCTCGCGCAGGTCGACGCGCTCGAGGATCTGCTTGCCGAACTCGCGGCGCAGCATGTCGTGACCCTTCTTGCCGACGCAGATGATCTTGACCGTCTTGCCCTCGGCCATCAACGCCTCGAGATCGCGGCGCGCGCGGCGCACGATCTGTGCGTTGAAGCCGCCGCAAAGGCCGCGTTCGGCCGTGCAGACGACGAGCAGATGCGTGTCGTCCTTGCCGGTGCCGGTCATCAGCTTGGGCGCGTCGTCGTCACCGCCGAGCGAACCGGCGATGTTGGCGAGAACGGCGCCCATGCGTTCGGAATAGGGACGAGCGGCCTCCGCTGCCTCCTGCGCCTTGCGCAGCTTGGCGGCGGCGACCATCTGCATCGCCCTGGTGATCTTCTGCGTCGACTTGACGGAGGAGATCCGGTTTTTCAGGTCCTTAAGTGAAGCCATCCGGTCCTTGGATCCTGCTGATGCGCTGCCGTGCGATCGCGCTTACGCGAAGGTCTTCGCGTAGGCGTCGATGGTGCTCTTCAACTTCTCGCGCAGATCGTCGCTGAGCGCCTGCTCCGTGCGGATCTGCTCGAGAATGTCCTTGCCCTCGGTACGCATGTAGTCGAGCAGGCCTTCCTCGAAGCCGCGGATCTGGTCCACTTCGAGCTTGTCGAGATAGCCGTTCACGCCGGCGAAGATGACGACGACCTGTTCTTCCATCTTGAGCGGCGAGAACTGTGGCTGCTTCAGAAGCTCGGTCAGGCGCGCACCGCGATTGAGCTGGCGCTGCGTCGCGGCGTCGAGGTCCGAGCCGAACTGCGCGAAGGCGGCCATCTCGCGGTACTGCGCGAGCTCGCCCTTGATCGAGCCGGCGACCTGCTTCATCGCCTTCACCTGTGCCGAGGAACCGACGCGCGAGACCGAAAGGCCGACGTTCACCGCCGGACGGATGCCCTGGTAGAAGAGATCCGTCTCGAGGAAGATCTGGCCGTCGGTGATCGAGATCACGTTGGTCGGGATGTAGGCGGAAACGTCGTTCGCCTGCGTCTCGATGATCGGCAGGGCCGTCAGCGAGCCGGCGCCGCGCTCGTCGGAGAGCTTGGCGGCGCGCTCGAGTAGGCGCGAGTGCAGGTAGAAGACGTCGCCCGGATAGGCCTCGCGGCCGGGCGGACGACGAAGCAGCAGCGACATCTGGCGGTAGGCGACGGCCTGCTTGGAAAGGTCGTCGTAGCCGATGAGGGCGTGGCGGCCGTTGTCGCGGAAGAATTCGCCCATGGCGCAGCCGGCGAACGGTGCGATGTACTGCATCGGCGCCGGATCGGAGGCCGTGGCGGCGACGACGATGGAATATTCCATCGCGCCGCGCTCTTCGAGCGTGCGCACGAACTGGGCGACGGTCGAGCGCTTCTGGCCGACGGCGACGTAGACACAGTAGAGCTTCTTGCTCTCGTCGTCGCCTTCGTTCAGCGGCTTCTGGTTGAGGAAAGCGTCGAGGAGGATCGCGGTCTTGCCGGTCTGGCGGTCGCCGATGATCAGCTCGCGCTGGCCGCGGCCGACCGGGATCAGCGCGTCGATGGCCTTGAGGCCGGTCGACATCGGCTCGTGCACGGACTTACGCGGGATGATGCCCGGCGCCTTCACGTCGACGCGCGAACGCTTCTCGGTCTTGATCGGTCCCTTGCCGTCGATCGGGTTGCCGAGACCGTCGACCACGCGGCCGAGAAGGGCGTCGCCGACCGGCACGTCGATGATGTCGCCCGTGCGCTTGACGGTGTCGCCTTCCTTGATCTCGCGGTCGGAACCCATGATCACGACGCCGACATTGTCGTTCTCGAGGTTCAGCGTCATGCCGCGCACGCCGCCCGGGAACTCGACCATCTCGCCCGCCTGGACGTTGTCGAGCCCGTAGATGCGGGCGATGCCGTCACCGACGGAAAGAACCTGGCCGACTTCCGAAATCTCGGCTTCCTGACCGAAGTTCTTGATCTGATCCTTGAGAATTGCGGAGATTTCCGCGGCGCGGATATCCATCAGCCGACCTCTTTCAGTGCAAGCTTGAGGGTAGAGAGTTTGGTGCGAAGCGACGTGTCGATCTGGCGCGAGCCGATCTGGACGATAAGGCCGCCGAGAAGGGAAGGATCGACGGTGACGTCCATCGTGACGTCCTTGCCGGCGATCTCGCCGAGCGTCTTCTTCAGCTCGCCGGCCTGCGCGTCGCTCAGTTCATGCGCGGTGATCACGTCGGCGCGGACTTCGCCGCGGTGCTCCGCGACCATGTCGCGGAACGCGGTGATGATGCCCGGCATGACGAAGAGGCGCCGATTGCTGGCGACCACCCTGGCGAAGTTCGAAAAGAGCGTGCCGAAGCCGGCTTTATCGACGATCGCCGAAATCGCCTTCAGCTGCTCATCGGCGGAAAAGGCCGGGCTCATGACGAGACGGCGCAGATCGTCGCTTTCCTTCAGGAGGCCGTCGAAACCGTCGACGTCGCTCGAAACGGCATCGATCGCGTCTTCCTCGACGGCGAGTTCGAACAGGGACGCGGCGTAGCGTTGCGCGACGCCGGAAATCGGTTCGGATGAGTGAGCCACGGGCCGGCGTTTCTCTCGGTTGACCTCGGCATGCCCGGATCCGGCTCTCCGGCCCCCCAACATCCCGACTTCGCTTCGATTATGATAAAGCTGGACCACGCGCCCATACGCACGATCCGCCTTGGAAATTCGGGCTCGTCTAGCATAGCTTTCGTAAAGTCGCAACACGACCTGCGACAGTTCGTACCATGGTTCGACCGTTCCGTTGGAAACCGCGAAAGCACTTCGCAATCATGGCCTTACACAACGTTCGCACCCCTCGTTACGTCACGCCGAAAACGTAGGCGAGCGGCAACGCCGCAAGGACGACGTCGCAAGCGAGGAGCGCGAGCGCGCGAACCTTGAAACCGCCATCGGCGGCAAGCGAGACGAGGCGGCCGATGGCGCTTGCGCTCCAGCACGTTCCGAGCGCCAGAAAGAGGAAGGGCTGGGCGAAGGCAAGGGCGGCAAAGCCGATGCCGATCGGAAAACCGGCCATGCGGGCTCGCCCCGCCATCAGCGTCGCGGGCATGGCGCAGTCGACCCGCATGCCGGTCGCGCGCAGCACCGGCCCGGGCGCGACAAGCGTCGCGAGCCCGATGACGAGCGTCACGAGGGCGCTTGCCGCGGCGAGCCATTCGCCGGGCGACGTCGGCAGGTAGAAACTCATCGCACCATTTCCGAGGATCTCGTTCGCACGTCTTTCGTGAGCATGATGATGCGTCCCGGTTCCTAGAGAAAGCTTTGCGGATCGACGTCGATCTGGACGCGCACCGTGCGGCGCATCTTCGGGCCGGCGGCGATCGTCGCACGCAGGAAACCCTGCATGTCCGCCGTCCGCGGACCCTGGACGAGCAGGCGGAAGCGATAGCGGCCGCGCACCAGCGCAAGCGGCGCCTCGGCGGGGCCGAGCACCGTCATCGCCGCGTCCGCCGGTGCCGCACGGCGCAACCCGCGTGCATGATCTTCCGCGTCGGCGCGGTCCTCGGCCGAGACGATGATCGAGGCGAGCCGGCCGAAGGGCGGCAGGCCGGCGCGTTCCCGCTCGGCGATCTCGCGCTCGTAGAAGCTTTCCGCGTCGCCGGAGACGATCGCCTGCATGACGGGATGGGTCGGCTGATAGGTCTGCAACAGGCCGCGGCTTGCGCGACCGGTGCGCCCGGCGCGGCCCGTCACCTGGCCGAGAAGCTGATAGGTGCGCTCGGCCGCCCGCGGATCGCCGTTGGAAAGGCCGAGATCGGCATCGACGATGCCGACGAGCGTCATCATCGGGAAATTGTGACCTTTGGCGACGAGCTGCGTGCCAATGACGATATCCACCTCGCCATCGGCGATCGCGGCGAGTTCCCGCTGCAGGCGCTTCGTGCCGCCCATCATATCGGAGGAGAGCACGATGATGCGCGCATCGGGAAAGAGCTTGTCGGTCTCTTCGGCAATGCGTTCGACGCCCGGCCCGCAGGCGACGAGATGGTCGAGCGTGCCGCATTCGGGGCAGGCCTCGGGCGTCGGCTGGCCGTAGCCGCAATGGTGGCATTCGATGCGGCCGCGAAACCGGTGCTCGACGAGCCAGGCCGAACAGTTCGGGCATTCGAAGCGGTGGCCGCACACGCGGCAGAGCGTCAGCGGGGCGTAGCCGCGCCGGTTGAGGAAATAGAGCGCCTGTTCGCCGCGCGCGAGCGTCGCCTTCGTCTCCTCGATCAGCACCGGAGAAAGGAAGCCGCCGCGCGCCGGCGGATGACGGCGCATGTCGATCGTCGAAAGGTCCGGCAGGGCGGCCTCGCCGAAGCGCGCCGGCAGGCGCAAGCGGGTGTAGCGGCCGCGATCGGCGTTGACGCGGCTTTCGATCGAAGGTGTCGCGGAAGCGAGCACGACGGGAAAACCGGTGATGCTCGCCCGCACGATCGCCATGTCGCGGGCATGGTAGAACACGCGGTCTTCCTGCTTGTAGGCGGGGTCGTGCTCCTCGTCGACGATGACGAGGCCCAGTTCGCGGAAGGGGAGGAAAAGCGCCGAGCGCGCGCCGGCGACGACGCGGACCGCGCCGGTGGCCGCCTGCCGCCAGACCTTCTCGCGCGTCTTCGGCGCGGCCTCGGAGTGCCATTGCGCCGGCCGCGTGCCGAAACGGACGTGGAAGCGGTCCATGAACTGCTCGGTCAGCGCGATCTCCGGCAGCAGGATCAGCACCTGGCGGCCTTCGCGCAGCGCTGCAGCGACCGCTTCGAAATAGACTTCCGTCTTGCCCGATCCGGTGACCCCGTCGATCAGCGATACCGAGAAGGCGTCTTCGCGTACCTTTTCGACCAGCGTTTCGGCAGCCTCCGCCTGCGCGGGCGAAAGCGAAGGCTCTGCGTATCCGGGTTCGGGCGGCGGCACGACGGGCCGGGGCGGAACGAGCAGCGGTTCGAGCACGCCGAGCCTGACGAGCCCGTCGACGACCCCGGCCGAAACGCCCGCCGCATGGGCAAGGCCCGAACGCGTCCACGCCATGCCGTCGCCGGCGGTCTCGAGCACGCGTCCGCGCGCATCCGTCAATCGTTCGGGGCGCGTGTCGCCGAGGCGCAGGCCCTCGACCATCGCCTCGGGATCGAAGGCCGCCGGCGCGCGCAGCGCCATGCGCGCGACGAGGCCGGGCGGCGAAAGCGTATAGGCGGCTACCCAGTCGATGAAGCGGCGCATCGCCGCGTCGAGCGGCGGACAGTCGAAGACGTGCTCGACGGCACGCAGCTTCTTCGCGTCGACCGCGTCGCTCTCGCCGTGCCAGACGACGCCGGCGACCTTTCGCGGCCCGAGCGGCACCTGCACGACCGATCCCGGCTCGACCGCCAGTTCGTCCGGCACGACGTACGAATACGCCCGGTCTGCCGGCATCGGCACCAGAACGGGAACCACATCCCGGGTATGCGGCGTTGAGGCGGTGAAAAGCGAATCCCTCGTCATCGCCCGTGACCCTGCACGCAAGTTCGGCTAAGGAAAAGTCGAAACCCTCGGGGAGCGAGGCCGAAAGGAGTTACCCATGAAATTCTTCGTTGATACCGCCGACGTCGACCAGATCCGCGAGCTTAACGAGCTCGGTCTGCTCGACGGCGTGACCACCAACCCGTCGCTGATCATGAAGGCCGGCCGCGACATCACCGAGGTGACCAAGGAAATCTGCGACATCGTCGAAGGTCCGGTCTCCTCCGAGGTGACCGCCACCGAATACGACGAGATGATGCGTCAGGCCGACAAGCTCGCCAAGATCGCCGACAACATCTGCATCAAGGTGCCGTTGACGCTCGACGGACTGCGGGCGTGCCGCGCGCTGACCGACAACGGCCAGCTCGTGAACGTGACGCTGTGCTTCTCGGCCAACCAGGCGCTCCTCGCCGCCAAGGCCGGCGCGACCTTCATCTCGCCCTTCATCGGCCGCATCGACGACATGGCCATTGACGGCATGGAGCTGATCCGCGACATCCGGGTGATCTACGACAACTACGATTTCGACACCGAGATCCTCGCCGCCTCCATCCGCACCGTGAACCACGTGCGCGAGGCCGCGCTGATCGGCGCCGACGTCGCCACCGTGCCGCCCTCGACCCTGAAGTCGCTCGTCAAGCATCCGCTGACTGACAAGGGCCTCGACGCGTTCCTCGAAGACTGGAAGAAGACCGGCCAGAACATCTGACCGGCCTTTCGTCTCATCCGTCGTTTCATGCGGCCGCCGTTACTCCGTTTCGGCGGCCGCATTGTTGTCCGGCGTTTCCGCATGGCGCTCGGAAAGGAAGTCGCCATAGTTGGCGAGCGTTGGAATATGCTCGCACAGCGTACGGAAGGCGACCAGCAGCGGCACGGCGACGATCATGCCGATCGCCGACCATAGCCACGCCCAGAACGACACCGCGATGAAGACGACCACCGTGTTGAGCTGCAGGCTGCGTCCGACGAAGTACGGCGTGATGATCTGACCCTCGATCGCCGTGCAGGCGAAATAGGCAAGCGGTGGGAGAATGATGAAGCCCGGCTCGTGGAAGTGGATGAGCGAAGCGAGCGCCGTCAGTGCGATGCCGGCGACGGCACCCAGATACGGCACGTAGTTGAACAGGAAGGCGATGATGCCGAAGACCGGCGCCGTCGGCAGGCCGATCAGCCATGTAAGCGTGCCGACGACGAGCCCGAGACAGGCGTTGATGATGGTGATCGTCAGCAGGTAGCGCGAGAGCTTGCGCTCGATGTCGTGGGCGATGCGCATCGCCCGGCGCTTGTCCCTGAAGGTCGGCATCACGTGCACGAGCTTCTCGTAGAACATGTCGCCGGAGGCGAGCAGGAAGAGAAGCAGCACGAGCGTGAAGATGAACTGCGTCAGAACGCTCGGCGCGAGCCAGGCGACGGTGGAGAAGAGGCCGCTTCCCTGCATCTCCACCTTCTGCACGTGCGGGCCGCTTGCCGTCAGATACTGGCTGATCGTGCGCTGGGCGTCGAAGAAGCCCTTGAACGTGTTGGAAAGCGGGCCGACCACGGAAATCAGGCGCGCCTGGACCTTGCCGGCATTGCCGACCCATTCGCTGGCGGGAATGGCGAGCGCGCCGAGCATCAGGAAGAAACCGATCATCAGCACGATGACGATGACGATCGACGTGACCGCGGAAGGAATGCCCCTCCGATCGAAATAGCGTCGGATCGGCGCGAAGATCAGCGACAGCAGGAAGGCGAGCACGATCGGCACGAGGAACGACTTGGCGTAGGCCAGCGCCGTGACGCTCAGATAGAGAAAGATGCCGATACCCGCCCAGCGCGGAACGTAGCCGAGCGCGTTGCCGTTCGCGCCCGTCGCCGCGGAGGTCTCCGCGGTCTCGTTATGGTTGTCGCTCAATGGATGCCGCCTTCCGGAACGCCGTCTCGCTATTGGCCGCGAGCGCGTATGGGCACCGCACGAGTGCCCGCCCGGGTCCCGTCGGGTCGAAGCGCCAAGCGTACGAAGCCGCAGCCATCCACCGGACGATCAGGGTTTGCGGTAGGTCGCGTCCAGATCGTCCGCCAGGCTCACGACGGTGTGATGCTCCAACGCCGCAGTGACGTCCATGGTTTCGCCCTCCAGTTCCTCCACGGAGATCGGCTTGCCGATACGGAACTCGAAAGTCTTGTTCTTCTTGTTCAATAGCTCGTGGAAGACGGTCATGTCGCGCAGTTCCGTCGACCATTTCGAAAGCCAGTAGAAAAGCCCGGAGTTGCGCGAGCGCATGTTCACCGGAACGATCGGCAGATTGTACTTTCGCGCCATCGAGATCGCCGACGTCTTCCAGGGCCGTTCCGTCAGCTTGCCCTCGTGCCAGTGCGCGATGCGCCCGGAAGGAAAGAGGATCGTCGCCTTGCCCGCCTTCACGGCGGAATTGGTGAGCTGCAGCGTCTCGCGTGCCTTAAGCTTGGACTTGTGCTCTTCGCGCCATTCCACCGGGATGACGATCTCGGCGAAGCGCGGATTGACCCGGATGGCGTCGCGGTTGGCGAAGAACATCATGTCCGGCCGCCGTTCCTTCAGGAGATCGAAGACGGCGATGCCGTCGGCGATGCCGGTCGGATGGTTGAGCGCCATGACGAAACCGCCGCTTTGCGGAATGCGTTCCTCTCCGTTGACGACGATGTCGAGGTCGAGCAGCCCGGAAAGATGGTCGAGTGCCTGGAAGCCGGAAAGCGTGCTTACCGCGTCGGCGAAGCGGATCGCCTGACGGTAGTGCAGGGTGGAATAGAGGAAGGGGCGCATCGCCGGCCACAGCGGATGGCTCGTCAGCCCCTGGCCGCGCTCGGCGATCAGCTGGTCGACGATATGGCCCGGCTGACCGTGGGAAACGAGGGCGATCGTGTCGGCGACATTGCCGAAGTTCGGCAGGTTGAAGCGCTTAAGCGGCATCGTGAATCCCCGTCGTCGCATCTGGCCGGCCTGTGGCAGGCGATTGTGTACCCACAATGACAGCCGCCTTTGCGGGTAACCGGCCGGTGTTTACCGATCCCTAATCGGTGATTCACCATGGTGCGTGGATATCGACCCCCGCCAAGCTCTTATCAAGGCCGAGGTGTCTTTTGCCAGAAGAATTTATCGTGACGATGGCCCCCGACCTTTCGCGCAAGCGCGAGGCATGGCTTGCGACGCTTGCCCACGAACGGCGCCTTTCGCCAAAGACGGTCGAAGCCTACGAACGCGACGTGCGCCAGTTCTGCACCTTTCTTACGCGCCATCTCGCCGGCCCGCCAGGGGTGGCCGATGTCGCCGAGCTTCGTCCGGCCGACTTCCGCGCCTTCCTCGCGGAAAGACGACGAGGCGGTGCGGGCGCGCGCACGCTCGGTCGCGGGCTCGCCGGCATCCGCTCGCTCCTGAAATATCTGGAGCGCGAGGGGCTTGCGAATGCTGCCGGTGCGCATGCGCTGAGGGCTCCGCGCACGGGAAAGTCGTTGCCGAGACCGCTTTCGGCCCGTCAGGCGGTCGATGTCGTCGGCGCCCGCGCACAGCTCGCCGAAGAACCGTGGATCGCCGCACGCAACGCGGCCGTTCTCACCCTCCTCTACGGATGCGGCCTGCGCATCTCCGAAGCGCTGGCGTTGAAACCCGGCGAGATCGACGCCGCCCGGCAATCGCTGCGCGTGACCGGCAAGGGCGGCAAGACGCGCCTCGTGCCGGTGTTGCCGGCCACGAGGGAAGCGGTCGCCGAATACGAGCGGCTCTGTCCCTTTCATCTCGCATCGAACGAACCGCTTTTTCGCGGGGCGCGCGGCAAGGTGCTGCAGCCGGCGATCATCCAGCGCGAGATGCAGAGGATGCGATCGGCGCTCGGCCTGCCGGAAACCGCGACGCCGCACGCGCTTCGCCATTCGTTCGCGACGCATCTGCTGGCCGGCGGCGGCGACCTCAGGACCATCCAGGAACTGCTCGGGCATGCGAGTCTTTCGACGACACAGGTCTATACCGGCGTCGATACGACGAGGCTTCTCGAAATCTACGACACCGCGCATCCGCGCGCAGGCACGCATCGGTCCTGATCCGTCCGCGTGACGTTACCAAGCGGTATCCGGTTCGCGCCGCGCTTATGCCTGCGAGGCCGCGGTCGCCTTCGCGTCGGCCGTATCCAGCCTGTCGGCCTGCTTGGCTTCGTGCGAGGCGATGAAGCTGACGATCAGAAGCTGGCAGAAGTGGAAGAGCATGATCGGCACGATGATGAGGCCGATGTTCGGATTGCCAGCGAAGATGACGGGGGCAAGCGGTACGCCGGCAGCCAGCGATTTCTTCGAGCCGCAGAACTGCACGGCGATGCGCGCACCGCGATCCATCCGGAAAAGTTTCGCGAGCAGCGTCGTCAGCGCGTAGACAGCGAAGAAGAGCACGATCACGCCGATGAGGATTTCCACGACGACCGCGGGGTCGTTGCGGCTCCATACCCCGTCGGCGACGGAGTTCGAGAACGCGCCGTAGACGATCGCGACGATGATCGCGCGATCGGCAAGCTTGATCCACCTGCCGTAGCGTGCGGCGATGCCGGAGAGCCATATGCGCGCGATCTGGCCGATGACGATCGGCACCAGCACCAGCATGACGACCTTCAGGATCGTCGGCAACAGCGGCACTGGTGCCCCGCTGGAGCTCAGATACCAGGCCATGAAGAGCGGCGTGACGAAGACGCCGATCAGGCTCGAGATCGTCGCGTTGAAGATCGCCACCGGCACGTCGCCGCGCGCGAGCGAAGTCATCGCCACCGAGGACGAGACCGTCGAGGGCAGGGCCGCGATATAGAAGAATCCGGTCGCGACCGCTGGATCGACCGCGCCGTGAAGTGCCGCCTCGGCCGCAAGGACGACGAGCGGAAAGAGCCCGAAGGTGGAAAGCACGACGGCGATATGCGCGCGCCAATGCGTCAGCCCGGCCTTCATGCGCTCGGGCGCAAGCGTCAGGCCGTAAAGGAAGAAGACCGCGGAAACGCCGTAGGTCGTCACGTACTCCCAGTGCAGCGGACCGCCGGTCGTGCCTGGCCCCGGAAAGACAATGGCCGTCACCACCGCGAGCACGAGGAACACGATGAACCAGTTGAGCTTTGGCAGTTTCACGGGCCGACTGAACCTTCTTTGCTTTTCCGGAAAGCCGTCTTCGTAAAACGGCGGGCGTTCGAGCGACCGAGGCGCGCCCGTCCGGCTCTGAAGGGCTCTAGCATGGAAACCCGGGCTGCGCCCATACGCACGGGTATCGGTGAACTTCGCGAGAATGGTCTTGCCACTTCGCATGTGAGGAACATATTAAGAACAGGATAGGAAGATCTCCATGGATGAAAAGCTGCGGAAGAAGCTCGGCGTACTCGCGGATGCGGCGAAATACGATGCCTCGTGCGCATCATCGGCCGCACCCAAGCGTTCGGGCGGCGCGAAGGGGCTGGGTTCCACGACCGGGGCCGGCATCTGCCATGCCTACACGCCGGACGGACGCTGCGTCTCGCTGCTCAAGATCCTTCTGACGAACTACTGCCTGTTCGATTGCGCCTATTGCATCAATCGCCGCTCTTCGAATGTCGAGCGCGCGCGCTTTTCCGTCGACGAGGTCGTCACCCTCACAATCGAGTTCTACAAGCGCAACTACATCGAAGGGCTGTTCCTCTCGTCCGGCATCATCAAGTCTCCGGACTATACGATGGAGCAGATGATGCTGGTGGCGAAGAAGCTGCGCAAGGATCACGGCTTCGCCGGCTACATCCATCTGAAGACCATTCCCGAAGCGAGCCCGTGGCTGATCGAGCAGGCGGGCATGTGGGCCGATCGCCTGTCGATCAACATGGAGCTGCCCTCGCGCGAAAGCCTGAAGCAGCTCGCACCGGAAAAGAACGGTGCGACGATCGAGACGGCGATGGGCCAGATGCACGAGCGCATCACCGAGGCGCGCGAGGAAAAGCGCAGATTTTCGCCGGCCGGCCAGTCGACGCAGATGATCGTCGGAGCAGACGCGACGACCGATACCGCGATCCTGACGACGAGTGCCGATCTCTACGGCCGGCACAAGCTGAAGCGGGTCTACTATTCCGCTTTCAGCCCGATCCCCGAATCGAGCGCGATCCTGCCATTGAAATCCCCGCCCATGCAGCGCGAGAACCGGCTTTACCAGGCCGATTGGCTGCTTCGCTATTACGGCTTTTCGGTCGGCGAGATCGCCGAGGGCGGAACCGACGGCATGCTCGACCTCGAGATCGATCCGAAGTTCGCGTGGGCGCTGAAGAACCGGGCGCGTTTTCCCGTCGACGTCAACACCGGCGAGCGCGAGATGCTTTTGCGCGTGCCGGGGCTCGGCGCCCGCACGGTCGACCGCATCATCGCCGCCCGCCGCCATACGCGGCTTCGCTACGACGACGTCGCGCGCATATCGGCGGGCATGCGGCGGGCGAAGGCCTTTCTCATCACGGCCGACTACCATCCGCGCCATCTGACCGACAGTCTCGGCCTGCGAAAGGCGATCGTTCCGCAGCCGACGCAGATGAGCCTATTTTAATGGAGATGCGGACCGTTACGCTCGCCGATGGTGCCGACCTCGCCGGCTTCCGGCGTGCGGTTCGCCTGCTGATCGGCGGGGACGTTCCACCGGAAGCGGTCGTCTGGTCGCCGGGGGAGGCGCCGGACCTTTTCGCTGGCGAAGGCACGCAGGAGGGCCGCCCGATCGCCCTGCCGCGCGCCGTCGGCGATCTCGTGCGTCTCGTCGTGTGCCACCGCGATCCGGAGCGCTACGCCCTTCTCTACGATCTCGTCTGGCGCGTAACCCATGGCGAGCGCCACCTTCTCGAAGTCATGAGCGACCCCCTCGTCCACCGCCTGCACGGCCTGCGCAAGGCGATCGGCCGCGACCTGCACAAGATGCATGCGTTCGTGCGCTTCCGCCGGCTCGTCGACGACGCCGGCAACGAACGCTTCTTCGCATGGTTCGAGCCCGATCATTTCATCGTCGAGGAGACGGCGGACTTCTTCGTCGATCGCTTCCGCTCGATGGACTGGACGATCGTGACCCCCGTCGGTTCGCTGCACTGGGATCGCGAGAATCTCGCCGTCGGGCCGGCGGGAAGGCGCGAGGATGTCCCGGCGGACGATGCCTTCGAAGCGGGATGGCGGACCTATTACGAGAACATCTTCAATCCCGCGCGCCTCAACACGCGGGCGATGCGCGCGGAGATGCCGAAGAAATACTGGAAGAACATGCCGGAAACCGCGTCGCTTTCGGGAATGATCGAAAACGCGCCTTCGCGCGTCAGGGACATGATCGAGCGCGAGGCGTCGGTACCGGCCAAGCGCAATCCAACAAAGGCAGTCGCGGCCATGGACGAGCAGGAACCGAAGACCCTCGAAGAACTGAACCGAATCATCGCGGCCTCCGAGCCGCTGGTACCGGGCGCCACGCAGGCAGTCCTCGGCGAGGGGCCGACCGGCGCATCGCTTGCCTTCGTCGGCGAACAGCCGGGCGATCAGGAGGACATGCAGGGGCGGCCCTTCGTCGGTCCCGCCGGCCAGCTTTTGAACAGGGCACTCGCCGAAGCCGGCATCGAACGCGGCCAGACCTACATGACGAACGCCGTCAAGCACTTCAAGTACGAGCAGCGCGGCAAGCGGCGCATCCACCAGAAGCCGACGACGAGCGAGATCAAGCACTATCGCTGGTGGCTGATGAAGGAGCTCGATTTCGTTCGACCACAGCTCACCGTCGCGCTCGGCGCCACGGCCGCGCATGCGCTCGCCGGAAAGCAGATGGCCGTTGGCCGCAATCGCGGTTTCATCGATTTCGACGGTCGCTCGGGTTACCTGACGGTCCATCCTTCCTATCTTCTTCGCCTGCCGGACGAAGCGGCGAAGGAAGCCGCCTGGCGCGATTTCGTCGGCGACCTGAAGCGCATCGGCGAACGTGCGGGCGTGGCGGCCTGAAGATTGATGAAGGCCGCGCGGTCGCGGCGAAAGGATCGATTGCAATGGCGAAGAAGCAGGAATTCACCCAGGGCGACAAGGTCAGCTGGGATACCTCGCAAGGAAAGACGCATGGCAAGGTGGTCAAGATGATCACCGAGGACACCGAGATCAAGTCGAACACGATCAAGGCGTCCAAGGACAATCCGAAATACATCGTCGAGAGCGAAAAGACCGGCAACCAGGCCGCTCACAAGCCGGACGAACTCGAGAAGCGGTAGCATCGGCGCATAGAGCCGGTCGGCCGGCGCGACCGGGGTGGTCCGGAACCGCCCGCCATTCGGAGGGCGATATGGATCCGGCAGCCGCACCGGGGGCTGCCGCGTCCCGACGATGCACGTCGTGGGCGGCCGGCTCGCTGCCGTGTCATATGTCGGGCGGCATTCGGCCTTCGATCGCTGCCGTCCGGATTCAAGGGGAGGAATTCATGCAGGGCATCACCGGATTGGGCCATGCCGCGATACGCGTGGCCGATACCGAGCGCACGCTCGCCTTTTACGTCGGAAAGCTCGGCTTCGACGAGATGATGCGGCTCGACGACGACGATGGCGGGCTTATGCTCATCTATCTGCGCATTACCGACGACCAGTATCTGGAGATCTTCCCCGATGCCGAGGGCACCCATGCGCCGGACCCGCAGGCGAACGGCCTGAACCATTTCTGCCTGACGGTGGACGATCTCGACGCGGTCGTCGAGCGGCTCCGGTCGAACGGCATTCTCCCGACGATCGAACCGAAGACGGGCCTCGACGGCAACCGCCAGGCCTGGATCGCCGACCCCGACGGCAACCGCATCGAACTCATGCAGATGAACCCGGAGGGCATGCAGGCGCGTGCCATCGCCGAAATGCGCGGGCACTGATTCCGGGCTGCTTCCACGAGTGCAGCGACGAGACGCGCGCCGACCGGCGCCTCGTCTTTCGGCCGGAGCCGAAGTGCTTCGACCTTACGTGCGCAGGCCCTTCAGTGCTTCGGAAACGCGATGCAGTTCCTTCAACATCGCGTCGGCGCCCTTTTCCATCATCTCGTTCGGGTGAAAGACCTTGTCGTCGTCCAGCATCGTCTGGACCATGGGCACGATGACGCCTTCCACGACCAGCGGAAACATCTTGAGCGTGACGAGGGTCGATTTCGTTTCCTGAACCGCGCGAACACCGCCGGCGATACCGCCATAGCTGACGAAGCCCGCCGGCTTGTAGTTCCATTCGCGCGACAGATAGGTCAGCGCGTTCAGCAGCGACGGGCTCGGGCCGTGATTGTATTCCGGCGTGACGAAGACGAAGGCGTCCGCACGGTCGACGGTCTGCGACCACCTCTTGGTGTGGTCGTTCTCGTACTGGCCGAGACGCGGATGGTTCGGCTCGTCGAAGACGGGGAAGGAGAATTCGGCGAGATCGACGATTTCCGTCTCGAAGCTGCCTTCCTGTTCGGCGAACCGGTCGAACCACTGGGCCATGGAGGGTCCGATGCGCCCCGGGCGGGTGCTGCAGATGACGGTTTGAAGGCGAAGAGCCATGATCGGCGTTCCTTGCTTGATGGGAGACGTTAGCGGCCTGCTGCGTCGAGGGCCGACATGTCGTCGGCGTCGAGCGTGAGCGTCGCCGCCTTGGCCAGGCTTTCGAGCTGGTCGTGGCTCGTGGCGCTTGCGATCGGTGCCGTCACGCCGGGGCTCGCGATCACCCAGGCGAGCGCGACTTCCGCGGGCTTTGCGTCGTGCTTGTTCGAAACGGAATCGAGCGCGTCCAGAATGCTCATACCGCGGGCATCGAGATACTTCTCCACGCGGCTGCCACGCTGGCTCTTCTTCAGGTCCGCCTTCGAGCGGTACTTGCCCGAAAGGAAGCCGGAAGCGAGCGAGAAGTAGGTAATGACGCCGAGCTCTTCCTCGGCTGCGGTCTCGCGAAGCGCGTCGTCGAAATCGTCGCGGTCGTAAAGGTTGAATTCCGGCTGCAGCGTCTCGTAGCGCGGCAGGTCGTTGCGCTTGGCGGTATCGAGCGCGGCGCGGACCTGCTTCGCGGAGAAGTTCGAGCAGCCGATCGCGCGAACCTTGCCGGCCTCTATCAGCTCGCGATAGGCCGAAAGCGTTTCCTCGTCGTCGACCGAACCGTCCGGCCGGTGGGACTGGTAGAGATCGATGACGTCGGTCTGCAGCCGCCGGAGCGACGCGTCCACCGCATCCATGATGTGGCTGCGCGAAAGGCCGGATCCGCCGGGCCCCATGTCCATGCCGACCTTCGTCATCAGCACGATCCTGTCGCGCTTGTCCGGATTGGCCTTCAGCCACTTGCCGATGATCGTCTCGGACTCACCGCCCTCGTTACCCTCGACGAAACGGGAATAGACGTCCGCCGTGTCGATGCCGTTGAACCCGTGGTCGACGAAGGCGTCGAGCAGCGCGAAGGAGGTCTTCTCGTCGGCCGTCCAGCCGAAGACGTTGCCGCCGAAGACGATGGGCGCGACGGTGAGGCCCGAACGGCCGAGTGGACGCATTTCCATGACGAACTCCTGATCGTGATTGGTCCGGCGCGCGCGGAAGGCGGCGCGGTGTCGAAGGGGATTTATGCGCCGAAGGCTTCAGCGCAAGAACCTAAGTCTCTCCCGTGCGAGCGAAAAGCTCTTTCGGCGTTGACGCAGTGTCGCGGTTCGCCGTGTCCCGGCCGGCCTCGTAGACCCGGAAAGGCTCTAGGATCTGTACTCATAAACGGGATTCCGTTTGAGGCTGGATCGTGATTCAAAGATCCTCGAGGAGGAGCTTTGAATGGCCCGTTTCGAC